>NZ_PQJY01000001.1:0-956980 GCF_002920195.1 Leclercia sp. LSNIH8 | reverse complement strand
TGCCCCGCCGCAAAGGGGGATTCACCTTCATTAAAGGTAGATGATTTTAAACGAAGTGTTGATGCTACCTACCTAAAGTAATGGCTGATGCTGCCGATATGTTAACGACCTGCGTCATGAGCGCGGGATTGATAACAAAACTAAGGGATTTGTGCCCGTTCCCGTACGGGCTATTTTTTCACCCTTTAGAGAGTTCGCAAATGCGGTTGATGATAATTACTGCTGAACATCTGGTTGTTCTTCCGCCCCCTGCGGATTTAGTTCCTTTTCCAGAGCTTCCACCTTAGCGTTAAGCTCCTTAATAGCCTGGAGGCACAGGGCAACCACACCAGAATACTCAACCGTGTAACTGCGTTTTGTCTCGTCGCGAGCCTTAATGAGTCTGGTTACTTTCACCGTGCGCTTAACAGTCACAGGGCGATAAACCGTGATTGTGTTGCCCTCCTCGTCCTTCTCTTCGAAAGGCTGTTGCTCCTCGAATTCTTGCTCTTCTTCGAATTCACCATATTCATCGCGATCATCAAATACTGAGCCAATAGATTCTGGCAGGACATCCATCAGCTCCTGAGCAATAATCCCGGCAGACGGGGCTCCGGTATCTTTCCAGTTAAATGTCACCCCATTAAGGGATAGTACTTTATCCAATGCGTTATCTATCGGCTTGATATCAGTTTTTTTGTCTGCATCTGATGTTTGGGTAAGTGACACGCAAATAACATTTCTTGAGGCGTTGAAATCGCCAGCAGTATTAAATTGAAAATACTTTGACGTCCCATTCATATCAGTCTGGATCGTGATATTTCCGCTCTGCTCTTGATACACTCTCGCATAAGCAAGATTATTACCTTGCCCGGCCATAAAAGTAAGGAATGCAGGCCAGCCACCAGATGGATTAGTAGATCTTATATTGAGGTTTTGCCCCTCGATCGAAAACGTTCCTGTGATGACCCCTCCAGATTTACCGTCTACCGTCCCCAGCCTTGAGTCATTGCCCTGCGCCACAGTTCCGGCAGCAGTGCCATAGGCAACACCCAGAGCCGTTCTTGCTCCTGCAGCCGTTGGCTGCCCAGTGCCGCCGTTAGCGATCGGGATTACAGTAGAAGGGTCGCTATTGAAGTTTTGCGAGACGGTAAAAG
The DNA here is from genome assembly GCF_002920195.1 of Leclercia sp. LSNIH8. Classification (NCBI taxonomy): domain Bacteria; kingdom Pseudomonadati; phylum Pseudomonadota; class Gammaproteobacteria; order Enterobacterales; family Enterobacteriaceae; genus Leclercia; species Leclercia sp. LSNIH8. The sequence continues at coordinate 955,844 of NZ_PQJY01000001.1, read as the reverse complement.
TTCTTGAACCTTTAGCGCCAACTATCACGACTGTATGATCATATCTATAAACGGCAGTGGGTGATTGTGATGTAATTCGGACAACAAACCTGTTTGAGGTAGTTCGAGCAATAAGGCAGTCAATTGCAACGATATCCCCAGCCGGGTTTTTAAGCTCTGGCGGCGCATTTAGCCATCCAGTAACGTTAGCTAATTGTATCTGCCCGGAAACAAAATCTGCCTGCTGCCAGTCAAACGCTGTTGCAGAACCCTGGCTGGCGACACCGACACCAATCGCCGCCATCGCATCAGCTCCAAGCAAGCGCCAACCGTAAGCGTCACCGCCTGGATACCAAGTGACAGAAGTCCAGTTTGTAGCTGCATCTGGTTGCCCCCTGCGCTCATAAATCCCAGCGCCAGTAAACAGAATCTGCGCCAACCCCATGATTGCGCCGCCAGTCCTGCGCAATGACATTAGAATCGCATTATTCTGTCCTGCCGAAAGCCCTACAGGAGAGTCTGTACGCACACCTGAAAGGATATAGGTCTTATTCTGCGAGAATGCCGCGTAATCTGAGAGCGTTGTAACCGAAGCTGGTAGCACCGTCGTTGAACTTAAGCCACCAACCTCGTTCCACTCTGACCACGATGGACTTGCCGCATTCCACGCGGCAGTAAGCCAGCGGATGTAAAACTTACCACCATCGGTAGTATATCGCTGTGTGCAGTTATTACGCCCACCAGCGAATACTTCTAACACGCCGCGCTCAGCCACCGGATACCCGTTCGCCATGTCAGCCGCGGTCACACTTACGCTGGACTGGCCCCATACGCCGGTATAGGCCGAAGTTGGCCCGAAGTTGTTAAGGTTGGAACTAGCCGGGATGCCGCCGCGCCATTGCATCGCAGAATTCACCAGCCCAGAAATCTTCGACCATGACGGGCCGGGTACCGGACGCCCCGCAGGTGTGCCGTCAGGGAGCGTAACAGTAATATCACCAGTGCCAGTATAGAAAGCCTGCCAGTTCGCGTTCTCCTGCAGCACCCGGCGCACCGACTCGGCAGTTTGAGCAGCCAGGGAAGCGGTAATGCGGTTGAGCGTCAGCTGCGGGACAGCAACCCAGGCCAGCCCGGAAGTTGTCGGCCCGGTGAATGGGTCGGTCAGTGTAAGAGCGGTATTACTCGTCACGGCATCAACAAATAGCGTGAAGAATATACCCCCGACCGTTGCGGTAATAACGTCGCCGGTTTTCAAATCTGAGGTGAAGGCAGTGCCGGTACCGACTACTGCAGTAGAGCCGTTAGTAAGCTTGATTGTGCCTGCGGACATATTTGCTCCATAAAAAAACCCAGCCGGAGCTGGGTTCTGTATTCGAATAAAATTGAGGGAGAGGATTACTGTTCTGGATTAATCGTATGCTGCGGTATTAATGGCGGTTATTGTCCTGCCCGTATTGGTGCCACCTGCACCACTACCCTGGCCGATCTCGTTCCCCTGAGCATTAATTCTCGTCGTGCTGCCGTTGTACATTGCGCCAGCGTAACCCGTAACGCTGATGATGACAGGCTGGCCCTGAACCATTACCTGGTACAAAGCAGAGCCAAGGATCGTTGGGGCGACGGCATAAGAACCATTCAGCGTTTGATCGATGTTAATGCCCCCGCCAGCGCCGACAGTCCCTATGGTCACCAGATCGCTAAGTACCCGGCTTTCATTCGTCAGCACCAGCTTTCCTTGCGCATCCCACACCGCCAAACCCCAGGCGGGCTTTGTTTGCGGGAAGATGGCAAACACATAAACGGTCAGCGTGTGCGCGTAACCGTTCGGACTCCCGGACCCTGCCCGGATAACTCCGCCGACGCGAGTGGCGGAAACGGTGGCGTAGTTGGATGTCTTGCAAAACACTATCGCCGGATAGCTCGGGTCAATCGGAATATCAACGTTTGCTACCTGAGCAGCGCCGGAAGCCGACGAGCCAACCTCAACCCGCTGATACAGGCAAAACGGCGTTGATTGCGGGGTGACAAAGGGGTTCCCATTTTCCAGAGAGATCATTGCACCGTAAGCCATTATGCCCTCACCATAAACACGATAAGCTCACACTGGGACGCGGCATAGTTGCCAATCCCTATCGCTGACGCTGGCGATACGGTGATGGTGTTCCCGGATGCCTCAATGTGACGGCCAACAGTCGTGCCGCCAGCATCAAGCGATATTACAAAGCCAACTTTCATCCCCGCAGGCACCGTATAAGACCAGCTACCGGAAGTTTGTCCGGAAGCCAGCGGGATTGTTCCAAGCACTGAGACTGGCTTGATCCCGTAGTTGTTAGGACGCCCTGCGGCGTCCCATGTCTGAACACCAAATGCCATCAGAATACTCCGTCGAGATAACCGATCTGGACCCGCAAAACGCCGTTTGAGTCCTTCACTGAAATTTTCTGGTTGGTCTGCCGCATCGACCCTTGTCCCGCCACCGATCCGTTGTTTTCGAAAACGCCCCCTTTATCCAGTCGCCAGCCAACCGAGCCGGAAACGTAGTTATTTGACTGGATATAGCCTGCAATCATGGCGCTTGTGATCGTTCCATCCTGGATGAATGCACTGTTCAGGAAGACCTGGCCGCCGACGATAGCGAACGGCGAGTACATATTTGCGGTTCCGTTGCCGGACAGCATCACGAACTCGTTGGCATTGATCGCAACACGGGTGGAAATGGCATTACCGTTTGCAATGACCGCAACGCTTATCCCGGCGTCATAGTAATTGCCGTTATATTTCACCCCAGCCTTCAGGGTATAGATTGCATTGGCACTGGTCGCATCTGCGTAAGCCGTCATCTTCTCGTTGATGGCTGACTGCTGATCCGAAAACTTAGCCGTCACCTGCTGCTGGTATTGCGCGAAAGCCTGGTCAGCGCTGGCCTGCGCCTGCTGAATGGTGGTGATACTGCTGTTCACGCCCCTGAAGTCAACCGCCACAGTGAGTTGATATTCAGCAAAAGCTTTATCAGCAGTTGCCTGCGCAGTTTTAACCTCATAAATCTCTGCTGCATTATCGGCAAACTGAACAGCAACCAGCTCCTGGAACTGCGCAAACGCCTGGTTAGCATCAGCAATCAGGATCTGTGCATTTGAGATTTCCGCATACGCCGAGCCGAACTGCTGGAAGGTGATTTTCGCTCCCTGAATGCCAGACAGGGTGTTTTGCAGGATGCCTGCAATGTTGAAGTCGATTTGCTCCGTTAATGCTTTGCCATCCTCTGCGCTCAGCACCTCGTCTTTGATGGCATCCAGATAATCGCTGGCCTGATCGCTGGACATGCCTCGCACCCAGTATGTCCAGTCTGATTGGTTACCAATCCGATCAACAAGGCGCGCACGGTACCACTGACTGACGCCCGCCCGCATTGGCCCATGCTGGTAATGTGTCGCCGGGTACGGTACCAGCGCCAGTAACAGGGGGTTAGCCTTGTCATCCGTTGTGGATCTTTGTATTTCCGTATATGCCGTATCACCTGAACCATCAGGGAAGGACCAGGTAAGATCGATATTCCATATCACGTTGTCGGATGCGAGCAAATTCTCTGGCGTACCGGGGCGGCCCGCTTTCCCGGTGAGATGGGTAGTATCGGCATAGCCCCAGGGGGAAGAGCTTTCCTGGGCGTTCAGGGCCCGTACGCGCACATCATAACTTCCGGAATAAATTCCCTGCACAGAGAAACCCTGTGCGCTACTCACCGGAACGTTTATCCAGTCGCCATTATCCTTGCGCCACTGCGCCTGGTACCGGATAGCACCATCCACCCTGTCCCAGGAAGCATTCATGGTGGCAACGGTAAGCCCCTGCTCGATGTGGTCTGTTTCGGTGAGGATGATGTTTTTCGGTGCCGGCAGAACGCTTACGGGCGTGACGGTGACTGGCGCTGGGGTAATGCGCACACCGTCATCGATATAGCGGTATTTATTCGGGTCATGCTGAACTGCGGTGATCGTGAAACCACCGTTGCTGTCGTCGTTCGCCCGGATGGAGGTCACACGAAAATACTGGATAGCCAGGTTGTCGCTGTCTATGGCCCACACTGCACCGGACTCAGGCGGCAGCCTGAAGGGGGTGGTGACCGTCACCGTCTGTTTGTCCGCGCTGACGGACGCGATTGTCCGCGTCTGCGCCTTGCCGTCCGGCAGGTTGACCACCAGGCGGTCACCAGCAGTGTAGTCAGCAGGACGATCAAGCGTGACATTACGCCCGCTCACCGCCCGGATACGTCCGCCGTTCTGCTTACCGGCACGGAACGGATCCGCGATACCGATAATTTCTGCAGGCAGGGGGATATAACCGTCCAGCCCCACGCCAAATGACACCGTTCCGTCGCGCGCATTAGACAGCAGCGCCCAGCGGCCCCGGCGGTGCGCTTCACTCTGGGATGTGCAGCCAATCGCCGTCATCGACATCTGGTTGACCTTGTACCGCTTCACCAGGTCGGAATCGTAGACACTCTCAACCGTGTCGCTGTAATGGTTCTGAGGGTCAGACCAGGACACCAGAGCAGACGAGTAGCGGTTTTTGTAGCTGCCGCCGCCGTAGGTAAACAACCCGTCGATCACGTTCGAGGCATGGTAGGTAAAATCAACCTCATCCTGCGGCACATCCGCGCGCACGTAAATCTGGTCGTTGCCCCAGAAGGTAATCCCCCGGAATATCGCTGCCAGATCGCTGAGAACGGTGTAGGCGTCCTGCTGGCTCTAAATGTAAACGTTGCAGGTGAATCGCGGCTCGGTACCACCCGCCCCGTTCGACGCCTTCTGGTCACAGTACTGCGCAATGGCGTACAACTCCCACTTATCGATCATGCCTGCATCGATGCGGGTACCCATGCCGTAAATCTCATCCAGCACCAGATCGTAAAATACCCAGGCCGGGTTGTTGGTGTAGGCCATTTTGAAGCCACCGGACCAGGTACCGCTGTAGGTGCGCGTAACCGGATCGTAGGAGTCCGGCACGCGTACCAGTTTCCCCTTCGGCCTGCAGGTCACCTTCGGCGCGCCACTGGTAAACTGGCTGGCATCGACCTCGATATACAGCAGCGCCGTATTGGGATAGCGTAACTTGCTGTCGATCACCTCAGCAAACGAGAACACCTTGAAGGCGTTTATCAGTTTTGAGTTCCCGATGGAATCAGGCGTGATACGACGTACCCGCACAGCCCAGCCAGTAGTGGCCGCTGGCAGATCAATGCGGATATCGCGCTGGTATTCCGTGGTTGTCTTTCCGTCGAATTTGCCGTTAACCACTGTCTGCCAGGCAGCACCATCAGTCGAGAGATCAACGGCGTACTCCGTGACCGTCCCGACCATGTCGCCGTTGTCTTTATAGGTGTACTGTACAGGCAGGCTCAGCTTAATACGCACGGCATCCAGCATCAGGTTAGAGAACTGGCGTGTCCACGGCGCGGTGGTGGTCACTGTCACGTTTGCCGACATTTCGTTGTCGACTTCCGGCAATCCCTGAATGTAGTCCTGATCCTGAGTGCCCGGGCGAAAATCCCATTTCACGCCGGTGAAGTTGTAGCTGCCGTCGGCGTTCGCCAGCGGGGTGTCGTTAAGGAAGATGTTCTGTGCCGTCAGCTCGCCCTGGATTTCACCTTCAGCGATCGCCAGCAGCATTTTTAATTTTGCTGTCGACAGCAGGTCATCCGGATCTTCAACAGGGGTATGCTGTTTAGCGCCACCGCCTTTACGTCCCTGAATAAGGGTTTCATCTTCGAGAAGTCGCATATTTCACCCATAAAAAAAGCCACCCGGAGGTGGCCTGAAGCTGCAATAAAATTTACTGCTGGTCGCTGGAGAAGATCCCCGCGCTGATGACTGCCCCGCCGATCTCGCGCTCGCCAAAAAACACGGGGACCGGATAACCCACAGCCACGGTATTCACCGGCGCGCCAAAGGCGTAATTGGGTTTATTGTCTGTACTGGACGAGGCACCGACGTTGTATTTCGGCTGGGGTGTCAGCATCTGCACTACGCCGCCAAGCGACATAGACAGACCGATCCCGGCAAGGGCAGTAGACGAGGCAGTTACTGCTGCAGCGCTGATTCCGTTTGCAGCTGCCCACGCAGAAAAAGAAGCACCCGCGGTAAAATACGCGGCCACGAGCGCCACTGCTCCGATAACGATCTGCAGCACGCCGCCGCGCTTTGAACCTTCGGTAATGGCCGAAATACGGTACACCGCACCACCGCGGCTCATCTCAAACTCGTCAAGACCAATATTGTTTTTGTCATTGAAGAAGGCAAAGCGGATCCCTTTCATATGCCCTTCTGACAGGTAGCGTTTAAAACCGGGAACCTGGCTGCACATGGCCCGCAGCATCTCGCGCAGATCCTCAACGTGAAATTGGTGTTCGCGCCCGAACTTTTTCGCCATGCGGCCTTCAAGAATCAGTGTTTTCAGCATTCATTAGCTTCCTGTGCCGGACCACACGAACGGTGCGGTCGCGGTAATACTTGCCGTACGGCACCCGGGCAGAGAGGCTGCCGAAATTATGGTGCAGTATGATGTTTTCCTGGTGCTCGTGATGACCGAGGTAAACAGCCGCGTGATTGGTTACCTGCGCCTGTATGCGCATCATGATCATATCGCCGGGACGCATATCAGCAGGGTCCACCTGGATAAAGCCTTCTACCTCCCAGTTATCGTCGTAGCGATTTTCGCCCTGCTCCCACCACTCGTACGGTACCGAGTAATCACCCAAGGTAATGCCGTGCTCACGCTGAAACCACTCACGGATCAGTGACCAGCAGTCAGCAAATCCCAGCACCCAGCGCCGCCCGGCGTAGTCCCGGTCCTCACGGGGTGCCAGCGTGCAAAAATCACCGTCCGGCCAGCTCATGATGCCCCATTCCACCCCGGACCAGTCGCACTGCACCCTGTCCATTTCGGACGGCACAAGCTGCACCACATCAGGATGCGAGTGGATAATCATAATGATTTCGCCCTGTTCCGATGCTGCCAGCTTATCCTCCGGCGAGATCGTGAAGGCCTCAGTGGGCGTGGCTGAAATATTCCGGCACGGAATGTACTGCTGCGCCCGTCCGGCCTGCACCACCACGCCGCAAGCCTCGTTCGGATATTCCTCAGCGACGTGGGCGCGGATCGCATCCATCAGTTTTTTTCGCATGGTTATTTGCCCTGAAGGTTTGCCGCCGGGAAGCCGCCAAACGGCAGCGGGTTACCCGTCCCGAACCGCGCTTCGCAGTCCTGCATCTGGCCGCCGCACATATCCAGCGCCGGGTTATTCGTAGGGGTGCCATCCTTGAGAAAATAACGGTTCCCGTTGTAGTCGCATCCGGTACCAGTTCGGTACCAGCCGCGCGTGCACCAGGTGCAGACCGGCGTGATCTGACGGGTGGGCAACTGCAGGTTCTGGATGTCAAAGGGTGAGCAGAGTTCAAAGTCGACCTGCACCCGCGTTTCAGCTGTTTTGGCGTTAACGTAAAAAAGCTGCACGCGCTCGTCCGCCGGGCTGGCGTTCGGGTTGCCGGCTGTCCAGTTGGCTGCGTCGAGGTATTTCGCCAGCGTGGTGTGGATCTTCACCTTTGCCCTCGCCAGATCGTCATACTCGAGGCACAGCGCCGTCACATAGTTGCCGACGTTCGACACGGAAAGCGTGGGTGTGGGCTGCGCCCCGGTGCTGGACAGCTCCAGACCTTTCAGCTCGTAAGGGTAAGGGTCGTACTGCTGACCCTGCCAGATAATGGCAGGGAGGTTGTCAGCCGCGAATGCAGCCCAGCCTGCAGTAGCAATATTGTGGGCATGAAAGCGCAGCACGGTATCCATGCCAAATTCGGTGCCGTCTATTTCGATCAGCTGGACTAACTGGCCCGGTTCCAGCTGCTGTATATCCTGCGTGAAACTCATATTCGCCCCATAAAAAAACCGCCCGGAGGCGGTCAGTCATTCTGGATTTGAAGATATTCAGGGAGCAAAGGACTGCTCGAACGTGAACGCTACTGTCGCTTTTTTTCCGGAGGGGAATGAAACACTGAAGGAATCAGCCTTCATCCGGTAGAGCTTCTTCTCCCCCCAGGGGTTCGTCCACCAGAACGATTTAGTGATGTGCGACATAAGAAACGCACGCAGCACTGCGGCCTCGCTTCGTGTTCCCGTCCAGTCAAGATCCCAGACTTCAGACCTGTCATTGATCCCCATCCCGGCGACCTGTTTATACCCGTCGCCAAACTGGGACTGAAGCGCACGGGCGCTTTCCGTTCCCCGAACTGTTTTACGGGTGCGCCAGCTGAATGTGTCTGTCACTGCTATCTCCTTGGGTAAAGTACACCACCCGGCCCCATCTCCTTTTTAAGCCGGTCGGTGATGGTCTGCTGAACAATGCCCTGAAGCTGCCGCGCCGTTCCGATAGTGTCCGCCTGGCTGGACTCGCCACCTCCCTCCTGACTGATACTGACCGGCGCATAGACGCTGATCCCCCCCGTGGCCGCAGCGGGCATACTGCCGCCACCCACCAGTCCGCCGGACGCGTAACCGCGCATCATGCTGTACAGATTCCCCACCCCGATCCGGCTGGTCGCCTCTTTGGTAAAAACGAACTCTCCGCGATGAACCACCCCGGCAGGTTCATATTTACCGCCCGATCCGGTATAGCCGCCTCCGGCAAATCCGATAGCCGAACTGACAGCGCCCACGATCCCTACTCCCGCCTGTTTAAGGGCAATTTGCGCCAGCATCGAAAGCGTTGAGCGGGTGAAGTCCCCCCACTTTGCTTTACCGGTGGTAAGCATGTCGGCAAGGTTTTGCGTCATTCCGTCAAAGGTGCTGGCCGCGATATTTTTCACCTGGCCGTACGCGTCACCCGCAGAATCGGCGTAATCAGCCCAGGCGGATTTCCCCCCAGACAGCCAGTCACCGCGCATTTTATCCTGTTCCTGATAATATCCCTGTAGCGCCTGCAGCTCTTTCTGGTAGCCCTGATCTTTTTCAGATCCGCCGCCATTTTTCCAGCCCTGTAGTAACTGAGCCTCTTCATTGCGCCGCTGTGCCGCACGACTGCTCATCCCCGCGCTTTCCGCCAGCGCCCGGGTTTTCTCACCCATCTGGGTAACATATTTTTGCGATGTGTCCTGCAGACGGTTGAGGCGCTCCTGCGTGATGATCTGGTCACCCAGTTTTGCATTGATTTCAGCCTGAGCGAGCACCTTATCCTTGCTGGCAAGCAGGGACTTTTCATCTTCCGTCAGCGCCCGGGTTCTGGCAGCCTGCTCAAGGATCGTAAATCTGGCCTGTTCTTTCCACAACTGCTGGCGCTGCTGGCTAATCGTGTCATTGATATCACTGTGCTGACGCAAAACCTCAAGCTGCGTCTGCAACTCCAGTGTCTGCGCACTGGTGCTGTCGGTGAGTTTTGCGCCTCCAGGCGTTCTGCCTTTCGTCGGTTTTTTCAGGGAGTCCTCGTACTCCTTTTTGGCCGCCGCCATGTTGATGTTGTAATCCGCCTGCAGGATCCGCCCATCTTTCAGAGCCTTATTCAGCTCATTCTGTCGTGAGGTGTATTTCTCCAGCGCTGACTGCGTTTTAGAGTAATTAGACTGCGCCTGTGCAGCATATTTCTGACGATCAGATTCCGCTACCGCTTCGCGGGAGGCATTCGCCTCATTCGCTTTGGAATTCCCCGCCTGCTGCTGCGCCATGTCCAGCGCCAGCCTGGCCGTTTCGCGGTCATTCCAGAACCGCGCGCGTGCTTCATCATTTACATAACGGTCATCCTTTCGCAGGTTCCAGATTTCATCGGCCTTTTTGAAAGCGGCTTCTGCTTTTGTCACCATTTCCTGCGCGGTATCAGGCCGACCAACATCAAGCGCCGCATCCCACATCGACTTAAACGCGCGTTTCAGCGTATCGGCAGCAGTTTCAATCGACCCCATATTTTCCCGTATGGATTTGGTCTGATCGTTGAAACCGGCGGTGGCCGCGTCGTTTGCCGCCTTAAGTGCCCCGGCTTCATCACCGGCACGCTGCAGCTGGGCAACATGTGCTATCTGCTCGGCGGTGACGTTGTGAAATTGCTGGGCCATTGCAATGAGCCCGGATGTCGGGTCAGTTGTCAGCTTGCCATACGCAGCGGCAACCTTATCGACTGGTACACCCGATGCTCCGGTGAAGCGGGCAACGGCCTGGCTCATGTCGTCAAAATGGGCACCGGCACGCACGCCAGCGTTGATCAGCTCCGTCAGTGCCTTGCTCGTCTGATTAAACGTAAGACCGGCGGACTGGCCGCTTCGCGCCAGCGTGAGCATCCGATCGGCAGTCAGCCCCGAAGCGTTACCGGAGAGCACCAGTGTTTTGTTGAAATCGGAGAGTGTGGACGACCCGGCATACCAGGTATACAACAGCGCCCCCGTCGCTGAAGAGAGCGCCCCAATACCAAGCATAACCGGCGAGATAGATCCCAACAGCGCACGAAACGTTGGAATAACCCCGCCAAAGGAGTCTTTAACCTGTCCGCCCTGCTGGAGCAGGATCAGCCACGGGCTCTGGCCGCCCGCCAGCTGCGTGGCGATATCGGTGAACTGCGCCGGGAGCATGCGCATCGCCGCGGTATACTGGCCGACAGAGATGCCTGCCTTGCGGGCAGCGCTCTCCTGACGGCTGAATGACTGCTGGATCCGCAAAGCAGAATCGTTCGCCGCGTCTCCCGTTTGCCTGAATTCTTTTTTGACATAGTTGATCTGCTCGTTAAATTTCGTCGAGTTGACGTCAAGATTAACGACCAGATCACCGACTGCCGTCTGGGCCATAGCGCATACCTCCAGAAATACCTTCCGCCTTCGCCATCAGCGCATCGTCGTCCGGTTCTGCTACATCAACGGGTTCAGATACAGGTGAAAGAATGCTGAAACTGGCAGGCGTCAGCTCCGGGTCGGCAAAAAACAGGGTTGAAATGGTGTAGAGCAGGCCGGAGAAATGGGCGTCCAGCTGCGCATCATGAAAGAAATTATCCCGGTAGAAGATTTTCCAGTCGCCATACTCCGAAGAGGACATGCCAGCAAGCATGGCGCGCCAGTCAGGGCGACCGAACTCACGCGCCAGTTTCAGGACAAACGTCAGCTCACTGGCGAGGGCTTTTCCGCCGTAACAGGCTCTGCAGGTTCGCTGATGCCAACCTGCGGATCCTCCAGCTGCGGTTCAATCATGCCGGAGAGGAGTTTCACCTTAAAATCCGCTTCAGCAATAAGCTCCGTCGGCCAGGTCTGCAGGACTTCATCCTGAATTTTCGTCACTTCCGCCGGCGCGCCCTCAGGAAGCGTACCTTTCACCGTATGACCATGCCAGAGCGACAACGCCACCAGGTAAGCACCATTTTTCACGGTGAGGGTGATAGCGGTCTGGAAATCATCTTCTTCAACCGCTTCCAGATTTTTCAGGTATTCGAGGTGTTCAATGCGCTGCAGCGCGGACAGCTGGTACAGCGTCACGCTGCTGCCGTTATGCTCGAGCGGTTCAGTTTTAAGAAACATATTTACTCCGGAGTACGGGGCTCACGCCCCGGGATTCAGGAAACGGTCACCTTGCAGATTGCCGCAAAGTTACCGCTATTGGTCATGACAATAATTTCAACGGTCCCCGCCGCCACGCCGGTGACGGTCACCGTTGAACCACTGACCGACACTGTTGCTTTCGACGGATCAGAAGTGGCCACGCGGAAGGATGCATCTGAAGCGCTGGCTGGCAGGACCGTCACTGCCAGTTGCGTGGTCGCACCGACAGCGACCGCTGCAGTGGATTTATCCAGGCTGATACCCGTCACGCCAATTACCGCAGTACCGCTGTCTTCTGCCAGAGAGGGTTTGCCGTTATTGGTGATCTTTGCCGTTCGGGTCATCACTTCTTTAGCCGAAACGGTCTTCCCAAGGCTGCTCACCCAGCCTTTAAAGACATCGACGGCGCCATTCGGGTATTTGATTTTGTATCCTTTAACCGTGCCGTCATCGAACCAGTTTACCAGGTCCTGCTGACCGCTTTCACCCGGCAGCCATGCCAGAGTAAAACTCGTGTCGCCTGCTGATTTCTGCCCCTGCATGGATGAAGCCCAGTCCGCGTTGTCGTCATCGATATAGGTGTCGTCCTCTGATTCGGCGGTGAGTTCGCCTGGCTGCAGATCCTTGATCTTTGCCAGACGCAGCCAGTTAACATCCGAAAGGGGACTGGCGTAGGGATCGCCGCTCCCGGTGTAAATCCAGAGGGTAGTGCCGGCCCCTTTCGTCGGTGCCAGCGGGTTAGGTGTGGTCATAACGTCCTCACATTTCGTAGGTGATGGAATATTTCAGATCGGCTGAACTCCAGAGTCCGATATCATCATCGCGCTGGTAGTCATAGCCCTGCTGCACCATGTTGGTGATAAGGGATGCAAGCCCCGGGATCTCCGCCAGAACCGGATAAACACGCGCTTCCATCCATTCATCCAGCTCCGAATCAGGCACCTGGGCAGGAAGAAAGACTTCAACATGAAGAGTGGCTTGCCAGATATCGGCATCCAGCTCTTCCCCGGTGTACTCCGCGTCGGTGAGATAAACGGCGACGGCCGGGAAATTTCCCTCTTCGAGCACTGCTGGCCTGCCGTCAAAATAAATGGCGTCAGTACCAATTGCGTTTTCCAGCGCGTCAAGAATCAACTGTCGGATATCACTGTGTTTCATTTTGTCAGAATCAACCTGAGTTGGTTTGTAAGGGATGCCCGGAGCTCTTTGGGCATATCTGAGTCCATGAGCTTCGGCAGCTCAACCTTGAATGCTGTGGTTAAAGGTGCAGCCAGAGGAATGCTGACCACTTCGATCGGATAGCGGGGCTTTGCTGTTCGCCTCATGACATGCCAGCGGCCGTTTTTAAGCTGCTGAATGAATCCGCCCGGGAAACGGAAAGGACCAATGCGCAGCACGCTGTTGGCCCCTTTCTGGTCACGCTTTCTGCGGGAGAGGCGCACGCTGGCGGTACCGAGTTTTATGGCCGGTAAATTGCCGCGGTTAACGCGAATGAATGCTCGCGGCTTTTTGACCGTCGCCCGCCTCACCCTGGCTCTCTGCTTCACCAGCTTTCGTGGGACCCGTGTAGCTTTTGATACAACAGTCACGCTTCTGCTGACGGCCCGGTTTGCCACACGGTTAACAGCCTGCGCTGACGCGCGCGGAACCGCAGTTTTACTGATGCTGTTGAGATTCTCTACCGCCTGCTCAAGGCCTTTAATGGACATGCAGTCTCCTTAACGACGGCGGGTGCCAGCGGGCGGACTCCCATTGCCCAGCCAGATATGACAGGAGCCGCAATCGTCAGGGCCAAGACGATCAACCCAGAATGCCCGCCCGTTAATCATCAGGGTGTCCATGCGTTCCAGCTGCTGAACAGTGGTTGATTTCACAAATAAAGACGGGCTGGTTCCTTCAATCCGGACCCCTGCCCCGGCATAACCAATATTCTCAGGATCATCGAAGACACCCTGAATCGTTACGCCCGACAATGCACCGGACGTCACCATTACATCAGCGCCCATGACGTCGCGAATCGTGTCATCCGCCCGTGACATAGCTGCATCAAAGAGATTTTCAAAATCAGCCACTGTGCCCCCTGTCAGATGTCGCGGACCAGTCCATGTGAAATCAGATAGCCTGCCTCCTTCCCGGTAACGCGGATCGTGACACCAGGCTCCACAATTGATACAGGCTCATTTCGTGCGGCGTGCAAAGCGTCAATATGCAGGGTGACCAGCGTTTCAACCGCCACCAGCTCACCATCACCGGATAAGGTTTCGTCAGTGGTATCGGCTGTTACCGGGGGAACATTTTCGACCGCACCAGCCACAATATCGGCTTCGCCCTGCCCGTTGCTATCGCCCGTAGCAACTCCCCCCCCCTCATCCAGTTCTTCTTCGAGCTCTGCAATACGCATCGACAGCTCCTGGATAGTGCCGCTGGTATTCACGTCGCGGCCAAGCATTTTGCCCAGCTCTTTCAGCCGGGCGATGAGTGTTTCTTTTTCAGTCATGGAAGCTACTCCGAAGAATTGGCCCCGAAGGGCCACCGGGTGGAAGTTACGCGAGTTTGACGGATACAAACTCGTCCGCGTCGGCCAGCAGCATCAGCGGCGCAGACTGGATCATGGTGAATTCACGGGCCGGGTCACCGGTCTGCACCCAGTTTTTCGGATAGCGTGCGGACGCATTAATGCCCTCGCGTTGCGCGTCCACATCCTGGATACAGCCATAGGTACGCAGACCGCGCGCCTGTGTGTTGCCCAGTACCATGGTGTTATCCGGCAGGTAATTCTTCTGCACACCCCCTTCAACGTACTGTCCGGCATACACGACGATTGCCACATCGCCGTACATACCCTTGTAGGAAACCGCCTGACCGAGATCCTTGAGTGCGGTTTCCAGCTCAGAGTTAGAGCCACGGCGGGTATCCAGCTTGTCTTTGACGGCCTTGAAGGAGCGGAACAGTGACCAGCCCTTTGGATCGAACACGATGATGTTGACCACGCCACTGGCATTCACCGCATACGTCTCGATGTCATCGGTCGGATCATAGGTTTCTTTGTCCCGGGTGGACCAGGCTGCAGCACCCGCCTGAACAATGTTGTTTCTGGCGCTGCGCTGCATATCCACCTCCACCGGCTCGAACGCCTCCCCGGTCATGGTATATTTACCGCTAAGCACGGCGGATACGGCCTGCATTTCTTCAACCTGCGCAATCGCCAGCTCTTCATCTTTCATGTTCTGCAGAATGATACGGCGGCGGCGATAGGCAGGATCAGCCAAGTTCTGTGGATCTTCATCCGGCAGGCGACGCAGGGTCATCTGCGGGTTTACTTCGTGCTTCGGCTTGACATAGCCAGGCGTAAATTCTGAAGTTGTACCGCCGCGGGAGCGGATGACCTTGCCGGAAATAACAGGCGAGACATAGAGCGCCATGTTAACCAGGCCCGGGATTTGCGACAGGTAAACCTTCTCAGTGCTGAAGGGATAGCTTTCGCGGAAGAAAATTCGAAGGAAAAGCGGATCGAACTTAAATTTCTTCTCATTGACCGCCAGCAACTGGGCAGTGGTATAAATCGACATAGATTTTTCCCGTAAAAAAAGCCGCACAGGCGGCTTTTATGGATGAAAGTGAGTGTTAATAAAGGGTTTAGATAATGCTGACGGCCGTGCCGGTAAACGCATTACGCTTGATATGCTCATCGGTCACAGCTGAAGGCCAGAGAACATCTTCAATGCGGAATGAGCCGGATTTATAAAATGCCAGCTCCACGCTGCTCTGGTCTGCAGCTACGGCCAGAATACCGCATGCCGCGCCAGCGTGAGTGCCGTCCCAGACCGTTAACTTGCCCGTAGCGGCATCCAGCATGAGTGGTGTCATGGCCGGCGTGGAGGCAGTCAGTTCACCGGGTGCATATGCCGTATGTGCCGGGTCACTGTTGCCGAGCGGCTGTAGATGGGTAAAAACTTCAGTCGTTGCCATAATTGCCTCTTAAACGGGGGTATTTAACAAATCGTCACCTGCTCCAGCAGATGCATTACCTGTCGATAGCGCACCAGGTGCTGTTTCCATCAGGCGATCCAGTGCCGTATCGGAACGCGCCTGTGCGCTTTGCGGTGCCGCGGCAAGAATGCGCTGCGCACTCTCAACCGTCATGCCAGGGGTTTCGGCCAGTGCGCGCGCCTGTGATTCGCGCCCCTTTGCCTCGTCACAGTTCAGGATCCCCATAATTCGGCCATTTTCGGCACTCACCGCTGCGGCAACCCGGGCACTGATCTCTGCCGGGGAAGCAACAACTGCAGCAGCGGATTCGACAGTATTAGTCGGTTCTGCTGGCGCGGTGGCTTGAATTGCATTCTCAGCTGCGGCTGATGCGGTGGTTACTTTTTCCATATTCCCTCCAGGGGAGATCGTTTTTCGTTTGTTAAGTGACTCGCGCATCACGTTCAGCGCGTCAGTGTTATTAACCAGCTCTTCAGCCAGACCGGCATCCACCGATTCCTGACCGGAAAATACAGCCGCTTCGGTATCCAGCACGGACTGAACGGACATGCCGGTATAAGCAGCAACCTTTTCGGCAAACATTCGGCGCGTGGCGTCGATCCGCGTCTGAAAATCATCGCGGACGTCTTTCGGTAGTTTTTCGTAGGGGTTGCCATCAACCTTGTGATCCCCGCTGTAAATCAGGGTGACCTCGACGCCCTGCGTTTTCAGGGCGGCACCGTAGTTGCTATGCGCCATCATCACGCCGATAGAGCCCGTACGCGCGGTCTGGGTGACCAGCCGGCGGGAAGCGGCGCTTGCGATAAGTTGCCCGGCACTGCAGTTCATATCGTTTGCCAGCGCCCAGATGGGTTTGATATCGCGCATACGCGCAATAATGTCGGCACAGTCGAATGCGCCAGCCACCATCCCGCCAGGCGTATCCATATCAAGGAGAATGCCGTCGACCCCGGGATCACTCATGGCCTGCTGCAGGCGGGCAATAATGCCGTTATATCCCGTCATGCCGGAGTAAGGCTGCAGCGACCGGGTTTTACTGACCAGCGTGCCGGAAACGGGCAGCACCGCGATGCCGTTCGTTATCTGGTAACTGCGCGCTGTCCGGGGTCCCACTTCCTTATCATCACCAAAGAGCGCCAGCGGTTCGGCAATCTGCTCAGCACCAAGCGTTGCGCCCGACACCGTGTCCGTCAGACGGGTGATGCCCAGCTGACTTGCCAGCGCGCAAAAGAAAACCCGCGCATAGGCGGGTTCAAGCATCAATGGCTCATTAAAGGCCATGCTGGCAATATGCGGGAGATTACGCAGCTCTGGCGTCATCTTTCTCCTCCTCATGTGATTTCTTCAGACCAGATTCAAAGGCGGATGCCGCCCATGCCGGAGGGGTAAGACCCGCAGCCCGGCGCTCCATTGTTTCTCTCACCTGCTGGGCAAATATCTCCTGGTAGTCTTCACCTCGCTTGGCGCACTCCTTCTCATAGGTACTGAGCCCCGCCTCAATCAGCATGGCGGCTTCCTGCACTTCTTTCAGTCCGTCAATTGCCATTCGCCCTGATCCAATCCAGTCGCAGTTACCCCAGGCACTTCTCGCCTCCTGGAAACTGAAGCGAGCTTTAGAAGGCAGAGTGACGACCCGACGAACGACTGCCTCCTCCAGCCAGCAAAGAAACATCTGGCTGGCCTGGCGTGATGCGACAAACTTGCGGCGTCCCATGAAATAGGCCCAGGACTCGTTGGCGCTGGCCCGCGCGGTGGAGTAACTCATCTGGGAATAGTTACGCGAGAGCTGCTCGTATGACACCCCCAGCCCGGCGGCGATATAGCGCAGTAGTGACTGTTCAAAGGTTGAATAACCGTTATCCGTATCCTGCGCTGACTGCAGATTTAGTGAATCACCAGGCATCAGGTGCGGGACTTTGGCACCACCGAGTCGAACCGGCGCCGCGGTGTAATACGATGCCATCTCACCCAGCCAGCCTGTCATTTTGCTTTGCTGGTCTTTACTGTCAGAGCCGAGAATAAACTCCATTGCCGTCTGCGTATCCAGTTCGCTTTCAATGGTGGCTGCATACATTGCTTTCACGATCGCGCTCTGTAGCTGCGTATTTTGCAGGGTGTCGAGCATTTTCATCTGCTCCATCACGCTGTAAAACACGTTAGCACCGCGGGTTTGACCATCTTCAAGCGGCTCGAACACATGGATAAACGATGGTCTGCCCCCGGGCAGTTCGCGGGGAATATACGTCCATTTCTGCGCCATCCAGCCTGGATAACCGTCCTCGCTTACGTAGTAGCCCTGCGCTGCGCCAGCATCGTTTATGCTCACACCGGCACGGCAGTTTCGGCTGTCCCCCATATTATTCGGGTTACTGACACGCTTCGGGCTAACCATCTTGAATTGCGTGCGGAAAAGGCGCGTGGTACTGCTGTCCCAGGTTGCCTGAGCACATAATTCACCGTTGAAAGCATGCATTGCAACGCCTTCACGGATCATCATGGTAAACGTGCGTTTGCGTTCAGCATCAATGCAGCAGCAGTCGTCTTCTGCAAATTCTTTCCATGCTGCCTCGACTTCCCGTGAAAACGCCCGCGCCTCCTCCTCACCAATACCGAGGAAACGCCAGCTTGGGCGATGGCTTAAGCGGAAAAATGACCCAACGATGTGATCCTGGTGAAGCTGTACGGCATTAGCTGCATAGCCATTATTCCTGACCAGATCATCAGCCCTGGCATTACCACGCGAAAAATTGGGAAGAAGTGCGGCATCTGCGCTTTCACTCGGTGGATTCCAGGCCCGTAACTGGCCCCCAAAGCCCCCGCCACCGCCGTGATAACCGGCATAGTCCCGCAGGGATGTTTTACCGTCCGGCCCTACTAAAGCTGGTAATCTCATACGTAAAACCCTGCCGGTCCCCGGCGTCGTGAAGTGGAACCAACCTGAGACTCAAGGTCAGCTATGTATTTTTTGAGGTCAGAGACAGAAGTGGCGGTAAATTCCACTTTGCGGCCGTCTTTCTGTACCGTCGCAACCCGCTTACCCATCATGAGGTCATGTAATGCAGCGCGTGCTGTCTCCAGGTCAGCCTGTGTCGCCATTATTCTTCTCCGGATAATGCCCGGGCGTAATCCGCCAGGGTTTTGTTATTTTTACGCCCGCTGTCTTCCTCCAGCAGACTTGCCAGAAGAGAATCGAGATTAAGCTGCCATCGCGAGATGCTGATCCGCAGGGCCGCAAGTGCGTAGACAAAACAGTCGAGCGCCTCATTTCGTCGCTTTTTGCTGTCCCAGACGATCTTTTTTTTACCGTCTACCCACTTTTCGACCTGCTCCTCAGCTGTCAGCTGTTGAGCTTCAGCTAAATCATAGATTTCAGGATCATTCGGGAAATGCACCGCGCCAGCGAGAGGTTCGTCGGCCTCAGGCACCAGGGTGAAACGGTTATAGATTTGCTCTTTTGCAGTGTCGGTCCCCACTTCCGTGAGATAAACACCGTTTTTGTTGCGTTTACGCGGCATGCTGGCAACGGGTTTACCGTAAACAGACGCCCCTTTAATGGGTATCAGGCGGAACAGCCCATGCTTTTTCGAACGGTTATAGACGATGGTCGGGTCGATACCCCCGATATCCCAGCAGATGCGTGAAATCGACATTTCTACCCCGTTTTGCCGGGTATAGGTCCGGTTGATGACCTCATCCACCCTGAGCAGAGTGGCTTCATCGTCATGACGGCCCATGATGATCTGCCTGTCGATAAGCCAGCTTTCTTCGCCCGGCCCCCAACCCCAGACCCGCATTTCATAACGATCAAGCTGAGAGTCTATACCGGCTGTGAGGTAGGCCACCCGTTCCGGAACCGCGGCGCCAAAGTGCTCCTTACGTTCGGCCATAACGTCCGAATCAGGACGGTCACCAATTTTCGGCTCCCATGTCTCACCAAGCGTGGTATTAACGAAAGTCTTACGCTTGCCAGTATCTCCTTTTGTCTTGATCCAGTCTTTGACGATTTGCACCCAGGTTGTGAAGGGACTGTAAGCGGTCCAGATATGAAAGGTGACGCTGTCAGGCGGATCAATTTCGGTACCGGATGATGAAAACCAGCACAGACCGTCCCGCGTCCAGATCCCCGTCTCTTCGCAAATGTAACGGGCCTCCGAAAAATCAAGCTCCTGCTGCTTAATCACGCAGGCATTATGCTCGCAAAGGTAAAACACACTGGCAGGTTCACCCGGCGTCCATTTAAACCCGAACGGTGTCTCTTTATCGCCGAATTTAAGGTACTGCTCCTCACCACAATGTGGGCAAGGAACGTGGAACCGCAAAAAGTGCTGCGATTCTTTCGCGGCACGCTCAATCTGGCAGGTGCCCCTGACTTTTGGCGTGGATCCACGGATGGATTTGGGCCAGACCGAGCCTTCAATTCGCTTATCGCCCAGAAAAGTTGGAGAACCTTCTTTCTCAATGTCTTCATCAAAGGCGGCCAGCTCGTCATAGCCCGCCACATCGACGGATTTCTCACGATAGTTTTTTGCGGCCTTCCCCCCCAGACACCAGAATCCACGCCCATTCGAAAATCGCTTCATGCTGAGTGTGTTATCACGGTGTTTCTTGCCATACCAGGGAGCAAGGGACAGGAGCGAGGGAATATCACGAATTGTCGGCTCGACATGCGACTTCATAAAGTTTTCGGCATCGCCGTCAGTCGGCAACCAGATAAGGGAGTTTCGCTGCTTATGCTGGATGAAATATGCGTAAACCCCGAGCAGCATTTTTGAATAGCCAACTCGGGCAGATTTCACGACATTCACTTCACGAACATAGTCGTTGCCCATGGCATTCATGATTGCACGCTGAAATGGCAGCGTCTCCCAGCGCCCCTCCTGGTATGCAGACTCTTTGGGAAGATAGTAGTTATCGTCTGCCCACTCAACAGCTGTCTGCGGCTCCGGACGGTACAATGAACGGAGCCCAGCGTTCGCAGAGTGCTGCAGCCCCTTAACCTGACTGTTCGATATATTCACTCAGCAACCCCGGTATCATTTCATCCAGCGCAGCTGCTTTGTTCATGGCCTTAATGACGTCCTTCTTAAGGAAATCAATATGTCGGTTTTCCAGCTCCGGGAAGCGCCGCTGAACCGACAGAGGTACTCCATCGAGAATACTGGCAATTTCTCCGGCTATCCGCGACAGCACGAACGTGCAGAATGCGGTCTCCACCACCTCAGCGGACTCTTTTGCATTTTTAAGTTCCTGAGCGTCAGCCTGGGCTCGGGTGAGACGGTGCCGCTCATATTCAATCGTGCCTGGCTGAAGGTCTGACTCTGAAGCAATCCGCAGGTCTTCAACCTCCTTCCGTAATTTTTCATTTTCTATCGCAGAGTCCCGCGCTGAATACCATTCGATAACGGCGGCGGATTCATACAGCACCTCATTCCCCTTCCCGCCTCCACGCGCTACCGGCATCCCCTGATCCTGCCAGTTCTGAATCGTGCGTACGCTGACGCCGAAAATCTCGGATAAGAGTTTTTTGTTAACCTCCATTGCTCACTCCTGGCATAAAACAGAGAAAGGAAATGATAAATGCAAAATCACCATTTCTTGGGCTTCATCATTTCCTTTCTTTTGAAGGGGTGTTCTCAGTAAAAACAGCAAGATAGCCAGAAGAAGAACGGAAACGGCAAATACCCGAAAATTTTCATAAATAGCGAGAATCTGCGAGGACGCCGCCCCGTAACAGGCCGATATGCCAGAAAGGACCCGCAAACGATAATGGATGTCAATTGCATTAATGCGCATGCGATGCGCAATAAAAAAGGCCGCTGTTGCGACCTTGTGTTTGGAGGGTGAGATTAAATTAGTTTAATTTTTACGTCATAACCTTCAAGGCCTGTCATCGTTTCGCGAGGAAAAAATTGAATTTCAGAAATTTCTTTTCCGGTTTTTTTTCGTAGTTCTGAAATTTTTTTGGCTATCAGGGCGGCAATGTCTTCCTCAGCCTTTTGCGTCAGAGCTTCAATTTTCATTTTTACCTCTTCTGATTCATTTACAGTTTCCATTCTCCAGCAAGGTGACAGTTTTTGATTAACAATCCTTAACCATAACTGTATATAAATTATAGACCATCAATATTGCAGACGCTGCATGCACAAGGAAATTGCTTGCATAATCATTTATATAGCGACCTCACCATGTTAGTACTGCTCACGTTGAAGTCGATAAAAAGCCCCTGTATCACTACAAGGGCTTTGGGCATATGGTGCCGGGTGCCTCCCGGTGAGTCCTGGGTTAACCACCCGTGACTCGCTGCTTCAGTCTTTCATGATGAGCGCCAGTGAAGAGCGTTCAGGTTACTTAGCCCCGCCGCTGAGGGGGATTCACCATATTTTTAGAGTATTGTTTCTGATATCATCTCACTCATTCACAGACTGAAAATAACTTTTGATACCGCTTACGTACAGTCAAAGATATTTATTCACTGCATTTATCACTTCTTCTTTAGTCAGCTCCCGATCGGAAGCAACACAAATCTCGACGTGATCACCTGTTAATGAATGTATTCCGGTAAGCAT
The DNA here is from genome assembly GCF_002920195.1 of Leclercia sp. LSNIH8. Lineage (NCBI taxonomy): Bacteria > Pseudomonadati > Pseudomonadota > Gammaproteobacteria > Enterobacterales > Enterobacteriaceae > Leclercia > Leclercia sp. LSNIH8. The sequence goes on along the minus strand of NZ_PQJY01000001.1, from coordinate 933,754 downwards.
TATTTTTAACGATACTTCATCACCGTTTGGGTAATTCCGTATAATAGCTGTTACAGGTTTAAGCACATTTACGACTTCTACCTGTTGGGAGTTAAAGAAGACCAAAACCTTTTTCATCGATTTGCCTCAATCCCCGTGCGTCTGTTTTAAGGCAATTTTCGCTTTGTCTTCAAAAAAACGCTGACACTTAGAAAAAAACCATGTTACTGCATGACCTTTATTAGCACTGCTTATCTTCCAGACCATATTACTTTGGTGCCACCAAGCGAACTATCTTTCATATACAAGCAATACACCTTCCTCATAACCATCTCAGGAGAGGTGATTTGAGTCTATACATAAAAAAAAGTTAAGCATCCATTAAAAAGAAAAAGTGCTGGGATGTGCTGCCTGCTGGCATAATTTAACGCGACAAACCTAGAAAGATAGCATGATAAACTGGAATCATGCATGAAGATCAGGTGAAGTCTTTATCGTTTTCATCATCGACTGTACTCTGTAATGGCAACCATACTCATGCTTTGGTCGCGCTCATGTCTGGAGATTTCATCGTTCTGTAGTCACCCATAGTCAGTTCGGGATTGGCGCGCTCTATAATTTTATCTCATCAATCCTTACCAGATATACAGCCGGTTCTGTAATCAGAGATTCAGGAGAAGGCCATTGCTTGCATTTGCCGCCATTCAGCTGCTTCGATCTGGCGCGTTAGTGCTTCACGCGGTTACCTTCAGGTGGATAAATCAATGCTATCATCCACTGCCGGGGGATACTTTCAAAGCAAGGCGTAAGCCAGAGGAATGGATAAAAATCACTTAAAGTTGTAAAAGAATTGCAATTTCTAACGAAAGTGTTATTGTCCCCGCGCTACGAAAGCTAGAAGCACATAAGAAGAAAAATAGTTTGACTCAAAGTTGCCCCACACCGGGGCTTTTTTTGTTTTTAGAATCACACCCCGTCTCACAATCGCAACCCGTCAACGTTTTATCCTTCCTTCATTTAAACGAACATTTCCAATTGAATTGATGAGTGCAACCACTTACTTGTCAGTGAATAAAGCAGCTTCGCTTCAAAGACTGTTCCCATAATGATATTTCAGTGAAGCAACTATGGTAATAGGGTAACGATATGCATTTGCATACCCTTATAAGCAGGCCGTATTTCCTGCTCATAAGGGTTTTCTTTTGTTAGCTTCACATGGGGTATAGTTTCTAGCAGCTACTTCAGGCACTGCGTATTGATGTATTCCTGCAGCACCCTTAACGCTGACTGGTCTTGCTTAATCCCGGCTCGGATACCGAGAACGTTTCGTCCAGCAGCGTCAGAGAGTTCGATGGTGGCATCATGGCCCACGCCGGAGGTGCTGGCTTCGGTTGAGGCTGACACAGGACACTTGCCTTTGACGAGCACCCGGCCACCATTATCAAGCTTGCGCTGCAGAGCATCATTTTCAGCTTTTGCATCGGCTAATTCCTTTGTGTATTTCGCATCCAGAGCTGCAACGTCGCGCTGACGCTGTTGCATATTGCTTATCATGTCTTTCGCAAGCTTCAGGCTGTGTTCGGCAGTGTCGGCGCGCTGACTCTCGTCTTGAGCTATGCCATAGAACCAGAACGCGAGGGCACCGGCTACCGTCATCACGGCAAACAGAATCAGAGGTTTCCATTCAAAAGTCATTGCTGCTCTCCGCCAGGCACATCGATCGTTCCATCTCTCGGCGGTTCTGAAGGCCTTTCCATTTCATGCCACCAGCGTAAACCCAACGCCGCATTTCGTCGCACGCTCCGTCATGATCACCTTTATTCAGCTTGCGCAGTAGCGTGGACTTCGAGAACGCATCAGAACCAACGTTAAAGACAAAGCTGTAAAGGGCGGCGCGCTGATATTCGCCCAGCTGTACCTTGACCAGATTGTCTACCGTACTCTTGGCTGGCTGGAGGTCTTTCCATAGCAGCTGGTCACATTCGCGATCGGTATACTTCTTCCCTCTCACGATATCCCGACCCGTATGGCCGTCGCAGACACTCCACACCCCGGCGACGTCTTTATAGGCTTCATACTTCCGCCCTTCGACACCATCCTGCCCACCGAGAAACAGCGAGGCGATCAGCATTGCACCGCCACCAGCAGCGGCGATGAGTTTGTTACGCAGGCTACTGGGCATTGGCATTTAATCATCTCCGACTTTGACTGCTGGACCGTACTTCTCAAGCGCCTTTACCTGCGCATTGGCGACCTTGCGTTTGAAATACCAGTTAATGAGCCCGGTAATGATGATCCCGGCAATACCAGCCAGCACGCCGATAGCGCTCCATTCGTCAGGGCTTAGTTTTGTGAGGACGCCGTTCAGGATGGTTCCTCCTGAGGTGCCGAGGGCGACTCCGGTGACAAGTTTGCTCATACGGGACATATCTCTCACCTCGCTGGGATGCGGGTGCTATTTGGTAAGGGATCAGGCTCTCCGGATGAATTAACGACGAGACCTTTGATGGGGGTTCCGGGAGCCTGAGATAAAAAAAGGCCCGCGTTTTCAGCGGGCCTAACTGAGTTTAAATCTAAGTAGGTAGGCATGTTCCCCAGCCACCATCCGTATTGCAACTGTGTCGAGCAGCATTACTGACCGGTCAGGAGCTCCGGTTAATGGTTATGGCTTGGTTACGATTAAATAATAGCACTACTAACGAAGCGCATATAAAAAAAGCCTGCTTTCGCAAGCAGGCAATACTAAACCCAGGTATTGATACAAAGACAGGTGCCGGGTGCCTCCCGGTGACTCGTTACCAGTTATACGAGCCGCAGGCATATTTACACTTACATCAACTGGACTGCCCCACCGCACAGGGGGATCCACCTGACTTTTAACCATAGCAAAAATTTGTCAGAATTCTAAAGTGTCGATGCTCAAGCAGAAAACTGGAAGCAAGATCCATTAAGCCATCGAGCGGCAGGCTTCTGCGCAACGAAGACAAGCTTCAGAGCATTTCTGGCAGTGTTCTGCTTCGTGCTTACCACATTCTCCACCGCATTTCTGACAGACTTCTGCGCAGACCCGGCATAGCGATTTGGCAAATTCACTATCAAAGGTCATAAATTGCGCTGCGAGTCGACAAATATTCGCGCACTGCATATCGAGACTTATGCACTCACGCATCATATCTACTTGTTCTTCTTTTAGGCATGAAGCAGCGCAATAATCACAAGCAGCGGCGCATTTATAGCAGGCTTCAATACACTCAGCATAGCTAACTGGCATAATTCGCTCCTTTCAGTCGTAAGCAGAAAATTAAGCCTGGTTACCTGAATGCGATTATGCCAATAGAAGATATCGTTATTCCAAATTTGCCTAACTGTCATATACAGGTAACGAATTCGAATAATGACAAGATTTAGCGATTAGCTAGCCGGCCGACAATGTTACGGGGGGAGGCAAAGGACCTTCTAAAATTTCTGCTTCTCCGTTATCGCAAATGTCATCGCCCTGGGTTAGATGCCAGATACCTGTTATGGTTCGGCCCGTTTCAAGGTCTTTAGTTTCGCCGTTGCTGTAATAAGCAACTTGGATCTTCCCTTGGTGCTGTATCCAATAGAAGCCTTCTTTCATACATAACGCCCTCTTCAAACTCTGATAGAACTTATCAAAGCGGCATTATATGACTTTTCAAATAAGGGAAAAGTAGTTGCGAACTGGTTGTGATGCCGGGTGCCTCCCGGTGATCCTGCGCCAGACCACAGAACCGCGTTCTACTCACCTGCCAGTCTAGTCGCCCCGCCGCATAGGGGGATTCATCACAGGCACAGCCTAGTCTTCTTTCTGCCATAAAGCTATTTTTATCTGTTTATATATTCAGTATGAACAAAAAGACCAGCAGTGCTGTGCAGGTTAGGGTCAGGTAAAACAAAAAGGCCGCCAATCGGCAGCCTTAAAAACTGTGGTAATGGAACTGTAGTGCCGGGTGCCTCCCGGTGACTCTATGCTAGACCACAGAATCGCGTCATTCACCTCCCAGTCTAGTCGCCCCACCGCTTAGGGGGATTCACCACAGGCGCAGCCTAATCGCTTTCCTGCAATAAAGCTAACTTTATCTGTTTATTTATTCGGTAAGAACGAAAAAGATCGGCGGTACTATGAAGACCAGAATCATGTAAAACAAAAAGGCCGCCAATCGACAGCCCTGGAAATAGATGATACTGAGGTTGTGGTGCCGGGTGCCTCCCGGTGACCCTGTGCTAGACCACAGAATCGCGTTTACAAACCCGACTCGTTTTGCCTAGCCGCCCCACCGCTGAGGGGGATTCACCACCCGCGCACTGTACGTGGCTTGCATCTTAAAAGATACATATTATTTACTATTTATTAATAATAAAAAACCCCGCCGGAGCGAGGTTTCGTAATTTGTTTGATAAAGGCTTTTCGTCGCTGCCATCGTGGCGCAGCTCTGCCAAGCATGAATGAATTATTCATCTTTCTGGCCCGTTTTCAACATAAATTGAAATATATTTTAATTGGCCTCTCAGTTTTGCTCAGTTTTCATCTGCCGGCGTACGCTCAAAAAGACCTTTGCCTGGAAGATTTCAAGGCACCAGCGCACGCGTTTACGCGCTTCGCCGTCAGTTAGCCAGGGAGCCACGTGCTGCAATTCACGGGTGATGTCGGATATCTTCTTGCGAGTGGTGTAGAACTGCAGGCCAACCAGATACACCGGGTCGTGCAGATTGAAGGTGTCCAGCGTGATCTGTTCGATAAAGTCAGCATCATCGCGGCGCTCGCTCTCTTCGATCAGTTCAGACAGTGTCACCGGCCACAGAATGGACCGGGCACGCAATGCCGCTTGCACGCCACGGAACCCCTCTTCCCTCGCCTGCCCCAGCGCCTCGGTGATTCGCGACAGCTGAGTGTCCGACCACTCCGATTGCTTAACCTCAGACCAGAACTGGCTGCAATTCTCCAGACGGTATTGCGCGCGGGTTTTACCGCCGACGCATTCGCCCCAGACCGTCAGCAAGGATTTAATCCAGGCTGACTGGACGCTCGTTAATGGCGTGAACTTGCCGAGGTAACTTTTTCTCGGCGCTGCAGCTGCTTTACCCAGACCTTCGAGATGAATGCGGCGTTGACGTGGTGTCATCCTGTACTGCTCCTTAAGCCAGAACGCCGAGCGCAAAGGCCCGGTCCAGCACTCTGATTATCATTTCCGGCTGAGTACCGTGCTTGCGCTCGAATTTAACCGGATCGTTATGTAGTTCGGTATGGTGCTGGCGGCATAGGGGGATCACGAGACTGTCGTGCGCCTTCGTTGCCATGCCTCCCTGACCCCAGCCGATGAGATGGTGTGGATCATCTGACGGCCGGCCGCAGCACTCACAGGGCTGCGTCTTAACCCATGCCAGATATTTGGGCTTATCCCAGCGGGTCCGCTTTGGCCGCTTCATGAGGGTCTGTGGGGATTCGGGATCCACAAGTACGCCAACGACTGGCTTAATGGCTGGTGGTGCGCCTGCAGGTGCTGCAGGTAGCGCGCGGGCTTTGTCAGCGATGATGCTGGTAGCCGGAACCGACGGTACTATCTCGCTCTCGCGGTACGTTTGTTTCTCCGCTGGCAGGCGCAATGCCTCGCGGGCAACGGATTCAGGCAGCGCATCGGTGACACCGACACGAACAGCCCACCAGCACAACTCAGGCAGGGATATCTCGCGGGACTTGTCGATCGCCAGTGCCGACCGCGCAGTGTCCAGCACCCAGTCGATGACGTTCTGACGCGCCAGCTCCGCCAGGCGTTCAGTGAATTGCTCGCGCAGCTGGTTGTCGCAGTGGCCACAGAGAAGAATCGCGCCGGGCTCATGCCGCATGGTAGTCAGTTCGTGATAGTGGTAGTCGCTGTGCTGGTACTGGCAGGAGCCGCCGCCGTGGCGCAGCAACCAGTATTCCAGGCCAGCCAACCCACCAGCAGCGGTGATCACCTTTTCGTGGAGGAAGAACGGACGCAGGGCCGGGTTGGCCGCCAGCGGCTGCCGCAGATCGGGAACTCGCCCGGTCTCAAAGCTGGCCATGCTGGCAGGCTGGCTCTCCACCAGCACGCGCCCTGAGATAAATATGGGCATCAATTCGCGGCCGGGTTTCAGCATCACAACGCCCAGCTCCCGGGCGATAACTGGTTTCAGCAAGGCGCGCATCAGTCGATCTCCCCGATGATGATCTGCCCTTCTTCGCCCCAGCGCTTCGTCACGCGGGAATCCCAGATATGGGCGTCATCTGCATAGATGGCATCCATCAGGGCCTTCTCTAGGTTATCTTTGTCGGGTTTCTGCTGATGGGGTTTCCCCGCCATCTCCTGGCGCTTCTTCTTGCTCCAACTCGGAGGCATCGGGAGGATAAACGTAATGTGTGCTCCTGCTTCCGGCAGTTCGACGCCCAGCAGCCGAACGAGATCGCAGAACGCGCGGTATCGGAGAACCTCCGGCCGCTTTTTCCACTTATCCGCCCTGGTCATCCTGGGTTTGCCCATCGGGGTGATGTTGTAGGTCTTCACGCTTCCCTCCAGAGCTTTTGCTGGAAGGTCTTATCCTGACGCGGGGCTCTGTTTGCCTCCGGCAGATAAGCGGTGAGTGTCCAGTGGATGAGATCGAAATCAAGGCTGCGCACAGTCCGTACGTCATTAGCGCGATAGCGGGCCTCGAGTTCGTCCACTTCTTTTGTGGTGAGCTGCGTGTGAATAAAGCTGGTTTTCTTCATGCTGTCACCCCTAAGTGAGCAGGCAAAAAGAAACCGCTGATTCCGAAAGGAACCAGATTAAGTTTTTGTTTGGTAGGTTTTTGCGCCATGGTATCTCTCCAGTGGCGCAGCAGGTATAGGTTGTTCAGGCCTATTACGGGAGTTTAACAGAATTAAGCGAAACGCGGTAACCTGCCCGCTCCAGCATCTGCGTAAAGAGAGTTGGCGACCCTACAATCTCATCATCCAGAAGCGGCGTAAACGACACCACATCACCTCGCCTGTACATCAGCGCACGGTCACATTCAGGAAATGAGTGCAGTCGTGCAACGATAACCCCATCGTGACATCTGATGACTGCATAACCCTTTTTTGGAAACTCTTCTTTTTGTTTCACCAAACCTCCCCTCCACCCAGGAAACTAATTACTTGCTGAATTAATAGAACCAGTCGTCAGCGCTTTTCCAGGTCTGCTGGAGGATTACTTCCACCCTCTTCTTGGCTTCTTTTTGGCCGCTCCGAACACTTAACTCGTCTGCTCCTGCGAGGCGCACTGACAACGTGCAATCCCCTACCTGTCCTGCAGTCGTGTAAGCAACTCTTTTTCCAGAGCTGGTAACGCGCCCTTGGGAAGTTGTTTAGTTCTATCAATGATTAACTCAACTTTCATAATAGCCTCCGATGCAATTACTGTATATTTATACAGTACACCTATGGATGAGAATGATCAATTCCTTAAGGGCACGAATAGTTAAGGCTTGGGGTCGTAAGTCCTTGGTCTCTGTAAAGAGATTACCAAGAATATTTAGATTTCATCGATTTTCGAAACAAAATATAAAGTTGAAAAGCTTCTTTACCGATAAGTAAGATCAATTAGAAAATATTTGCGCTTCGCGTACTATTTACGAACTTTGACGAACTCAGATGGTCTACAATGACTACAACAGTTTATGACCGTATCAATAGATTGGTTGCGAGCGACTCACGATGGTCCTGTGATCTAAGTCTGAAGGGATATCCTGGACACGTCTTATATATCGATGATACTGGTTTCGGTAAGATCGCAGATAGAAATGACTTCGTTATGACCCTGGCTGGTGATGGCCATTTAATCGAGCTATGGAAGATATGGTGGTCTGGCGACTTATCCGAGCAAGAACCCCCAGTGGTTTTGCCTACGGGACAATCAGTTGTATTGCACATCGTAAAAAAATCATCCAATGAGGTGATTTTTGACAAAGGCAATATGCTGGCAGCTACTTGTACTCAGACGAAGGATTTGCAAGCTGTATTCTCAGGCTCCGGCGGTGGGATTGCAGCTCAAAATTGGATGTCATCACATTGTGCTCAAACAGCTATAGGTGAAGCCAAAAATTTTGACCCGTTCACTGGTGGAGAGGTAAGGTTTGTTGACTTTACCAGCAAGAAAACCAACTTAGAAACATCAGTGAGAACAATTTCAGAAGTTAACAGAGCTCTATTGATGAGGGGGCTTATTATGGATACCAAGAATCCGCATGTTCAACACGTATCGATCAGCGCTCAGGAAGTTGCGGACGTTCGTCAGATGTTGGTGAATGGCAACATAACCCCATGCGCACCTATCGGCAAAAAGACTCAAGACTGGGATGATGCCTCAAAACAACGACTGCGAAGCGCTATCGATCGCATCAGGGAAGAAGAGTCAGCATAATTTCCCCAATGAATAATAAAAACCGGCACTCAGCCGGTTTTTTTATACCCGTTAGGCAATTCTTGGTATCAGTCTAATGATTCAAAACATTTGTAACTTTAACGTAGACCATGCCAATTTCGGATGAAATTTTCGCGGAGCGCCGCTTTGGTGCAGTCCAGCCGTTCGGCCAGGCGCGACACAATCTTCGCCATATCAATGATCGGCGTGTCGCTGCTCATCGCCTTCGCAAACTGATGACCCACGGCCACCAGCTCTTTGTTGCTCAGTGAATCACTCATGCCCGTGCACTCCCGATAATTTTGTGGATCTGATAGCCCTGCCAGTTCTGGCGGCATACGTCTGCAATGCTGGGCCGCTGGCGCGCCACCGCCATTGGCTTAATGCGAGTCTCCCCGCCCGGCTCCATGACGTATACCGGGTGGCGGCGCTGGCCGATATTCTTCACTGCACCAGCAGAAACGAGATGCTCGAGCAGGCGACAGGCCTTTTTGCTTTCGCAACCCAGCAGCCGCCGGACCTGACGCGGGGTGATCTCACCGCCATGCTGGATGGCGCGAATGATTGTCCAGAGATTGTTGCTTGCCATCGGCTATGCCCTCTCTGCCATGCGTAGGCACTCTTTCCGGCGCTTCGCTATACGGGAAACTTCGACAGAGCTGCAGGCAATGCCAAACATGTCCGAATACACCGCTGCAGCGCGGCGCCACAGCCCCTTTTCTTCCAGCGCCTTCGCCTTCTGCTCGGCAGCTTGCATCTTGATCGGGTCGCTTTTCTCCTCCATGCACGGAAGGATCACATCAGGAATGTCGGCATGCGGCACCGCCGTGTAGGTGTACTGAACGCTGTTGCGGGATCGGGTGATCACCCCATCGTCACTCAACTCGCGCAGCAATTTGCCTGCTGTTGCGCCTGACATATCCAGCGCTTCGGAAACGTCGCCGACGGCGCAGTTCGGTTGGTAGCGTACAAAAATCGCCACCTGGTCTTTCTGGGTTAATGGTTTGGTCATTGGTCAAAACTCGTTTAGTTATTTCACAAGCCGTAAATGGCTCACGTTTTTGCGGTAGCTCCCCCAGGCGAAATTCACCCAGATCCCGTTATCCATGGTCAGGCGGTCCATTACCCGCTCACCTAGGGTTTTCGATAACTCCTCAAAATTCAGGTTCGTCAGCACCCCCACTGGTTTCATTGCCGCCAGGCGGCGATCGATAATTTGATTGAGCAAAACCCACTCATTTCGTGTATCGCGTTGTACCCCGACCTCATCCAGCACCAGCAGACTGACTTTGCAAAGGTCGTCCAGCAATGCAGACTCGGACTGGCCTTCGTCATAGCATTTCCTCGCGCGCAGCATTAGGTCCGGAACGGTCACCACCAGAACAGAGTGATCACGCTGCAGCAAGAAGTTGCCTATTGCCGCCGCCAGATGATTTTTCCCGGTGCCGCAGCCGCCACTGAACACGAAGCTGGCAAAACCACTGCCGAAGTTCTGGGCGTAACTCTTCGCCAGTGTCAGCGCGTGCTTCTGACCTTCGTTGCTCACTTGGTAATTCGCGAAAGTGCAGTTGCGGTGCAGATCGCAAATACCGGAGCGGCCAAAAATCTTCTCAGAGCGTGCTCGCTGATTTTCTTTTTCCAGCTCCGCGGCTCTCTTCCGTCCTTCCTCCTGTTGCCAGGCCATCAACTCCGAGGCGTTTGTGAACTTTGGCTGAATGCCTTCGGGGATCATTCGCTGAAGACGGCCAAGAATGTCATTCGTTGTTTTCATCGTTACCCCCTGAATCCCGGTGGTATTGCAGTGTCAGGTGTCGATACTGTCAGGGCTGGCTGGCGGCGCTGGCCTTTCGCCTGCGCGGCCGCTTTAGCACGAGATGTTTGCAGACTGGACGCAAAGGTCTGTTCCCACTGAATGTGGTGTTTTACTTTCCCCTCGCATTGCCAGTAATCACGGAACTGCTGCAGCTCTACAGCGGTATAACCCGGACGTTCACCGAGGTTGATGCCCCAGAGCGCAGCCTGTCCTACGAAATCAGCGCTGGGGATCCAGTCGTTGGTGATCGGGAATTTTCCAAACGGTGGGAAATATTCGTTTTGCTCGCGCTCCTCTATCTCTGGGTTTTCTTTTAGATCTGTATCTGTATCTTTATTAGTTGGGTTTCCGTTGTCATCCTGTTGCAACGGTGATTCAACGCCCGTTGAACACCAGTTATCATTCCGTTGGCCTTCAGTTTCTTTTTTGGCCTTTCTCGCCTTCGCTGACGCTTTTCCTGCTGCGGACTTCTGACTGAGTGAGGTTTTCACTGCCTCCAGATCCCTCTCAATTCGCTCTTGCGACCACTCGCTACCGTTATCGTTAAAAAACTCTTTTAACGAAGGCTCAACGGCGCTCCAACGGTCGTTGCTCAGCCGTGCTATTTTCGCCAGCCTGTTTTTAGGGATCGGTCTTCCTGTCTGCCAGTAGTTGAACATCAGCAGCAGGTAAGCGCCGTGCTCTTCCGTAGACAAATGCATGGTGTCCGCCAGGTAATCAGCAATGTAGAGTTGCATATAGGGCAGCGCTGCCATGTTTACTCCTGTTGCCCGGAGTACCGGGTCGTATGGTCATTGGTCAAAACTCAATTACGTAAAAAGTGGGGCTAGGGCCTGAAGGTGGGCGATCATCACGCCAGCAAGCTCTCCTGGTAACAATGCAGCGTTGGCAAGGAGGTTTTCAAAGCCCTCCTTCGCTTGTTTCGCGTTCGGCAGACCCAGCAACTTTGCCTGGTGATGCTCGCCGGTCTCTTTTATTGCATCGGCCACCAGCTCGATATCGGTTTTACCCTGTCGAAGGCCATGCTTTCTGGCGATCTCAATGGGCATTGCCAAACTGATCGCGTTTGCGAGCTGCATGACGTGAGCCGTGTACTTGCTGGAGTTGGTTTCGTTTTTCAGGTAGCGATAGAGGTTCTGCTTGTTCACTGTTATCCCTCTGCCACCCTCCCGAGCCCACTGTTCGGCCACCAGCTGCGTAATAACGTCCTGCGCCTGCCCGGGAAGATTGAGCTCCCATTCACGAACAGCTGCCAAGATAGACTGGCGGCGTAAGTTGTCTCTGCGGCGAGGTTCATAATGATTTTTCGATTTCAGCGGAGCGGCGTTCTGCTGGTTAATATGTTGAAAAGTTACCGAGTGCATGGTCAGGCATCCTTTTGAGGTAAACCATCGGTGGGGTTTGGATACAGATCAGGGCGCAACTCGTGAGGAGTTACTTTGAAATTCACTACCTCGCTCACTTTGAGAACCAGTTCTCCAGGGATTTTATTTTTAAACCAGCCGTTTACTGTCTGGGCCCTTCTCTTCATCCGGCGCCCAAGTTCAGCCTGGCTGCAGACGCTTAAGAGCTTTTTTTGAATAGATGTGTTCATTGGTTCATCTCAGTTGGTATCGATGAAGGCCAATAAATCAAATTTAATCGATAACGTCAAATTATTTCGATAAGAGAGACTACAGAAAAAATCTGTATAATTGGTTTTAAGTATCTGAATGGATAAAGAGATGAACTTCGGAAAGAGATTACTAAAAGCGATTAATGAGCTCGGGATATCCCAATCTGAGCTGGCACGCAGGCTTGGCGTTAAAGCTCAATCTGTTAATGGTTGGTGTAACTCCGACATATTGCCTCGCTCTGAAATTTTGAACCGCCTTCCCGCTGCCACGGGGTATCCGATTTCCTGGTTCTTTATGGAAGATAACGAGCCTAAAGAGGACCTTGATCCATGGGCGCCAAAGCCTTCACTTAAACCAGCGACTGAGTTGCAATCTAAACTTATTGAGGTTTTTGAAGAACTTCCTACCGACGATGAAAAAGAAAAAATAATCAGGATGATAGAGCTTCGCCTTAAGGAACTTGATGATTTCGCAACCTCTTATTTACAAAAAAGAAATCTGATCCCTCCAGCCAAGTAATCCTTCAACGCTCCTCTGTTCCGCTATAGTAGGCTAATTCTGACCTACCGCTTTTTTACGCCCCCACCTATCAATTTAATTTGACTATTATCGATTAATTCGATAATAATTCACCCATCCCAACAAGTCATCCAGGCAGGACGCCCACGTAGTAGCTGCCGGCGGCATATGAAACACCGGATGAGATGACAAAAACTATCGCGCAGCAGGCTTTACCGTTCCGTCGGCCAGACGCAAAGGGTAACAAGGAGATAACCATGATCGACTACGCACGTAACCCCGTAAGACAGCAGGCTATTCGCCTCAATATCATTGAAGTTCTGATCCGCAAGTTCTGCTACTTCATGGCGCAGAAAGGTAATCCAGAGCTCAACGCATGAGCTCGCTCTTCGCCTTAATCATTACCGTCTGCGCCCTCACCGGGGAATGCTCAGACATCATGCTCGGGGTTTATAAGACCGAGGTGGTTTGTGAAGCAGCTGCCGTAGAGCAGCACGTGAAAGGACAGTGTTACCCGTACAAATCGGCTGCCGACCAACAGCCAGCGTTACATTTTTAATCGAGTTTTTACCAATGGCCTGACTGGCCCTGAAGGGATCCATTATGGAATTTGGAATGAAAAGAGTGATGGCATCCGTCCAGGCTGTTGCTGTTCTGGACAGAATCTACTGCGGCACACCAGTTCCGCTGGCCACGCTGAGTAAAGAAATGAAGCTCTCGGTTTCCTACCTGGAGCAAATCTTCAAGCGGCTGCGCAGCGGCAACCTTGTAACCTCACACAGAGGGCCCGGTGGTGGTTACAGTCTGAGTGAAGGTGATATCTCAGTTTCCGCAGTAATCCGCGCAGTGAGCAAGATCCCGTCGAACACCGCGTTCGACCCGGTGCTTGATGCGCTGGAAAGCGTACTTGTCTCCCAGCTGGTAAACAAAACCAGCTCCCAGTAAGCACAAAACCCGCGCAAGGCGGGTTCAGTACCCGGTCAGCCGACCAAAGCTTTCCGGAATCGAGTTTTGACCAATGACCAATACCTAAGCAGCGCTCATTAGCTGTTGGGTATCTTACACCCAAAAGAGGCTCCACCATGGAATTTTTTTATCAGATTAAGGCAACCCAGAAATCAGGTAAGCAAGATGCAGTGATTTGGTTCACTGCGAAAAGCGAAGCGCGCGCCGCCCTGACGCTCGATGTTGCGTTGGAAGATGCTGGCATCGAAACTGGCCGCGGTAAGGACTACTCCAAGCCTATCCGCACCGACATGCCAGTTATTAACGATCTGCCAGAGGAAGGTTCCGTCTGCTTTGAGTTCTGTAAGCGCTACGCCCTGGCCGACGACCAGCGCACCTGGAACGTAATCCCCGGTGCCGCGGATCATGGTGAAACCACCATCGCCCCGGCCAGCACGATTACCACCACCAGCGATGCGGGCCTCCCCGCCACGACGGAAACCTCCACTGATACCGTTGATGCGGGCAACACTTCTCTGCTTGAAAATCGCACCCCCGCTGTCCGCTACGCCGTCCATTTGCTGGGCGACAAATACCATTCGGAGATCAGCCAGGAGCAGCTGATAGTCGCTACTGAATTGGTGATGGATGAGGGAATTGTTTACTTCCAGAACCTGCTGCAGACCAAAAATGATGTTCCTGATGTGAGCGAACTCAGCCTGCATGCCGAGTGGAAACTGGTGCAGGCCGTCAAAGACGTCTTCCCGCAGGATAATGAACACGAACCCGCGCTACTGGCCACCTTCATGTCGAGCTGGATTGAAGCCGAAGCTGGCGATCGCAATCAGCTGGTTGATGACTGGAAGAGTGGAAAGCTCCCGGCTACTGCGGAAGACGATGTGGGCACCACCTCCGAGAATGTCTGTGATGCAGTGAGGGAGTTCCGCGAACGTGAACTCCCGGTATTAACGACCGTCGCCACCCTGCCTTTCCGTCAGCGTCTTCTGGCGCAGTACATCGCCGACAAGCAGTATTTCTACCACGTCGACGAAGAGCAGAAGAAAACCATTCTGAAGCTCGAGCTAGATGTGGACAACAGCTACGTGCAGAACATGATTCTGGCCGCCGAAAATGTTGATGGCTTCAAGAAAGCACATGAGCCCGACATCTGGAAAGTGGTCAGTGCTCTGAAAACCATCTTCCCAGTTGATGGAAAACGCACAGAGCTGTCTGTCGTCATCCAGTTCTTCAAAGCGTGGTTCAGCACCGAGCACATTGACCGCGGGATCCTGACGCGCGAATGGGCCGCCGGCAACCGCATCAACAACGTACAGCGCACTGACGCCGGAACCAATGCCGATGGCGGGTATGTCACTGATCGCGGCGCTGACGCACACCATACCCTGGATACCCTCGATCTAGAGATCGCCTGCGCCCTGCTGTCGATGGACTTTAACCATCGGGAAATCCCGGGCAGCATCGCGCGCCGTGGCAAAGATATCGTCGCGAACAAAGAAGAGCCATGGAAATCATGGAGCAAAATCCTGCGCAACCAGCCTGGCATTCTGGCAGTGAACCGCGCGGCCATCTTCAACCTGGTGCGCATCGCGCCAGTGAAAATCCACCTGAACCCGGTTGCTCATCTGGAGTTCGTTAACCAGACGATGACGGCTGAATTCAATGCTGCAACTGAGTTGCTGCCACTGCCTGCGCCAGCTGCTGAACCTGAGGTGCCATCAACACAGCCGGGCGGCGGCGGAAAAACCGATCGCAACCCTAACTACAAACCCGACTTTGACGGGCTCGATACTGAGATTGCTTTGGCAACGCTGCCAGCGGATTTCAATATTTACGACATCCCAAGTGATGTTTTCCGCCAGGGGAAGGCTATCGTCGCAGCGAAAGACAGTCCGTTTAAAGAATGGTCTGAAGCTTTGCGCGCAACGCCTGGCGTTCTGAACTATTCACGCGCAGCCATCTTCGCGCTTATCCGAAGTGCTCACCCTGAGCACTACAAACAGCCTAGGCGTCTTGCCGTATACATCAACGCGAACCTGACCGAAACCGACCACGAGAATCCTTCAGCGGAAATGCTGGCGGCGGCGCGCCACACCCCTGAAGTGAGCTGGGAAAAAGAAATTAACGAGAAGATTGAAGCGGAAAAAGCAGCGTTATCCAGCCAGCCACAGGTCGCGAACCTCGGCGGCGGCGTGTTCTCCATCGAAGGCCTGATGAACGAAAAACAACCAGAAAATGATGACCGTTCACCGGTTAATGAGGAGACCACCAGCGATGTGCAGATGGAAGAGACTAACCCGGCGGAAGGAGAAAATAGTGATGCGGTTTCACCAAGCGAAGGCGCTGATGCAGCTGCTGCGCAAACAGATGCCGTGGCGGGAACTATCTGCACTGGCTGTGGTACCGAAGGTGGCGGCGGTTGCCCTGACTGTGGTGCCGTGGCTGGCGATGCAACCTATGCGGTAATGGAGGCGGGACTGAAAGATGAGCTGGAAGTGTTCGAGCCTGATTCCGTAAATTCGGAAACCATGTTCACGCACCTGATGGTGGATCTCGAGACAATGGGCAAAAAGCCGGGCGCGCCGATTGTTTCTATGGGGGCGATATTCTTTGACCCGGCCAGCGGGGAAACCGGTGCTGAATACTATCAGGTGATCAACCTTGAATCGTCGATGTCATTCGGGGCCAGACCGGACGCCAGTACCATCCTCTGGTGGCTGAAGCAATCGCCGGAAGCCCGATCTGCAATCGTGGTGGATGATACGGTCGGTCTGGTGGAAGCGCTGGAGCAATTTCTCGACTTCATTGCTGAAAACGCGGCTAACGGCTCGAAGAATGTTCAGCTCTGGGGGAATGGCTGTTCGTTCGATTGCTCGTTTCTGGAAGCCGCTTTCGAGCTGGCCGATACGCCCTTCCCGATCCCGCACTGGAACTATCGGGATGTGCGTACCGTCGTCGAACTGGGCAAAGCTGTTGGGTTGAACTCGCGCTACGACATCCCTTTTGAAGGCGATCAACACAATGCCCTGGCCGACGCCCGCCACCAGGTCAAATACGTATCAGCTATCTGGCAGCGCCTGACAGCAATCTGATTTCAGTTTTTCAGCCAATGGCCCGTTTCTGGGCCATTATGAGGTAAAGCATATGATCCAGATGTTAACTCTCGAAGAATGGGCCGCTGAAAAATACAGAAGCAACCCTCCAAGCGTGTCGACACTTCGACGATATGCGAAGCAGAATCAGTTCTCTCCACCAGCTATGAAGCAGGGCCGCTTATGGCGTGTTCGTGAAGATGCTGAACTGGTAGGTGAATTGACCGCGCCGGTAGTTAAGAAAAACGACTCCATATTGCTGCAAAGGATTTTGAACGATGGCTGCCAGACCACGTAAAAACAATGTATCCGTTCCGAACCTTTACCCCCTCTACAGCAGGAAGGTGAATAAGGTTTACTGGCGCTATAAACATCCAGTCACTGGCAAATTCCATGCGTTAGGCACTGATGAGGCCGAAGCTGTAGCGATCGCCACGGAAGCAAACGAGCGCCTGGCAGAACAGAGGACCCGGCAAATTCTGGCGATCAGCGACAGGATCGCCACCAGCAAAGGTAAGGCGATCACGGTATCAACATGGCTCGACCGATACTGGAAAATTCAGGAAGAGCGTCTGGTGACGGGCGATATCAAGCTGAACACGTTCAAACAGAAAAGCAAGCCGGTTTCGTTGTTGCGAGAGCGTGTCGGAATGAAGTTGCTGCCATCAGTGGATGTCCGCGATATCGCGCAATTGCTCGATGAGTACGTCACAGCCGGTCAGCCGCGAATGGCCCAAGTAGTTCGGACAGTGTTGGTTGATATTTTTAAAGAAGCGCAGCATGCGGGTGAGGTTCCTCCGGGTTACGATCCTGCCTCAGCGACCAAAAAGCCCCGCCGAAAAATCACCCGCCAGCGCCTGAGTCTGGAGGAATGGCAGCGCATTTTCGATATTGCGGACAGTACCCATCAATATATGGGGAATGCAATGCTGCTGGCATTGGTGACGGGCCAGCGCCTCGGTGATATTTCCAATATGAAGTTTAGCGATGTCTGGGATGATCACCTGCACGTACTGCAGGAAAAGACAGGGAGCAAAATTGCCATCCCTCTATCGCTTCGTCTCAACGCAATAAACTGGAGTTTGCGGGATATAATTTCTCGATGCAGGGATTATGCCGTCAGCCCTTATCTGGTTCATTTTTTCAGAGCCACCTCTCAAGCGGAACGTGGCTCGCAGGTTAGATCCAATACGCTGACCACAAATTTCAGCAAGGCCCGTGACAAAGCAGAGATACCACTGGAAGAAGGCAAGACGCCGTCTACTTTTCACGAGCAGCGTTCTTTAGCGGAAAGGTTATATAAAGCGCAGGGTGTGAACACGAAAGAGCTTCTTGG
Organism: Leclercia sp. LSNIH8; assembly: GCF_002920195.1. Lineage (NCBI taxonomy): Bacteria > Pseudomonadati > Pseudomonadota > Gammaproteobacteria > Enterobacterales > Enterobacteriaceae > Leclercia > Leclercia sp. LSNIH8. Next base: position 916,016 of record NZ_PQJY01000001.1, on the reverse strand, counting down.
GCATAGGTCCCAGCAGCAGACTGATGGCTATCATGATGACCGTGGGAAGGACTGGACGACAATCGCGATATAGGATTTTGGGGTGGGGTTTTGATAACTTGTTTTGATAAACTTTTGATAACCGTTCGAAAACTAATAATAAAAAACGGGAACCAACAGGCTCCCGTTCACATACAACCCGAAAACAGGATTACATGTTTTCGATGATTGCGTCACCAAACTCTGAACATTTCAACAGCTTAGCGCCTTCCATCAGACGTTCGAAATCGTAAGTTACGGTTTTGGCGTTAATCGCGCCTTCCATACCTTTAACGATCAGGTCTGCGGCTTCGAACCATTCCATGTGACGCAGCATCATCTCTGCGGACAGGATGATGGAGCCCGGGTTCACTTTGTCCTGACCAGCATACTTCGGTGCGGTACCGTGGGTCGCTTCGAACAGGGCGCACTCGTCGCCGATGTTCGCGCCAGGTGCGATACCGATGCCGCCAACCTGCGCCGCCAGGGCGTCGGAGATGTAGTCACCGTTCAGGTTCATACAGGCGATAACGTCGTATTCCGCCGGACGCAGCAGGATCTGCTGCAGGAACGCATCGGCGATCACATCTTTAATGATGATCTCTTTGCCGGTGTTCGGGTTCTTGATCTTCTGCCATGGGCCGCCGTCAATCAGCTCACCACCGAACTCTTCCGCCGCCAGCTGGTATCCCCAGTCTTTGAAGGAACCTTCGGTGAACTTCATGATGTTGCCTTTGTGCACGAGGGTCACAGAGTCACGGTCGTTGGTGATCGCGTACTCAATCGCTGCACGGACCAGGCGCTTGGTGCCTTCTTCGGAGCACGGTTTGATACCGATACCGCAATGTTCCGGGAAGCGAATCTTCTTCACGCCCATCTCTTCGCGCAGGAATTTGATCACTTTCTCTGCTTCGGCAGAGTCGGCTTTCCACTCGATACCCGCGTAGATATCTTCGGAGTTCTCACGGAAGATAACCATGTCGGTCAGTTCCGGGTGTTTAACCGGGCTTGGCGTGCCCTGATAGTAACGTACCGGGCGCAGGCAGACGTACAGGTCAAGTTCCTGACGCAGCGCAACGTTCAGGGAGCGAATACCGCCACCAACCGGAGTCGTCAGCGGGCCTTTGATGGCAACGCGGTAGTCACGGATCAGATCCAGCGTCTCGGCTGGCAGCCAGACGTCCTGGCCATAAACGTGGGTAGATTTTTCACCGGTGTAAATTTCCATCCAGGAAATTTTACGCTCGCCTTTATAGGCCTTCTCAACAGCGGCATCCACCACTTTCAGCATCGCTGGGGTGACGTCAACACCGATACCGTCACCTTCGATGAACGGGATAATCGGATTGTGTGGGACGTTCAGCTTACCGTCTTGCAGGGTGATCTTTTTACCTTCCGCCGGAACTACTACTTTGCTTTCCATTAACCTCTCCTTCGAGCGCTTCTGGTTGTTACTGATCTTATGTTAATAATTTGTAATGAGCCCACCGATAGTACCTGAATGTCTGGCGCCATGAAAGCCATTCGTTATTAGGCTATAATGCGGCAATTGATAACGTCTGAAAATACCATGCAAAAAACTTCTTTTAGAAATCACCGGGTTGAACGATTCAGCACACGACAAGCCACCAGACCGCGTAAGCCACGCGCGGCAACACGCGTGATCGTGTTCAATAAACCTTACGATGTCCTGCCGCAGTTTACCGACGAAGCCGGGCGCAGCACCCTGAAAGATTACATCCCCGTCCAGGGGGTTTATGCCGCAGGCCGGCTCGATCGCGACAGCGAAGGGCTGATGGTCCTCACCAACGACGGTGAACTGCAGGCCAGGCTAACCCAGCCCGGTAAACGCACCGGCAAAATCTACTATGTGCAGGTGGAAGGCGTCCCGGATGAAGAGGCGCTGGCGGCATTGCGTAACGGCGTGACGCTGAACGACGGCCCTACCCTGCCCGCGGGCATTGAGCTGGTGAATGAGCCAGAGTGGCTCTGGCCGCGCAATCCGCCGATCCGCGAGCGTAAATCCATTCCCGTATCCTGGATCAAAGTCACCCTTTATGAAGGCCGCAACCGCCAGGTGCGTCGTATGACGGCCCATGTCGGGCATCCGACCTTACGCCTGATTCGCTATGCGATGGGCAGTTACACGCTGGATTCTCTCGCCAACGGTGAATGGCGGGATGTTACCGTTCAAGGAGAGCATCATGTTTAAGCCGCACGTCACGGTGGCCACGGTTGTACACGCCCGGGGCAAATTTTTAGTGGTGGAAGAGACCATTAACGGCAAAGCGTTATGGAACCAGCCTGCGGGTCATCTTGAAGCCGATGAGACGCTGGCTCAGGCCGCGCGGCGCGAGCTGTGGGAAGAGACCGGTATTGATGCCGAGCCTCAGCATTTCATCCGTTTACATCAGTGGATCGCGCCGGACAAGACGCCGTTTCTGCGCTTTCTTTTCGCCATTGAGCTGGGCGAAACCTGCGCCACCGAGCCGCATGACAGCGACATCGATCGCTGCCTGTGGGTGGATGCCGACACCATTCTGACCGCGCCCCATCTGCGCTCGCCGCTGGTTGCCGAGAGCATTCGCAGCTACCTTTCCGGCCAGCGCTTGCCGCTGGAGACGATCGGAGAATTTAACTGGCCGTTTACAGAGGGTGTCAATGCCGGGGGCGCGTGATAGAATACGCCGCCTTGAAGTTCAATGTCGTGAGTATTCCAATGTCTGAAAGCCAAAAAAAAGTGATCGTCGGCATGTCCGGCGGCGTCGATTCTTCCGTCTCTGCCTGGCTGTTGCTGCAACAGGGCTATAAGGTTGAAGGCCTGTTCATGAAGAACTGGGAAGAGGACGATGGCGAGGAATACTGCACTGCCGCTGCGGATCTGGCTGATGCGCAGGCGGTCTGCGACAAGCTCGGCATTGAGCTGCATACCGTCAATTTTGCCGCAGAGTACTGGGATAACGTGTTCGAACATTTCCTGGCTGAATATAAAGCCGGCCGCACGCCGAACCCGGATATTCTCTGCAACAAAGAGATCAAATTTAAAGCCTTCCTCGAATTTGCCGCAGAAGATCTGGGTGCTGACTACATCGCCACCGGCCACTACGTGCGCCGCGCGGATGTCGACGGCAAAAGCCAGCTGCTGCGCGGGCTCGACGGTAACAAAGATCAGAGCTACTTCCTCTATACCCTCGGCCACGAACAGATTGCCCAGAGCCTGTTCCCGGTGGGTGAGCTGGAAAAACCAGAAGTGCGTAAAATCGCCGAAGAGCTGGATCTGATTACCGCGAAGAAAAAAGACTCAACCGGTATCTGCTTTATTGGCGAGCGCAAATTCCGTGAGTTCCTGGGCCGCTATCTCCCTGCCCAGCCGGGTAAGATCGTGAGCGTAGATGGCGATACCATCGGCGAGCATCAGGGGTTGATGTATCACACCCTGGGCCAGCGTAAGGGCCTCGGTATCGGCGGTATCAAAGAGGGTAGCGAAGATCCGTGGTACGTTGTCGATAAAGATGTCGAAAACAATATTCTGATTGTGGCCCAGGGTCATGACCATCCGCGTCTGATGTCCGTCGGGCTGATTGCCCAACAGCTGCACTGGGTCGACCGCGAGCCGCTGAAAGGCACGCTGCGCTGCACGGTGAAAACCCGCTACCGTCAGACCGATATCCCCTGCACCGTGACTGCGCTTGATGACGAACGCATTGAAGTGCGTTTCGACGAGCCGGTCGCCGCCGTGACCCCGGGTCAGTCTGCTGTCTTCTACAGCGGTGAAATCTGCCTTGGCGGCGGTATCATCGAACAACGCCTGCCGCTGACCGCGGTTTAATGCGATAACACACAGAAAGGAGCAAGTGTGGCGAAGAACTATTATGACATCACCCTGGCGCTGGCGGGAATTTGCCAGTCTGCCCGTCTGGTGCAACAGCTGGCGCATCAGGGTCACTGCGATGCTGACGCGCTGCACGTTTCGCTCAACAGCGTCGTGGATCTGAACCCCAGTTCAACCCTCGGCGTGTTTGGTGGTAGCGAAGCGAATCTTCGTCTCGGTCTGGAAACCTTGCTCGGCGTGTTAAATGCCAGCAACCGTCAGGGGCTTAACGCCGAACTGACGCGTTATACCCTCAGCATGATGGTGCTGGAGCGTAAGCTGAATGCCGCCAAAGGGGCGATGGATACCCTCGGTGAGCGCATTACCGGCCTGCAGCGCCAGCTGGAACATTTCGAGCTGCAGTCCGACACCTTACTCAGCGCCATGGCGGGCATCTATGTGGATGTTATCAGCCCACTGGGGCCGCGTATCCAGGTGACCGGCTCCCCTGCCGTATTGCAAAGCCCACAGGTGCAGGCCAAAGTACGCGCCTCCCTGCTCGCCGGTATTCGTGCCGCGGTACTGTGGCAACAGGTCGGCGGTGGCCGCCTGCAGCTAATGTTTTCTCGTAATCGCCTGACTACTCAGGCAAAACAAATTCTTGCTCATTGTTAACCTCCCGGAGTTGCGAACTATGGAATTATCCTCACTGACCGCCGTTTCCCCTGTCGATGGACGCTACGGCGATAAAGTCAGCGCGCTGCGCGGGATCTTCAGCGAATATGGTCTGCTGAAATTCCGCGTACAGGTTGAAGTACGCTGGCTGCAAAAGCTGGCCGCGCAGGCAGCAATCAAGGAAGTTCCTGCTTTTGACAGCCAGGCAAACGATTACCTCGATAAAATCGTCGCAGAGTTTAATGAAGAAGATGCCGCGCGCATTAAGACTATTGAGCGCACCACCAACCACGACGTGAAGGCGGTTGAATATTTCCTGAAAGAGAAAGTGGCAAGCGTCCCGGCCCTGCACGCGGTATCAGAATTTATTCACTTCGCCTGTACCTCAGAAGATATCAACAACCTCTCCCACGCGCTGATGCTCTCTACCGCGCGTGAAGAAGTGGTGCTGCCATACTGGCGCAAAATCATCGATGCGGTGAAAGCCCTGGCAGTAGAGTATCGCGATATCCCCCTGCTCTCCCGTACCCACGGCCAGCCTGCAACCCCTTCCACCATCGGCAAAGAGATGGCGAACGCCGCCTACCGTATGGAGCGTCAGTACCGCCAGCTTGAGCAGGTGGAGATCCTCGGTAAAATCAACGGCGCCGTGGGTAACTATAACGCTCACATCGCAGCCTACCCGGAAGTGGACTGGCACCAGTTCAGCGAAGAGTTTGTCACCTCTCTGGGGATCCAGTGGAACCCGTACACCACCCAGATTGAGCCGCACGATTACATTGCCGAGCTGTTTGACTGCATCGCGCGCTTCAACACCATTCTGATCGACTTCGACCGCGACATCTGGGGTTACATCGCCCTGAACCACTTCAAGCAGAAGACCATCGCCGGTGAAATCGGTTCATCCACCATGCCGCACAAGGTCAACCCAATCGACTTCGAAAACTCCGAAGGCAACCTGGGTCTGGCAAACGCGCTGCTACAGCACATGGCCAGCAAACTGCCGGTTTCCCGCTGGCAGCGCGACCTGACCGACTCCACCGTGCTGCGTAACCTGGGCGTGGGCATCGGCTACGCGCTGATTGCGTATCAGTCTACCCTGAAGGGTGTGAGCAAGCTGGAAGTGAACCGCGAGCGTCTGCTCGACGAACTGGATCACAACTGGGAAGTGCTGGCGGAGCCAATCCAGACCGTAATGCGTCGCTATGGTATTGAGAAGCCGTACGAAAAACTGAAAGAGCTGACCCGCGGCAAGCGCGTCGATGCCGAAGGCATGAAGCAGTTTATCGACGGTCTGGCCCTGCCAGAAGAGGAGAAAACCCGTCTGAAAGCGATGACTCCGGCAAACTACATCGGTCGCGCCATTGCTATGGTTGATGAGCTGAAATAACGCTTTTTACCCTCTTTCCGCCCGGAAAGAGGGTTCCTTTCCCCCGGTTTACGAAATGTTTATCCCCGCCGCAACATAATCAGCGTTAAACTACTCTGACCATTCATATTAGGGAGAAGCGATGATGCGCGTACTGGTTGTTGAGGATAATGCGTTGCTACGTCATCACCTGAAAGTTCAGCTTCAGGAGATGGGGCATCAGGTGGATGATGCTGAAGATGCCAAAGAAGCCGATTACTATCTCAATGAACATCTGCCCGATATCGCCATCGTTGACCTGGGTCTGCCTGATGAAGATGGTCTGTCGCTGATCCGCCGCTGGCGCAGCCACGATGTCTCTTTGCCGGTGCTGGTTTTAACCGCCCGCGAAGGCTGGCAGGATAAGGTTGAAGTGCTCAGCGCCGGTGCCGATGACTACGTCACTAAACCTTTCCATATTGAAGAGGTTGCCGCCCGCATGCAGGCGTTGATGCGCCGCAACAGCGGTCTGGCCTCGCAGGTGATCTCCATTCCGCCGTTTCAGGTCGATCTCTCCCGTCGCGAACTGGCGATAAATGACGAGGTGATTAAGCTGACGGCTTTTGAGTACACCATTATGGAGACGCTGATCCGTAACAGCGGCAAGGTGGTGAGTAAAGATTCCCTGATGCTCCAGCTCTACCCTGACGCGGAGCTGCGCGAAAGCCACACCATCGATGTTCTGATGGGTCGTCTGCGTAAAAAAATTCAGGCGCAGTACCCGGAGGATGTCATCACCACCGTGCGCGGGCAGGGCTATCTTTTCGAATTACGCTAAATGAAAAATCTCCTGCGTCACTTTCTGCCGCTGTCGCTGCGGTTTCGATTCCTGCTGGCGACAGCAGTAGTGGTGCTGGTGCTCTCCCTGGCCTACGGCATGGTCGCGCTGGTGGGCTACAGCGTCAGTTTCGACAAAACCACCTTCCGCCTGCTGCGTGGCGAAAGCAATCTCTTCTATACTCTCGCCAGATGGGAAGACAATAAAATTAGCATCGATATGCCGGAGCATCTGGATCGCCAGAGCCCGACCATGTCGCTGATTTATGATGAAAAAGGCAAGCTGCTTTGGGCCCAGCGCGACGTGCCGTGGCTGATTAAAAGCATCCGCCCGGAGTGGTTAAGAGCCAACGGCTTTCATGAGCTGGAAGCCAATGTTGATGCCACCAGCGTGCTGGTCGGTAACGACCGGAACATGCAGCGGGAGCTGGCCGAGATCCGCGAAGATGACGACGACAGCGAGCTGACCCACTCGGTGGCGGTAAATATCTACCCCGCAACCCTCCAGATGCCCCAGCTGACGATTGTGGTCATCGACACCATTCCGGTTGAGCTTAAACGTTCCTATATGGTGTGGAACTGGTTCGTCTACGTGCTCGCCGCCAACCTGCTGCTGGTGATCCCCCTGCTCTGGCTGGCCGCCTGGTGGAGCCTGCGCCCTATCGAGTCGCTGGCGAAAGAGGTGCGCGAGCTGGAAGAACATCACCGTGAAAAACTCGACCCGAACACTACCCGGGAACTCACCAGCCTGGTGCGCAATCTTAACCGGCTGCTGAAAAGCGAGCGCGAACGTTACGATAAGTACCGCACCACCCTCACCGATCTGACCCACAGCCTGAAAACCCCGCTGGCGGTCATGCAGAGCACGATGCGATCCCTGCGCAGCGCCAAGCTGAGCGCCGAAGAAGCAGAACCCGTGATGCTGGAGCAGATCAGCCGTATCTCCCAGCAGATTGGTTACTACCTGCACCGGGCCAGCATGCGCACCGGCAGCACCCTGCTGAGCCGGGAGCTGCACCCCGTCGCCCCGCTGCTCGACAGTCTGACTTCGGCGTTGAACAAAGTTTACCAGCGCAAGGGGGTGAACATCACCCTCGATATCTCCCCGGAAATCAGCTTCGTCGGCGAAAAAAATGACTTTATGGAAGTGATGGGCAACCTGCTGGATAACGCCTGTAAATATTGCCTGGAGTTTGTTGAAGTCTCCGCCCGTCAGGGAGAGGACCAGCTGCATATTATCGTTGAGGATGATGGCCCCGGGATCCCTCAGGGCAAACGTGACCAGGTCTTCGATCGCGGCCAGCGCGCCGACACCTTGCGCCCCGGTCAGGGGGTCGGCCTTTCGGTCGCCCGGGACATTGTGGAGCAGTATGGCGGCAGAATCGAAACCAGCGACAGCCTGCTGGGCGGTGCCCGAATGGAGGCAATTTTTGGTCGTCAGCATCTGACAAGCGACGATAGTTAAACCCCAGGGTGAAAAAAGCGTGATTCTCACACGCAGGCTGCCGAGCTTCCGTTATAATCCGAGTCATTAAAAGCCTGCGGAATATAAATATGGATTATCAATTAGCTCTTAACTGGCCCGACTTTATCGAACGTTACTGGCAAAAACGTCCGGTTGTCCTGAAACGCGGCATCGCCAACTTCGTCGATCCGATCTCTCCCGATGAGCTGGCTGGCCTGGCCATGGAGAGCGAGGTCGACAGTCGTCTCGTCAGCCATCAGGACGGTAAATGGCAGGTGAGCCACGGCCCGTTTGAAAGCTACGACCACCTTGGCGAGAGCAACTGGTCGTTACTGGTGCAGGCAGTTAACCACTGGCACCAGCCCGCCGCAGCCCTGATGCTGCCATTCCGCGCCCTGCCCGACTGGCGGATGGACGATCTGATGATCTCCTTCTCTGTGCCCGGGGGCGGCGTTGGCCCGCATCTGGACCAGTACGATGTGTTTATCATCCAGGGTACCGGCCGCCGCCGCTGGCGCGTGGGTGAAAAGGTGCCGATGAAACAGCACTGTCCGCACCCCGACCTGCTGCAGGTCGATCCGTTTGTCGGCATCATCGACGAAGAGCTGGAGCCGGGCGATATTCTCTATATTCCACCGGGCTTCCCGCACGAGGGCTACTCCCTTGAGAACTCGATGAACTATTCAGTCGGTTTCCGTGCCCCAAGCGGTCGCGAGATGATCAGCGGGTTTGCCGACTATGTTCTGCAGCGTGAACTGGGCAGCCACCGCTTCAGCGATCCGGCGGTCCCTTCCCGCGAACATCCGGCCGATATTCTGCCGCAGGAGCTGGATCAGCTGCGCGGAATGATGCTGGAGATGATCAATCAGCCGGAACATTTCAATCAGTGGTTCGGGGAGTTTATCAGCCAGTCCCGTCACGAGCTGGACGTCTCCCTGCCAGAGCCGCCGTATCAGCCGGATGAAATCTATGATGCGCTTCAGCAGGGCGACAAGCTGGCACGTCTGGGTGGATTGCGGGTGTTACGCATTGGCGAAGCGGTGTATGTCAATGGCGAGCAGCTGGATTCCCCGCACCGTCCAGCGCTGGAGGCCCTTGCCAGCCATATGGTGCTGACTGCCGATCATTTCGGCGATGCGCTGGACGATCCGTCGTTCCTCGCGATGATGGCCGCGCTGGTGAACAGCGGGTACTGGTTCTTCGAGGACTGAGTCGTTTGTGGGTTGCCGGGCGGCACTGCGTTTGCCCGGCCTACAACGTCGTCTGTGACAACGCCCGGTGGCGCTTCGCTTACCGGGCCTACAAAATCGCACCCGTAGGCCGGGTAAGGCGTAGCCGCCACCCGGCGTCAAACGGCGACTATTGTTTTGCGGTGAGCTCCGCAATCCGCACAATCACCTGCACCGCTTTTTCCATCCCCTCGAGGGTCACGAACTCATGCTTGCCGTGATAGTTATAGCCTCCGGTGAACAGATTGGGGCACGGCAGCCCCATAAAGGAGAGCTGCGCGCCATCTGTGCCGCCGCGGATCGGCTTGAGCTGCGGCTCGACGTCGCAGTCGCGCATCGCCTGCTGTGCCACCTCAAGGATGTAGGGATGCTCGATCACCTTTTCATGCATATTGTAATAGCTGTCTTCGATGACCAGCTCAATGTAGCAGTCCGGGTGGAGTCCTTTGCCCACCTTTTTCGCGATATCCATCATCTTGCGTTTGCGCGCTTCAAACCCTTCGCGGTTGAAATCACGGATGATGTAGTGCATATCCGCGCGGTCCACCGTCCCTTTGATGCTGGTGAGGTGGTAGAAGCCCTCATAGCCTTCGGTTTTTTCCGGGCTTTCATCTTCCGGGACTTCGGCATGAATGCGCGCCGCCAGCGACAGCGCGTTCACCATCACCCCTTTCGCGGTGCCCGGGTGGACGTTGTTGCCGACGATACGGATATTCACCGATGCCGCATTGAAGTTCTCGAACTCCAGCTCACCCACGCCACCGCCATCGACGGTGTAGGCCCAGCGGGCATCGAACGCCTCAACGTCAAAATGCTTCGCCCCTTTGCCCACCTCTTCATCGGGGGTAAAGGCCACGCGGATATCGCCGTGCGGCACGTTGTTGTTCTTCAGCACCGCCAGCGCGGTCATGATCTCGGCAACGCCCGCTTTGTCATCAGCCCCCAGCAGCGTTTTGCCGTCGGTGGTGATCAGGGTCTGGCCGAGCAACTGGTGTAATACCGGGAACATCACCGGCGACAGCACTTCGTCACCGACGCCAAGGGCGATATCACCGCCCCGATAATTCTCAACAATCTGCGGATTGACGTTTTTACCGCTAAAATCCGGTGAGGTATCGACATGGGAAATAAAGCCAATGGCAGGAATATCACCGCTCACATTCGCAGGTAGCGTGCCCATTACCGTCCCTTTTTCACTTAAGGTCACGTTAACGAGCCCCAACTCCTCCAGCTGGTTTTTTAACAGCTGCAACAGCTTCCACTGCCCTTCGGTGCTTGGCACCTGGCGGACACCCGGCTTAGATTGGGTATCCAGCGATACGTACTGTAAAAAACGCTCAAGTAATTTATCCATGCAGTCACCCTCACTTTTCGTGACAACATTATCAGTAAGCAGCAAAACCCAAATATTGCGTCAGGTCACTTTTATCCCGTAAACGAGAATATTTCCGTTTCTCTCGTCGTTTGCTAATAAATGTAGCTTATCAATGGGTAACAAGGATTGGCGATTGCAGCGCTTTTCCGTAGAATGTCCGCCCTCATTACGTTTCACCAAGGTGGTTAACCACAAACCCCGCTGCGATAAGCATTTGCAGCGTCGATATGGGACTGAATCAAAAATTGAATACACAACCAGCTTCACTGTCACCGTTGGTGCAACTGGCCGGAATTCGTAAAAGCTTTGACGGAAAAACCGTCATTTCCGACCTGGATTTAACGATCAACAACGGCGAATTTCTTACACTACTTGGCCCTTCAGGCTGTGGTAAAACGACAGTGCTTCGCCTTATCGCCGGGCTGGAAAACGTCGATCGCGGTCACATCCATCTGGACAGTCAGGACATTACCCAGGTGCCTGCTGAACACCGCCACGTCAATACCGTCTTTCAAAGTTACGCGCTTTTCCCGCACATGACGGTTTTTGAAAACGTCGCCTTTGGCCTGCGGATGCAAAAAACGCCCGCCAGCGAAATCACCCCGCGCGTCACCGAGGCTCTGCGTATGGTCCAGCTTGAAGCCTTCGCTCAGCGTAAACCGCACCAGCTTTCAGGTGGACAGCAACAGCGTGTCGCCATCGCCCGCGCTGTGGTTAATAAACCGCGCCTGCTGCTGCTGGATGAGTCCCTTTCCGCGCTGGACTACAAGCTGCGCAAGCAGATGCAGAACGAATTAAAGGCGTTGCAGCGTAAGCTCGGGATCACCTTTGTCTTTGTCACCCACGATCAGGAAGAGGCTTTGACCATGTCCGATCGCATCGTGGTGATGCGCGACGGCAAAATCGAGCAGGACGGCACGCCGCGCGAGATCTACGAAGAGCCGAAAAACCTGTTTGTCGCCAGCTTTATTGGCGAAATCAATATCTTCAGTGCTACCGTTATTGAACGACTCGACGAGCAGCGGGTGCTGGCTAACGTCGAGGGCCGCGCCTGCAATATCTTCGTCAATTTTGCCGTTGAGCCGGGACAGCAGCTGAACGTTCTGCTGCGTCCGGAAGATCTACGCGTTGATGAGATCCACGACGAAACCGAGGTCGAAGGGCTAATCGGCTATATCCGCGAGCGCAACTACAAAGGCATGACGCTTGAGTCAGTCGTTGAGCTGGAAAACGGCAAGATGGTGATGGTCAGCGAATTCTTTAACGAAGACGATCCTGATTTCGACCACTCGCTCAATCAAAAAATGGTCATTAACTGGGTAGAAAGCTGGGAGGTTGTGCTGGCTGATGAAGAACACAAGTAAATTCCAGAATGTGGTGATCGCCACTATCGTCGGTTGGCTTGTGTTATTTGTCTTTTTACCCAACCTGATGATCATCGCGACCAGCTTCCTGACCCGTGACGACGCCCATTTTGTCTCGCTGGTCTTTACGCTGGAAAATTACGCGCGCCTGCTGGACCCGCTCTATTTCCAGGTCCTGCTCCATTCGCTCAATATGGCGCTGATAGCCACCGTAGCCTGCCTGGTGCTGGGGTATCCCTTTGCCTGGTTCCTGGCGAAGCTGCCGACGAAAGTGCGACCGCTGCTGCTGTTCCTGCTGATTGTGCCCTTCTGGACCAACTCGCTGATCCGCATCTACGGCCTGAAGATCTTTCTCAGCACCAAAGGCTACCTGAACGAGTTTCTGCTGTGGCTGGGCATTATTGATACCCCGATCCGCATCATGTTCACTCCCGGCGCGGTGATTGTGGGGCTGGTCTACATCCTGCTGCCGTTTATGGTGATGCCGCTTTACTCCAGCATTGAGAAGCTGGATAAACCCCTGCTGGAGGCGGCAAGGGATCTGGGCGCCAGCAAAATCCAGACCTTTATCCGCATTATCATCCCCCTGACCATGCCGGGGATCATTGCCGGCTGCCTGCTGGTGATGCTGCCGGCGATGGGGCTGTTCTACGTGTCCGACCTGATGGGCGGAGCTAAAAACCTGCTGATCGGTAATGTCATCAAGAGCCAGTTCCTCAATATTCGCGACTGGCCGTTCGGTTCGGCCACCAGTATCACCCTGACCCTGGTGATGGGCCTGATGCTGCTGGTCTACTGGCGCGCGTCGCGGCTGCTTAACAGTAAAGGGGAACTTGAATGATCGGTCGACTGCTCCGCGGCGGTTTTATGACCGCGATTTATGCGTACCTCTACATTCCGATCATTATCCTGATCGTGAACTCCTTTAACAGCTCGCGCTTTGGCATTAACTGGCAGGGTTTTACCACCCAGTGGTACAGCCTGCTGGTGAATAACGACAGCCTGCTGCAGGCGGCGCAGCACTCCCTGACGATGGCGATCTTCTCGGCCACCCTCGCCACCCTGATTGGCTCCCTGACGGCGGTGGCGCTCTATCGCTACCGTTTTCGCGGTAAACCCTTCGTCAGCGGCATGCTGTTTGTGGTGATGATGTCACCGGACATCGTGATGGCCATCTCGCTGCTGGTGCTCTTTATGCTGCTGGGGGTGCAACTGGGCTTCTGGTCCCTGCTCTTCTCGCACATCACCTTCTGCCTGCCGTTTGTGGTGGTGACGGTTTACTCCCGTCTGAAAGGCTTTGACGTGCGGATGCTGGAGGCGGCGAAAGATCTGGGTGCCAGCGAGATGACCATCCTGCGCAAAATTATCCTGCCGCTGGCGATGCCTGCCGTGGCCGCGGGATGGCTGCTCAGCTTTACCCTGTCGATGGATGACGTGGTGGTTTCGTCATTCGTCACCGGGCCGAGCTATGAAATTCTGCCGTTGAAGATCTATTCGATGGTGAAAGTTGGCGTCTCACCGGAGGTGAACGCGCTGGCGACCATACTGTTGATGTTATCGCTGGTTCTGGTGATTGCCAGCCAGCTTATTGCTCGTGATAAAACAAAATCTCAGGGGACGTATTAATGAAAAAATGGTCACGCCACCTGCTCGCGGCAGGCGCTCTCGCAATGGGTATTAGCGCTGCACACGCGGACGACAGTAAAACGCTCTATTTCTATAACTGGACCGAGTATGTGCCGCCAGGCCTGCTGGAGCAGTTCACTAAAGAGACCGGCATCAAGGTTATCTACTCGACCTACGAGTCGAATGAAACCATGTATGCCAAGCTCAAAACTTATAAAGATGGCGCCTACGACCTGGTGGTCCCGTCGACCTATTTCGTCGACAAGATGCGCAAAGAGGGCATGATCCAGAAGATCGACAAATCGAAGCTGAGCAATTTTTCAAACCTCGATCCGGAGATGCTCAACAAGCCGTTTGACCCGAATAACGATTACTCCATTCCGTACATCTGGGGCGCAACGGCAATTGGGATCAACAGCGAAGCGATGGATCCTAAATCGGTGACGAGCTGGGCCGACCTGTGGAAACCGGACTATAAAGGCGAATTGCTGCTGACCGACGACGCCCGCGAAGTGTTCCAGATTGCGCTGCGTAAGCTGGGCTACTCTGGCAACACCACCGATCCGAAAGAGATTGAAGCGGCTTACCACGAGCTGCAAAAACTGATGCCTAACGTGGCCGCCTTCAACTCCGACAACCCGGCGAACCCGTATATGGAAGGGGAAGTCAACGTGGGGATGGTGTGGAATGGGTCGGCCTACGTCGCGCGTCAGGCCGGTACGCCGCTGGAAGTGGTGTGGCCTGCAGAGGGCGGGATCTTCTGGATGGACAGCCTGGCTATTCCGGCCAATGCTAAAAACGTGGACGGTGCCCTGAAGCTGATTAACTTCCTGCTGCGCCCGGATGTGGCAAAACAGGTGGCAGAAACCATCGGCTATCCGACACCAAACCTGGCCGCCCGCAAGCTGCTGAGCCCGGAAGTGGCGAATGACAAGTCGCTCTACCCGGATGCACAAACCGTCAGCAAAGGCGAATGGCAGAACGATGTGGGCGATGCCAGCCGCCTGTATGAAGAGTATTACCAGAAGTTGAAGGCTGGTCGTTAATGCAATACTATGCCGGGTTTCGACCCGGCATAACTGAATGGTACAAGGATAAGTACATATGAAGCTGAACGATAACGTTCTTTATTCTCTTTTTTCTGCATCGACATTATTTTTACTACCGTTAACAAGACATGAGCATTGAGTTTCCTGATTTAAAGGATTACAGGCAACATCATAAAAGGACTTATTATGTCAAAAAAAACGCAGAGAAAAGCGCCACCGCTATTCGGTGTAGTCGCCGTCAATGATATTTATTGCGATATCATAAGAAACGTCCCAAGAAGCGAATGGCTTGGCGTAACGATGCCGCTTCTGACATTAATCCCATTTCTGTTATCTATTTTATTTATTGGCCCAATTATTGGGTATTCTCCCGTATTTATTCTGGTTGAGATTATACTCATCCTGATGTTCTATAGCAGCATCCACGCATTGCGTGTCGTCATGACCCACCCTAAAACGTTACTTGTCAGGCTGAATCGCAAACGCCAACGCGTGTATGTTCAAACGTATCGCCCCACGCGTAATATCTTTGCGAAATGGCCTGTCGAAACGCTGATTTATGACTGGAAGGACATTGAAGCCCATTTTAGTAACGGTTCCGGAACTGCGGGTTCCCGGACATGGTATAAGTGGCAAGCCCCCTCGACCGACGGAAGAAAAAACTGGGTGATCATCAGCGATGATAACGCGCCTTTATTTTATCAAGTCTCTCGCTTCTCTACCGATATTGCAGATACTCTTTTGAGTTATGCGGAATCCTGGGCGTGGTGCAGAAACTATATGAATGGCCTGACGACACCTGTTAATTTAATATCGATAGAAAATAACTACTCCTTTAAATATTGCGTGACGAGATTGAGTAGCCGGACGTTGTCGCGTGTCAATGAACAGGATAAATGGACAACCATTTTCCCCGTCAGGAATCCTTTTTTCTGGCTCATCTCTTTTATTATGGTGCCAACCATTTTACTGGACGCTCTGGCAATGAGGCGAATTATGCGCAGGCTGCCGGAGACGCCGTGGTCTGATGAGGCGCTGGTCGAATCAACAACAGATTAATTATTTATTTTAACTGCGTAAGGTCCTGCGTTGTTGTCAGGGCTTTGCGGATAATCTGGCGTTGATTAGTGCCGCGCAACTATTTACTCCGATATTTTTTGCAACGCGTCATCAATTTTGCCAATCACATACATCAGCGGCTTCCACAGCACCACCAGCGTAATAATCGTGCCAAACAGTTGCACATCGCCATGCGCACGTTGCCCGGTAAACAGCAGGTATACCAGGTTAAATATACACGAGCCGGCGGAGACAATGCCGAGGAACAAAAAGAGAATGAACAGAATATTTCTGCTGTCAGAAAGGCGAGGCAGGCAATACTGGCTCCACAGCCCAATCCCTACCGCCACAATAAAAATAATGGCCGATATAATTAGCGGGTTATCCATAACCTGTTCCCGTCGTTCCTTGAAAATTTGCGCGAAAAGCGTCTGCTCTTCGCGCATTGAAGCGCTTACAATCCCTTAAGAAGCTTATCTACAAACTGCGGCACCACTTCGCTGGCAAGCCCGTAGGTTTTCTCTTCAAACTCGCTGCCCACCTGGCTCGGCTCAAGGTTCAGCTCCACCGTGTGCGCGCCGTGCAGCTTCGCTTCGTGAACAAATCCCGCCGCCGGATAGACATGCCCGGAAGTGCCAATGGCGATAAACAGATCCGCCATCGCCAGGGCGCTGTAGATCTCGTCCATTCCCAGCGGCATTTCGCCGAACCACACCACGTGCGGGCGCAGCGGCGAAGGAAACTGACAGCAGTGGCATTTGTCATCGGAGGTCACATCGCCGGTCCAGCTAAAGACCTGGCCGCTGCTGGAACAACGCACCTTCAGCAATTCACCGTGCATATGAAGCACGTTGCGGTTGCCCGCGCGCTCATGCAGGTTATCGATGTTCTGCGTTACCAGCAGGAAGCGATCCCCCAAAGCCTCTTCCAGCCTCGCCAGCGCCAGATGCGCCGCGTTAGGGGCGATCTCCGGCGACTGCAGCTGACGGCGGCGGGCATTGTAGAATTCCTGCACCAGCTGCGGATTACGGGCAAAACCTTCCGGCGTCGCCACATCTTCAACCCGATGCTCTTCCCACAGCCCGTCGGTCGCGCGAAACGTTCGAATGCCCGACTCTGCGGAGATCCCCGCCCCGGTCAGGACCAGTACTCTTGGTTTTTCCATCAATTCCGGCATTGCCACATCCTGGAAGAAAATTCGCTGGCGTAAGCGCTCACGCAAGCGGCGTTTGTTTTTGCGAAAACGGCTGAGTCGAAGTGACCGTCGCGACAGCATAAAAACCTCGTATGGCTAACGGGTGAGATGGAGGAATGCGGCGCCGCGCATTCCTCCGGCATCGCCATGTCGCGCGCGCTCAATGCGCGGGACGCGGGCAACCGGCAACAAATGACGCGGCAAGCGACCGGACAACCGTTCGGCGATGGCCGTAAAGTTCGATAATCCTCCACCGATCACCAGCAGGTCAGGATCGACAATGGTCAGGATATTCCCCAGACAGACCGCCAGCAGATCGAGATAGCGCTCAACGTGCTCTACAGCCTGTTCATCCCCCTGCTCCCAGAGGGCAATGATTTCCGGAGCCTGACGTTTTTGATGATAGAAGTGTTCATAAAGCCATGCAAATCCACGGCCGGAGAGGTAGTTCTCAATGCAGCCGTGCTGGCCGCAACCGCAGCGGATGAGCGGGAAATCACGCCCCACGACTTCCAGCGCATCCACCGGCAGGCGAATATGACCAAACTCGCCGGTGATATAGCTGCGTCCGGTCACCGGTTTGCCGTTCACCACAATCCCGCCGCCGACGCCGGTGCCGAGGATCAGCCCCATCACCAGTGGGTATTGCTGGAACTCATCATCCCAGGCTTCGGAGAGGGCAAAGCAGTTGGCGTCGTTGTCGAGGCGCACGTCGCGCTCAAGGAGGCGGGTCAGATCGGCGCGCAGCGGCTTACCGCTGGCAGCGGGGACGTTGGCGGCGTACAGCGTACCGTCGTCGGTTTCCGGCATCCCCGGAATGCCAATGCCCACCGTGCCCTTCACGCCGAAGCGTTCATCGGCCTGGGCCACCAGCGCGGCAATGGCGGTTAAAAATTCATCATAGCTTTCGTGGGGAGTGGGAACGCGGGTTTCCCACTGCAATTTCAGGTTGGTATCAAATACGCCCAGCGCAATTTTGGTGCCGCCAATATCAAATCCATAATACATAGTGCATTCCTCTTTTGACCCGGCGGCAACGCTCACCGGATCATGACGTAATTACTGGCCACTTAATACCCTCGCCGGATCAATTCGGCTTGCGCGACGCGCCGGATACCAGCTTGCCAGCAGACTCAGTAAAAGTGCTGTAACCAGCACATAAAAAACGTCCAGCCAGTGCAATTCAGACGGCAGGAAGTCAATAAAATAGATATCGCCCGACAGGAACTGATGCCCAATCAGGGCCTCAAGACCGTTGATGATCGGCGTCAGCTGCAATGAAACCACCACGCCGATGACCACACCGCACAGGCTGCCCAGCAGCCCCGCCAGCAAACCATACCAGACGAAGATGGCACGAATAAGACCATCTTTTGCCCCGAGGGTACGCAGCACCGCGATGTCGCCGCTCTTGTCTTTTACCGCCATCACCAGGGTAGAGACGATGTTAAAGCAGGCCACGCCGATCACCAGCACCATCGCCAGATACATGATGGCGCGGATCATCTGGATATCACGATACATATACCCGTAAGTACCGATCCAGCTCTTGATGTAAACATAGCTGTCGGTCACTTCCCCGGCGTCGCGCACCAGTTTGTTGGCGTTGAAGACGTCGTTAACCTTGATGGCGATCCCGGTGACGCTGCTGCCCATATCGAGATACTGGCGCGCATCTTCCAGCGGGACCATGGCAAAGCTGTGATCGAGCTGGCCGCTTAGCTGCAAAATACCGATAACGTGCAGACGTACACGCTTTGGCTGCTGTAGCTTGTGATCGGCGCTGGCGTTCGGGATCATGATCGAGACCCAGTCGCCCTGCTTCACTTTCAGCGCGTCGGCCACCCCCTTACCGAGGATGATCTGCTGTTCGCCAGCCTTAAAGTTGGCCCAGGCCTCTTTCTGGATAAACTGCGGCAGCGCGCTGAGCTTCTCTTCCTGGCGCGGGTTCACCCCTTTCACCTGGATAGCGCGCAGGTTTGCGCCGCTCTCCACCAGCCCGGTGAAATTAATATACGGCGCAGCGGCAGCAATGCCCGGCACCTTTTCCACTTTATTCAGAGCGTCGTTCCAGTTATTCCACGGCTGGTTAACCGGCTCAATTTCGCCGTGCGGCACCACCGCCAGAATGCGGTTGTTTAGCTCGCGCTCGAAGCCGTTCATGGCGCTGAGGCCAACGATCAGTACCGCCACACCCAGCGCGATACCGACGGTGGAGATGACCGAGATGAGCGACACCATGCCGCTGCGGCGGCGTCCCCGACTAAAACGCAGGCCGATGAGTAACGATAACGGTGAAGCCATCAATCTGCCCCCATCAGGGTCAGTTCGGTATTCAGGCGACCGTCACGCATCTCCAGCTGGCGGGACATGCGTTTTGCCAGCTGCAGATCGTGGGTCACCACCAGGAAGGCGGTGCCTTGGGAGGCATTCAGTTCGCCGAGAAGCTGGAAGATGCTGTCGGCGTTGCGGGCATCCAGGTTACCGGTCGGTTCATCCGCCAGCACCAGGCGCGGATTATTTACCAGCGCACGGGCAATCGCCACACGCTGGCGCTCGCCGCCCGAGAGCTCGGAAGGCCGATGATTGCCGCGGTGGCCCAGCCCGACCGCTTTCAGCATATCGCTGGCGCGGGCGTTGATTTCAGCCGGTTTCTTTTTGCCGATCAGCAGCGGCATCGCCACGTTTTCCAGCGCCGTAAAGTCCGGCAGCAGGTGGTGGAACTGGTAGATAAAGCCCAGCTCGCGGTTGCGCAGATCGGCCTTCGCGCCAGATGACATGGTACTCAGCGGCGTGCCGGAAAAGACCACATCGCCGGAGGTCGGCGTATCCAGCCCGCCGAGCAGGTGAAGTAAGGTACTTTTTCCGGAGCCGGAGGTGCCGACAATCGCCATCATCTCCCCTTCCCCAACGCTGAAACTGACATTGTGCAGGACATCCGTCTGCACCGTGCCTTCCTGATAGCGTTTGCACAGGTTGTCGCATTGCAACAGGATCTTATTCATAACGTAAAGCCTCAGCGGGTTGGGTGGCGGCAGCGCGCCATGAAGGATAAAGCGTAGAGAGTAAGGCAACGGCCATCGCAGCCAGCGCAATGCCCACTACCTGCAGCGGCTCAATGGCCACCGGCAGTGCCGCGCCGTCAAGCAGCGCGCCGATAATCGGCATTAAATTATTGAGCTGGCTGGCCAGCAGCGTACCGAGCAGCGCGCCGAGCAGCGCGCCGACAATCCCGGCGCTGGCGCCCTGCACCATAAAGACCGCCATGATCTGCCGCGGCGTCAGCCCCTGGGTTTGCAGGATCGCTACTTCGCCCTGCTTCTCCATCACCATCAGGCCCAGCGAGGTAATGATGTTAAAGGCGGCAACCGCCACAATCAGGCTCAGGAGCAGGCCCATCATGTTTTTTTCCATCCGCACGGCCTGAAACAGCTCGCCCTTACGTTCGCGCCAGTCCTGCCATTTGGTGCCTTCCGGCAGGGTTTGCTGGCTTAACACATCGACCTTCAGCGGCTCGTTGAGCCACAGACGCCAGCCGGTGATGTTGCCGAGCGGGTAACGCATCAGGCGCGACGCGTCCTGGATATTGACCAGCATCTGATAGCCGTCCACTTCGCTGTTAGCGGCGAAGGTGCCGATCACATTAAACAGGCGCTGGCTCGGCAGACGCCCCATCGGGGTAAACTGGCTGGCAGACGGAACCATCACCCGCAGCTGATCGCCGCGATTAACGCCCAGCTGGCCAGCAAGCTGTTCGCCGAGAATGACGTTGTACTGGCCGGGAGCCAGATCGCTCTGTTTGACGTTGACCAGATATGGCGTCAGGGGATCCTTTTGCGCCGGATCGATGCCGAGCATCACCCCGACCGCCACGCTGCGCGCGCTCTGGAGCACCACGTCACCGGAGGTGATCGGCGCCACGCGGCTTACGCCCTGCAGCTTGACGGCGCTTTGTGGCAGCTGCTGCGGATTCACCGACCCGCTGCTGGATGAGAGGATCGCCTGCGGCATCAGCCCCAGAATGTTATTTTGCAGCTCGCGCTCAAAGCCGTTCATGACGGACAACACCGTCACCAGCGCCATCACGCCAAGCGTAATGCCAATGGTGGAAAGCCAGGAGACAAAGCGACCGAATCGGTCCGCGGCGCGCCCACGCATATAACGTAAGCCTATGAAAAGTGCGACAGGTTGATACATGAAATCCGTCTGTTTGCTGGTAGCAGACCCACGAGTATATAAGCGAATCCGCTAAGGGTAAATGACTGAAACCGTAAGCTTTGCTTATCATTTGTCTGAAAAAGTACGTTAAATCAGCGCAATATCCCCCTTTCGTAAGACGCCCTATCCCGCGCAGGTGTTTGCAGCTTTTCTGAAAAGCATCCGGATACAGACTCTTACCCATTACATCCCGCCCGCCGCGTAACACACTTACCCGCTCGATTAAGGTAATAACAGGACCCGGAACGCGATGAAACAAAAAGCTCTATGGATTAACCAGATAAAAGGACTCTGCATCTGCCTGGTGGTGATTTACCACTCGGTGATCACCTTTTATCCCCATCTTGAGGCGCTGGATGCTCCCCTTTCGGTGCTGCTCGCCAAATGTTGGGTAACGTTCAATCTCTATCTCGCCCCCTTCCGCATGCCGGTGTTCTTCTTTATTTCGGGGTATCTGGTCCGGCGCTACATTGACGAGGTCGACTGGAAAACCTGCCTGGACAAACGGCTCTGGAGCATTATCTGGGTGCTGGCGCTGTGGGGAGTATTACAGTGGCAGGCGTTGACCCATCTTAATGCGTGGCTGGCGCCGGAGCGGGATCTCAATACCGCGTCGAACGCCGCCTATGCCGACTCGCTGACCGGCTTTATCACCGGCATGCTCACTGCCAGCACCAGCCTGTGGTATCTCTACGCCCTGGTGGTCTATTTTACGCTCTGCAAGCTGCTGAGCCGCTGGAAGCTGCCGCTTATCGGGCTGCTGGCGCTCGCCAGCATCGCCATCAACTTTGTGCCGCTGCCGTGGTGGGGGATGAACAGCGTGGTGCGCAATATGATCTATTACAGCCTCGGGGCCTGGTACGGCGTGCAGTTGATGGCGTGGATGCAGAGCCGGGTGTGGCGCCGTGACGCCCTGGCGGTTGCGGCGTTCGGGGTGGTCTCCGTCGTGCTGTGGTTTGTCGGGGTTCCCCTGCCGCTGTCGCTGCTGTCGATCCTGCTGATTATGGCCCTGTTCTACCGCCTGGAGCAGCGTTTCGCCGTGGGCCCTGACAATGTGCTGAACGTGGTTGGCTCCAACACCATTGCGATTTACACCACCCACCGCATTCTTATTGAAGGGGTCAGCCTGTTGATGATTCACCAGCTGAATGGCGGCACCTGGACGGTATGGGCGGAGCTGACGCTGGTTCTGATCTACCCGTTTGCCAGCCTGCTGATCTGCACCCTGGTGGGGCTGGGGGCGCGTAACCTCTCCCGCGCGCTGGCCGGAGATATTTTCTTTACCCCACCCGCCCGGCTGACGCTGGTTCAGGCGACACGCTAGCGCCCCTGTGAGAGGCAGCTTTGCGCTGTGTGCGGTTACGGTTTGCTAATGTAAAACGATCAAGGATAATAAAGACATTGTGTATCAGTGATATGCCCATACGAGATCCTGACAAAGCCATGCCTGAACAAAATCGTTTTTCCCTGCCCGTCAAAGCGGGCGACCAACGCCAGTTAGGTGAACTGACCGGGGCAGCCTGCGCCACGCTGGTGGCGGAAATTGCAGAGCGTCATCAGGGCCCGGTGGTACTGGTCGCGCCGGACATGCAAAACGCCCTGCGTCTGCATGATGAGATCCGCCAGTTCACCGATCAGCTGGTCACCAGCCTCGCCGACTGGGAGACGCTGCCTTACGACAGCTTCTCGCCACACCAGGAGATCATCTCCTCGCGCCTCTCCACGCTGTATCAGCTGCCCTCCATGCAGCGCGGCGTGCTGATTGTGCCGGTCAATACCCTGATGCAGCGCGTCTGCCCGCACAGCTATCTGCACGGCCACGCGCTGGTGATGAAAAAAGGCCAGCGCCTCTCAAGGGATGGCCTGCGCGTGCAGCTCGACAGCGCGGGCTATCGCCATGTCGATCAGGTCATGGAGCACGGGGAGTACGCCACCCGTGGCGCGCTGCTCGACCTCTACCCTATGGGCAGTGAACAACCTTATCGTCTGGACTTTTTCGACGATGAAATCGACAGCCTGCGCCTGTTTGATGCCGATACCCAGCGCACGCTGGAGGAAGTGGAGGCTATCAACCTGCTGCCGGCCCACGAATTCCCGACCGACAAAACCGCTATTGAGCTCTTCCGCAGCCAGTGGCGCGATAAGTTTGACGTCAAGCGCGACGCCGAGCATATCTACCAGCAGGTGAGCAAAGGCACCCTGCCGTCAGGGATCGAATACTGGCAGCCGCTGTTCTTCAGCGAGCCGCTGCCTGCCCTGTTCAGCTATTTCCCGGCCAATACGCTGGTGCTCAACACCGGCGATCTGGAGACCAGCGCCAGCCGTTTCGAGAGTGAAACCCGCGCTCGCTTTGAAAATCGGGGAGTTGATCCGATGCGCCCGCTGCTGCAGCCCGAGCTGCTCTGGCTGCGCACCGATGAGCTGTTCAGCGAGCTGAAACGCTGGCCGCGCATGCAGCTCAAAACCGACAGCCTGCCGGAGAAAGCTGCCAATACCAACCTGGCCTATCAGCCGCTGCCAGACCTCGCGGTGCAGGCGCAGAACAAATCGCCGCTGGATAACCTGCGTAAGTTCCTCGAATCCTTTACCGGCCCGGTGATCTTCTCTGTGGAAAGCGAAGGGCGCCGTGAGGCGCTGGGCGAGCTGCTTGGCCGCATTAAGGTCGCACCGAAGCGGATCCTGCGCCTGGACGACGCCAGCGGCAACGGACGCTACCTGATGATCGGCGCCGCCGAACATGGGTTTATTGATACGCTCAATAATCTGGCGCTGATCTGCGAAAGCGATCTGCTGGGTGAGCGCGTGGCGCGCCGCCGTCAGGACAACCGTCGCACCATCAATCCGGACACGCTGATCCGCAACCTGGCGGAGCTGCATCCCGGCCAGCCGATTGTCCATCTTGAGCATGGCGTAGGCCGTTACGCCGGGATGACCACCCTGGAAGCGGGCGGCATCAAGGGTGAATACCTGATGCTCCTGTACGCCAACGACGCCAAACTCTATGTGCCGGTGTCGTCCCTGCACCTGATCAGTCGCTACGCGGGCGGTGCGGAAGAGAATGCCCCGCTGCACAAGCTCGGCGGCGATGCCTGGGCGCGGGCGCGGCAGAAAGCGGCGGAAAAAGTGCGCGATGTGGCGGCGGAGCTGCTGGATATCTACGCCCAGCGCGCGGCGAAGGCGGGCTACGCCTTCAAGCATGATAAAGAGCAGTATCAGCTCTTCTGCGACAGCTTCCCGTTTGAAACCACCCCGGATCAGGCCCAGGCGATTAACGCCGTGCTGAGCGACATGTGTCAGCCGCTGGCGATGGATCGTCTGGTCTGCGGCGATGTGGGCTTCGGTAAAACCGAAGTGGCGATGCGCGCCACCTTCCTGGCGGTGGAGAACAACAAGCAGGTGGCGGTGCTGGTGCCGACTACCCTGCTGGCACAGCAGCACTACGATAACTTCCGTGACCGCTTTGCCAACTGGCCGGTGCGCATTGAGATGATGTCGCGTTTTCGCAGCGCCAAAGAGCAGGCGCAGATCCTGGAGCAGGCAAGCGAAGGCAAGATCGACATTCTAATCGGCACCCATAAACTGCTGCAGAGCGACGTGAAGTGGAAAGATCTGGGACTGCTGATTGTCGATGAGGAGCACCGCTTCGGCGTGCGCCACAAGGAGCGCATCAAAGCGATGCGCGCCGATGTCGATATTCTGACCCTCACCGCCACGCCGATCCCGCGCACGTTAAATATGGCGATGAGCGGCATGCGCGATCTGTCGATTATCGCCACGCCGCCTGCCCGCCGTCTGGCGGTGAAAACCTTTGTGCGCGAGTACGATAACCTGGTGGTGCGCGAGGCGATCCTGCGTGAAGTGCTGCGCGGCGGCCAGGTTTATTATCTCTATAACGATGTCGAGAATATCCAGAAAGCGGCCGACCGGCTGGCGGAGCTGGTGCCGGAAGCGCGGATCGCCATCGGCCACGGCCAGATGCGCGAGCGCGAGCTGGAACGGGTGATGAACGATTTCCATCACCAGCGCTTTAACGTGCTGGTCTGCACCACGATCATCGAAACCGGTATCGATATTCCTACCGCCAATACCATCATTATTGAGCGAGCGGATCACTTTGGCCTGGCCCAGCTCCACCAGCTGCGTGGCCGTGTCGGACGTTCGCACCATCAGGCCTATGCCTGGCTGATGACCCCACACCCGAAAGCGATGACCCCCGATGCGCAAAAGCGTCTCGAAGCCATCGCCTCGCTGGAAGATCTGGGCGCCGGTTTTGCGCTGGCCACCCACGACCTGGAGATCCGCGGCGCGGGCGAACTGCTTGGGGAAGATCAGAGCGGCTCGATGGAAACCATCGGTTTCTCGCTCTACATGGAGCTGCTGGAAAACGCCGTCGATGCCCTGAAGGCGGGGCGCGAGCCATCGCTGGAAGATCTCACCAGCCAGCAAACGGAAGTGGAACTGCGGATGCCGTCCCTGCTGCCGGATGATTTTATCCCGGACGTTAACACCCGCCTGTCGTTCTACAAACGCATTGCCAGCGCCAAAGACGAAGCGAGTCTGGAAGAGATAAAAGTGGAGCTGATCGACCGCTTTGGCCTGCTGCCGGATGCAGCGCGTAACCTGCTGGATATTGCCCGTTTACGCCAGCAGGCGCAGAAGCTGGGGATCCGCAAGCTGGAGGGGAATGATAAAGGCGGCATGATTGAGTTTGCCGAGAAGAACCATGTCGATCCGATGTGGCTGATCGGCCTGCTGCAAAAACAGCCCCAGCACTTCCGGCTCGATGGGCCGACGCGCCTGAAATTCACCCAGGATCTGGCGGAGCGCAAAACTCGTATGGACTGGGTACGTAACTTTATGCGTCAGCTTGAAGAGAATGCCGTAGCCTGACCCTGTGCCGGGCTGCCATCGGGTCGCCCGGCATGATTTTCCCACGCAATTTACAACTCTTTGCAATCCCCCTGGACTTCCCGACACACTCATTCGCCATAATTATTAATTAACGTTCAGATAATAATAATCTTTATTGCTATGGATTCTGGTGATGATAAAAACGTCGCGTTTTACCCGTTGGATATCGGTGGTTGCGCTCCTCGCGACCGTAGCGCTTGCCCTGCCCGCTCGGGCGAATACCTGGCCCCTACCCCCGGCGGGAAGTCGGCTGGTGGGCGAAAATCGTTTTCATGTGGTGGAAAACGATGGTGGTTCGCTGGAGGCCATTGCCAAAAAATATAACGTCGGTTTCCTGGCGCTGCTGCAGGCTAACCCGGGCGTCGATCCCTATGTCCCCCGCGCAGGCAGTGTCCTGACCATTCCGCTTCAGACCCTCCTCCCCGATGCCCCGCGGGAAGGGATTGTGATCAACCTGGCTGAACTGCGGCTCTACTATTATCCGCCGGGTAAAAACGAGGTCACGGTTTACCCCATCGGTATTGGCCAACTGGGGGGCGATACCCTGACGCCAACTATGGTCACCACGGTGTCGGACAAACGCGCCAATCCGACCTGGACCCCAACCGCCAACATCCGCGCCCGCTATAAAGCCCAGGGTATCGATCTGCCAGCGGTGGTCCCCGCCGGACCGGATAACCCGATGGGTCAACACGCCATTCGCCTGGCGGCCTACGGTGGGGTCTATCTGCTGCACGGTACCAATGCCGATTTTGGCATCGGCATGCGCGTCAGCTCCGGCTGTATTCGCCTGCGGGATAATGACATCGAGACGTTGTTCCGCGTGGTCCAGCCCGGTACCAAAGTGAATATCATGAACACGCCGATTAAGGTCTCGGAAGAGCCTGGCGGCGTGCGCCTGGTGGAGGTTCATCAGCCGCTGTCAAAAGCGCTGAATGACGATCCCCAGACCCTACCGATTGTCCTGAATGCTGCACAGCAGGGCTTTAAAGCCAGCGCTGACGAGGTTGTTATGGAGCGCGCCATGGAAGCGCGTTCGGGTATGCCGGTAGATGTGACTCCTCACTCCGTAACCCAGGCGCTGTAGCCTTAACAGATAAAAAAACGCTCTGCACAAGCAGAGCGTTTTTTTTCGCAGTGGCATTAATGAGGGTTAAGCCATGCTTATTTGTAGATCACTGCGGTACCGTGCAGGGTGTTCGGGCCGGTTACGGAAGTGATACGGAAAGATTTCGCCCCCATTTCATCCGCTTTTTGCGCTAACTGGCTTTCAAGAGAGCTCAGGTTAGTCCCGGCGTTCGCAGAGATGGTGCCCACCTTTTGTTGATCGACAGGGGTAGACTGAACTTCAACCGCAGCGAAGCTGGCAAATGAGAGTGAGCTGAGTACTGCAGCGGCGATGATTGTTTTTACGTTTTTCATGATAAGGACCTTTTGCAAGTGAACGGGATGTCGTAAGCATTAACTTAACGATCGATAACAAAATGATAGATGTGATCTACATCACACGTCAATTTATTTTTATAACGATCATTAAAATAATTTTAAAAGCGTTTAAATTCATATTGATATGATGAATAAATTTTTATTCATGCGGCGCTGGCTGCGGAAAGGGATTATTTTTATAATGGTCGTTCAACAATCCAACAGAGGTACAACGGCTCATGACAACCGATGACACGCGTTGCGAAAAGAAAAGCCGTGGCCGACCAAAAGTGTTCGACAGGGAAGCGGCGCTGGACAAGGCCATGACGCTGTTCTGGCAGCATGGGTATGAAGCCACATCACTGGCTGACCTGGTTGCCGCGACGGGGGCGAAAGCGCCTACGCTGTATGCAGAATTTACCAATAAAGAGGGGCTGTTCCGGGCGGTGCTGGATCGCTATATCAGCCGTTTCGCCGCCCGCCATGAAGCGCAGCTGTTCTGTGAGGAGAAACCCGTTGAACGGGCGCTGGAAGACTATTTCACCGCGGTGGCGACCTGCTTTACCAGCAAAGATACCCCTGCGGGCTGTTTTATGATTAACACGTCGGCCACGCTTGCAGCCTCTTCTGAAGAGATTGCCCATACGGTTAAATCTCGCCATGCCATGCAGGAAGAGACGCTGTGCCAGTTTTTACAGCAGCGTCAGCAGCGCGGTGAGATCCCGGCGCAGTGCGATCCGAAGAAACTTGCCCAATATCTGAGCTGCATTTTGCAGGGTATGTCCATCAGTGCCCGGGAAGGGGCCAGCCTGGAAAAACTGCTGACTGTCACCCAGATAACCCTGCGGTTATGGCCTGAACTGCTGAAAGCCTGATTTTCAGGGCGGTCTGCCGCCCTGCTCCCCCTTTTCTCACCGCAGCTTCCGCTATACTTCATAGAAAGATAGTTAAAAGCTATCACCACGGCTTCACCGCTTGCTATGCTTAACCTGTGATTATTGATGTGCTAATGATTAGGTGCATTAGTTATGACGAAGGCGTTCTGGCTATTCACATTCAGAAGGAGAATATAATGATTTTGCTATTACCTTTTTTTAAGGTGCTTATAGTCATTACATTGTTATTCGGTCTCTGGGTTTTATGTGGTGGGTCAGTTTTATTTGCTTTTCTTTCCGTACTGATAACGGGATTTATGTTACTGCGCCAGTATAATGAATTCGACCTTTAACCCCTGTCACCCAGCAGCCTCTCCATGAAAGACCTTACTCCTGGCGCACATCGCGCCGCTGTTAAGGTCTTTTTTTTGCGCAAAAAAAGCTCCCCAGCCTGAGCGAATGGGGAGCTAAATGCAGAGAACAGATTTTTTTATGCTTTGTTATTCAGTATCAGCTGGCCGTCGCCATTAAGGGGGATCTGCGTGCCGGGATCTTTATCCATACGGATCTTGCCCTGCTGATCGCCAATTTTGTAGGTCACATCGTAACCGAGCATTTTTTCTGACTTGTCGTAGACCGTCTTACAGCGCTGCTCGGTGGTGGTGTAAGTATCACGCGCCTGCAGGGCACCCTGCGCCTGATTCCCCGCGTAACCGCCACCCAGTGCGCCCACGACCGTCGCGACATCTTTACCGCGTCCGCCGCCAAACTGATGACCAATCACCCCACCGGCCACCGCACCCAGTACAGAACCGGCAATACGGTTTTCATCCTGTACAGGACGGCGATGCGTTACGGTCACATTCCGGCACTCCTGACGCGGTGTTTTCACCGTCTCTTTAATAGGCGTAGCCGAAACCACCTGCGCATACTGCGGGCCACGATCAAAAACATTAAGACTGGCAACTGCCGCCACACCTAATGCGGCGACCACGCCAATCCCTATACCTGCCACCATGGATTTATTCATGTGACGTTCTCCTTTGTATTGCTATTAGTAACAATTCTGCAACTAAAGGTGTGTGCAGGCAAATCAGAGAAAGGATTAAAAATGTGGGAACAAGCGCAAAATGAGCCGGTTTAGGAGGACTCTTAGACTTTGTGAGGGCGATTTGCAGAATGATATGCTGAAAAAGCCCCTTCGCGGGAGCGAAGGGGCAAAGGCGTTAGTGCAGCTTGAGTCGTGGACGGATGACGCGGTTGATGCTGCCTACCAGCATCATCAGCCCGGTTTTGAAATAGCCGTGCAGCGCAATCTGGTGCATACGGTACAGCGAGATGTAGACGAAGCGGGCAATACGTCCTTCTACCATCATCGAACCGCGCATCAGGTTACCCATCAGACTACCGACGGTGGAGAAGTTCGAGAGCGACACCAGAGAACCGTGATCTTTATAGACATAGTTCTTCAGCGGCTTGCCCTTCGCCTGCGCCAGGATATTGTGCAGTGCCAGGCTGGCCATCTGGTGTGCGGCCTGGGCGCGCGGTGGCACGAACCCACCTTCCGGACGGGCGCAGGAGGCGCAGTCGCCAATGGCAAAGATATCCGGGTCGCGGGTGGTTTGCAGCGTCGGCTCAACCACCAGCTGGTTAATGCGGTTGGTCTCCAGCCCGCCGATCTCTTTCATGAAATCAGGCGCCTTGATGCCTGCTGCCCAGACCATCAGATCGGCTTTAATGTGTTCGCCATCTTTGGTGTTCAGACCCTGTTCATCGGCACTGGTGACCATCGTCTGGGTCAGAACACGCACGCCCAGTTTGGTCAGCTCGTTGTGCGCCGCACCGGAGATACGCGGCGGCAGCGCAGGCAGAATACGTTCGCCCGCTTCCACCAGCGTCACGTTCAGCGCGTCGTTGGTTAAGCCTTTGTAGCCATAGCTATGCAGCTGTTTCACCGCGTTGTGCAGCTCCGCAGAGAGCTCAACGCCCGTCGCGCCACCGCCGACGATAGCGATATTCACCTTGCCGCTTGCGCCGAGGTTATTGGAATACTTCAGGAACAGGTTCAGCATCTCCTGATGGAAACGACGCGCCTGATGCGGGTTATCCAGGAAGATGCAGTGCTCTTTCACGCCCGGCGTGTTGAAGTCGTTTGAGGTACTGCCCAGCGCCATCACCAGGGTGTCGTATGCCAGCTTACGCTCCGGTACCAGCAGTTCGCCTTTCTCGTCACGCAGCTCCGCCAGGGTAATGGTTTTGCTTTCACGGTTGATATCGACCACTGAACCCAGCTGGAACTGGAACCCATGGTTGCGCGCATGCGCCAGATAGCTCAGCGCGTCAACGCCCTCATCCAGAGAACCGGTGGCAACTTCGTGCAGCAGCGGTTTCCACAGGTGGCTGTGGTTGCGATCGACCAGCGTCACTTTGGCTTTTTTGCCGCGTCCGAGCTTCTTGCCCAGCTGCGTAGCCAGCTCCAGCCCGCCTGCGCCGCCGCCCACAATCACTATCTTTTTCAATGGTGTAGTCAACGTGACCCCCTAAATTATTAACCAATTGTTAACTAAAGGTTATGAAAATAACCTTTAGTTAACAACAGGTTACAGCACTGAAACCATCCCACGACCATGAGAATAACATGTTCGGTGCATTGGTCATACCAAAATTGATGTGCATCAAGTTTTGCCGCTTAAAATTCACCCAAGCTTAGCAAAAAGAAAGCCCGGCTCACGTAGGTGGCCGGGCCTGGTTGAAAAAATGAGCCTTATCCTAAGGTCTTGAACGCTTTGATCCGCTGCAGATGAGGGGCAATGTTTTTGAACTTGTGGGTCTGCTCTTCATCCCAGACAATTTCGTAGTAGTGATGCAGCAGCTCCGCTGCCCGTGGGCTGTTGAGCGCCTCATCGTTGCGGGAGAGGATCACCAGGCAGCGATCGCGATTTTTCTCGCGGAAATTGCTCACGCACTTGGTGGCGATATCAACATACTCTTCCGGCCTGTCGATTTTGCCTTCCATGTTCTCGTTCGGGAACAGGTTAGGATTGAACACCACCTGGCGAATATCACATAAGAACCCAATGCGCTCCGCCCAGTAACCCCCAAGGCCAACGCCACAAATCAACGGACGGTCATCAACGTTCAGTTGCAGCATTTTGTCCACTTCTTTCAGCAGATGCTGCATATCATGTTTCGGATGGCGCGTACTGTAGCTAATCAGCCGCACATCCGGATCGATAAACTGCAGTTGCAGGACCTTCTCGTGATTCCCGGGACTGTTCGAATCAAAACCGTGCAAATAGATGATCATCGTATCCTCGTCACACTACGCTTGTCAGGAGGGATCATTGCCCCGCTTTATGCGCCTCCCAGCGCTCATGAAGCGCTTCAAGTTGCGCATTGACGGTTTTCCAGCGTGCTGAATCCCGCAGTTCCTGACGGCTAAAAGAACCTTTATGATACAATTGTGTAACACGTTCAGCCTTGATCGGCGACAGGTTATCTAACACGCTCACTGCGCCTTTACGATTATTGCAGACCAGGATCATATCGCAACCTGCATCCAACGATGCCTGACCGCGTTCAGCGTAGCTGCCCATGATCGCTGCCCCTTCCATCGACAGGTCGTCAGAGAAAATCACACCGTTGAAGCCCAGCTCCTGACGGAGGACGGTTTTTAGCCAGTGCGGCGAGCCGCTGGCCGGACGCGGATCGACGTCGGCATAGATCACGTGCGCGGGCATAATTGCATCAAGCTTGTTGTCGCTGATAAGCGATTTGAAAATCGACATATCTCTGGCGCGGATCTCCGCCTGTGGCCGTGGGTCACGCGGGGTCTCTTTGTGGGAATCCGCCGTCACGGCGCCATGACCCGGGAAGTGTTTCCCCGTGGTTTTCATCCCGGCCTCGTGCATGCCGTCGATAAAGCGTGTCGCCATCTGTAGCGCCTTCTGCGGTTCGTCATGGTATGCACGCTCACCGATGGCGGCGCTGATATGGCCGACATCCAGCACCGGGGCAAAGCTGATATCAATATCCATGGCGATCATCTCGCTTGCCATCAGCCAGCCCGCCTCCTGCGCCAGCTTGCCGCCCTCTTCCAGCCCGAGCAGCGCGGCAAACGACTGGGCAGCGGGCAGACGGGTAAAGCCGTCGCGGAATCGCTGCACGCGGCCCCCCTCCTGATCCACCGCCACCACCAGCCGGTGATGGGAGGCCTCCCGGATCTGGCGAACCAGCTCCCGCAGCTGCGCCGGATCGTGATAATTACGCGTAAACAGGATCAAGCCACCTACCAGCGGGTGCGCCAGAATTTCGCGCTCCTCCGCATCCAGCTCATAACCTTCCACATCCAACATGACCGGACCCACACGAACCTCTCTTATTCTGTTGTTTCTAACTGGCGCCAGATCTCATCGGCCAGCGTCATAAATTGTTTATCTTGTGATTGCTGCCAGCGTAGCTCAAACCAGCCTGCCATCAGCATCAGTACCCAGGGGCGCCAGCGCTTCACCTGACGTTGCAAGGCCGTCAGGTCAAGCTGAGCAGCTTGGGCGTAGGCAGCGAGCAGCTGCTGACGCTCTGCGTCACTGTCCATCCAGACGCTCGCCAGCTCCAGCGCCACATCTCCGTCACCCGCGTACTCCCAGTCCAGCAGCCGGATGCCGGCGTTCGTATGCACGATATTACCGGCATGAACATCCATGTGTAGCGGCGCCAGTCGCAGCGGGCGCGGCTCCCCCCGTTTTTGCAGGCGTTTGTGCCATCTCAGCCATAACGGCGTGCGCCGGGAGGGCGAGGCCTGGAGCCAGTACTGTTCCAGCAGCGGCATCAGGATAATACGCCAGCCAAACACGGGCTGTTGATGAAGATGATACAGCATCCCGGCCAGCGCGGGTGCGGCGGGCAACATGGTTTTGACCTCCCCCGCCAGATAGTCCACCGCTATCCAGCCCGGACTGTAAAAGTGCGGCTGAGGAGCAATGTCGGCGGGAAGATGGCGCAGGGCGTGGTACTGACGGCGAAAATGAGCAGGCGTTGCCAGGGCGTCATGACGCTGACGTAGCACCAGACGACGCGCAGCATGCTCAATAATGCAGCTCGCGCCGCTCAACCCGGCATGGGATGGCGGCGCGACGATGCGAAACTGCGGAAAATAGCGCGACAGCAGCGTGTCGCGCGGCAGGTTACTGTTGCTGAACTGCACCTTTACCCGACCAGATAATCTCACCTGTCTGAACCAGCATCAGCTGCATTTGCAGCGCCGGGGAATTGACGTTGCCGGTTGCGCTGGAGTAAAGCACATACTGCGCGCCCACGTTACGGGCAATGCCGATGGCTTTACTGCGTGAGCCCAGGCTATCCTGCGGGGAAAGGCCCAACTGCTGCTTGGCGACAGCGAGCTGCTGCGCGGACACCAGCGTAAATTTGCCGTTATTGGCCAGCGCATTACGCAGCGTTTCGGTCGCCTCACCAGCATTCAGGCTGCCGTTAGTGCGGTTGTTGACGCTGTCCACCAGCAGCACGCTGCCTGCGTTAACGCCCTGCGCCTGCAGCATCTTACCGACCATAGGCTGCATTGCGCCGTTCCAGTCGTAGTGACGTTCACGCGGTGCAGGCTGGGCGGGCTCTTCCTGATGCTCTATCGGACCAGGCTGCGCAGGAACGCTCGGCACGGTAGGAACAACAGGAACCGGCTGGGTTGGCTGAACCGGCTGCTCGACGCCCGGTTTGACCTCTTCCACCGGTGCAGGTGGTTGCTCAGTGCGGCTAATACAGCCCGACAGGAACAGTGCAAAAGCCGTGACAAGCGCGTAACGACCGATCTGTTTAATCAAAATTCACCCCTCAGAGATATAAATAAAGTCTGACCTTATGCGCACCCAGATAATTTGCGCTGCCATATAGCTTAACCGACGATTTTGCCGGAATGGTTACGCTGCGCGGCGCCTCAAGTGGATGCATTTCCAGGCCGCGGGCGTCATACCAGAAAAAACGGTAGTGCACGGTAACTGGCGCATCTCTTTCATTGAACAGCACAGAGGAGGCGGACGGTTGAATTTCGCTGACCGAAAGCGAAGGCTGATCGGCGGTAATCCCTGCCGCCAGCACCGATGACTCCATAACCAGCGTTTGATCGTCATTGACGGGTATCGACGGTTGCGAACTGCATCCTGCCAACGCTATCACCAGCGCCGCCATCCATCCTCTTTGCATCTTAAAGACCTTTATGCGCCAGCATCGGGCCCAGCGGACGACCGCCCAGCAGATGCATATGAATGTGATAAACTTCCTGACCACCGTGGCGGTTGCAGTTCATGATCAAACGGTAACCGTCCTCGGCAATGCCTTCCTGCTCAGCGATTTTCGCTGCTACTGTCAGCATACGGCCTAATGCCAGTTCATGCTCAGTTTTCACGTCATTTACCGTCGGAATCAGAATATTGGGAATAATGAGGATGTGCGTAGGCGCCTGGGGGGAGATGTCGCGAAAAGCGGTAACCAGTTCATCCTGATAGATGATATCTGCCGGGATCTCGCGGCGGACAATTTTACTGAAAATGGTTTCTTCAGCCATGAGGTTTTCCTTATTCATTAATCTGGCGACGAGCCCGGAAACAACCCGCCCGGTGCATGCGCAATATTTTGTGGCAAGACTAAAGAGTATGAGCGACTTTCTCCTGTCCTTTCAACCTTATCCCACGAATTCTTTGCGTATGTGGCCCGATCTGCTCGCGGAGTAACCACCTCCCCTCCACCCGCTCTGAAACATTATTTCACTTACCGTCGCAACATCTGTTTACAGTGATAAATCGAATGCGTATATTTCGCATTTGCATTTTCATGCGCAATTTATACCTAGAAAAATGATTTCAGTCCGTCGATACGGGACTGATGCACACCATTCACCGTACATAAGGGTTTAATGATGTCTTTCACCATTCAATCCAGGGAAGGGCAATCCCGGTCTGTCGCAACACCTTCGTTGCTGGCAGCCTGCATTGCTATGGCATTGATGCCAGCCACCGCTTTCGCCGCCCCCACCGAAGATACCGTCATTGTTGATGGTTCTTTTCAGTCGGACGCCTCCGCCGATGACAGCCAGGACTACAGCGTAAAAAGCACGTCCGTGGGCACCAAAATGCAGATGATCCAACGTGACATCCCGCAGTCGGTCACCATCGTCAGCGAACAACGTATGGAAGACCAGCAGCTTCAGACCCTGGGCGAAGTGATGGACAGCACGATGGGGATCAGCAAAAGCACGACTGACTCCGATCGCAGCAACTATTACTCCCGTGGTTTCGAAATCGACAACTACATGGTCGATGGCATCCCAACCTATTTTGAGTCGCGCTGGAATCTGGGTGATTCCCAGTCAGATATGGCGCTGTTTGAACGCGTCGAGGTCGTGCGCGGTGCCACCGGCCTGATGACCGGAACGGGTAACCCGTCGGCGGCCATCAATATGGTGCGCAAGCATGCCACCAGCCGTGAATTTAAAGGCAACCTGTCTGCAGAGTACGGTAGCTGGAACAAGCAACGTTACGTGATGGACATGCAAAGTCCACTGACGGAAGATGGCAACCTACGGGCGCGCATTGTGGCGGGTTATCAGGACAGCGACTCCTGGCTCGACAACTACAATCAGAAACGCACCTTCTTCTCCGGTATTCTGGACGCTGACCTGGGCACCAGCACTTCACTGTCGGCAGGCTACGAATACCAGCGTATCGACATCAACAACCAGACGTGGGGAGGCTTACCGCGCTGGAACACCGATGGCAGCGTCAGGCATTACGATCGCGCGCACAGCACCTCCCCTGACTGGGCTTACAACGACAAAGAGTTCAATAAGGTCTTCTTCACACTGAAGCAGCGCTTTGCCGACAACTGGCAGGCCACGTTGAATGGGACTCATACCGAAGCGAAATTCGACAGTAAAGCGATGTATCTGGATGCTTACGTCAATAAAAGCACCGGTATGCTGGAAGGCCCTTATGCGAACTATGGTCCGGGCTATGATTATATTGGTGGCACCGGCTGGAACAGCGGCAAGCGTAAAGTAGATGCAGTGGATCTCTTCGCTGACGGCGGCTACGAGCTGTTGGGCCGTCAGCACACCATGATGATTGGCGGCAGCTTCAGCCGTCAGACGAACCGCTACACCAACTCGTGGGCCAACGTCTATCCGGATGAGTTCGGCAGTTTCTACGACTACAACGGTTACTTCCCGGAAACCAACTGGGGATCCCAGTCGCTGGCCCAGGATGACACCACGAATATGAAATCGCTCTACGCCGCGACGCGCATTTCCCTGGCCGATCCTCTGCATTTAATTCTTGGCGCCCGTTATACCAACTGGAGCATTGAAACCCTGACCTATGGCATGGAGAAGAACCACACCACCCCTTATGCCGGTCTGGTCTACGACATCAATGACAACTGGTCAGCCTACGCCAGCTATACCTCTATCTTCCAGCCGCAGAACTACCGTGACAGCTCGGGCAGGTATCTTGATCCGATCACCGGGAATAACTACGAAGCGGGCCTGAAATCTGACTGGATGAACAGCCGTCTGACCACCACGCTCTCTGTCTTCCGCATTGAGCAGGACAATCTGGGCCAAAGCACCGGCCGGACGATTCAGGGCTCTACGGATACGGCCTACGAGAGCGTAGACGGTACCGTGAGTAAAGGCGTGGAGTTTGAAATCAACGGCGCGCTGACGGATAACTGGCAGATGACCTTTGGCGCAACGCGTTACGTGGCGGAAGATAATGATGGCAAGGCGGTGAACCCGCAGCTGCCGCGGACCACGGTGAAACTCTTTACCAGCTACCGCCTGCCGGCAATGCCTGAGCTGACCGTTGGTGGCGGCGTTAACTGGCAAAACAGCGTTTACACCTATCAGGACACCCCTTACGGCACCTGGCGTGCCTCGCAGGGCAGCTACGCGCTGGTGGATCTCTTCACGCGTTATCAGGTGACGAAGAACTTCTCCCTGCAGGGTAATGTGAATAACCTCTTCGATAAGACTTACGACACTAACATTGAGGGCGAAATTGTCTATGGCGAACCGCGTAACGTGAGCCTGACCGCAAGCTATCAGTTCTGATAAAGCATGCAGCGTCTAAGGGAGCCAAATGGCTCCCTTTTTTGTGCGTGCTGTTTGCCGGGTGGCGGCTGCGCCTTACCCGGCCTACGATTGGTGCGGTTGTTGCCTTTGTTTGCCGGGTGGCGGCTACGCCTTACCCGGCCTACGGTTCGTGCGGTTGTTGCCTTTGTAGGCCGGGTAAGCGTAGCGCCACCCGGCATGCCACAAACTATAGATATAAAAAAGGCAGCCATTCGGCTGCCTTAGTCTCCCCAGGTCACAACTTAGTTGCTGCGGATGTACTCATCCATTTCGGTTTTCAGGTTATCGGATTTAGTACCGAAGATAGCCTGTACACCGGAACCTGCAACAACTACACCAGCTGCGCCCAGTTTTTTCAGACCCGGCTGGTCAACTTTCGCAACATCAGCAACGCTTACACGCAGACGAGTGATACATGCGTCCAGGTTGGTGATGTTCTCTTTACCGCCGAAGGCTGCAACCAGTGCCGGAGCCATTTCGCTGGTCGCACCCGCTTTGCTGTCTTCTGTTGCATCTTCACGACCTGGCGTTTTCAGGTCCAGTGCTTTGATCAGCACACGGAAGATGGTGTAGTACACAACCGCGTAGCATGCACCAACGATTGGGAACAGCCACAGTTTGCTGCTGTTACCGGACAGGACGATAAAGTCGATCAGACCGTGCGAGAAGGAAGTCCCGTCACGCATACCCAGCAGGATACAGATTGGGAATGCCAGACCAGCCAGAATCGCGTGGATGATGTACAGGATCGGCGCAACGAACATGAAGGAGAACTCGATCGGCTCGGTGATACCGGTCAGGAACGAGGTCAGCGCCGCGGAGATCATGATACCGCCCACTTTTGCACGGTTCTCTGGTTTAGCAGAGTGCCAGATTGCAATCGCA
Organism: Leclercia sp. LSNIH8; assembly: GCF_002920195.1. Lineage (NCBI taxonomy): Bacteria > Pseudomonadati > Pseudomonadota > Gammaproteobacteria > Enterobacterales > Enterobacteriaceae > Leclercia > Leclercia sp. LSNIH8. The sequence continues at coordinate 877,515 of NZ_PQJY01000001.1, read as the reverse complement.
GCAGCCGGCAGGCCGTACATTTTGAACAGGAAGCCGCCAGACAGTTTGCCTGCAGTTGGGTCGCCTGCCATGTAACGTGGGATATCGCCGTGGAAGACCTGGCCCGCAGCGTTGGTGTATTCGCCGATCTGCATCTGGAAAGGAACGTTCCAGATGTGGTGCAGACCGAACGGCACCAGGCAACGCTCGATGAAGCCGTAGATACCGAACGCCACAACCGGGTTCTGGTAAGCCGCCCACTGAGAGAAGGTCTGGATAGCGGAACCAATCGGTGGCCAGATGAAGGAGAGGATCACACCCGTGAAGATCGCCGCCAGACCAGAGATGATTGGAACAAAACGCTTACCTGCAAAGAAGCCCAGGTACTCAGGGAGCTTGATGCGATAGAAGCGGTTAAACATATACGCCGCAATTGCACCCGAGATGATACCGCCCAGAACCCCGGTGTCAGCCAGGTGTTTAGCAGCGATCTCTTCCGGTGGCAGGTGCAGCACCAGAGGTGCAACCACAGCCATGGTTTTAACCATGATGCCGTAGGCAACTACAGCGGCCAGCGCAGATACGCCGTCGTTATTGGTGAAGCCAAGCGCAACGCCGATAGCGAAGATCAGTGGCATATTGGCAAAAACAGAACCGCCTGCTTCCGCCATCACATGAGAAACTACGGCTGGCAGCCAGCTGAAGTTTGCAGAACCGACGCCCAGCAGGATACCTGCGATAGGCAGTACGGATACCGGCAGCATCAGCGATTTACCGACCTTCTGCAGGTTAGCAAATGCATTCTTAAACATAATTGAGAGTGCTCCTGAGTATTTGTGCTTTTTTTACGTTTTCACGCATTGGCCCGGGGGGAGAACCGTGCCGTGGACAGGACATCTAAGCGCCCTTTATTTATTACGCAGAGTAAAATAAATCTGCGGATCTTTGTTTGACGGCTATCACGTTTCAGCGTTCGTTACCTGAAAAACTTTCAGTTTTTTACAAAATAGGTGTCTAAATGTTACCAGAAACGCATTCACCGCCCCTGTTCGGGCGGTGAACTTTACTCGCTTTAGCTATTAATTACGAGCCCAAAAAAAACTGACGATTCATGCTGATTGCAGGCGGGAGGGATCGATGTGAAACAGACTGGCGAAGTTATCAGTGGTAATGCGTGCCAGTTCTTCAACATCGACGCCTTTCAAAACGGCCATATACTCGGCCACATCCCGTACCATCGCGGGTTGGTTCTCTTTACCGCGGTGCGGTACCGGTGCCAGATAAGGGGAATCTGTCTCCACCAGCAGGCGATCGAGCGGGACGTATCGCGCAGCGTCGCGAAGCTGCTCTGCGTTACGGAACGTCACGATCCCGGAAAACGAGATATAAAAACCCAAATCCAGCAGTTTGCCCGCTGTTTCTCTGTCTTCAGTGAAACAGTGTAGTACGCCACCACAATCCGTCACCTTTTCTTCTGAGAGGATCGCCAGCGTATCGGCACGGGCATCGCGGGTGTGGACAATCACTGGCTTGTTCAGCTCCCGGCCAATACGGATATGATCGCGGAATGATTCCTGCTGACGGGCTTTCGTTTCTGGGGTGTAAAAATAGTCCAGCCCGGTTTCGCCCATCGCGACGACGTCCTCTTCCGCCGCCAGACGGCGTAAATCCTCGACGTCATAGGCCTCATCCTGATTCAGCGGATGCACGCCGCAGGAGAAAACGACGTTGTCGCGCACGCCCACCAGCTCACGCATGGTGCGGTAGCCTGGTAACGTTGTGGCGACCGCCAGACAAAATTTCACATCGCGGGCTGCGGCTTTTTCCAGCACGTCATCGACGTTTTTATGCAGGGATTGATAATCCAGGCCATCAAGATGGCAGTGTGAGTCGACTAAAAACATAATGTCTCTCTCAGAGATGGGATACAGGCAGCGTTGTGCCCGGTTGCAGGTAATGCTCGATAGTGAGTAACAGGTCGGTCAGCACAAGCTCCCGATTCAGCCCCGTTACACTGAGTAATTGTTCGCGACACTGACATACGTCATGAAGGATAGCCCGTAATGCCACTCCTGGCAGGCGCCGGGCGAGGCTGTTAACCCCTTGCCATGCATCGGCATTGCTGATCAAGGTCGCCCCTTGCTGAATTTTGAGGGCATCCAGCAACAATGCCGCCAGCCAGTGCAGACGATCGGGCGCCTGTTCATGATTGAGTACCGGCAGCAGGCTCATCCAGTCACCACTGTCAGGTACAGCCCCAAGCGCCTGGCAAAGCTGTTCGCGTTGCCCCCAGACGTTGGGCTGCAACAGCGCCAGCGCGGCTGCAGGCGCGCCGCCGCACAGACGTAGCGCGCTGAGCGCCGCTTCTTGTGACGTTGTCACTTCCCGCGCAAGCCAGCTGATAGCCCACGCCTCCTGCGGCACGTTGAGATGATGCAAGCGACAGCGGCTTCGGAGAGTCGCCAGCAACCGTCCGGGCTCACGGCAGGCCATCAGGAACCAGGTATTTTCCGGCGGCTCTTCCAGGGTTTTTAACAGCGCGTTGGCCGCCGCTTCGGTCAGCTGGGCGGCATCCTTGACCCAGACCACTTTCGCCCCACCAAGCCGCGCGCGCTCGTAGAGCTTCTCGCTGACCGCGCGAACCGCATCAATACCCAGCGTCGTTTTGCCCTTCTCTGGCTCAAGCGCGTAATAATCCGGGTGCGTCTGCGCCTGCATCAGCTGGCAGCCGCGGCACTGGCCACAGCTCTTATGCCCCTGGGGCTGCTGGCACATCAGAAAACGGCTGATGGCGTAGATCAGCGCATCATCGCCCATTCCCGGCAGCGACTGGATCAGTAACGCATGATGCCCCCGACCGGACTGGTAGCTGTTCACCAGCTTTTCTAAGTGCGGGCGCAACCATGGATACCATTTCATGCCTGTTGTTCCTTCAGCCAGTCGGTGACCGTTTTACGAATGGCGTCCATCACCGCTTCCAGTGGTTGGGTGGCGTCGATGGTGCGAATGGTGCTGTCCTGTGCGGCCAGCTCAAGATAGCGGGCGCGGGTACGGTTGAAGAAGTCCAGCGACTCCTGCTCAATACGATCCAGTTCGCCACGGGCGCGGGCGCGCTTCAGGCCCACTTCTGGCGTCACGTCAAGATAGAGCGTCAGGTTCGGGCGGAAATCCCCCAGCACCGCATCGCGCAGCGTGGCGAGCATCGTCTGGTCAATGCCGCGGCCACCGCCCTGGTAAGCCTGGGTGGAGAGATCGTGGCGATCGCCAATGACCCAGCACCCACGTGCCAGCGCAGGTTTGATGACGGTTTCCACCAGCTGGACACGCGCGGCGTAGAACATCATGACTTCGGCTTTATCCGTAATCACTTCATCGCCGACCGATTTAATGTCCAGCACCAGACTACGCAGTTTTTCCGCCAGCTGTGTGCCGCCCGGTTCGCGGGTAAAGATCATCTCTTCGATGCCATACTGTTTCAGCGTCTCGACTACCGTATCGCGTGCGGTGGTTTTCCCGGCGCCTTCCAGCCCCTCAATGACGATGTAATTACTGCGCATTTTTTTCCTTAAGTGCCTTCAGATAGTCCTGGACCGAACGATTATGACTGGCAAGATTGGTGTTAAAAGTATGTCCACCCTTTCCGTCCGCGACGAAATAGAGATACGGCGTTTTGGCCGGATGCGCGGCGGCATTCAGCGATGCCTGACCCGGCGTGGCAATCGGCCCCGGGGGTAATCCGCTAATGACATAGGTATTATAATCCGTTGGGGTTTCGAGATCTTTACGCGAAATGTTGCCCTTGTAGTTCTCACCCATCCCGTAAATCACCGTAGGGTCAGTCTGCAGACGCATACCGATACGCAGACGATTGATAAACACGGAGGCCACCTGATCGCGTTCGCTGGCGACTGCCGTCTCTTTCTCGACGATAGAAGCCATGGTCACAAACTGGTTCTGATCTTTATACGGCAGGTTTTCCATCCGCCCTTCCCAGGCTTTATCCACTGCTGCAACCATCTTTTTATGCGCACGCTGCAACAGTGCCACATCGGTGGTGCCCGCGGTATACATCCAGGTATCGGGCCAGAACCAGCCTTCTATCCTGTCGGGGTGCTCAAATTTCAGGGCCTCGGCGACGGCAGCATAGCTGTCGTCCGGCAACGTGTGCTTGATGTAGGGCGCATCGCGCAGCTGCTTCAGGTAGTCGCTCAGACGCATCCCTTCGACAAAACGCAGCGGGAACTGCGCCTCTTTACCGCTTTCAAGCAGCTCCAGCATCTCCTTCACGGTCATTCCTGGGGTAAAGCGGTAGGTACCGGCTTTAAAATGCGACAGCTCCGGCTGCACGCGTAATAGCCACTGGAATACCCGCGGGCGGTTAATGATCTTGTCGCCGTACAGCTGTTCACCCAGCGCCAGCCGTCCGGTTCCGGGTTTCAGGGTAAATACTGTCTCGTCGGCGATCAGGATTTTGCTCTCCGCCAGCTGGCGAACTTTCCACATCCCCACGCCAGCGGCAATGCCCAGCACGACAACGACGAGGAGAATAAAGCGCAACATTTTCTTCATGACTATCTGGTTTGCTCACACAGAGGGGCTAAAAACGAGTACAACTCACGCGATGTAAAATGGTGAGAACCATACTGGCGCACCGGCACAACTGGCATCAGCGCATTGCATACGACGATCTCGTCAGCATCGGTCAGCGCAGCCGCGCGCGCCTGCACTTCGACCACGCGAAATCCGGAATGCGCCAGTTGCCGCAGACAAAACTGCCGCATCAGGCCGTTAACGCCAGCCTGCTCCAGACGGGGGGTAAACACATTCTTACCCTGCCGCCAGAATAAATTCGCCGCACAGCATTCCGTAATGAACCCTTCGCTGTCAAGAACCAGCGCTTCATCGGCGTCGGTCTGTTCAAGATGGGAGCGAATCAGCACTTGCTCAAGCCGATTGAGGTGTTTTATCCCCGCAAGCTGCGGATTACGTCCCAGCCTCACCGGACTTAATGCCAGGGTAATGCCTTCCTTGCGCCAGCGATCATAATGGGCAGGCCAGGCAGATACCGACAGAATGCGAACCGGATCCTGACAGCCAGCCGCGCTGTATCCTCTTCCGCCGCTTCCCCGGGTAATAATCACTTTTAATACGCCCCGTTCGACGCCGTGCGCCTGGTCTGTCATTTCATTTTCTAACGCCGTCCACTGGGCAAAGGGAATGAACAGTTTTTCACAGGCCGTCCGCAATCGTTGCAGATGCGCCTCAAGCAAACAGACCTTGCCTTCGACAATGCGGGCCGTTGTGAAGCAGCCGTCACCAAACTGAATCGCCCGGTCACTCGCCGGAAGCTGTACCTGCTTTATACCATTTATCAAGAACATGGTGGCTCCTTTAAGATGGTCGAATAGTCTGGCAGGAAGGATGGCTCTGGACAAGGGAAGAAGACCGAATAAAAAAGGCCCGACAAGCGGACCTTTTTTTACTGCACTAACGACAGGTTAGCATCAGACCTTTTTAAAGATCAGAGAGCCGTTGGTGCCGCCAAAGCCGAAGGAGTTACACAGGGTGTACTCCATACCGCTGACCTGGCGCGCTTCGTGCGGAACGAAGTCCAGATCGCAACCTTCATCCGGATTATCCAGGTTGATGGTTGGCGGAACAGCCTGATCGCGCAGCGCAAGGATGGAGTAGATAGACTCTACTGCACCCGCCGCACCCAGCAGGTGACCGGTCATGGATTTGGTGGAGCTGACCATGACGCGGCGGGCTGCATCGCCAAACACAGACTTAACGGCCTGCGCTTCAGCGATATCGCCCGCAGGCGTAGAAGTACCGTGCGCATTCACATAGCCAATCTGACCCGGCTCGATACCCGCATCACGGATAGCGTTAACCATGGCCAGCGCAGCACCTGCGCCATTCTCTGGCGGAGAGGTCATGTGATAGGCATCGCTGCTCATGCCGAAGCCGACGACTTCTGCATAAATTTTCGCGCCGCGTTTCTTCGCATGCTCGTACTCTTCCAGCACGACCATACCGGCACCGTCACCCAGCACAAAACCATCACGGTCTTTATCCCACGGACGGCTCGCCGCCTGAGGATTATCGTTGCGGGTAGACAGCGCGCGGGCTGCACCGAAACCGCCTACACCCAATGGGGTGCTGGCTTTTTCTGCCCCACCAGCGACCATCGCGTCAGCATCGCCATAAGCAATCATACGCGCCGCCTGGCCGATGTTGTGCACACCAGATGTACAGGCAGTAGCAATCGAAATGCTTGGACCGCGCAGGCCATACATGATGGTCAGGTGACCTGCCACCATGTTAACAATCGTTGACGGAACGAAGAACGGGCTAATCTTACGTGGGCCACCATTAACTAAAGAGCTATGGTTTTCCTCGATTAAGCCAAGGCCGCCAATCCCGGAGCCAATAGCGGCGCCAATACGGGTTGCGTTCTCTTCCGTAATTTCAAGGCCAGAATCCTGCATGGCCTGAACGCCAGCGACAATTCCATATTGAATGAAGGCATCCATCTTGCGCTGTTCTTTGCGCGAGATGATCTCTTCACAGTTAAAATCCTTTACTAAGCCAGCAAATTTCGTTGCATAGGCGCTAGTATCGAAATGGTCGATTAGGCTAATGCCACTCTGACCGGCAAGGAGAGCTTTCCAGGTGGACTCTACGGTATTGCCGACAGGAGATAACATGCCAAGTCCGGTCACAACTACACGACGCTTAGACACGCTTGTCCTCCAGGGAGGGATAAAAAAGAAAAACGAGGGACTACAAAAGAAAAAACTCAGGCGGTCGAATGACCGCCTGGAGATGTTCACTTACGCCTGGTGACCGTTGATGTAATCAATGGCAGCCTGAACGGTGGTGATTTTCTCAGCTTCTTCGTCCGGAATCTCAGTATCAAACTCTTCTTCCAGAGCCATTACCAGCTCAACGGTGTCAAGAGAATCTGCGCCCAGGTCTTCAACGAAAGAAGCATTGTTGGTCACTTCTTCCTGCTTAACGCCCAGCTGTTCGCCGATAATTTTCTTAACGCGTTCTTCGATAGTGCTCATACTCTTAAATTTCCTATCAAAACTCGCTTTCGCGATGGTTTTCGTAGTGTATAAAATGTTGAAAAATTTGCAACTAAATCCCGGCAGGTCTTACCACGATTTTACGTTATTTTGAGGCCATTCCCCCTCATAACGCAAATATTTTCTATCGTGGTTAAACCATGTACATTCCGCCGTTGACGTGGAGAGTCTCACCAGTGATGTAACTCGCTTCGTCAGAAGCTAAAAATGCAACCGCGCTGGCGATTTCTTTAGGGTCGCCTAAACGACCCGCTGGAACTGCCGCCAGCGTACCCGCACGCTGCTCATCGGTCAGCGCACGCGTCATGTCCGTTTCAATAAAGCCCGGAGCAACAACGTTTACAGTAATTCCGCGGGACGCAACTTCGCGCGCCAGCGACTTACTGAAACCGATCAGGCCTGCTTTCGCCGCAGCGTAGTTTGCCTGACCAGCATTTCCCATGGTACCAACCACAGAACCGACAGTGATAACACGCCCATGACGCTTCTTCATCATAGCTCGCATTACCGCTTTTGACAGACGGAACACAGATGACAGGTTGGTTTCGATAATATCGTTCCACTCATCATCTTTCATTCGCATCAGTAAGTTGTCGCGAGTGATTCCGGCATTATTGACCAGAATATCCACTTCGCCAAATTCTGCGCGAATATTTCCCAGAACAGATTCGATAGATGCCGGATCGGTCACATTCAACATCAGACCTTTACCGTTCGCACCCAGATAGTCACTAATAGCCTGCGCGCCATTTTCGCTGGTAGCGGTGCCGATCACTGTCGCGCCACGCGCGACGAGAGTTTCAGCGATAGCACGACCAATACCACGGCTTGCGCCGGTGACCAGTGCGATTTTTCCTTCAAAACTCATGGTATTCCTCTTCTTACTGCGCAAGTGCCGCTGACAGTGCTTCAGGCTCGTTAATCGCCGATGCAGTCAGGGTATCAACAATACGTTTAGTCAGACCGGTGAGGACCTTACCCGGGCCCACTTCATACAGATGCTCTACGCCCTGCGCTGCCATAAATTCAACGGTTTTTGTCCACTGAACCGGGCTATAGAGCTGGCGAACCAGCGCGTGGCGGATGGCCTCTGGCGCGGTTTCACATTGCACATCAACGTTGTTGACCACCGGAATGGTCGGTGCGCTGAAGGTGATTTTTTCCAGCTCAACGGCCAGCTTGTCTGCAGCAGGCTTCATCAGCGCGCAGTGGGACGGTACGCTCACTGGCAGCGGCAGCGCACGTTTGGCGCCCGCGGCTTTACAGGCTGCGCCTGCACGCTCAACTGCCTCTTTATGGCCGGCGATAACCACCTGGCCCGGGGAGTTGAAGTTCACCGGTGAAACGACCTGGCCTTCTGCAGATTCTTCACACGCTTTCGCGATAGAAGCATCATCCAGACCAATAATGGCTGACATGCCGCCCGTGCCTTCCGGCACCGCTTCCTGCATGAATTTGCCGCGCATCTCAACCAGACGCACAGCATCCGCAAACGCAATCACACCCGCACAAACCAGCGCAGAATACTCACCCAGGCTGTGACCGGCCAACAGCGCTGGCGTTTTGCCGCCCTGCTGCTGCCATACGCGCCACAGTGCGACCGATGCGGTCAGCAACGCAGGCTGCGTCTGCCAGGTTTTATTCAGCTCTTCGGCTGGCCCTTGCTGGGTCAGCGCCCAAAGATCGTAGCCCAGCGCATCAGAAGCCTCACGAAAAGTCTCTTCGATTACCGGAAACTGCTCCGCCAATCCAGATAACATTCCAACAGCCTGAGAACCCTGGCCGGGGAATACAAAAGCAAATTGCGTCATTTTTTTTATCCTTTCTAGAAACGAACCAGCGCAGAACCCCAGGTGAAACCGCCACCGAAGGCCTCGAGCAAGACCAGTTGGCCCCGTTGAATTCGTCCATCGCGCACCGCTTCGTCAAACGCGCACGGTACTGATGCTGCAGACGTATTGCCATGACGATCCAGCGTCACTACAACGTTATCCATAGACATGCCGAGTTTCTTCGCTGTGGCGCTAATAATGCGCAGGTTAGCCTGATGCGGCACCAGCCAGTCAAGAGCGGAACGCTCCAGATTATTGGCTTCCAGCGTCTCGTCAACGATGTGTGCCAGTTCGGTCACTGCCACTTTGAAGACTTCGTTACCCGCCATAGTCAGGTAGATGGCGCTGTCCGGGTTGACACGATCCGCATTTGGCAGCGTTAACAGCTCGCCGTAGCGACCGTCAGCATGCAGATGCGTTGAGATGATGCCCGGCTCTTCAGATTGTCCTAACAGGACAGCACCCGCGCCATCACCAAAAATAATGATCGTCCCGCGATCGTTTGGATCGCAGGTGCGAGCCAGAACGTCCGCGCCTATGACCAGCGCATATTTCACTGCGCCGGATTTCACATATTGATCGGCAATGCTCAGCGCATAGGTAAAGCCTGCGCAGGCAGCGGCAACGTCAAACGCCGGGCAGCCTTTGATGCCCAGCATGTTCTGCACCTGGCACGCAGCGCTTGGGAAGGCATGCGTGGCGGAAGTGGTCGCAACAATAATCAGACCGATGTCATCTTTATCGACACCCGCCATTTCCAGCGCGCGCTGGGCGGCTTCATAGCCCATGGTGGAAACTGTTTCATCTGGCGCGGCAATACGACGTTCGCGGATACCTGTACGTGTGACGATCCACTCGTCAGACGTGTCTACCATTTTTTCCAGATCGGCATTGGTTCGCACTTGCTTTGGCAGATAGCTGCCGGTACCTAAAATCTTCGTATACATGTACGCTCAGTCACTTTTTGCTAATACAGATCCCAGGCGAGCGGCAATCCGCTGTGGGACTTGTCGCTGCACCGCCTGCACTGCCTGTTCAATCGCGACGGCAAACGCTCGCTGATTGGCCGCACCGTGACTCTTGATCACAATGCCGCGCAATCCTAACAGACAGGCGCCATTATACTGGTCGGGGTTGAGGTGACTGAATCGCCGCGCCAGGCTCTTTTGTAACCAACGCTTTAATAAAATCAGCCACCATGACCGTTTTTTCCCCTCTCCCTGCGATTTAAGCAGAGAAAGAAACATTCTCACCACCCCTTCCATGGTTTTTAATGTAACGTTTCCTGTAAACCCGTCACACACCAGTACATCCGTTTTTCCGGTCAATAGTTCGTTGGCTTCAAGATATCCAATATAGTTGATGGATGGCTCATTTTTTAGCCGCTCGGACGCTTCACGGATGCTGTCGAGGCCTTTGGTCTCTTCCTCACCAATATTCAGCAAAGCAACGCGGGGATGAGAAATCCCTACCACTTCCTCTGCCAGCACCGAGCCCATAACGGCAAACTGCGCCAACATCACACTGTCGCAATCGACGTTGGCGCCTAAATCCAGCACCACCGTTTTGCCCTTTTGCTGGTGCGGCAGTACCGTTACCAGCGCCGGGCGCTCAATACCTTCAAGCGGTTTGAGCAGTAATTTTGCCAGCCCCATCAGCGCGCCGGTATTTCCGGCGCTGACACAGGCTTGTGCGCGGCCCTCTTTAACCAGCTCAAGCGCGATGCGCATTGAACTTCCGCGGCTGCTGCGGATCGCCTGTGAGGCCCGGACATCACTGGCAATAACTGACTGGGCAGGAATAATCTGCAGACGTGAACGTTGTTCGAAGTCAGCTTTTGCGAGTAATGGCGTGATAGCGTCGGGATTACCGACTAAAAGGAGAGCGAGTTGCGAATTAGAGTTCAGTGCCTGCAATGCTGCAGGCACTGTCACGGAAGGGCCAAAATCGCCCCCCATGACATCTAACGCCAGGGTTAGACGTGTCAAGGTATCGTCGCAGCCTGGTTCGGTATATCCCCGTTTGCACGGGGAAACCCTCACTAAGCCTAATCACGCAAACGCGTGATTACTTAGTGATAACCTTGCGGCCGCGGTAGAAACCGTCAGCAGTGATGTGGTGACGCAGGTGTTTTTCACCAGAAGTCTTGTCTACAGACAGGCTGGTGACTGCAGTCAGTGCGTCATGGGAACGACGCATGCCACGTTTGGAACGGGTTGGTTTATTCTGTTGTACGGCCATGGACCTTACTCCTTAATTACTTACGCTTTAAGCTGGCTAATACGGCAAATGGGTTTGGTTTTTGCGCTTCATCAGGCAGTTCCCCAAAGACCATGTCCGCCTCGGACACTTCACAGTGTTCAGAATCATGCACCGGAACCACTGGCAGAGCGAGGATGATTTCATCTTCAACTAACGCCAGCAGATCGATTTCACCGAATTCGTTAACCTCAATCGGCTCATACGCTTCCGGGAGTGCTTCAGCCTGTTCGTCTGAACGAACCGGACTGAAACAATATGTTGTGTGAACATGAAGTGGGAACGGTTTCCCGCAACGCTGACACTCGAGCGTAACCGAAACCTTTGCATCACCGGTTAATACGGCGAGGCGCTGGTTATCGATAGCGAACGACATGGAGCATTCCACATCACTGTCCACACTGACTACGGATTCGGCAATACGTTCAGCCTGGTCACGGGTATAAATACCTTCGTAATCGAGGCGTTTTTGAGCCGTACGAACCGGATCAAGAGTCAGGGGTAATTTTACCTTTTGCATAGGGCGCGCATATTAACTTTGTAACGTCATAGAGTCAAAGAAAAAGGCAACCTCGGGCTGCCTTTTGCCAATTATTCGCACACATTGCGGCCTGTAGTTTAAAATGGCTGGCATCGATACGCTATATCTGGTGAAAAAAATATGCCAAATCTTATTCTCGCCTCGACTTCACCCTACCGCCGCGTGTTGCTGGAAAAGCTTGGCGTACCCTTTGAATGCGCCGCGCCGAACGTGGATGAAAGTCCACAACCCGGTGAATCGCCACGGCATCTGGTGGTACGTCTGGCGCAGGAAAAAGCAAAAAGCCTGGCAGCGCAATTTCCTGACCATCTTATTATAGGTTCCGATCAGGTTTGCGTCCTGGATGGTGCTATCACGGGTAAACCGCATACCGAAGAGAACGCGCGTCAGCAGCTGTTAAAAGCCCGCGGCAATATCGTCACGTTCTATACCGGCCTGGCTCTCTATAACAGCTCAACAGGCCATTTGCAGACGGAATGCGAGCCCTTTGACGTTCACTTCCGCCATCTCAGCGAACAAGAGATTGATGACTACGTCCGTAAAGAGCGTCCGTTAAACTGCGCGGGCAGCTTTAAGAGCGAAGGGCTGGGGATTGCGTTGTTTGACAGGCTGGACGGGCGCGACCCGAACACCCTGGTGGGATTACCGCTGATTGCGCTGTGCCAGATGCTGCGCCGGGAACATTACAACCCGTTAATGGCGTAGCCCTCTGCTTCGCCCGGCGGCGCTACGCTTGCACGGGCCTACGGTTTTGTAAGCCGGGTAAGCGCAGCGCCACCCGGCAATTAACCGCGCAGAACTTTAAGACAGCGTTTCAGCTGCTCATCCATAGGCGCTTCGATACGCATCACCTCGCCAGTACCCGGATGGGTAAACTTCAGCGCGGCGGCATGCAGGAACAGACGAGACAAGCCCGTACCCGCCAGCTGCTTATCAAACTCACGGTCGCCATAGCGATCGTCGAAGGCGATGGGATGACCTGCATGCAGGGTGTGAACACGGATCTGGTGAGTACGACCGGTCACTGGGCTGCAGCGCACTAGGGTAGCGAATTCATAACGCTCTTCTACTTTGAAGCGCGTTTCAGACGGTTTGCCTTCCTGACTCACGCGAACGATACGCTCACCGCTTTGCAGAATATTTTTCAGCAGCGGAGCCTGGACCACTTTGACATGGGACTGCCACTGGCCACGCACCAGCGCGAGGTAATCCTTCTGCATCCCCTTCTCACGCAGCTGTTCATGCAGCGAACGCAGCGCCGAACGCTTTTTCGCCACCAGCAGTACGCCAGAGGTGTCGCGGTCAAGACGATGAACCAGCTCCAGGAAGCGTGCTTCCGGGCGCAGCGCGCGCAGACCTTCGATCACGCCGAAGCTCAACCCGCTACCGCCGTGTACGGCTGTACCTGAGGGTTTGTTGAGTACCAGGATATGATCGTCTTCATATAAGATCACATCCGTCAGCGCGGCGACTTTATTCAGATGCGGCGATACCGCCTCCTCTTCCCGCTCGGCGACACGTACGGGCGGGATGCGCACTTCATCACCCGCTTCCAGTTTGTACTCGGGTTTAATACGCTTCTTATTCACACGCACCTCACCCTTACGCAAGATGCGATAAATCATGCTCTTTGGCACACCCTTCAGTTGGGTGCGCAAAAAGTTGTCGATGCGTTGCCCCGCTTCATCATCGGTAATGGCAACCATTTTTACGGCTGGAGTCTCTGTTTTCATGGGGGGCGATTCTAATTATCGGCAGCCATTAGCGCCACTCATTTTTCTATGCTTATATTTAGTTTTACCCGGTTACTGTTTCGTTCACGCAATCGATTTGGTGGTTATTAAACCAATCCTATGAGAGAAGTGAAAAAACTGTGAGTAACCGGGTGATAATTGGCAAAAGTCATCTTGCTATAACCCGGTTAGCAATGGAATAATGCTGCAGTTTTCCGTGTTAAATCCTGGTTAAGCAAGGATATCGACGGAATGACCAATTTTGTCTGACCGATCATCCACGCAGCAATGGCGTAAGACGTATTGATCTTTCAGACAGTTAGCGGGCTGCGGGTTGCAGTACTTACCGGTAAATGGAATCTTCTCTGGAGAGTTTTACCCAGGCTATTCCCCTGATAATCGCGCTGTATTTCCGTATGAAATACAGGCAACCGACACTTTGCGCCTCTTAAGCGAGCGACAACCGTGAGGTTGGCGACGTGAATAGACACGAGGCCATCGGTTCATACCCCGGAAAGCGTCACCTTGCCCGCAGCTTAGTCGTCAATGTAAGAATAATGAGTAAGTTACGATGAAAAGAATGTTAATCAACGCAACTCAGCAAGAAGAGTTGCGTGTCGCCCTTGTGGATGGGCAGCGTCTGTACGATCTGGATATCGAAAGTCCTGGACACGAACAGAAAAAAGCGAACATTTACAAAGGCAAAATCACCCGCATTGAACCCAGCCTTGAGGCCGCATTTGTCGATTACGGTGCCGAGCGTCATGGTTTCCTCCCGCTGAAAGAGATCGCTCGCGAGTACTTCCCTTCCAACTATAATGCCCATGGCCGTCCTAACATCAAAGATGTTCTGCGTGAAGGTCAGGAAGTTATTGTCCAGATTGATAAAGAAGAGCGTGGCAACAAAGGCGCTGCACTGACTACCTTTATCAGCCTGGCAGGCAGCTACCTCGTACTGATGCCAAACAACCCGCGCGCGGGGGGTATCTCTCGCCGTATCGAAGGGGATGACCGTACCGAGCTGAAAGAAGCGCTGGCAAGCCTGGAGCTGCCAGACGGCATGGGTCTGATTGTTCGTACCGCAGGCGTGGGCAAATCTGCCGAAGCGCTGCAGTGGGACCTGGGCTTCCGTCTGAAGCACTGGGAAGCGATTCAGAAAGCCGCTGAAAGCCGCCCTGCTCCGTTCCTGATCCACCAGGAAAGCAACGTTATCGTGCGTGCCTTCCGCGACTATCTGCGTCAGGACATTGGCGAAATTCTGATTGATAACCCGAAAGTGCTTGAGCTGGCTCGCCAGCACATTGCCGCGCTGGGTCGTCCCGATTTCACCAGCAAAATCAAACTGTACACCGGTGAGATCCCGCTGTTCAGCCACTACCAGATTGAATCGCAGATTGAATCCGCCTTCCAGCGTGAAGTCCGTCTGCCATCCGGTGGTTCTATCGTTATCGACAGCACCGAGGCGCTGACCGCCATCGACATCAACTCCGCCCGTGCAACCCGCGGTGGCGATATCGAAGAGACGGCATTCAACACCAACCTGGAAGCGGCCGATGAGATTGCCCGCCAGCTGCGTCTGCGTGACCTGGGCGGCCTGATCGTTATCGACTTCATCGACATGACGCCGGTACGTCACCAGCGTGCGGTGGAAAACCGTCTGCGTGAAGCGGTGCGTCAGGATCGTGCGCGTATCCAGATCAGCCATATCTCCCGCTTTGGCCTGCTAGAGATGTCCCGCCAGCGTCTGAGCCCGTCACTGGGTGAATCCAGCCACCACGTCTGCCCACGCTGTAGCGGTACCGGCACCGTGCGTGACAACGAATCGCTGTCCCTCTCTATCCTGCGTCTTATCGAAGAAGAAGCGCTAAAAGAGAACACCAAAGAAGTTCACGCCATTGTGCCTGTACCGATTGCCTCCTACCTGCTGAACGAAAAACGTGCCGCGGTAAGTGCGATCGAAGCCCGTCTGGGTGGCGTACGCTGCGTGATCGTGCCTAACGATCAGATGCAGACCCCGCACTACTCCGTGCTGCGCGTGCGCAAAGGCGAAGAGACCTCTACCCTGAGCTACATGCTGCCTAAGCTGCATGAAGAGGCGATGGCGCTGCCGTCCGAGGAAGAGTACTCGGAGCGTAAACTGCCTGAACAGCCTGCACTGGCAGCGTTTGTGATGCCTGAAGCACCGCCTGCCCCAGCGCAGGAGACCGTGGCGGCTAAACCTGCAACCAAACCGGCGGCAGAAGTGAGCCAACCGGCTGCACAGCCTGGTCTGCTGAGCCGCTTCCTCAATGCGCTGAAGAAGATGTTTGCGGGTGAAGAGCCGCAGCCTGCCCCGGCACCGGTTGAGAAGAAAGAAGAGAAACAGGAGCGTTCACCGGATCGTCGTAAACGCCAGAACAACCGTCGTGACCGCAATGAGCGCCGCGATAACCGTTCAGAGAGCAACGAAGGCCGTGAAGGCAGCGAAAGCCGTGACAATCGTGATAACCGCGAAGGTCGCGAGCGCCGTGAAGGACGTGACGAAAACCGTCGCAACCGCCGCGAGAAGCCGCAGCAGAACGCGGAAGAGCGTGAAATTCGCCAGCCGGTCAGCGAAGAGTCTGACAAAGGCAGACAGCGCGATGAGCAGCAGCCGCGCCGCGAACGTAACCGTCGTCGTAACGATGACAAGCGTCAGGCTCAGCAGGAAGTTAAAGCCCTGAATCGCGACGAAGAGATCGCTCAGGATACTGAACAGGAAGAACGCGTTCAGGTGATGCCGCGCCGTAAGCAGCGTCAAATGAGCCAGAAAGTGCGTTTCCAGTCTCAGGCTGAAGAAGCTGCGGTTGAAGCGATCGCGCCACAGGCCGAGCCGGCACAGCGCACCGAGCTGGCTAAAGTTGATCTGCCTGCGGTGATTGAAAACGCACCTGAGCAGGAAGAAAACGCTGAAGGCCGTGAAAACGCCGGCATGCCGCGCCGTTCACGTCGCTCTCCGCGTCACCTGCGCGTGAGTGGTCAGCGTCGCCGTCGTTATCGTGACGAGCGTTATCCGCTGCAGTCGCCAATGCCGCTGGCTATTGCCTGTGCCTCACCAGAAATGGCATCCGGTAAAGCCTGGATCCGTTATCCGGTAGCTCGCCCTCAGGAGCCACAGTTTGAAGAGCAGAACGTCGCTCAGGAAACTGCAACCCCTGTTACGCCAGTCGCGGTTGAAGCGATCGCTGACGCTGCTGCCGTTGTGATCCCAGAGCCGCAGGTGGTTGAAATCGCAACTTCACATCCGGAAGTGATTGCTGCGCCTGTGACAGAACAGCCGCAGATCGTCACTCCTGACGATGCGGTCGTCGCGAAGCAGATTGCAGAAGATGCTGCCGTAGCTGAACCTGCTGTCGAAGAAGCCGCTGCCGTTGAATCGGCTGAAACCACCGAAGCAGCCGTCGAGCCGCAGCCGGTTGTGGAAGTTGAAGTAGAAACGGAAGTTCAACCTGAGATTGAAATCGATGTTGAACCGGTTGAGGCCGCTGAAGTGGAACCTGAAGTCACTGACGTCGCTCACGTCGACGAGCCAGAAGTGAAGCCGGTTCCTGCAGTGAAGCCAGCGCCAGCCACTCAGGTTCATGCTGAAGCCCATCACGCGACAGCCCCAATGACCCGTGCGCCGGCACCGGAATATGTTCCGGAAGCGCCGCGCCAGAGTGACTGGGTACGTCCGGCATTTGAATTTGACGGTAAAGGCTCTGCAGGTGGTCACAGTGCCACCCATCACGCCACGGCGCCAGCCACGCGTCCACAGCCGGCTGAATAAGCCTGCTTAAGCGCAAAAGCCGACCTTCGGGTCGGCTTTTTTATTGCTTCTGCTCTGGCCTGCGCATCCCTGCGATTTCAGGCATCACCTCTCTCATCATCTCCAGAAAACGGCGCAATCGCGCCGGATAGTAGCGAGACCACGGATAGACAAGATGAACCGGCAACGCGGCGGGCTGCCAGTCAGGCACCAGATGGATCAGCCTGCCTTCGCGGATATCCGCTTCGACAGTCCAGCTTGAGACCACGGCAACGCCCAGCCCGGTGAGCGCGCTTTTACGCGCCACGTAGAGGCTGTCGGTACTTAAGCGCGGGGAGATAGCCACCCGCAGCGGTTGTGCGGCTTCCGCGCTGAAAAGTTCAACATGCTGACGATAAAAAGTATTGAGCGCCACCCAGGGCAGCGCGGAGAGATCTTCCGGTTTTTCTACTGGCGCAAACCGTGCCAGCAGCTCGGGTGACGCCACAATGCTGCGTGGTACCTCGGCCAGCAATACCGACACCGTGGCCGGGTCGATCTCCGCCCCTACCCGGATAGCGCAGTCGATATTGTCACTTAAAAAATCAGCCGAGCGGTCATTGAGCATCCACTCCACATTGAGTCGTGGATAGCGCAGCAGGAACGCCGTCAATGGCTCCAGCAACTGCTCCTGTCCAAAGGCATGCGGCGCACGCACGCGAAGCACCCCGACCGGCTCATCTTCTGTTTGCCCGACTTCATCCTCCAGCGCGTACCAGCTGTCAATGACCCGCCGGGCATGCTGATAGCAGCGTTCGCCGTCATCCGTCAGCTTCATGGCGTGTGTCGTTCGCAGGATCAGGCGCACGCCCAATAGCGTCTCCAGCGATTGCAGCCGACGGCTGACGGTGGCCTGGCTGGTCGCCATCTGCACCGCGGCAGCAGAAAGAGAGCCCGTCTCCACGATACGCACAAAAGTACGCATCAGCTCTACCCGGTCTATACGTTCCGTACGTTTCATTTTTAATCCGGTTATACGTTACACGTATAAGTGTTTTAACACCGGGCCAGCTACCACCGCAAGGCGGGGTGATAAAGAATAGCGACACACCCGAAATGAGGAACTGCATATGAACTCCAGTACCCTGAGCCCAGCCGTCAGCCGTTGGGTAGTTTTCATTCTTGCCAT
Organism: Leclercia sp. LSNIH8; assembly: GCF_002920195.1. Taxonomy (NCBI): domain Bacteria; kingdom Pseudomonadati; phylum Pseudomonadota; class Gammaproteobacteria; order Enterobacterales; family Enterobacteriaceae; genus Leclercia; species Leclercia sp. LSNIH8. Next base: position 859,143 of record NZ_PQJY01000001.1, on the reverse strand, counting down.
CGGCGCGGGCTTTAGCGTCGCCGCCATCTATTATGCTCAGCCGCTACTGCCGCTGATGGGCGCTGATTTGCATCTCAGTATTGAAGGGATGGGGATGGTGCCCACTCTGACGCAGGCGGGCTATGCGCTGGGGATCCTCTTCCTGCTGCCGCTTGGCGATCGTTATGATCGCCGCACCCTGATTGTGGTGAAAAGCGTTGCGCTGGCATTGCTGCTTTTGGCCTGTAGCCTGACGGCTCAGATCCACTCCCTGCTGCTGGTCAGTCTGCTGATTGGGATGACCGCCACCATGGCGCAGGATATCGTTCCGGCTGCGGCGATCCTCGCCCCGGAGGGCAAACAGGGGAAAACCGTCGGTACGGTGATGACCGGCCTGTTACTGGGGATCCTGCTCTCCCGTACGGTGAGCGGCGTGGTAGGTGAAGCCTTTGGCTGGCGAGTGATGTACCAACTTGCGGCGGGCAGTATTGCGATCCTCGCCGCCGTGATGTGGTTTATTCTGCCCCGCTTCGCGGTGCCGTCGAACCTGCGTTATCCGCAGCTGATGCGTTCCATGGCACATCTGTGGCGTCGCTACCCCGCTCTGCGCCGCGCCGCGCTGGCACAGGGTTTTCTCTCCATCGCCTTTAGCGCCTTCTGGTCTACTCTGGCGGTGATGCTGATGGAACACTACGGGCTTGGCAGCGCCGTTGCCGGTGGCTATGGCATTGCCGGTGCCGCAGGCGCTCTGGCCGCGCCACTCGCAGGCGGTCTGGCGGATAAACTGGGCGCCGGTAAAGTCACTCAGCTGGGTGCCGCGCTGGTAACCGTCTCCTTCGCCCTGATGTTTTTCATGCCGGCACTAGGTGTACAGGGCCAGCTGATCCTGATTGCCATTGCCGCGGTAGGTTTTGATCTCGGTCTGCAGTCGAGCCTGGTGGCCCACCAGAACCTGGTTTACAGCCTTGAGCCCCAGGCCCGTGGCCGGCTGAACGCTCTGCTCTTTACCGGTGTGTTTATCGGGATGGCGTTAGGTTCCGCACTGGGCAGTCAGCTCTATACCATGGCCGGTTGGCCGGGCGTGATTGCGCTGGCGACCATTACAGCAGGCGTGGCGCTGGTTATCCGTATGACCGAAAACGTCCGCACCCGCTCATCGGCCCTGCAAAATTCCTGAAAAAAAAGCCCAATCCGCAAAACGGATTGGGCATACAGAACATAACCAGTTTCAAGCCATGTTCTAAAGGTCAAGTCAGTTATTTATTCAGCTGGAACAGGGACATCCCCTGCATATCGCTGAATGCTTTATAAGATGCCTGAAGCGCCGCTTGTTGCATCACATAAGAGGAGATAGCTGAGTTCCAGTCAACGTCCACCAGGTCGCTCATTTGCTGGGTTAGTCCTAACGCCCGGTCGCTGCCCAGGGAATCGAGCGAACTCAGCTCGGTCAGTTTAGTTCCGAGATCGGCGCGCACGGTCAGCACATTGTCCAGTGAATTACGCAATCCGCGGTTTGCCTTATCAATATCCAACGTCATCTGATCGGCTTTATCCTGATCGCCTTCAACCGGTGTTTTCAGCGCAGCAATCACGTTATCCAGAATTTTAAACATATTTTTTTCTGGCGTAGCGTCACCCGGTTCTGGTGCGGCATTACTGGTAAAGGATTCAAACACGTCGCTACCGATATGGCTAATCTGCATGGTACGTGCAGAATCGACCTGCTGACTGATTGGCGTATCGCCGCCAGCATACTCGCCAGTAGCTTGATCAAATGCCGGAGCATCGGTTTTATAGCCAGCAAATATATAGCGGCCGTTGCCATCGGTGCTGTTCGCCAGGTTCAGCAGCTGATCGCGAATACCCTGCAAATCGGTGGCGAGCGAGTTGCGGTCGTTATCACTCAGAGTACCGTTGCCTGCATAGACTATCTTTTCCTGTGCCGATTGCAGCGCCGTGGTCACCTGGCCCAGCACGTTCTCTTCCAGCGATACCTTCTGCGTGGCAAAAGAACGGGCGAGTGTATACTGGCTGTTTTGTGCCTGTGACTGAGAAATAACAACCGCCTGCGAGGCGGCAATTGGATCGTCAGAAGGACGGTTAACACGTTTACCGGTGGACATCTGCTCACCGTAGCTCAGCCACTTACTCTGGGATTCGGTGACCCCTCGCATGTTCTGCTCATACATCATCTGGGTGCTAATACGCATCGTTCACCTCGGCCTTAGCGAATATTGATTAACGCGTCAAAGAGCGTGCTGGCGGTTTGCAGCACCTGGGCATTGGCCAGGTAGTACTGCTGGTAGCGCTGGAGATTGCCATACTCTTCATCGAGGTTAACCCCGGAGATCGACTGCTGCTGGTTGCTCAGTTGCGTCGTCACGTTTGCCTGGGTGGTGCTGCTGGTTTTCAGCGTCGCGGTTTTGCTGCCGACGGTACTGACCAGCGAGGCATAGGCGTCGTTAAAGGTTTTATTGCCACCGACCACTTTGCTGCTTTGCAGATCCAGTAGCGCCTGGCCGTTGCGGTTGTCACTTTCGCCGCCTTTCTCTTCAGAGGCCATAGCAAGTTTTGACTCATCGCTGATCGCCACATCCATATTGACGATGGCATTGACGACAGGCTTAACGATAAAGCTGTCTTTGTTATTCGCCGTGCCCGATACGTTCACCGTCAGGCCATCAAAGGACAAGTTACCTTTGCCGTCATCAACTGGCTTAACCGTGGTTTTATCCGAGAGGCGGGTGATCTTCCAGCTGCCGCCGTCAAACTCCATCTTGTAGTCGGTAGCCTGTACTTTAGCGCTGTCTGCCACGTTAATGGCGGCAGTGACGGAGGCCGAGCCGGTATTTTTGGTGTTTCCCAGTACCGCGGGAGCACCGATATCAAACAATTTGCCGCCGGCGTTACCTTCAGGATCAAAGCCCTTTTCATGCTGGGTATTCATCTCATTAGCGAAAGAGAGCGCCAGCTGGTTAAGGGTGTTACGTGCCGCGTCGAGCTCTTCGGTACGGAAGGTCAACATGCCGCCCAGAGAGCCGCTGGTCAGCAGTTTTTCCGGGATCTCAACGGGGCCCGAGGTGCCGTCAACAAACGCCACCGTGGTACGGGATGGATCGGCGCTGGACTTCACGGCCGCCAGCTGATTAGCGGTGCTGCCCTGAACCAGGTTGTAGCCATTGCCAAAGGAGACGTTATAGGTGCCGCTATCCTGAACGGAGACTTCAACACCCACGATCTGGTTCAGCTCGCTCACCAGCTGGTCACGCTGGTCGAGCAGATTGTTCGGGGATGCGCCCGCACCCACGCCAGTCAGACGGGAAATCTGATCGTTCAGGTTGGCAATCTGTTTAGCGTAGTTGTTGATCTGATCAACGCTGGTGCCGATAGCGGTATTGATCTGCTTATCCTGATCGCGCAGATACTGATCGTTCACCTTGAACTGGTTCACCAGACCATCAGCCTTGCCCAGTACCGTCTGGCGCGCCGCCGGATCTTCGGCGTTGCTCACCAGAGTCTGCAGACTGGTAAAGAAACCCTGCAGGGTGGTCGCCAGGCTGTTGGTGCTGCCAGAGAGAATGTCGTCAATTTTGGACATCTGCTGGTAGCGGGTCGTCAGGGCACTGCTCTGGTTCTGCGCGGTGCGCAATTGGTTGGTAATGAATGCATCATATTCGCGCTGTACCCCGGAGACATACACGCCGTTGCCAACCCAACCGCCGCCTGTCAGGGTGCTGTTTGAGGCGCTCAGCACCGTAGTCTGACGGGTGTAGCCCGTCACGTTGTAACTTGAAATGTTATTACTGGCGGTATTCAGTGCAGCCTGGGCTGCACTGAGGCCACTCATGGCGCTGTTGATCAAACTGGACATGGGGGTTCCTTTTATACTTTCAGACATGAGTCCTGCTGGAGATTATCGGCAGGCCCCAGCCGGACTTGAGAACTTTCAGAACAGATTTTCGATATCGTTGCTGTAGGCTTTGCTGACTTTCTCGCCCATCGCTTTCAACTGCTGGATCATGCTGGTCAGCTTGCGGGCATACTGTGGATCGGTGGCGTAGCCCGCGTTCTGCAACGCCTGCGCACCCTGCTCTGCTGTCGCCGCCTGGGTCACGGCCGCATAGCGCGGGTTACGACTCAACAGGCCGACATAGTCTGAAAGTGCCTCGAGATAGGAGCTGTAGACGCGGAATTTGGCTTTGATCTTCTTCGCTTCGCCGTTTTCATACTCCGTGGTGGTGATCTCGGTAGTCGGCCCTTTCCAGCTTCCCGAGGCCTTCACCCCGAAGATGTTAAAGCTCGGCTCACCGTTCTCACGGCGGATCTGGCGTTGCCCCCAGCCCGACTCCAGCGCCGCCTGGGCCAGAATCAGGTGATGCGGCACCCCGCTCTGCTGGCTGGCGAGACGCGCCGGCAGGGAGAGCTGTGCCAGGAAGTCTTTGCTATCGCCGGTAAGGGGTTCATCATTGCTCTCAGGCACCTTCGGCACCGCTTTACGCACCATCTGCGTCAGGGCCTGGTTTTGATAGCTGGTGACCCTTTCCAGATCGAACTTCATCGGCACCTGCTGCGGTGCCTCTTCTGGCGGCACGCCCTGCGCGGCCGCCATCTGCTTAACGATCACATCGGCAAGTCCCAACCCTTTACCGGCAGTCATCTGCTGCGCAATCTGCTGGTCATACATGCTGGTGTACAGACGCGTGGAGTCGCTGCTGAAGATGCCATCTTTTGGCAGGGCTTCACGCATGCTTTTCAGCATCATCTGGACAAACATCCCCTCCACCTGGCGGGCAACCGGGCGGATATTGCCCGCCGGATCTTTGCCCGCTTTAGACTTCAGTTCGTTGAGCGACTGGGTATCCCAGGCCGCGCTGCTCAGCAGTTTGCTATCGGTCAGCATCAGATAATTTCCAGTTTGGCGCGCAGGCAGCCCGCGCTCTGCATGGATTGCAGAATCGACATCAGATCCATCGGGGTGGCGCCCAGCGCGTTCAGGGCACGTACCACGTTGTTCAGGTTGGCGCTGGAGCGCACGCTCTGCAGCGAGCCGCCGCTCTGACGCAAATCGATCTGGGTCTGCGGCGTCACTACCGTTTCACCGCCGCCAAACGGCGTATCCGGCTGGCTGACGTTAGCCGAGCGGTTGACGGTCACCGAAAGGTTGCCCTGCGCCACGGCGCAGCTGTCCAGCGTCACCTCACGGTTCATCACCACCGAGCCGGTGCGGGAGTTGATGATCACTTTGGCATCCTGCGGCGTGACGTTCACTTCCATATTCTGGATATCCGCCAGCAGACGCACCTGATTACTGCCGCCGCTGGAGACGCGGATCTGCACGGTACGGGCATCCAGCGCGGTGGCGCTGCCGTAGCCACGGTTGCGGTTGATGGTGTCCGCAATCTGCTGCGCCATGGTGAAGTCGTCATTATTCAGCTGCAGGTTAATGGTGTTGCCGCTGCCGAACTGGGTCGGCAGTTCACGCTCAATGACCGCCCCGTTGGTAATACGGCCGCCGTTCAGCTGGTTGACCTGCACGCTGCTGCCGCCTGCGGAGGCACCCGCCCCGCCGACAAGGATGTTACCCTGCGCCAGGGCATACACCTGGCTATCCACCCCTTTCAGAGGGGTCATCAGCAGAGTACCGCCCCGCAGGCTTTTCGCATTCCCCATAGAGGAAACCACCACGTCGATGGTTTGCCCCTGGCGCGCAAAGGCCGGGAAAGAGGCGGTAACCATTACCGCCGCCACGTTTTTCAGCTGCATGTTGGTCCCGGCGGGCACCGTGATGCCGAGCTGGGAGAGCATGTTGTTCAGACTCTGGGTCGTGAACGGCGTCTGGGTGGTCTGGTCACCCGTCCCGTCAAGCCCCACAACCAGACCGTAACCGATCAGTGAGTTTTCCCGCACACCCTGTACGCTTGCGAGATCGCGAATACGGTCGGCCTGGGCACAGGTCGCCACCAGCACCAGCAGGAACCCGAAGAGGGATTTAAACATAGGTCACCTCGATTACATCGGTGATAAGTTAAGGAAGAAACGCTGCAACCAGCCCATATTCTGCGCCTCATTGATGTAGCCGTTGCCGACATACTCAATGCGCGCATCGGCCACCTGGGTGGACGGTACGGTGTTGGAGCCGCTGATGGTGCGAGGGTTAACCACACCGGAGAAGCGAATGAATTCCGTGCCCTGGTTGATGGCGATCTGTTTTTCACCCACTACATGTAAATTGCCGTTCGCCAGCACCTGGTCGACGGTCACCGTCAACGTGCCGCTAAAGGTGTTGCTGGCATTGGCGCCGCCTTTACCGTTAAAGGAGTTGCCGCCAGACGCCTCGGCATCGGCGCGTGCGTTACCGAAGAGTCCTTCGAGATAGCGCGGCACAGTGTCGAAGCCAAAATTGGTTTTCCCGTCGCGGCTGGCATTCGCCGACGAGCTTTTACTGGCGCTGACGTTTTCCTGCAGCTGGATGGTCAGCGTATCGCCGATATTGCGTGGGCGACGGTCTTCAAACAGCGGCTGATAACCGTAGTTAATCGGCTGCGCGGTCTGGAAAATTGAGCCATTCACTACCGGCGTCGGGCCAGGAATGGGTTGGGCGGAAGTCGCACCCTGCACCAAAGGTTGAGACGGAACCCAGGCGCAACCGCTGAGGGTAACGGCCAGGAGAGTCACTATCGGATAACGAATCGCCGCGTGTTTTTGCATTGCCTTCATCTTCGAAAACAGGGAGCCGGTGCGGCGTGAACCGCACCGGGCTACACCTTAGAGTTGCGTCAGTTTCTGCAGCATCTGGTCGGTCGTCGACACTGCTTTACTGTTAATTTCGTACGCGCGTTGAACCTGGATCATATTCACCAGCTCTTCCGCGACGTTGACGTTTGAGGTTTCCACATACCCCTGATAGAGCAGACCTGAACCGTTCAGACCCGGTGTGCTCTCGTTCGGCGCGCCGGAGGACTGGGTTTCGATGTACAGGTTCTCACCGATGCTTTCCAGACCGGTGTCGTTCATGAAGGTGGTCAGGTTGAGCTGGCCAACCTGCACCGGCGCGGCCTGGCCCTGCTGGGTCACGCTCACGATCCCGTCACGCCCGATGGTAATGCTCAGGGCGTTCGCCGGAATGGTGATCGCCGGCTGCACCTGGAAACCGCCCGCGGTCACCAGCTGGCCGTTCTGATCCACCTGGAACGAACCGTCACGGGTATAGGCAGAGGTCCCGTCCGGGAGCTGAACCTGGAAGAAACCCTGGCCCTTGATCGCTACGTCTTTGCTATTGTTGGTCTGGGAGAGGTTGCCCTGGCTGTGCAGACGTTCAGTCGCTACCGGGCGAACACCGGTACCAATCTGCAGACCGGAAGGCAGCGTAGTCTGTTCAGACGACTGCGCTCCTGGCTGGCGAATGGTTTGATAAAGCAAATCTTCGAAAACCGCACGCTGACGCTTAAACCCATTGGTGCTGACGTTCGCCAGGTTGTTGGCGATGACATCCATATTGGTTTGCTGCGCATCGAGGCCCGTTTTCGCGATCCATAAAGAACTGATCATAAGTAGTCCTGTTAACTCATTGACAGCAGTTGGTTGGCGCGACTGGCGTTTTCATCAACGCTGGAAATCACCTTCATCTGCATTTCAAAACGGCGGGCGCTGGCGATCATGTCGGTCATCGCGGTCACCGGCTTAACGTTACTGCCTTCCAGCACGCCAGACATGACGCGAATGGTCGGGTCAGCCTGTAACGTCGCGCCACGGGTGGCCTGCGCCGCCTGGGTCAGACGGAACATGCCGTCGTCGCCACGCTGCACTTCAAAACCTTCGGCTTTTACCAGCTTCAGGCGGCCAACCGGCGCGACGGTGTTCGGCGGATCGCCCGGGTTCAGGGCGGAGATGGTGCCGTCGGCCGCGATGGTGATCTCCGAGCCTTCCGGCACGGTGATCGGGCCACCTTCACCAATAACCGGACGTCCCTGGATGGTCAGTTGCCCGACCGCGTCCACCTGGATGTTCCCGTTACGGGTGTAGCCTTCGCCGCCGTCTGCGGTCTGAACCGCCAGCCAGCCGTCCTGCTGCAGCGCCACATCGAGCGGGCGCGAGGTGTAGTCCATCTGCCCGGGTGTCATATCGGCCCCCGGGGTGGAGGCGGTCACCAGCGTACGCGTCGGCAGGGAGAGCCCTTCCACCGGGACGGCGCGCATCGCATTGAGCTGCGCGCGAAAGCCCGGCGTCGAGGCGTTCGCCAGGTTGCTGGCGGTGACGGCCTGCTGATTGAGCGTCTGACTGGCGGCGCCCATCGCGGTATATATTGCGTGATCCATTAAGCTATCCCGTCAGCCACTTAGCGGAGGTTAACCAGCGTGTTGAGGATCTGATCCTGGGTTTTGATGGTCTGCGCGTTCGACTGATAGTTACGCTGCGCGACGATCATATTGACCAGCTCTTTACTCAGGTCGACGTTGGAGGCTTCCAGCGCGCCGTTGGTCAGGGTACCGAAGTTACCGGAACCTGCGGTGCCCAGCAGCGCCACCCCTGAAGACTGCGTGGCAGACCAGACGTTGTTCCCTTCTGACTGCAGACCTTCGTTGTTGGCGAAGTTTGCCAGTACGATCTGACCCAGCACCTGGTTCTGTTCGTTGGAGTAGTTACCTACCACGGTGCCGTCGTCGTTGATCTGATAGCTCACCAGGTCGCCCGGCTTGTAGCCGTTCTGGTTGGTCGCCACGATGTTGTTCGCCCCGGTGTTCTGCTGCATGGAGTTCAGGAAGCTCAGGGTGAAATCTATCGAGTCCGCGCCGCTCAGCGGATCGGTGGTCACGGTAATGGCTGGGTTGGCGTTTGGCGTCGCACTCAAAACACCGGCTGGGCTGTAGTTATAGATCCCTTCCAGGTTACCGTTGGGGTCGAAGCTCATCTGGGCAGATTTGGTGATCTGGCCGTTCGCGGCGCTACCGTCCTGGGTGTAGAGATCCCACTTGTTGTCCGCCGTTTTCACGTAGTAGACATACATGTTGTGGGCGTTACCCTGGTTGTCATAGACGGTGATGGTGCCTTTCTTGTTGAAGCTGTCTGAATCCGGGTTGGCACTGGTCACGTCAAACGGAATGGTTGGCACGCTGTCCGTGGAGTTCAGGTTGATCTGCTGCGCTGCTGTGGTGGTCGCTTTGGCGGCCATCAGATTGTTAGGAATGGTGATCGGCTGCGGGTTCGCGCCGGTCTGTACCGTTGGCGGGCTGCCAGCTGCCGGATAGCCGGTCACCTGCAGACCCTGCATGTTTACCAGGTTGCGGTTTTCGTCCAGGCTGAACTGGCCGTTACGGCTGTAATAGACGGAACCGTTGCTGTCGAGCATACGGAAGAAACCGTTCTGGCTGATCGCCACATCCAGACCACGACCGGTATTGGTGGTGGTACCATCGCTGAAGTCTTGGGTGATCCCGGCGACTTTTACGCCCAGACCGACTTTGGAACCGGCGAACATATCTGCGAACGACGCGCTACCAGACTTAAAGCCATAGGTCGCGGAGTTGGCAATGTTGTTACCAATGACGTCGAGGTTAGTGGCTGCAGCATTCAGGCCGCTGACCGCTTGTGAAAAGGCCATTTGTTACTCCTGATAAAGGTTAAGGCTTATATAATCTGCCGAACTTCGTCGAGCGTAGTTGTACCGTAAGTCCCCAGATCCAGCGTGTTACCGTTGCTGCTGCGGATCACACCCTGCACCATCGCGAACTGCAGTGGCTGGGCCACCAGCTGCGTACTGCCGCTGCTGGCGGAGATAGCAACGTTATACGAACCATTTGGCGCACTGCTGCCGTCGGTCATCGTGCCGTCCCAGGTAAAGGTATGAACACCGGCTTTCAGTTCGCCGATATCAATAGTGCGAACCACCGCACCGTTTCTGTCGGTGATGGTGGCGGTCACTTTATCGGCGCTCTGCTGCAGCTCAACACCAAACGGCGTGGTGGAGGTGGTGCTGGTGCCCTCGGTGCTGCTGCTGCCTGCCAGAATGGTGGAGCCCGGGATCATCACGCCATGCCCAATCAGCGTGCTGGCCTGCATCGACTGGCTGCTGTCGAGCTGCCCGGAAATAGAACCCAGCGTGGTGTTGAGTTTCTCGATGCCGCTCACCGTACTGATCTGCGCAAGCTGCGTGGTCAGTTCGTTGTTCTGCATCGGGTTGGTTGGATCCTGGTTTTTCAGCTGCGCGACCAACAGCGTCAGGAAGCTGCTTTGCAGATCGGACGCGTTGCTGCCGGTAAGCGAACTGTTGCCGGTAGTGCCGCTGACGCCTGTGGCACTCGACCTGTCATTTACATTGACTGCAATGGACATTGATCTCTCCTTTACTGGCCCAGAGTGAGCGTTTTAAGCATCATGCTCTTCACGGTGTTCAGTACTTCAACGTTGGCCTGGTAGCTGCGGGACGCTGACATGGTGTTCACTATCTCGCCCACCACATCCACGTTCGGCATTTTGACGTAGCCGTTGGCGTCCGCCAGCGGGTTGCCCGGCTCGTAGACCAGCTTGTCCGGTGCCTGGCTCTCAATTACGCTGGCGACTTTTACCCCGCCGGTTGCGGCGCCCGGTGCGGCATCGACCTGGAACACCACCTGTTTGGCGCGATAAGGTTGCCCGTCCGGACCCGCCACGCTGTCGGCGTTCGCCAGGTTACTGGCGGCGACGTTCAGTCGTTGCGATTGCGCGGTCAGGGCTGAACCCGCGATATCAAAGATATTGAGTAAGGCCATTAACCATTGCCTCCCTGCAGAACATTCATCATGCCTTTAATCTGCCCGCCGAGAACGGTCAGCCCCATCTGGTACTGCAGGCTGTTATCGGCGAACTGCGTACGCTCCCGGTCCATATCAACGGTGTTACCGTCCAGGGATGGCTGATCGGGAATGCGATAAAGTAAATCGATACTCGGGGTGGTCACGGTCTGTGCGGGAATGTGGCGTGCAGACGTCAGCGCAAGGGCGACACCGCTATTTTCGGCCCGACCGCGCTCCATCACTTTCTTTAATTCACTGGAAAAATCGATATCGCGCGCCTGAAACCCGGGGGTGTCGGCGTTAGCGATATTGGCGGCCAGAATCTCCTGACGCTGGGCGCGTAAATTGAGCGCTTCCTGCTGAAAACGTAGCGCGGCGTCGAGTTTATCGAGCATGTCTCCTCCGCTGATGGCAAAATTTCAGTGGATAGCTTAAATCTCACCCCGTCTACTTCATCGACGGAATAAGCACAAAATGCGTCGCTATTTATTGCGTTGATGACAAACCGCTACAGGTAGAATTCTGCTCATCATTAAACCGACGGTAACGGGCGATATGGCACTCAAACGTGGTTTCACCGCAACCCTGCTCCTCTGGAGCGCCCTCACGCAGGCGCAGGATCTTGACGCCCAGCTGACGGAATTTTTTGCCCAGCGGCTGGCGGGGTTCAGCGATGAGGTTTCGGTGCAGGTTCGCACACCCGCCAGCATGCGTCCTTCGTGCAAGACGCCTGCATTCAGCGTTCTCGGCAACACGAAGCTGTGGGGCAACGTCAGCGTTACCGCACGATGTGGCAATGAAAAACGATTTATACAGGTTGCAGTTCAGGCAACGGGCGATTATGTTGTCGCGTCCCGGAGTATCCCCCGGGGTGCCGCCCTGCAGCCGGACAGCGTGACGCTGAAGCGCGGCAGGCTGGATCAGCTTCCACCCCGGGCCATCCTGGATATTCATCAGGTGCAGAATGCCGTCAGCTTGCGCGATCTGGTGCCAGGGCAGCCTTTGCAGCTATCGATGCTGCGTCAATCATGGCGGATCAAAGCCGGGCAGCGGGTGATGGTTATCGCCAGCGGCGACGGCTTTAGCGTTAACGGTGAAGGCCAGGCGCTAAACAATGCGGCGGTTGCGCAAAACGCCCGGGTGAGAATGTCTTCGGGCCAGGTGGTGAGCGGAACGGTGGATCCTGATGGGAATATTCTGATTAACCTATAATCTTTTTAAAGATTATGCGGCGGCTGCCGATATAGAAGTAACTTAATGATGATGTCAGGCGCCAACGCCGCGAACCCTCGATGAGGACAACATAATGAGCATTGATCGTACATCGCCCCTGAAGCCGGTTAGCCCAGTTCAACCGCGCGAAATGAATGACACTGCCACTGCAAAGACTCGCCCGCAAAAATCGGCGACCGCCAACAGCACCAGCGTCACGCTGAGCGATGCCCAGGCGAAACTGATGCAGCCTGGTAGCAACGATATCAACATGGAGCGTGTTGAAGCGCTGAAAACCGCCATTCGCAATGGCGAGCTGAAAATGGATACCAGTAAAATCGCTGATGCGCTGATCCAGGATGCGCAAAGTTTCTTAGAGTAACCACTGTATGAGTCGTCTGACGGAAATAATGGATCAAATGACGGTCGTGTTGAACGACCTGAAAACGGTCATGGACGCCGAACAGCAGCAGCTCTCTGCCGGAAATGTTCATGGCAGCGCGCTGCAGCGCATTACAGAAGATAAAAGCTCACTGCTGGCCACGCTGGATTACCTTGAACAGCAGCGACGCAGCGAGCAATCCGCGCGCCATAGTGCAAATGATGATGTCGTCGAACGCTGGCAAACTATTACTGAAAAAACGCAGCATCTGCGCGATCTGAATCAGCACAACGGGTGGTTACTGGAAGGGCAAATCCTTCGTAACCAGCAGGCGCTTGCCGTGCTTAAGCCGCATCAGGAGACAGGACTGTATGGCGCCGATGGCCAGACAGCCAGCTCACGCAGCGGCGGAAAGAAAATTTCGATTTAATCAGGCGATAGCCGCAGAAATGGGGAGCACCGACAGGCGCTCCCCTTTTTTTGCGTTACGCCGTGCGGCGGGTAAACTCTTTCACCTTAAAGCCCAGCACCGCGAGGGTGGCGAAGTAGGCCACTACCCCCACCAGCACGACCGCCATCAGGCGCAGCAGACGATACGGCATGGCGCCCAGAGACCAGTCCGGCATTACGTAGAGCATCCCCACCAGCGCGGCCGCCATCACCAGCACCGCAATCACCAGACGCAGCAGGAAGCGCGACCAGCCCGGCTGCGGAGTAAAGATCTGCTGCTTACGCAGTTGCCAGTAGAGCAGCCCGGCGTTGAGACAGGCCGCCAGACCGATGGATAATGACAGACCGGCATGCTTCAACGGGCCGATAAACGCAAGGTTCATCACCTGGGTCATGATCAGCGTCACAATGGCGATCTTCACCGGGGTTTTGATGTCCTGGCGCGAATAGAAGCCCGGAGCCAGCACTTTCACCACGATAAGCCCTATCAGCCCGACGGAATAGGCTACCAGCGCTCGCTGGGTCATGGCGGCATCAAACGCGGAAAATTTCCCGTACTGGAACAGGGAGACGGTGAGTGGTTTCGCCAGGATCCCCAGCGCCACGGCGCTTGGCAGCGCCAGCAGGAAGCAAAGGCGTAACCCCCAGTCCATCAGGCGGCAATATTCATCATGATTGCCGCTGGCGAAACTGCGGGAGAGTGACGGCAGCAGGATCGTACCCAGCGCCACCCCCAGCACCCCGGAGGGAAACTCCATCAGGCGATCGGCGTAGTACATCCAGGATACCGACCCGGAGACGAGGAAGGAGGCGAAGATGGTGTTGATGATGAGTGAAATCTGGCTCACTGACACGCCAAGGATCGCCGGCCCCATCTGCTTCACCACCCGCATCGCGCCGGCATCGCGCAGGTTAATGCGCGGCAGCACCAGCATGCCGATTTTCTTCAGGTGCGGCAGTTGATACGCCAGCTGGAGCACGCCCCCCACCGTCACCGCCCAGGCCAACGCCAGTACTGGCGGATGGAAGTGCGGCGCGGCAAACAGCGCAAAGCCGATCATGCTGACGTTAAGGAAGGTCGGCGCAAAGGCCGGTACCGAGAAGCGGTTCCAGGTATTGAGGATGGCCCCGACCAGCGACGCCAGCGAGATCAGCAGAATATAAGGAAAGGTGATGCGCAGCAGCTGCGTGGTCAGGGCAAACTTGTCAGCGGTATCGGCAAAGCCGGGGGCGGTCACCATAATCACCCAGGGTGCTGCCAGCATCCCAATCACGGTGACGATGGCCAGCGCGAGGGTCAACAGCCCCGACACATACGCGACAAAGACCCTGGTGGCGTCTTCACCCTGCTTGCTTTTGTATTCCGCGAGGATAGGCACAAACGCCTGGGAAAAGGCGCCTTCGGCAAAAATTCGACGCAGCAGGTTGGGCAGTTTGAACGCGACAAAAAAGGCGTCAGTGGCCATCCCTGCGCCAAAGACCCGCGCCACAATGGCGTCGCGCGCAAAACCCAGCACGCGCGAAAACATGGTCATCGAGCTGACGGCGGCCAGCGATTTTAATAGGTTCATTAACGTGAGCTTCCACTACCTGAAACAAAACGCCTGCAAAGCAGGCGTAATTTCGCCGGGTATCGCTATGCGTACCCGGCCTGGAAAACGCAAAACGCGCCTAGTCTACTCGTAAAAACAGGAATTGCTATGGGCAGATGTTACAGAGGGTTATTCGCTCATGGCATCGCGCCAGAGCTTCTCCACGATGCGCTGGGCGCGGATCGCCTGTTCACCCGAGGTTTCAGGAACCGTCTGATTTTGCACGCATTCAATAAAGTGGCGCGCGCAGCCCGCAAAACCACGCTGCTCCAGGGTGCTCTGCCAGCCAGGAATAGCCGGCGTAACCACTCCAGCGCCCCGCTCTTCGCGCCACTCGCGCATATCGGTCACGTCCAGCAGCGCGCCGTCCGTTACCGCCTGGACCCACTCCCGCTGGCTGCCTGCCCGGCGGTGCATGGAGGTGGTGATCTGCATATTGCCCGTGCTGAAATGGTGCTCGGCATAGATCATCGCCCCCTGCTCGTTGGTTTGCAGCGTGCCGCCGGTGAGACGCGCATTATCTCCCGCCAGCCACAGCGCGGTGTCCACCACGTGCAGATAATCATCCAGCAGGGTAAAACGCAGATCGTTGGGGCCGACGCTGTCGGCGCGATGCTTATCCATGCGCAGCGATGCCGCCCCCTGAAGCCCGTTTTTCAGCTGCTGATAGAGCGGCGCAAAGCGACGGTTGAAACCGACCATCAGAGTGAGCTTCTTCTGCGCGGCGAGATCGACCAGGCGCTCGGCGTCGGCCAGATTATCCGCCAGCGGTTTATCAACACAGACATGCACCCCGGCATGCAGTAGCTCGCTAACCACCTGGTAATGGGTGGCGGTGGAAGTATGGACAAAGACCGCATCACAGGCGCGGGCCAGATCCTGCAACGACTCATAGTAAGGCATACGCAGCGATTCACAGATCCTGATCGCCTTATCCCGCGAGGGCGACCATGCCCCCTGCAATGTCCAGTCTGATGCGGCGCTCAGCACCGGCAGCCAGGCTTTCTGGGCGATCCCACCCAGCCCTACCACGCCCACACGTAATTTTGTCACCGTTAATCTCCCAGATGTGCCAGCAGCGAATCGAGGCGCTGCTTCAGTTCTTCGACTTCGTTTTCCAGCGCTTCAACGCGGGCCAGTAAGGTTTCGTCCGTGGCGGGAGCCGCTGCCTCAACGACGGCGGCGACGGTTTCAACTTCTCCGCTGAAAAGATGCATATAGCGGCTTTCACGCTTGCCGGGCTCGCGCGCCAGACGCAGGACAAACGGGCCATCTTCTCTTGCCGCCAGGCCTTCGAGGGTCTGCTCCACCTCCTGCATATCGGCGAATTCATGCATACGCGCCGCCCGGGTGCGCAGCTCGCCAGGGGTCTGCGCCCCGCGCAGCAGCAGGGTGGCGATCAGCGCCACTTCGGCGGAGTTTAGCTTCAGGGCGCCAAACTCGGAGTTGCAAAAACGCTGCTCATATTTGGTGACGCGATTGCCAAAGCCGCTGACGGTGCGCAGGTAGTGGCGTTTCACCAGTGCATCCAGCAGATCCTGTACCTCATGTTCGGCAAGGTTCATCACCGGTTCACGGTTGGTTTTTTGGTTGCAGGCCAGGGTGACCGCATTTACCGAGAGCGGATACTGCTCCGGCGTCGTGACCTGCTTCTCCAGCAGGCAGCCAATGACGCGCGCTTCTGTGGCGCTTAACTGGTATTTCATCTCTGTTCCTTAGCGCCCCGCGCTCCACTCTTTGGTTGTCAGCGCCGTCAGGACATGATCGCGCCATTCGCCGTCAATCAGCAGGTAATCTTTGGCGTAGCCTTCCTTTTCAAATCCGAGGCGCGCCAGCAGACCGCCGCTGCGCTGATTGTGTGGCATATAGTTGGCCATAATGCGGTGCATATGCTGGGTACGTTGCATATAGCGGATTGCCGAGGTCAGCGCCTCAAACATCAGCCCCTGCCCCTGCCATTTTTGCCCGATGGAGTACCCCAGATAGCAGGCATGAAACGAGCCCCGCACCACGTTAGAGAAGTTGGCGATGCCGATAATCTCTTTTTCATCGGGATCCAGCAGAGCAAAGTAGAACGCCGAGCCCTGCTTGTGAAACTCGGCGATCATGCTCAGCCGGGCCTGCCAGCCGGAAGGATAGCAGTGGCTCTCATCCCGCACGGGTTCCCAGGGTTTTAAAAACTGACGATTCTCAGCGTAGTAGTCCGCCAGACGCCAGGCATCACGCTCATGCACGAGGCGAACCACCAGCCGGTCGGTCGTCAGACGCACTTTCGGCACATTACTGCGATAGCCAAACATGGATACAACTCCTTCATGTTACAACCTTGACCCGTTAGCTTTACTATACCTGCGCCGCTGCCGTCTGGGAAAACAGCGACATACCATTTTGAAGACTTTTCACATTTTTCGATGAAAACCCTCAATCAAAGTGCCTTTTTGATAAAAAAATATTGTCGCCTGCGCAGTGGGAAAAAACCCGGCGAAACCGCAGAATATTAGCGCGCTCATTATCTTGATACCCTAAATAATTCGAGTTGCAGGAAGGCGGCGACGCAGCGAATCCCCTGGAGCTTACTCCGGTAAGTGACAGGGGTGAGCGAGGAGGCCAACGCACCGGCAACTTGAAGTATGACGGGTATATTTCCCTGGAGGGGAAATGTCCCATATCTCACAGGCCCGGAGCCTGGGTAAATATTTCCTGCTTGTTGATAACATGCTGGTTGTACTCGGCTTTTTTGTCGTATTTCCGCTCATCTCCATTCGCTTTGTGGATCAGATGGGCTGGGCAGCGTTGATGGTCGGCATTGCGCTGGGGCTGCGCCAGTTTGTCCAGCAGGGGCTAGGGGTGTTTGGCGGCGCGATTGCCGACCGCTTTGGTGCCAAACCGATGATTGTCACCGGCATGCTGCTGCGGGCGGCGGGTTTTGCCACCATGGCGATTGCCCATGAACCCTGGCTGCTATGGGTCTCCTGTATTGTCTCCGGGCTGGGCGGCACGCTGTTCGATCCGCCGCGCACGGCGCTCGTCGTGAAGCTGATCCGTCCCCGGCATCGCGGGCGTTTTTTCTCGCTGCTGATGATGCAGGACAGCGCGGGCGCGGTGGTGGGTGCGCTGCTGGGAAGCTGGCTGTTGCAGTACGATTTTCGGCTGGTCTGCGCCACGGGTGCAGTGCTTTTTATTCTGTGTGCGGCCTTTAACGCCTGGCTGCTGCCCGCCTGGAAGCTCTCTACCGTCAAAGCGCCGGTACGGGAGGGGCTCGATCGCGTCTGGCGCGACAAACGTTTTATCACCTATGTGCTGACCCTGGCGGGCTATTACATGCTCGGCGTACAGGTGATGCTGATGCTGCCGATCATGGTTAATGATATTGCCGGCTCGCCGGCGGCGGTGAAGTGGATGTACGCCATTGAGGCCTGCCTCTCCCTCACCCTGCTCTACCCTATTGCCCGCTGGAGCGAAAAACGCTTCCGCCTGGAGCATCGCCTGATGGCGGGCCTGCTGCTGATGTCCCTGAGCATGCTGCCCATTGGGATGGTGAGCTCCCTGCAACAGCTGTTTATGCTGATTTGCACCTTCTATATTGGCTCCATCATCGCCGAACCCGCCCGTGAAACGCTGAGCGCCGAGCTGGCCGATCCGCGTGCGCGAGGCAGCTATATGGGTTTTAGCCGTCTCGGTCTGGCGATTGGTGGCGCGCTGGGCTATGCCGGCGGCGGCTGGCTGTTCGATGCCGGGAAAGCCTTTAACCAGCCTGAATTGCCATGGATGATGCTGACGTTGATTGGGGTAACCACCTTCTTCGCGCTGGGCTGGCAGTTCAGCCACAAGCGCGCTGCACCCGGCGTGCTGGAGCCCGGAGCCTGACCGGGACTCAGGCACTATTCCTGTTCTTCGCCGTTATCAGTTTATTCTGCTGGTCTGAGGGACAGTCCCCTGACATACTGGCGCGTCAGGATTGAAGCGCCAGTATGTCGAGGAAAACCATGAAAAAGATTGTTATTGCCACTGCGTTGATCATCAGCGGTCTGCTGGTTGGTTGTAATCAGCTCACCCAGTACACGGTCAGTGAACAGGAGATCAACCAGGCCCTGCAGAAGCGCAATAACTTTGCGAAAGATATCGGAGTGCCCGGCGTCGCCGATGCGCATATCGTCCTGAGCAATCTTGCCAGCCAGATTGGCCGCGAAGAGCCAAACAAAGTGATGCTCTCCGGCGATGCCAGTCTGGATATGAATTCGCTGTTCGGCAGCCAGAAAGCCAATATCAAGCTGAAGTTAAAAGCGTTGCCGGTCTTCAATAAGGATCTGGGCGCCATCTACCTGCAACAGATGGAGATCACCGACGCTGTGGTCTCGCCGGAGAAGATGAAGCCGGTTCTGCAGACGCTGATGCCGTACCTGAACCAGTCCCTGCAAAACTACTTTAATCACCAGCCGGCTTATATCCTGAGCGAAGACAACAGCCAGGGCGAAGCACTGGCGAAAAAGTATGCAAAAGGTATCGAAGTGAAGCCGGGTGAGATTGTCATCCCCTTCGTCGATTAACCTGTGAGGCGCTTCGGCGCCTTTTTTTACAGAAAAGAGTGCAAACGAAAACGTTTCCCCCTATTCTTTGTGTCCGGCAAAAATCATCTCACTCAGCCGGAGCCTATCCATGACTGCACAATCCCAGGTTTTGAAAATCCGCCGCCCAGACGACTGGCATATCCATCTTCGCGATGGCGATATGCTGAAAACCGTCGTGCCGTATACCAGTGAAATTTATGGCCGCGCGATTGTCATGCCAAACCTGGTGCCGCCGGTCACCACGGTCGATGCGGCGATCGCCTATCGCCAGCGCATTCTTGATGCCGTGCCTGCCGGCCACGATTTTACCCCGCTGATGACCTGTTATCTGACCGACACGCTCGATCCGAATGAGATTGAGCGCGGCTTTAGCGAAGGGGTCTTTACCGCCGCCAAACTCTATCCGGCCAACGCCACCACCAACTCCAGCCACGGTGTCACCAGCATTGACGCGATTATGCCGGTGCTGGAGCGTATGGAAAAACTGGGGATGCCGCTGCTGGTGCACGGCGAAGTGACCCACGCCGACATCGACATTTTCGACCGTGAAGCCCGCTTCATCGAAACCGTGATGGAGCCGCTGCGCCAGCGCCTGCCGGGTCTGAAAGTGGTGTTTGAACACATCACCACCAAAGATGCCGCGGAGTACGTGCGTGATGGCAATGAGCTTCTGGCGGCCACCATCACCCCGCAGCACCTGATGTTCAACCGCAACCATATGCTGGTGGGTGGCGTGCGTCCGCACCTCTACTGCCTGCCGATCCTCAAACGCAATGTCCACCAGCAGGCGCTACGCGAACTGGTTGCCAGCGGCTTTGAGCGCGCCTTCCTCGGCACCGACTCCGCGCCCCATGCCCGTCATCGGAAAGAGGCCAGCTGCGGCTGTGCAGGCTGCTTTAACGCCCCGACCGCCCTTGCCAGCTACGCGCAGGTGTTTGACGAGATGAATGCCCTGCAACATTTTGAGGCGTTCAGCTCCCTGAACGGGCCGCGTTTCTATGGTCTGCCAGTGAATGAGAGCTTTGTTGAGCTGGTGCGCGAAGAGAGCAGCGTCGCGGAGTCTATCCCCCTGACCGACGACACCCTGATCCCCTTCCTCGCAGGTGAAACCGTTCAGTGGACGGTGAAGCGTTAAAAATTGTTTGCCCCCTGTTGTAAGTTCAATAATATAACTGTATAAATACACAGTATATGACACAGGGGGCAATTATGCGTATTGAAGTGACCATTGCCAGAACAACGCCTTTGCCTGCTGGTGCGCTGGATGCACTGGCGGGTGAATTATCCCGCCGTATAAACAACTCCTTTCCCGAACGCGAAGGTGCCGTCACCGTGCGTTATGCGGGGTCAAACAATCTCTCGGTCATCGGTGGCGCAAAAGATGATAAAGAGCGCATCAGCGAAATTTTACAGGAAACCTGGGAGAGCGCTGACGACTGGTTTATTACCGATTAAATTTCTCCTTCATTGTGTTTTTTTGCCGGGTCGCCCCGGCTTTTTTTCCTCTTTTCACGTCAAAAGCACGAATATTCTGACTGACTCTGTCAAAAATCATCGGCAAGGTGATGTTTTAATGTTCAAACAATCCTAAAACGCATAAATATTTTGGACTGCCTGTTTCTTTTTCCCTTCAGAAGCCTTATTTATTGATATACTGAAATTGCTTCAGAAAAACACGCATTGAACCTCACAGTCGTTATCTTTTTAACACGTATTCAGGGGGTTATGATGGAAAAGAATAATGAAGTCATCCAGACCCATCCGCTTGTAGGCTGGGATATCAGCACTGTAGATAGCTACGACGCACTGATGCTGCGTTTGCATTACCAGACCCCAAATCACCCTGACACCGAAGAAGCGGAAGTTGGGCAGACGTTGTGGTTAACCACAGATGTCGCACGTCAGTTTATTTCTATTCTAGAAGCCGGTATTGCAAAAATAGAATCCAGTGACTACCAGGAAAATGAGTACCGGCGACACTAGCGTCACGACACTTTTTCACCCAACAGGCACCTCACGGTGCCTCGTTTATTTCTCCCTTGTATAACCCTGCCTTCTTAATTACCCTGCTAACCAACGAAACGCGTAAAGAGAGCCTCATGAAATACGATCTTATTATTATTGGCAGCGGATCTGTCGGCGCGGCGGCAGGCTATTACGCAACGCGAGCCGGTCAGAACGTACTGATGATCGATGCCCATATGCCGCCCCACACCGAAGGGAGTCACCACGGCGATACCCGTTTGATGCGCCACGCTTACGGCGAAGGCGAACGCTATGTGCCGCTGGTGTTACGGGCGCAGGCGCTGTGGGATGAACTGGCGCAAATCAGCGGTGAGCCGGTCTTTGAACGTACGGGCGTGGTCAATCTTGGGCCATCCGATTCGTCATTCCTGGCGAACGTCGAGCAGAGCGCCCGTCAGTTCAATCTCAATCTTGAGCGGCTGGACGCGGCGGCGGTAATGAAGCGCTGGCCTGAAATCCAGGTGCCCGAAGGTTATATCGGTCTGTTTGAGGCCGAATCCGGGGTACTACGCAGCGAACTGGCCATTAAAACCTGGATTGCACTGGCGAAAGAGGCGGGTTGCGCCCAATTGTTTAACTGCCCGGTGAGCGCCATTACCCATCATGATGACGGCGTCACCGTTGACACCCCGGAAGGCCCCTACAGCGCAAGCCGCCTGTTGGTGAGCGCCGGCACCTGGGTTTCACGTCTGGTGCCAGGTCTGCCTGTCCAGCCGGTGCGCAAGGTCTTCTCCTGGTTCCAGTCCGACGGCCGTTACAGCCATCAGAATCACTTCCCTGCCTTTACCGGCGAGCTGCCTGACGGCGACCAGTTTTACGGCTTCCCATCCGAGAAAGATGCCCTGAAGATCGGTAAACACAACGGCGGGCAGGTGATTAACTCCCCGGAAGAACGTAAGCCGTTTGGCGCGTATCCTGGCGATGGCTCTGAAGCGTTTAAATTCCTGCGCAACGTACTGCCGGGTATCGGCGGCCTGTTACACGGAGCAGCCTGTACCTATGACAACACGCCGGACGAAGATTTCATCATTGATACCCTGCCGGGCCATGATAATACGCTGCTGATCACCGGCCTGAGCGGGCACGGATTCAAATTCGCCAGCGTGCTGGGAGAGATTGCCGCACAATTCTCACAGCAGATCGCCCCACCGTTTGATCTCACGCCTTTCTCCCTGTCTCGCTTTAGCCGATAATGGTGTCAGGCTTCGGGTTTCCGAAGCCTTTCTTTCATCCTTTTACCGGTATATTCATGCGTCGTATCGTTAGCTATCTGGTCAATAATATTCGCGAGCACCTGATGCTCTATATTTTGCTGTGGTCGCTGTTGGCAATCCTCGATATCCTTTATATTGTATTTTTCTGATGAGATTCATTGACAAAAATTGACATTTCTTAAAATAACTATAATTTCACAATAAATTATTTGAACATCATAAAAACGTCTTAACCCACCAAAAATCAGCCAATCCCGAAAATCCTTTACAGCGTAATTGACTATAACTTCTGTTTTTAATTCAAAATAACTGAACGAATAAAATTAATATTGAATATATGTAAATATCATTTGCATTAATGTTTTCCCCACGCCATTTTTAGCGCTTGCGAATTAATAATGGTGTTCAAAATGCAGGTGCGAAATTCCCCCACACGCTATGGCGTTATTTCCATGAGTCTGCACTGGCTGATGGCGATTGCGGTTTACGGCATGTTTGGTCTTGGCCTCTGGATGGTGACCCTGAGCTATTACGATGGCTGGTATCACCAGGCACCGGAGCTGCACAAAAGCATTGGCTTTATGCTGATGCTGGCGCTGGTGGTGCGGCTGCTGTGGCGCCATGTCTCCCCTGTTCCGCCGGCGTTGAAAAGCCAGACTCGCTTTACGCGTATGAGCGCTGCCGCCGCGCATATTGCCCTCTACGCCTTGCTTTTCGCCATCCTGATCAGCGGCTATTTGATCTCCACCGCCGACGGAAAACCTATCAGTGTCTTCGGCCTGTTTGACGTGCCCGCCCTGCTGGCCGATGCCGGCCCACAGGCCGATCTGGCCGGAACCGTGCATTTATGGCTGGCCTGGGGCGTAGTCATTCTCTCCGTATTACATGGCCTTGCCGCCATAAAACATCACTTTATCGACAAAGACGCCACCCTGACACGTATGTTGGGCAAAGCGTCCCCTGACTCTGGAGCATAAAATGAAGAAAAGCCTGCTGGGATTAACCTTAGCGTCTCTGCTGTTCACCACCGGCGCCGCCGTGGCAGCGGATTACAAAATTGATAAACAAGGCCAGCACGCCTTTGTGAACTTCCGTATTCAGCATCTGGGGTACAGCTGGCTGTACGGCACATTCAAGGATTTCGATGGCTCCTTCACCTTTGATGAGAGCAATCCGGCGAATGATAAGGTCAATGTCACCCTGAACACCAACAGCCTCGATACGAACCACGCTGAGCGCGATAAGCATCTGCGCAGCGCAGACTTCCTCAACGTGGCGAAATACCCGCAGGCGACCTTTACCTCGACCGAGGTGAAAAAGGATGGTGACGGGCTGGATATTACCGGCAACCTGACGCTCAATGGCGTAACGAAACCGGTTAAGCTGGATGCAAAACTGATTGGTCAGGGTGACGATCCCTGGGGCGGCAAACGCGCAGGCTTTGAAGCATCAGGCAAAATTCATCTGAAAGACTTCAACATCACGACCGATCTGGGCCCGGCGTCGCAGGACGTTGAGCTGATTATTTCGGTGGAAGGGGTACAGCAGAAGTAATGCCCTCGCCCGGTCACGCGACCGGGCAAGGTTTCAGGGTCACTCCGGATCAGGAATGCCCAGGCGGGTATTCAGACGCCCCCGCGACTTATTAAAGATCTTATTGCCATTTTCGCGCCCGGCACGGCGGCGACGCTGCTCCTCTTCAGGCAACATGCTCTCTTCGCTACACAGCTCGCTGCAGCAGCCGTTAAACTTCTCAGCGCAGGCCGGACACTGAATAAACAGCAGATGACAACCGTCATTTTTGCAGTTGGTATGGGTGTCGCAGGCGGTGCCGCACTGATGGCAGTGGGCAATCACATCGTCCGAGATGCGCTCCCCCATCCGCTCGTCAAAGACGAAGTTCTTGCCAATAAAGCGCACTGGCAGCCCCTGCTCGCGGGCGCGACGGGCATACTCGATGATCCCGCCTTCGATATGCCAGACTTTGTTAAAACCGTTGTGCTTCATCCAGGCGCTGGCTTTTTCGCAGCGGATCCCGCCGGTGCAGTACATGACAATTTTTTTGTCCTTATGCTCCTGCATCATCTCAACGGCTTTTGGCAACTGCTCACGGAAAGTATCTGCCGGGATCTCAAGGGCGTTTTCGAAATGGCCCACTTCATATTCGTAGTGGTTACGCATATCGATAAACACGGCGTCAGGATCGTCCAGCATGGCATTCACTTCTGACGCTTTCAGGTAATCGCCCACGTCGCTGGCATCAAAGGTCGGGTCATCAATGCCGTCCGCCACAATGCGCTCGCGCACTTTCATGCGCAGCACCCAGAAGGATTTCCCATCATCGTCCAGGGCAATGTTCAGGCGCAGGCCGTCCAGAGCCGGATCGAAGCCATAAAGGAAGCTGCGCAACTCATCGACCTTGCTTTCAGGCACGCTGATCTGAGCATTGATGCCCTCATGGGCAAGATAGATACGGCCAAAGACGTTCAGCGCGGTTAACGCCTTGTACAGCGCGTCGCGGGTAGCCTGCGGGTTAACGATGGTGAAATATTTATAGAACGAGATCGTCGTGCGCGGCTCGGTTTCAGCCAACATGCGCGCTTTCAGCTCTTCGTTCGAAATGAGGTTGTGTAACACTGGCATGGTGTACGGTTCCTGCAATCGTATAAGAATGAAAATCGGTCGGCATCATATAGCAAACATTGGGAATTTACATCCCTTCATTTTGCGCTACATTTCTCACGTTAAAATGCCGAGGGTATAACATTTGCTCTATTCATGACCATTCCATAGCGATGCATTTTGGTTATCAATGGAAAAATGCGACACTACGCCAACAGGACGTATCACAAACAGGAACGACATGACTCAACTACCTAAATTTTCCATTGCGCTTCTACATCCTCGTTACTGGCTGACCTGGGCTGGCATCGGTTTATTATGGTTACTGGTGCAACTGCCTTACCCGCTGATCTACCGTCTTGGCTGCGGTCTGGGTCGACTGGCGATGCGCTTTATGTCCCGCCGCGCCCGCATTGCCCGCCGTAATCTGGAACTCTGTTTCCCGGAGATGAGCGAGCATGAGCGTGACACCATGGTGGTGAAAAATTTTGAATCCGTCGGCATGGGGCTGATGGAAACCGGCATGGCCTGGTTCTGGTCTAATAAGCGCATGGCGCGCTGGACGGAAGTGACCGGTACCGGCATGGATCCGGTGCACAATCTGCAGGCCAATAAAACCGGCGTTCTGCTGATCGGCGTCCATTTTCTGACCCTGGAGATAGGCGCGCGGATGTTTGGTATGCAGGCGCCCGGTATTGGCGTCTATCGCCCGAACGACAACCCGGTGATCGACTGGCTGCAAACCTGGGGCCGGATGCGCTCCAACAAGAGCATGATCGACCGTAAAGATCTCAAGGGGATGATCCGCGCCCTGAAATCCGGTGAAGTGATCTGGTACGCGCCGGATCATGACTACGGCCCGACCGCCAGCGTCTTTGTGCCCTTCTTTGCGGTCGACGAGGCGGCAACCACCACCGGGACATGGACCCTGGCCCGTCTCTCGAACGCGGCCATTGTTCCTTTTGTGCCGCGTCGCAAACCTGACGGCAAGGGCTATGAACTGATGATGCTGGAACCGGAATGTTCTCCGCCGCTGGACGATGCGACAACCACCGCCGCGTGGATGAATCGCGTGGTTGAGAAATGCATCCTGCTGGCACCGGAACAGTATATGTGGCTGCATCGTCGCTTTAAAACCCGTCCGGAAGGCGTGCCTTCCCGCTATTAATCCTCCTTTGCGGCCTACGGGCCGCACTTCCCTTTAAGCTTATAATGCTCACCATCATTGCAGCACCCATCACCCAGGCGCATAATTAGCAGGCTTATTACTTTCTTTTATAATGATGCCGCTGCGCATCATAACGCGGATAGCTATGTCTCCCTCAGAAACGCCAATAAACTGGAAGCGGAACCTCATGGTTGCCTGGCTGGGCTGCTTTCTCACGGGTGCCGCATTTAGCCTGGTGATGCCTTTTCTGCCGCTTTACGTAGAACAGCTCGGCGTCAGCGGTCACAGCGCGCTCAATATGTGGTCCGGACTGGTGTTCAGCATCACGTTTCTCTTCTCCGCCATCGCCTCACCGTTCTGGGGTGGGCTGGCCGACCGCAAAGGGCGCAAAATTATGCTGCTGCGTTCGGCGCTGGGGATGGCCATCATCATGCTGCTGATGGGGCTGGCGCAAAACATCTGGCAGTTTCTGGTGTTACGCGCGCTGCTGGGGCTGCTGGGCGGCTTTGTACCCAATGCCAACGCGCTCATCGCCACGCAGATCCCCCGTCATAAAAGCGGCTGGGCGCTGGGAACCCTCTCCACTGGTGCGGTGAGTGGTGCCCTGCTTGGCCCGCTGGCCGGGGGATTACTGGCGGACAGCTACGGTTTGCGGCCAGTATTTTTTATCACCGCGGGCGTTCTGTTTGCCTGCTTCCTGGTGACCTTATTCTGCATCCGGGAAAATTTTACCCCGGTGCCGAAAAAAGAGATGCTGCATGCCCGCGAGGTCTTTGCCTCGCTTAAAAATCCTCGCCTGGTCATCAGCCTGTTTGTCACCACCATGATTATTCAGGTCGCTACCGGCTCCATTGCGCCGATCCTGACGCTCTACGTGCGCGACCTGGCCGGGCACTTGGGCAATATCGCCTTTATCAGCGGCATGATTGCCTCGGTGCCCGGCGTAGCCGCCCTGATCAGCGCCCCGCGGCTGGGGAAACTGGGCGATCGGATTGGTCCGGAAAGGATCCTGATCGTCGCGCTGGTGATCTCCGTGCTACTCCTCATCCCGATGTCATTTGTGCAATCGCCGTGGCAGTTGGGCGTTCTGCGCTTTTTACTCGGGGCGGCCGATGGCGCCCTGCTGCCTGCGGTGCAGACCCTGCTGGTCTATAACTCCACCAATCAGATAGCCGGACGCATCTTCAGCTATAACCAGTCGTTCCGCGATATCGGTAACGTCACCGGCCCGCTCCTCGGAGCCGGTATTGCCGCCAGCTACTGTTTCCGGGCGGTGTTTATTGTGACCGCCTGCGTGGTGATGTTTAACGCCTTTTACTCATGGGTGAGTCTGTCGCGCGCCTTTCGCCAGCCGCGGGGGGTTCCCGGGCAGGATAAGGTCTCTGCGCCCGATTAAGACAACTTCGTGAAGGTTTTACGGCTTTCATACTTGCAATTATGGAGAATCAGCTATCCTTTCCCTGAACACCATGTCAAATCACAGGGAGACGCCGATGACTATGTTTGCCACTCTAGAGGAAGCGATTGATGCCGCGCGCGAGGAATTCCTCGCTGATAATCCCGGCATTGAGGAAGATGACGCGAATATTGAGCAACTCAATATCCAGAAATATGTCATGCAGGATGGGGACATTATGTGGCAGGCCGAATTTTTTGCCGATGACGGCGAAGACGGCGAGTGCCTGCCCGTACTGAGCGGCGAAGCGGCTCAGGCGGTGTTTGATGGCGATTATGACGAGATAGAGCTGCGTCAGGAGTGGCTGGAAGAGAACACCCTGCATGAATGGGATGAGGGTGAGTTTCAGCTTGAACCGCCGCTGGATACCGAAGAGGGGCAAACCGCAGCGGATGAGTGGGACGAGCGCTAATTACTCATAAGGCCCGTGCTGAGCGTCGATGGGCAGCAGTAGCGTGTCAAAGACCAGCGAGAACGGCAGATCCAGCACCGTCAGGTAGCGCCATGCGGAGTCGCGAACGTCCCACTGCACGCCCGGGTAGTATTGATTGCCGTGTCCCTGCCCTGGGATCGTCCGGCTGATAATACTGCCGCAGCCGCTCAGTAATAGCGCCATTGTGATGACGGTGAAAAATCTCATCCAGTACCTCGAAAGATAAAAATACCGGCTCAAGAGCCGGTATTTATTTGCCCGGCGGCGCTGCGCTTGCACGGGTCTACAGATTTTGTAGGCCGGGTAAGCGTAGCGCCATCCGACACATCACTTCGCTTTCAACGCCTGCGGATTCAGCTTCAGCGTCTGGTAATAGTTCACCCACGAAGAGTATTTCTCCGGGGCGGCCCAGACACGATGATGCATCCGCGCCATGGTGACAGGATCGCTTAGCAGCACCAGACGACGGTCACGGTTCAGCTTTTCTGGCGTCTCGTTCAGCGCCTGCTCAACGTGACGATCGCGGGCGATCTCCAGCACGCGGCTGGCACGGTGACGGGCAGTCGCCATAGCGATGGCCAGGGCGTTGAATGACGGGTTAAACACCGCGTGCATAAACCCATCTTCCAGCGAACGGCTGCGGTTGAGCTCCAGATACTTGTCTGTATCCACCAGCACCTGCGGCGGGGAATACTCTTCCGGGATCAGGAACAGCTTCCAGCGTTTGGTGCGCAGACCCACCGTTGAACGGCTTGAGATCACCGACACAAACGGGGAGAGGATCAGCGAGAAGACAATCGGCGCCAGCCAGAACAGGAAGCGCAGATCCAGCCACGCCATGCCCACCGCCCAGACCAGACCGAGCAGCATCTGCGAACCGTGACGCATAAAGGCTTCACTCCACGGCGTAGAGTCATCGTCACGCTGCGGCGAGTTCCAGACCACTTCCCAGCCGAGGAAGGCGCTGACCACGAAGACGGTGTGGAACAGCATACGCACCGGGGCCAGCAGCACGGAGAACAACACCTCCAGCAGCAGGGAGAGCGTCACGCGGAAGAAACCACCGTACTCCTTAGAGCCCTTACACCAGATGAGCACAATACTCAGCAGCTTCGGCAGGAAGAGCAGCACCATCGTCGAGGCAAAGAGCGCTATCGCCAGCTCAGGACGCCACTGCGGCCAGACCGGGAACAGCTGGCGCGGCTGCAGGAAGTACTGCGGCTCGGTCAGGGCGTGTACCACCTGCAGGGCGGTCGACAGGGCCAGGAACATAAACCACAGCGGCGCTGAGAGGTAGGACATTACGCCGGTCAGGAACACGGCACGGTGTACCGGGTGCATCCCTTTTACGAGGAACAGACGGAAGTTCATCAGGTTCCCGTGACACCAGCGGCGGTCACGCTTCAGCTCATCCAGCAGGTTTGGCGGCAGCTCTTCATAGGAGCCCGGCAGGTCATAGGCGATCCACACCCCCCAACCGGCACGACGCATCAGCGCGGCTTCCACGAAGTCATGCGACAGGATAGAACCCGCAAACGAGCCTTCGCCCGGCAGCGGCGCCAGCGCACAGTGCTCAATGAACGGCTTCACGCGGATAATGGCGTTATGCCCCCAGTAGTGCGACTCACCCAGCTGCCAGAAGTGCAGACCGGCAGTAAACAGCGGCCCGTAGACGCGGGTCGCAAACTGCTGGCAACGCGCATAGAGCGTGTCCATACCCGACGCTTTCGGCGAAGACTGAATGATCCCGGCATTCGGGTTCGCTTCCATCAGGCGCACAAGGCCCGTCAGACACTCACCGGTCATCACCGAGTCGGCATCCAGCACCACCATATAGCTGTACTGACTGCCCCAGCGACGGCAGAAGTCATCGATGTTACCGCTTTTACGCTTCACGCGACGACGACGACGACGGTAGAAGATCTGCCCTTCGCCCTGCACTTCGGCGATAAGTTCCATCCACGCTTTCTGTTCTGCCACGCAGATATCCGGGTTGTAGCTGTCACTCAGGATGTAAACGTCGAAGTGTTCGGCGTTACCGGTGGCTTTCACCGACTCCCAGGTGGCGCGCAGGCCGGCAAAAACGCGATCCACATCTTCGTTACAGATAGGCATGATAAGCGCAGTACGGTGTTCAGGATTGAGGGGTTCATCCCCCACCGTAGAGTGCGAAATGCTGTACTTATCCCGGCCTATCAGCAGCTGCAGGAAGCCCATCAGCGCAGTCCAGAAACCGGCCGATACCCAGCAGAAGAGAATGGCGAACAGCAGCAGGATGCCGCTTTGCAGAATATAAGGCAGCAGCTGCATAAACGAGACCAGCAGATCCTGGTCGAACATATCGGCCGGATTGATCAGCGCCCAGCCCTGGTACGGAAGGATCGTCTTCATATACCAGGTAGCGACGACGGTCTGCGCAATGGTTAACAGCAGCAGGATGTAGCGGCGAATACTGCCGACGGTACGCCATTTTTCCTCGCTGGCCTGCTGCTCTTTAGAGAGGCGAGAGAGATAGCGCGGATTGGTGTCGCGGCCACGCAGGCGATCCCAGAAACGGCCCACCGGGTTGGTGCGCCAGGGATCCGGGAACATGGAAGAGCGCGTCGCTTTCGGCATCGCCTCAAGCTGGGTGCGCCCTTCGTCATCGCGGATCAGCTGGCCTTCGGCCAGTGAATCGGGCCAGGCCTGTTCGAGACGGCTTTTAACCGAGCCCAGCGGAGTATCATCTTCACGCGTAAACGGATGATGATCGGCATCCAGCGCGGTGTGAACCGCGCTGATGTCACCCTTCGGCAGTGCCGCCTTCTCGATATCGGTCAGCGGCATGGCATCGATATACTCAGTTATCTTATTCATTGGCAGGTAGCTGATAGCTCCAGGTTTCACTCAACGGCTGATCGGCGTTGACCAGGGCGGCACGCATCTCAGTCGGCTGTTTCGCGTCTTTCACTTTAATGCGCAGAGTTAAACGCCAGCCTTTGGTGACCGGGTTATAACGCACGCTGTTCTCAACGATCTCACCATTGTCACCAATGCTCGCCTGAGCGGTGACCGGGGTTTCCGGCGCCAGGTTCTGCATATCCTGGCCGGTGAAATCGACAACAAACGCGATGGTGCCATCAGGCTGGCGGATCAGATTGGACTGTTTCACATCCCCTGTTGAGCGGCGGGTCTGCAGAACATACGCGCTTTCCGGCGCATGCAGCTTGTCTTCATCGCGGCTCATGGTGATGCTGTAGTTGAAGTTCATCTCTTTACCGGCTTCCGGCAGCTGGTCCGGCGTCCAGTACGCGACGATGTTGTCGTTGGTTTCGTCGTTGGTTGGGATCTCTACCAGCTCAACTTTGCCTTTGCCCCACTCGCCTTTCGGGGTGATCCAGGCGCTTGGACGCAGATCGTAACGATCGTCCAGATCTTCAAAGCGGGAGAACTGACGGCCACGCTGCAGCAGACCAAACCCCTGCGGGTTCTCCATGCTGAAGCTGCTTACCGCCAGGTGTTTCGGGTTGTTCAGCGGACGCCAGATCCACTCACCGTTGCCGGCAAGGATCGACAGACCGTTAGAGTCGTGCAGTTCCGGGCGGAAGTTGGTGGCAGGAGAAGGCTGGTTTGGCCCGAACAGGAACATACTGGTCAGCGGAGCAACGCCCAGTTTGCCGACTTTATCGCGCAGATAGACTTTAAACTGCACGTCGACCACCGTATCGCGGCCAGGAATAATGACAAAGCGATAGGCGCCCGTTGCGCGCGGGGAATCCAGCAGTGCATAGATGGTCAGGCGCTTGTCGGTTGGTTTCGGACGTTCGATCCAGAACTCGCGAAAACGTGGGAACTCTTCCCCGGACGGCAGCGCGGTATCGATCGCCAGACCACGCGCGGAGAGGCCATAAACCTGACCGCCACCAATCACACGGAAATAGCTTGCCCCCAACATGCTGACAATTTCGTCGTTTTTATCTTTACTGTTGATGGGATAAAGCACTTTAAAGCCCGCGAAGCCCAAATCTTTCACGGTGTCTTTGTCGTGTTGCACATTGCCGAAATTAAAGTAGTCCGGGCTGTACTTGATTTTGCGTACCGCGTTAGAGGTCACTTCATTAATGGTGACAGGCGTGTCGAAGTACATCCCCTGATGATAAAACTCGAGCTTGAACGGGGTTTTTATTTTATTCCAGTAGGCTTTATCGTGATTAAACTGGATCTGCTGATAGTCCGCATATTTCATGTCGCGGAAAACGGAGGGTAAGTTACTTTTTGGCGCTTCGTACCCTTTACTGGCCATCGATTTTGCCTGTTTTGCGACGTCGTCGATGGTAAAGGCCAGGGCCGATGAGGTATACAGAGACAACAGGACTGCCGCTCCTAACCAACGCATTTTCATCATTTGTGGTTTATGTTTCATAATAAGTAAGCACTTCCCCCTTTGTGTGCTTATATCGATCCGATCCATTTTAATGGAAAATCAGGCATTCCGACAACATAATCACCGCTTTGTTCAGCGTGCTGGCTCATGGTTTAAGCAAGTGAAAGTAACCCGTTTTCACTTTGCGTGCTTATCCTGGAGACAGTGTGTCAGACTTCGTGTAGGGTTGGCACCGAATGTAAACACTATTGGTCTTAGGGATAAGACGAAAAGTCTGAGAATGCGCAACGTCATATGAGTACCGTACCCGCACAACGCGAATATTTCCTTGATTCCATCCGGGCATGGCTCATGCTGCTGGGGATCCCGTTTCATATTTCCTTGATTTATTCGAGCCACGTCTGGCACGTCAATAGTGCAGAGTCGTCGTGGTGGCTGACGCTGTTTAACGATTTTATCCACTCCTTCCGGATGCAGGTCTTTTTCGTTATTTCGGGCTACTTCTCTTACATGCTTTTTTTGCGCTATCCGCTCAAGCGCTGGTGGAAAGTGCGCGTGGAACGCGTCGGTATTCCGATGCTTACCGCCATTCCCCTGCTGACGCTGCCGCAATTCATTATGCTGCAACATGTCAAAGGCAAAGCGGAGAGCTGGCACACCCTGTCGCTGTACGATAAATACAACACCCTCGCCTGGGAACTGGTTTCTCACCTGTGGTTCCTGCTGGTGCTGGTGGTGATGACCACGGTCAGCCTGTGGCTCTTCAGCCGCATGCGCCATCATCTCAGCGCCCGGTCGGAGGCGTTTTTTGCCGATATTACCTGGGGCAAGCTGTCGGTACTGTTTTTAATCCTGGGTATCGTCTATGCCGCGCTGCGCCGCACGCTTTTAATTATCTATTCACCGATCCTCAGCGACGGCCTGTTTAACTTTGTGGTGATGCAGACGCTCTTCTACCTGCCCTTCTTCCTGATTGGCGCCCTGGCGTTTGTGCATCCGAAGCTGAAAGCGCTGTTTACTACTCCGTCACGCGGCTGTACGCTCGGCGCGCTACTGGCGTTTATCGCTTATCTGCTTAACCAGCGTTATGGCAGCGGCGATGCGTGGATGTATGAAACCGAAAGCGTGATCACCATGCTGCTGGGGCTGTGGATGGTGAACGTGGTCTTTGCCCTGGGTCACCGCCTGCTGAACTTTAAATCGGCGCGCGTCACCTATTTCGTCAACGCCTCGCTGTTCATTTATCTGGTGCACCATCCGTTAACGCTGTTCTTTGGCGCCTACATTACGCCGCATATCAGCTCAAATCTGCTGGGCTTTATCTGTGGGCTGGTGTTTGTGGTGGGTATTGCGATTGTGCTGTATGAAATTCATCTGCGTATTCCGCTGCTGCGCTTTCTCTTTTCCGGCAAACCAGCCAGCAAAACGGAAAAAACGCCGCAGGTCACCAGTTAAGCCGTTGCGCGCCGGTCGCAGAACCGGCGCGTCATTACAGCAGCCACTCGACCGGCAGCCAGTAGGCCAGGCGCACCAGCATCCGCTGCCAGAAACGGGTTTTGGGCTCCTTTTTATGCACGATCTCCTGCCCCTCCTTACGCTCAATCCAGTTAAGACGTCCCATTTTATCCAACCGGAGTTGCCAGGCTTCATGGCGCTGGCTGCGCACGAACCGGGTGTGGATCATCCTTGCTAGCTTTTCGCTTTCAATGACAAAGCCCATCTCGGTATTGAGCATGGTTGAACGGGGATCAAAATTAAGTGAACCGATAAACACTTTCTCGCCGTCGACGCTGAACGTCTTGACATGCAGGCTGGAGCCGGAGTTCCCGGTGATGCCGCGATCGTGCGCCGGCGGTACGCCATCCTGAATGGGCTTTAGTTCATATAGCTCGATGCCGTGGCGCAACAGCTTTTTTCGCCAGCGGGCGTAACCGGCATGCACAACGGAGACGTCGTTCGCTGCCAGCGAGTTGGTGAGGATGGCGACTTTCACCCCTTTTCGCACCATCTGCAGCAGCAGCGCCACCCCCGCCCGGGTAGGGACAAAATAAGCGGAGATGATATCGATTTGTTGCAACGGTGAGCCCATTACCCCCATCAGGCGCTGGGGCAGCAGCGAGTGCCGTTTTGCCCGGCCCTGCCCTTTACGCGGATCGTCGCTGAGTAACCGGGTTTTAGCCCAAATCAGCGGCAATTTGCCCGCCTCAAGGTTGGTAATAAAATCGCTGGACTGTAATTTATCCAGATAACGACGGGTAATGTCGTCGCGATACCACTCCTCAGGGGGATGAATTTTGTCTTCAATTTCCGCCTCGGAAAGTTCCAGCACCTGCTGGAGCGTGGAGACCGACGCGCAGTTCCAGTAGCGCTCAAAATCATTGGCCACATCCTGCACCACCGGGCCTGTGGCCATCACGTCCAGATCGGAAAAGAGCGGCTCTTCGCCTGCGCCAAAATAGGCATCACCGATGTTTCGCCCGCCAATAATGGTGACCTCGCCGTCCACGGTGAAACTCTTGTTGTGCATCCGGCGATTGAGACGGGCGAAATCGGTGAGATAGCCCAGCGCGCGCAGGGAGCGGAACGAAAAGGGATTAAACAGCCGGACATCAAAGTTGGGATGCGCGTCCAGCAGGCGCAGGATGCTGTCCAGCCCCTGGGTATTGTTGTCATCGAGCAACAAACGCACGCGGACACCGCGCATGGCAGCGGATAATAAGACGGAAAACAACAGGCGTCCTGACATGTCGTCTTCCCAGATGTAGTACTGCACATCCAGCGTCTTTTCTGCCATTTCCACCAGCCGGTAACGGCAGGCGAAGGCATCGAGACTGTTATCAAGAGGGAGAAGCCCACAAAGGCCGGGATGTGCAGAGCTGACCGGTGCAATCGCGCGTCCAAGTCGCGTGTTATGCGTCGGTTTCCTGTCCTCGCTGGGTAAGCAGTCGCTTGTATAGTCGGGCATTTTCTTCATCATAGCAGACAAAGTATACCCGCTCCGGCAGAGGCTTGAGGGTGAGATAATCCGAAACCGTGTTAACGGCGATTTCAGCCGCTGCCGCGCGGGGATAGCCATAAACGCCAGTGCTGATTGCCGGGAAGGCGAGAGTCTGATAACCGTTGGCCGCCGCCAGGTTCAGGCTGTTGCGGTAGGCCTCCTCCAGAATCCGCGCTTCGTGATGCTCTCCCCCGTGCCAGACGGGACCAACGGTGTGGATCACCGCTTTGGCGGGCAGGTTTCCGGCAAGCGTAATCACCGCCTGCCCCGGGGCGCACTCGCCCTGCTGCTGGCGCACCAGCTTACACGCCTCCAGCAGGGCGGGGCCTGCCGCCCGATGAATGGCGCCGTCCACGCCACCACCGCCCATCAAAGAAGGATTGGCTGCGTTAACCACCACATCCACATGCAGCGTGGTGATATCACCATGAAAGACTTCAATTCGGGAGTACATAATCAACCTCTGCATACCGTTTTTTCTTAAGTGTATCGCAGAGGTTGGGTTGTGGAAGTCCGGTTGACAGAAAACGGTCCTGCCTCAGCGGTAGTCAACCTGCACAATGGCGAGCGATTTTTCCGGGTTGATGTACCTCATGCTGACAGTGGCAAGATCTGCGGCATTCACCCTGCCCTCGAGCGCATCTTTATAGCTGACCTGTTGAACAGACATTTTATTGTCCTGCGGACAGGAGACGGTTAAGGCGCGCGCATCAGGCGTGACGTTACAGGGATCTTCGACAATCCGTCCGATAAAATGGATGACATTGGCCGTGCAGACTGGGGTAAGCGTAACCGCAGCAACAAAGGCTGCGGCCAGGGTGATACGGGACGAAACCATCAGTGTAATCCTCAATGATAATCGTCCCTGACGCTTAAACAACGCCCTTCATGGAGGGCTGTCGACTGGCATCGACGACGCCAGCAACATGAGAATAACAATGGAATAACATCCGCGCCACTTTAATCAATATATTGATTTTGTGAATGTTTTAAACATCAGGCTTTCGACGGTGGCCACTGTTGCGACAGATGCAACGACTTACCATCCGAGACCGTCACAATAACGTTTATCTTGTCATTGGGTCCGGAATTAAGAGTCATACGGGAAAGATTGACCGTTTTATTTGCCGGTAACGAGACGGTGTTTTGCTGACGCGAGGTGCTCTGCCCGCCCGGGCCACTGCGCGAGGTGAGGATTTGCACCTGGCATAAACACGGTTCTGTGACGGTCACCTGAGGAATAATGGTCACGTTCTCACCTTCGGTGGAGGTCTGAAAGGTAATCTGACTGGTCAGCGCGGCAAGTAGTAAAAGAGTATTCATTATCATCTCCCAAAAAAAAACAGGGCCTCAGCCCTGTTTTTTCGACGTACAGCGGCAGTATTAGTACTGACCAGCAGTCACGGTGTTGCCGAAGCCAACCTGAGTGATGTTAGCAGAAGCGCCGTTCATAGTTTGACGAAGATCGACTTCGTTACGACCACCAGACTGGCTTACAGTCGCAGAGAGGTCACGACCGCTCCACTGGCTGATGGTTGCTTCGTTACCCTGGCCACGCTGGGTCAGGCTGATTTCGCTGCTATCAGCACCCTGAGACAGATCGGCATCGTTACCGAAGCCATTCTGACGAACGGTGATTTCAGAGCCACGTGCATCGCTTTGCAAAGCGTCCACATTGTTACGGCCACCATATTGATAAACGGTCAGCGATTCTGGGCTGACGTTGTTATTTCCGTTACCACCATGGTTATTACCCCACTGTGGAACAGAACCAGCCATAGCACTGCCAGAAACCACGATTGCTGCAATTACTGCCACTTTTAAAAGTTTCATTGTAAAGCCCCCATCGGATTGATTAATTATCGCTCAATAGCTAGCGTTGGATGACGCGAATTGCCATTTGCGACTGTCTCTGTACTACAACTGCCGTTTTTTGCGTACCGTACTGCGTAATATTCGCTTTATTACCAGAACCTTTCTGAATAATCACTGCGGTATTACCATATGCACCTTGATTAATACTCGCATTGTTCGAGTTCCCTTTTTGATCAATATAAGCAAGGTTATAACTCCCTGATTGATCAATGTTCGCCCGATTATTTCCGCCCTCCTGAGAAACGACAGACAACAGTTTCTGGCCGTTTTGTTGAACGTTAGCGTTATTATTTACGCCAACTTGTCCAATGATTGCAGCCTGGTTATATGAGGATTTACTCAGCTCATTAACCGCGAAATTGTATTCTGCCGAAGCTAAATCAGTCGCTGCGAAAACAAATCCAGGTGCACCCAGTAATGTCAACATCAATAACAACTTGTTCTTCATGTTATCACCCTGGACCTGGTGGTATAATAACTGCGTTAACAAGAGCAAATATTTTGTTAACCCGGCGTTACGATGAAGAGTATGTCTGCCGAAACAATTTTAATATCTCACCCGCCAGTTGTATTTTTATTCTTCCGTTCACCCCAAAGTATTAATTAAAATTAAATACCGTGGCGATACAACGATTTTACAGGGGGTTAGCAAGGGCCATTTTCCCTTTGCAAAAATGGAAAACCTCAAATGCGTGGATTTGCCGTTTCGTCTGGTCCCGAGGAGAGGAAACGGAATATATCCATGATTGCGTGACAAAGTCCGTGATTTCTTAAGACGTTTACATATTGTAAAAATAGGCTTAGCGTTTTGCCCTG
This sequence comes from Leclercia sp. LSNIH8, assembly GCF_002920195.1. Taxonomy (NCBI): domain Bacteria; kingdom Pseudomonadati; phylum Pseudomonadota; class Gammaproteobacteria; order Enterobacterales; family Enterobacteriaceae; genus Leclercia; species Leclercia sp. LSNIH8. Next base: position 821,221 of record NZ_PQJY01000001.1, on the reverse strand, counting down.
TCTCATACCTTATCGCTAATAGCCTTCAATTTACATTAATCATTACAATCAATGACTTGAGTGAATTTGTATGATTTTTAAAATGTGTGCATCAATATCGTAATGTACAACTTTTTGATGATTCTTAATCAATTCATGAACTCATTTTTTACAAAGTAATATTGATTTTTACATCCTGTTACACGTTTAACACTTGCTTTAAAAAACGTTAAAGCTAGATTGAAAACAGAAGTTCGGCATTGCGAATTAATTCTCCCTTCTCTCTAAGGGATATGGTCTTTTTTCTACACACAGCAGTGCAACATCTGTCAGTACTTCTGGTGCCCCCAATAATATATTGGGGGCAGCTGCCAGGTGTTTCATAAAAAGGGGTTTCATCATGTTTAATGAAGTCCAAAGCTTGCATGGTCAGACTTTATTGTTAGTGACCAAACCTTCTTTACAAGCGACAGCTTTACTACAGCATTTAAAGCATAGTTTATCGTTGAGCGGAAAATTGCATAGCATTCAACGCTCTTTCGATGACATTGCGCCTGGTAGCATTATTCTTTTCGATATGATGGAAGCGGATAAAAAACTTATCCAATACTGGCAAGATATTTTAAGCAGGAAAAACAACAATATCCGTGTGTTGTTGTTAAATACGCCGGAAGAATACCCATTCAGGGATATTGAAAGTTGGCCACATATCAATGGCGTCTTTTATGTCAATGAGGACGAAACGCGCGTGGTTGAAGGCCTGCAGGGGGTTCTGCGTGGTGAATGTTACTTTTCGCAGAAACTTGCCAGCTACCTCATAACGCACTCCGGAAATTATCGCTATAACAGTTCAGAGTCCGCTTTGCTGACCCATCGCGAAAAAGAGATTCTGAATAAATTACGTATCGGTGCTTCAAATATTGAAATCGCCCGTTCGTTATTTATCAGCGAAAATACGGTTAAGACTCATCTTTACAATCTTTTCAAGAAGATAGCTGTCAAAAACCGGACTCAGGCGGTTTCATGGGCGAATGATAACCTCAGGCGTTAACAGTATGAAACGCACAGTGAGTTGGATTGCCGCAGCAGGCTTATGGCTTGCTGCCGGGAATCTTCATGCGGTTGAAGTAGAGATCCCGGGATTGTTAACTGACCACACCGTCTCCGCAGTCGGCCATGCTTTTTATCGCGGCTTCAGCGACAAATGGGAAAGTGATTATCCCGGTAACTTAACTATCAATGAACGGCCCAGCGCACGTTGGGGAAGCTGGATCACCATAACGGTTAATCAGGACGTTATATTCCAGACCTTTTTATTCCCCACGAAAACTGACCTGGATAAAAATGTGGTCTTTGCTCTGGCTCAAACCGAAGAGGCATTAAATCGCCTGCAGATCGATAAAGCTCTGCTGGGTACGGGCGATTTAGCACCAGACGAATTTTAATTCGGAGGCATCCATGCGTGTTGTCCATGCAGTAGTAGCTTTAATGCTTATTCCATCTCTGAGCTGGGCCGGAAATATGACCTTCCAGTTCCGCAACCCGAACTTTGGTGGAAACCCTAATAACGGTTCTTTTCTTTTAAACTCGGCCCAGGCACAAAACTCTTATACGGATCCAGGCTCTGACGACTTCGGGATTGAAACCCCGAGTGCGCTGGATAACTTTACCCAGGCAATCCAGGCCCAGGTTCTGGGCGGGCTGCTGACCAATATTAATACCGGCAAACCCGGCCGTATGGTGACCAGCGACTTTATTGTCGACATTGCCAATGCGGACGGACAAATGCAGCTGAACGTGACAGACCGCAAAACGGGGAAAACGTCCACCATTCAGGTTGCTGGCTTGCAAAGCGGTTCTACCGACTTTTAAATAATGTCGAGATAAGGATAATAATCATGCAGCGCTTTCTCCTCCTTGTTGCAGTGTGCTTATTGAGCGGCTGTTTAACTGCTCCTCCAAAAGAAGCAGCAAAACCGACATTAATGCCTCGCGCCCAGAGCTATCGTGATTTAACCAAATTGCCATTGCCAACGGGTAAGATCTACGTGTCGGTTTATAATATTCAGGATGAAACCGGGCAATTTAAACCGTATCCGGCAAGTAACTTCTCAACGGCTGTACCGCAGAGCGCCACCGCCATGCTGGTTACTGCGTTAAAAGATTCTCGCTGGTTTATTCCTCTGGAACGTCAGGGGCTGCAAAACCTGCTCAACGAACGTAAGATCATTCGTGCTGCGCAGGATAACGGCACCGTGGCGATGAACAACCGTATTCCGTTGCATTCGCTTACAGCGGCGAACGTGATGGTAGAAGGTTCAATTATCGGCTACGAAAGTAACGTGAAATCGGGCGGTGTGGGGGCCCGGTATTTCGGTATTGGCGGCGATACGCAGTACCAGCTTGACCAGATTGCGGTGAACCTGCGTGTGGTCAACGTCAGTACCGGCGAGATTTTGTCTTCCGTGACTACCAGCAAAACCATTCTCTCGTATGAAGTGCAGGCCGGGGTGTTCCGTTTCATCGACTACCAGCGTCTGCTGGAGGGCGAAATCGGTTATACCTCTAACGAGCCGGTCATGCTCTGCCTGATGTCTGCTATCGAAACCGGGGTGATCTTCCTGATTAACGACGGTATCGATCGCGGATTGTGGGACCTGCAAAACAAAAATGAAGTGAAAAACGATATTCTGGTGAAATACCGCGAGATGTCGACGCCGCCAGAATCCTGACAGAAAGCGCATTAAAAAGGCGAGACCCTGGTCTCGCCTTTTTTATTCGCTCAACGCCGTGACGTTTCGCGTTTTCTCCCTGCGCGCCGCCAGCCACAGGCCGCTGTTTTTCATGGCGTAGCCAAACACCAGCCCCAGCGCCAGCGAAGGCACCACCAGCCGCCACTCCCCCTGCCCTGCAAAAGTAGCGCAGGCCCCCATAAAGGTGCCGGGCACAAACGAGAGCAGCAGATGTTTTGCCTGGATACACATCAAAAACGCCACCACGCCGGTCATAACGTAGCCAACGATTTCCAGATGAGGTGCCAGCGCGCTGCCGTGGATGATAATCATCGCCCACGCCACGCCGCTCATCAGCGTACAGGCGGAGATAAACAGCCCCTTCACGCCCCCCTGCGGGCAGGCGAAATAGGCCGTGCAGCCAAGGAAGCCCGCCCAACTGAGGAGTCCGAGAGAGACGGCAACCCAGCCCCATAAACCGGATAGGATGCCTGTCGTGATTGCGATAGAAAATAGAATGTTCATGGCGCGCATCTTAACAGATACGCGGCCATTAAATGAGATCAGGAACACATAATATGCAAATTGAGATTTGCCGTTACATTCAGATGGTGAGCTAAATCACTCTTCGTTCTCTTCCTGTAGCTCATCCCACATTGCGGCAATGGCATCGCGGGTCAGTGGCGCCATGGTGCGCCAGAAAGATGAAGTGGCGTGCGCTTCAACCTTCCCGAGGAACGTCCCGCACCAGGGCAGGATGTACTCCCCGAAGAGGGTTTCCAGCGCCTCGTTTTCATCTTCCGCCGCATGATCTTCAATCCACGAGGCCGCCAGCAGCAGCGTGCCGAGGTGGTCGGCTGGGGTATCGGTCAGCGGCATTCCGCGTTCAGAGAGGAATGCGCGCACTTCGGCTTCGGTCGCGCCCTCTTCCCAGGCAGAGCGATACGGCGACACGCGGCACTCTTCCCCAACAAACAGCGCATTGTAGTCGGCGGCGACCTGCTGCATGTCGCAGCTGTTTTGCAGACGCAGCAACAACTCATCCTGCTCAAGCGGCCAGTTCTGGGCCAGCTTGCCTTCGCGGATCAAGGTAAACAGCGGCACCAGCAGCGGATCCTGCGGCTGGCGATAATAGAGAGAACCCAGTACGCGACAGAGGATGGAAAACTCATTCATTTATTTAGTCCATTACACAGTTAAAAATCAGCAAATTCATTGATTGGCGCCATGCCACGCGACTCCAGGAAATCGAGTAGCCGACGCGGGGAGACGTTCAGGATGCGATCTTCCGGGAAGTCCACCGCGTCGAGGATTTTGCGGCATTCGCTAAAATCGCCCAGCGTGAAGGCGGTATGGGAATCGGAGCCCAGCGCTACATAGCCACCGGCCTCCTTCACCGCAGCCGCCACTGCCCGGCAGTTTGCTTCGCTACCTTTACGGGAGTGAATAAAGGAGGAATTGTTGATCTCCAGCGCCACGCGATGCTCCGCCGCCGCCTGCGCGACCGCCTGAATATCAATCGGGTATTTCGGGTTCCCCGGATGGCTGATGATATGTACGTTACCGCTGGCGATAGTGGCGATCATCGCCTCGGTATGGGTAGCTTGATCCTGAGGAGCGAAAACCGGCTCATGGAAACCGGCGAGGATCAGATCCAGAGAGGTGAGCATTGGGCCGGTACAATCAATGTCGCCCTGGGTATTTTTGATGTTGGCCTCAATGCCGCGCAGGATCCCGACGCCATCCACCACCCGCGGCCAGATGCGCATGTTCACAAAGTGCCAATAGTGCGGCGCATCTGCCATATCCGGGCCATGATCGGTGATCGCAAAGAGCTTAATGTTCTTCTGTTTTGCCTGGGCGATGTAGTCATGAAGGTTGCTGTAGGCGTGGGTACTGGCGACGGTGTGCATATGCAGGTCAACGGGGTACATCGTTCTCTCCTCTCGTGTTTCCCAAAGGATAGCAGTTATCACGGGCGTTTATCAGCAAAAACCCGGCAATCGCCGGGTATAACTCAGTAACCGCGCTGTCTGTCGACCTGGCCGGTGACCAGCTCACCCTTCTCCAGCTGCGAGATGGTGCGGGCGATATAGTCGATGGCTTCTGCCGGACGCGTCACCGCCGCAATGTGCGGCGTCATGGCCACACGCGGGTGGGCCCACAAAGGATTGTCATCAGGCAGTGGCTCTTTACTGTAGACATCCAGCATCGCCCCTTTCAGCTTGCCGCTCTCCAGCGCCGCCAGCAGATCGGCTTCCACCACATGTACACCACGCGCCAGGTTCATCAGGTAGCTGTTGTCCGCCAGCTGGTTGATGAGCGCCTTATTAATGATCCCAACCGTCTCAGCCGTATTCGGCAGCAGGTTAATCAGCACCCGCGTGCCGTCTAAAAACTGCGGCAACTCTTCCTTCCCGGCAAAGCTGGTGACGCCAGGGTAATCTTTACGGGTACGGCTCCAGCAGCGCAGCGGGAAGCCCCACGGCGCAAGCGCTTCGGCCACTTTCGATCCCAACACCCCTGCCCCGAGGATCCCGATAGTAAAATCTTCGCGCTGATAGTCGGCCAGCGGCTCCCAGCGGGCCTGCTGTTTCAGCGCCTGGTAATCGTCAAAGCGGCGGAACCAGTGCAGCACCTGGCTGACCGCATACTCCTGCATCTGCTGGCCCATGCCGGTATCTTCCAGGCGAAACAGCGGGATCGACTCCGCCAGCATTTCCGGGTGCGCCTTGAGCTTGCTGAGGATCGAGTCCACCCCTGCGCCAAGGGCAAACACCGCTTTCAGGTTTCGCCCCTGCAGCATCTCAACCGGAGGGTGCCACACCAGGGCATAATCTGCAGGTTCGTTATCGCCGCGCTTCCACTCCCGAACCCGCGCGCCCGGCAGGGCCGCCGAAAGTGTTTTTATCCAGTAAGCGTTATCAAATGTCGGGTGATAAAAAATAATGTCCATTGCGATTGCCTTCTGTTGCGCTGTTTTATGTTCATTATCAACTGGATTGCAGCATAACAAATTTTGGGTGTGGGGTCTTTGCTGATAAAAAAGGCACTTTCAGCGCAATTAAAAATCATGTTGGCTGAAGTTTGTCTGAACGCGCTAATTTACTGAAAAAGGTGATTGACGTAAGTCAGGCTTTTCCTTACATTAGCGCCCGTCCCAGCAACAACGGGATGACAATATGGTGAGGTGTCCGAGTGGCTGAAGGAGCACGCCTGGAAAGTGTGTATACGGCAACGTATCGGGGGTTCGAATCCCCCCCTCACCGCCATATTCAAGATGAGAGCTCGTACGAAAGTACGGGCTTTTTTCTTTTATATTCTCCGCTGGGGGGATGAGAACCCCCGACTGGGGTTCGACAACTGGCGCAGCCAGTTGGACAGACTGAGAGCGCAACGAACAGGCTGCCCGCAGGGCGAGCGCAGCGAGTCAATCCCCCCCTCACCGCCATATTCAAGATGAGAGCTCGTACGAAAGTACGGGCTTTTTTCTTTTATATTCTCCGCTGGGGGGATGAGAACCGCCGACTGGGGTTCGACAACTGGCGCAGCCAGTTGGACAGACTGAGAGCGCAGCGAACAGGCTGCCCGTAGGGCGAGCGCAGCGAGTCAATCCCCCCCTCACCGCCATATTCAAGAGAAGAGCTCGTACGAAAGTACGGGCTTTTTTCTTTTATATTCTCCGCGGGGGGATGAGAATCCCCGACCGGGGTTCGACAACTGGCGACAGCCAGTACATGTCGGGTGGCGCTACGCTTACCCGCCCTACGAAACCCAAACCTGGCTTCACTCCTCTACCATCCGCGCATACTCCTCGGTCAAAAAATCCACCAGCGTCCTGACTGACGGCAACAGCCCGCGCCGGGAGGGATACACCGCATGGATCACTTCCCGTCGTGGCTCCCACTCTTCAAGCACTTTTATTAATGCCCCGGACGCCAGCTGCTCTTTGACCATCAAAATGGGTAACTGCACCAGCCCCACGCCCGCTATCGCCGCTTCCCGTAGCGCCAGCATATCGGTAGTCATCAGGCGCGGCTGAAAATGGATCTCCGCTTTTGCTCCCTCCGGCCCGCTTAACGCCCACTTATGAACCTGTCTCCCCTCCCCCAGACTCAGCCCGGGCCAGGCGCTGAGCTCCGATGGCATGGTCGGCATACCCAGACGCTGGATCAACTGCGGACTCGCCACCAGGCAATGCCCTCTGTCTGCAAGCACCCGCAACACCAGATCGCTGTCATCAAACGGGCGAGGACGCACACGGATGGCGATATCAACGCCCTCCGCCACCAGATCCACCCGCCGGTTGGTCGCCTCAAGCTGGAGGTTAATTCCGGGGTAATGCGCCATAAATTTAGCCAGCATCGGTCCGACGTGGACGTGCAGCAGCGTGACCGGGCAGGTGATCCGCACCAGGCCGCGCGGTTCCGCCTGCAAGGCCGCGACCGCCTCCTCCGCTGCCTCGGCTTCTATCAGCATCGCCTTGCAGTGCTGATAGAAGGTCTGCCCCACTTCAGTAACCGTAAACTGCCGCGTTGTCCGCTGGATCAGACGTACCCCAAGCCGTGCCTCCAGCTGGGCAATCCGTCGGCTGAGTCGGGATTTTGGCAGGTCGAGCGCCCGCCCGGCTGCCGCGAAACCAACGTGTTCGACCACTTTGACAAACCACGCGAAATCATTGAGATCCTGCATAACGTCCTCATCGTTCCATAAATGGAACAGTGCATGTCATTTTCACTATCTACCGGGATATTAACCCTGAATATAAGCTAATTACATCAACAGAACATCAGGAGAAAACGATGAAAAACGTAACAGGCATTTATACCGCACCCCGGCCGCACTGGGTTGGCGACGGTTTCCCGGTGCGTTCAATGTTTTCATACCAGACCCATGGGGAGCCACTGAGCCCGTTTTTACTGCTGGATTACGCCGGGCCTTATTCGTTCCCGGCGGATGGCGCGAAACGCGGCGTGGGCCAGCATCCCCACCGCGGTTTTGAAACGGTGACCATCGTCTATTCCGGCGAAGTTGAACACCGCGACTCAACCGGTAAAGGTGGCGTGATTGGCCCGGGCGACGTGCAGTGGATGACTGCAGGCGCCGGCATCCTGCATGAGGAGTTCCACTCCAGCGCCTTTGCGCAAAACGGAGGGGAGCTAAAAATGTTGCAGCTGTGGGTCAACCTGCCGGCGAAGGACAAGATGGCGGCACCGGGCTATCAGAGCATCACAAAACGTAAGATCCCGGTGGTGACGCTGCCTGACAACGCCGGCTCGCTACGGGTGATCGCCGGACGCTACGAGGAGACTACCGGTCCGGCGCACACTTACTCGCCGCTGAACGTCTGGGACATCGCCCTGCATCAGGGCAGCCACCTTACGCTCAGCCAACCCGAGGGCTGGAGCACCGCGCTGGTAGTGCTTAAGGGCAGCGTGACGGTAAACGGCACCGAGCAGGCGGGTGAAGCCCAACTGGTGGTGCTGAGCCAGCAAGGGGAGAAGCTGCATCTGGAAGCCAGCAGCGACGCCAAAGTGCTGCTGATGGCCGGTGAGCCGCTGAATGAGCCGATTGTGGGCTATGGTCCATTTGTGATGAACAGTAAAACCGAAATCGCCGAAGCCGTTCGCGATTTCAATTCCGGCCGCTTCGGCCAGATCTGAATGTAATAAAGGAGAGAATCATGTCTACCCCTGCTAACTTTAATGGCGCCCGTCCGGCTATTGATGTGAATGATGCGGTAATGTTGCTTATCGATCACCAGAGCGGCCTGTTCCAGACAGTTGGTGATATGCCGATGCCGGAGCTGCGTGCCCGCGCCGCAGCGCTGGCAAAAATCGCTACTCTTGCGAATATCCCGGTGATCACCACTGCCTCCGTACCACAAGGGCCAAACGGGCCGCTGATCCCGGAGATCCACGCCAATGCGCCCCATGCGCAGTACGTGGCGCGGAAGGGTGAGATCAACGCCTGGGATAATCCGGACTTCGTCGCTGCTGTGAAGGCGACCGGGCGCAAGACGCTGATTATCGCCGGTACCATTACCAGCGTCTGCATGGCCTTCCCGTCGATCAGCGCGGTGGCTGACGGCTATAAAGTGTTTGCGGTGATCGATGCTTCGGGCACCTACAGTAAAATGGCGCAGGAGATCACCCTGGCGCGTATCGTGCAGGCTGGCGTCGTGCCGATGGATACTGCCGCCGTCGCCTCGGAGATCCAGCGCACCTGGAATCGTGAAGATGCAATGCAATGGGCAGAAGTCTATACCCATATCTTCCCGGCTTATCAGCTGCTGATTGAAAGCTACGGTAAAGCGCAAGAGGTGGTGAAGAACGGGGAAGCACTCGATTCACAACGCTAATCGCCTGCTCCACGGCCTGAAAACCGTGGAGCTGCTTATTGCTTAACCGAACGCGCAGTAAAGCAGAAAATCTGCTTGACCGTTTTAGCCTGACTCCCTATAGTAGCGCCCCGTTGCCCCCGAGAGGAAAGGCAGCAAAAAAAATATGGTGAGGTGTCCGAGTGGCTGAAGGAGCACGCCTGGAAAGTGTGTATACGGCAACGTATCGGGGGTTCGAATCCCCCCCTCACCGCCATATTTAAAGAAGAGCTCGCATGAAAATGCGGGCTTTTTTTTCGCATATTGCACGCCTGTGGGGGGATGAGAACCCCCGACCGGGGTTCGACAACTGGCGACAGCCAGTTGGACAGACCACGAACGCAGTGAGTGGGCTGCCCGTAGGGCGAGCGCAGCGAGTCAATCCCCCCCTCACCGCCATATTTTAAGAAGAGCTCGCATGAAAATGCGGGCTTTTTTTCTCATATTGCACATCTGTGGGGGGAGCTTTACCTCACCACGCCATTAAAAAAGCCCGTACTTGCGTACGGGCTTTTCTCGCACCATCAACTTACCGTCCGGCCTCCCGGCAGAGGAGATGTCTGATCCGGGTTCATACCCTTTTCATCTTTAGGTTCCTTAACCCAATGATCGGCATTTTTAATTCCAAGCCGGATCGGGTCAAATTGGGGATCGATTCCTTGCGCCTTCTGCGTTTCATAATCTTTAAGGCTGGCAAATGCTTTTTTATGTAAAAGAACAATTGCAATAATGTTAAGCCACGCCATCAATCCGACCCCAATATCGCCCAGCCCCCATGCCAGATCCGCAGTACGCACGGTGCCATATACCGTGGAGGTTAACAGGAATATTTTCAGCAAAAACGTCAGCCATGGGCGGTTAATTTTGCGGTTGATAAAGGCAATATTTGTTTCAGCAATATAGTAGTAGGCAATAATAGTGGTGAAGGCAAAGAAGAACAGCGCAATGGCGACAAAGTAGTTACCAAAACCAGGCATCATACTTTCCATCGCGGTCTGCACATAGCCAGGACCTGCCGCCACGCCTGCGATGCCGGTGTAGATTGCCGCGCCGTCGACGCCCTGAACATTATACAACCCGGTGATCAACAGCATAAACCCGGTAGCGGAGCAGACGAACAGCGTGTCGATATAGACTGAGAAAGCCTGAACCAACCCCTGTTTTGCCGGATGACTGACTTCGGCTGCTGATGAAGCATGTGGCCCTGTACCCTGCGCCGCCTCGTTGGAATAAACCCCGCGCTTTACGCCCCACATGATCGCCTGCCCCAGAACGGCACCAAAGCCCGCTTCAAGGCCAAATGCACTTTTCCAGATCAGCAGAATTACGGAAGGGAGCTGTTCAATATTAATAGCGATAATAACGCAGGCCACAATAATATAGCCGAGCGCCATAAAAGGAACGACCATGCTGCTAAAGCTGGCGATCCTTTTTACACCACCGAAAATAATGAAACTTAACAGCATGGCCAATAATGCGGCGGTAACATTCGGATTAAGTCCAAATGCAATATCCAGGCTGGCACCAATAGAGTTTGCCTGTACACCTGGAAGTAATAAGCCGCAGGAGAAAATAGTCACTACAGCAAATAACCATGCATACCATTTTACGCCCAGCCCTTTTTCAATATAAAAGGCAGGGCCGCCACGATATTCACCGTTAATTTTTTCTTTGTATACCTGACCCAGCGTGGATTCAACAAAAGCAGAGCTGGCACCCAAAAAGGCTACCATCCACATCCAGAACATCGCGCCAGGACCACCAAAGGTAATGGCGGTCGCTACGCCGGCGATATTCCCGGTCCCCACACGTCCTGCCAGCGTCATCGTCAGTGCCTGAAACGACGACACTCCTGCATCGGTGGCGCGCCCCTGAAACATCAGCGCGACCATATGTTTAACATGGCGTAATTGCAGAAAGCGACTACGCAGTGAGAAATAGAGGCCGACACCCAGGCATAAAAATATTAACGCCGGGCTCCAGATAACACCATTAATTGCACCAACCAGTTCGTTCATGTATGGCCCTCAGCGTAATGGTCCAGAGAAAACGGATTCTCTGTAAGTTTCTTTATAGAATTGTGTTTGGATAACTACGAAACATAGATAATAGTCAGAAAGAGACCAACTTAATATTAGCATGGCAGTAATGAATTGTGACAACATTCACGTTTAATCGATTATTTACAATTAGCCTGATCATGATTTTCATACATATTTTGTGGGTATTATGATTAAATATCACACTTCTGCATTTTTTATTAAAAAGCGCATTTGAATTAACGTTAAGACTTATAGATACAGCAAAACGTTGCGTAATACCCGGCATTTTCTGTACGAAATAAATATGACATTATCATAATGTGATCTTTAAAAAGACAACCCAACAGAAGTGTTTCGACAGACGCAGCTTCCCGGCATTGCGCCGGGAAGGGATTGCAGAAGAAAGTAAAACGAGAAGGTTATGCCATTACCGGGAATAGACCTGCAACGTCCGCTGGCACAGCGCCGAGCGCACGCAGTCGTCTTTATTGAAACGCACAATGCCCACCATCTCATCTTCCTCAAAACGTGCCAGCGCGTCGCTCAGCCCGGACGGAACGCCCGCCGGCAGGTCGCACTGGGTGATATCGCCATTGACGATAACCGTCACGTTCTCCCCGAGGCGCGTTAAGAACATCTTCATTTGCGCAGCAGTTACGTTCTGAGCCTCGTCGAGAATCACAACTGCATTTTCAAATGTACGTCCGCGCATATAGGCGAACGGCGCAATTTCAACCTTACCGATTTCGGGACGCAGGCAGTACTGCATAAAAGAGGCCCCCAGACGCTTCACCAGCACGTCATAAACAGGCCGGAAGTAAGGGGCAAATTTCTCCGAAATATCGCCTGGCAAGAAACCGAGATCTTCATCGGCCTGCAGTACCGGACGGGTGACAATGATTTTATCGACGTCCTTATGAATCAGCGCCTCCGCCGCTTTGGCTGCACTTATCCACGTTTTCCCGCACCCGGCTTCCCCGGTGGCGAAAATGAGCGACTTACTCTCGATAGCATTCAGGTACTGCGCCTGAGCGTCGTTGCGTGCCGCAATCGGGGTCGTATCACGGCAGTCCCGCGCCATGCCAATTGCTTCAACACCACTCATCTGCACAAGCGAGGTGACCGACTCTTCTTCACGCTGTTTATGGCTACGTGAATCCCGTCTCAGCACACGTTTTGCTTCACGACGAGCTTTGATCACTGCTTTTTGTCTTCCCATGGATAGCACCTTGAGTTGTTGGTATTCATCACTCGCACCAGAGTCGGTGCGATTAGGCGAACAAACATCTGAGGGTTGGCTTCCTTCTAAGCCATAGCTTGCTTGGTTAAATGACCCGGCCGAATCGCTATGCTCACCATTCGTCAGGTCGGAAAAATCAGGATTTGCTGTGGAGGGGGAGAATTTTTCGGTGAAGAGATCGCTGCCGGAGTGTGGGCCTCCGCGCCGTGTGCTGCGGTTGTTGCGTTTACCATGTCCAGTAGAGGACCCAACCATTCGCGATCTCCAGAGTGATTCATGTTCACTGTAAGGTTTACCGCTTTCTTAATCTAAGTACATCAGGATTTAGCATGAATGCAACATTATTTTTACCTGAGTGCAACTTTTAAGATTCGCCTGACAGCGATACTTAGTCTGCTATGGGGATATTACAGAATTATAACAAAGAGATAGCGGGACGTGAAAAAACTGTCCCGCTTAAGGGGTAAGCGGGACGGTATTCAGGCCTCGAGCAGCCCCTGGGCAAGCCAGCCGTTTTTATCCTGTACGCCAGGCAGCGCAAAGAAGTAGCCTCCGCCAATGGGTTTGACGTACTCCTCCAGCGCCTCGCCGTTCAGGCGCTTCTGCACGGTCAAGAAGCCCTTCTCCAGATCGTGCTGGAAGCAGACAAACAGCAGCCCCATATCCAGCTGACCGGAATTGGTCACCCCCAGCGAGTAGCTGTAGCCCCGGCGCATCATCAGGTTTTGTTCAGTCTCCTGCGTGCGCGGGTTAGCGAGGCGGATATGACTGTCGAGGGCGATAACATTGCCCTCCGGGTCGCTGGCGTAATCCGGCACGTCGTGCTCGTTTTTCATGCCCAGCGGCGCACCGCTCTGCTTGTCGCGGCCAAAAATGGTCTGCTGTTCTTTCAGCGGCGTCCGGTCCCAGAACTCCACGCGGAACTGGATAATGCGTACAGCCTGATAGCTGCCGCCCACTGCCCAGGCCGGTTCGCCCTGATCGGCGGTCACCCACACCACCCGATCCATTAACGGCCCATCCTGGCTGTTGGGGTTGGCAGTGCCATCCTTAAAGCCGAGCAGATTCACCGGGGTCTCTTTGCCTTTGCTGCGCGCGGCGTGGTCAGAGATAAACCCTTCCCGCTTCCAGCGCACGCTTAACAGATCCGGGGTGTGCTTGATGAGATCCCGCAGGGCGTGGATCACCGTGTCCTGGGTATTGGCGCAGATCTGGATCAGCAGATCGCCATGGCACAACGCCGCATCCAGGGAGTCATTCGGGAAGCGAACCATCTTCTGCAACGATTTCGGTTTCTGCGCCGCCAGACCAAAGCGATCATCAAACAGCGACGCCCCCAGCGATACCGTCATGGTGAGGTTATCCGGGGCGATATAGCTCCCCAGAATACCGGAATCCATCGGCGGCAGACGCGGGTTCGGTGTCTCAGGCGCCGGGCCGCCGGTGGTCAGAAAGGTAATGCGCTGGGTCAGGAGGCGGAACAGACGCTCCAGCTCGCTTTTATCGCTGGCGAGCACGTCAAAGGCCACCAGCATCATCGAAGCCTGCTGCGGGGTTAAGATCCCAGCCTGATGCAGGCCGTGAAACGGCTGGGTCTCCATCCGCGCATCAGGGGAGAGCGTGCCCGGCGCGCTCTGCGGTTTTGCCGCATGCGCCACCGGGCAACCGCCTGCCAGGGCCAGGGCGCCGCCAAGCGCCCCTACCCCTTTTAACAACCGACGTCGTGAAGGTTCAGCCACGTCGTACTCGTCATGCTTGTTCATCAACTTAGTCCAGACCCAGTACACCGCGCAGCTGAGCCAGATCTTCCGCCAGGGTGGTAATCGGCCCTTTCAGGGCATTACGGTCGGCGTCGGTCAGCTTGTCGTAAGTCTCAAAGCCCTCTTTGGTGCGGTATTTCGCCAGAATGGTATTCACTTTCTTAAAGTTGGCATCCACTTTTTCCAGCAGGGCGCTGTTATCTTTTTGTAGCTGCGGACGCAGCAGGTCAACGATCTTCTGCGCGCCTTCGACGTTGGCCTGGAAGTCCCACAGGTCGGTATGGCTGTAGCGATCTTCTTCGCCGCTGATTTTGCTGGCGGCCACTTCTTCAATCAGCCCTGCCGCGCCACCCACCACTTTTGACGGCGGGAAGGCCAGCTCGCTGATGCGTTTTTGCAGCTCCAACACGTCGCTGTTCAGCTGCTCCGCGTACTGCTCCATCCCTTTGGTGGAATTGTCGCCAAACAGCGCTTTCTCCAGACGGTGGAAACCGGTGAATTTCGGATCGGCAGCTTTCTGCTCGTAGTCGTCTTCACGGGCGTCGATGCTGCCATCGAGATCCGAGAAGAGCTCGGCAATCGGCTCGATACGCTCGTAGTGCTGACGGGTCGGCGCATAGAGGGATTTCGCTTTTTCGATATCGCCCGCTTTCACCGCATCGGTAAAGGCTTTGGTACCCGCGACCAGATCCGCGGTCTCTTTAGTGACGTATGCTTTATAGGCGGTAATGGCATCGCCGAGGCTCAACAGTGCGTCGCCTTTGGCGGCATCGGCGGTGGCGGCACCTTTCACGATCAGCTTGCCTTTCGGGTTGGTCAGCAGGCCGCAGGTCATGTCGTATTCGCCCGGCTCAAGGTTGGCGGTCATCTTCTGGCTAAAGCCCGGCGCGATGTTTTCCCGCTCTTCCACCACCATCACCCCTTTGAGGATCTCCCACTCCAGCGCTTTCTGGCTGTGGTTCTGGATGATGAACTGGGTTTTACCGCTGTTGACCGTGATGGTCATCGGCTCACACTGTTTATCATTGACGGTGACTTTTACCTGTGGAACATCCGCGGCCTGTGCGGCGAATGCAGAAGCGATCAGCGCTGCCACGCCAGCCTGTAATGCACTGCGACGAAAGTGGATTGCCATGACTTTTCCCTTAACCTTTTAGAGTATGTTGTAACTACAATGAGCACTTCAGGGCGCAGTACGCGACGGCTGAGCGCTGGGGCGCGATGGCATAAAGAACAGCGCCAGCGCCGGAATAAGATAGATAAAGTACACCGCCACTTCGCTGACGCTCGGGGTCTCCTGATAGCCAAAGATCCCTTCCAGCAGGGTGCCGGTCAGCGAATGGGTAGAGAGGACGTTACTGAGATCGAACGCCACCCCCTGGAAGTGGTTCCACAGACCCGCCTCATGGAAGGCGCGGATCGCCCCCGCCGCCAGCCCGGCGGCCACCAGCAGAATAAACAGGCTGGTCCATTTGAAGAAAGCGCCCAGATTGAGACGAATGCCGCCCCAGTAGAGCAGGAAGCCGAGCACCACCGCGGTCGCCAGGCCCAGCACCGCACCCAGCGGCGGCCAGATCCCGACATCCTGCTGGAAGGCGGCCAGCAGGAAGAAGACCGACTCCAGCCCTTCACGCGCCACGGCGAAAAAGACCATCATGATCAGTGCCCAGCCGTGGCTCTTGCCCTTCGCCAGCGCGCTGTCCACCGCCTGCTCCAGCTGGACTTTGACGTTACGGGACACTTTACGCATCCAGAAGACCATCCAGGTGAGGATCACCACCGCAATCAGCGCCACGATCCCTTCAAACAGCTCCTGCTCTTTTTGCGGGAATTCACCGGTGGTTTCGTTGATGGCAATGCCCAGGCCCAGGCAGAGGGCGGCAGCAAGGAAGACACCAATCCACATCACGCCGATCCAGCGGCCCCGCTGGGTGCGTTTCAGATAGCTGGCGATAAGACTGACAATTAAGGCTGCTTCGAGCCCTTCACGTAACATAATGAGGAATGGAACAAACATGCGACACCTTAAATGTTTTTCGCCGTCAACTCATG
Source organism: Leclercia sp. LSNIH8 (assembly GCF_002920195.1). Taxonomy (NCBI): domain Bacteria; kingdom Pseudomonadati; phylum Pseudomonadota; class Gammaproteobacteria; order Enterobacterales; family Enterobacteriaceae; genus Leclercia; species Leclercia sp. LSNIH8. The sequence continues at coordinate 805,037 of NZ_PQJY01000001.1, read as the reverse complement.
CAAAGAAAGGTAAATTCTTGTGATAGTGATTATCATTACGGCAATAAGAAATACAAGCGAAATATGCTGCATTTTGATGACAGGATGTAAACCTGTACCGGGAAAATAATCACATAAGTGACTAAAAGGTGAATAAGTTATAACGTAAATGCCCATTTACGCTCACAGCAGGCTGTGGCTAAATATGCGCCTCATTAATCTGCTGAAAATCAACTATGTATCAATTCCTGCACTTCTTGCTGGCGCTGGTGGTTATCCTTGCGCTGGCCTGGCTGGTGAGCTTCGACCGCCGCAACGTCCGTATTCGCTACGTCATTCAACTCATTGTTATTGAGATTGCGCTGGCGTTTTTTTTCCTCCATGCCGAAAGCGGTCTGTTCGTTATTCAGTACGTCTCGGGCTTCTTTGAATCGTTACTGAAATATGCCGCCGAAGGGACCAACTTTGTATTTGGCGGGATGGGCGAAAAAGGGCTGGCGTTTATTTTCCTTGGGGTGTTGTGTCCGATTATCTTTATTTCCGCACTGATCGGCATTCTGCAGCACTGGCGCATTCTGCCGGTAATTATTCGCGTTGTCGGCACCCTGCTGTCGAAAGTGAACGGCATGGGCAAGCTGGAGTCGTTTAACGCCATTAGCTCCCTGACGCTGGGCCAGTCAGAAAACTTTATTGCTTACAAAGGGGTGCTGGGCGATCTCTCCTCGCGTCGTCTGTTCACCATGGCGGCCACCGCGATGTCCACCGTGTCGCTCTCCATCGTCGGCGCCTATATGACGATGCTGGAGGCAAAATATGTGGTCGCGGCGCTGATCCTGAATATGTTCAGCACCTTTATCATCCTCACGGTGATTAACCCCACCCGCCCGGAAGCGGAGCCGGAAATTAAGCTGGAGAAGATGCATGAGTCCCAAAGTTTCTTTGAGATGCTGGGGGAATATATTCTGGCTGGCTTCAAAGTGGCGATGATTATTCTGGCGATGCTGATTGGCTTTATTGCCCTGATCAGCGCCGTCAACGCCCTTTTCTCCAGCCTGTTTGGTTTGAGCTTCCAGCAGATTCTGGGCTATGTCTTCTATCCCCTGGCCTGGCTGGTGGGGATCCCGCTGAGCGATGCCCTGCACGCGGGCGGCATTATGGCGACCAAGCTGGTAGCGAACGAGTTCGTGGCGATGATCGAGCTGCAAAAGATTGCCGCAGAGATGACCCCGCGCGGGCTGGGCATTCTGTCGGTGTTCCTGGTCTCTTTCGCTAACTTTGCCTCTATCGGCATTGTGGCCGGGGCAATTAAAGGGCTGAACGAGAAACAGGGCAACGTGGTGTCACGCTTTGGCCTGCGCCTGGTGTATGGCGCGACGCTGGTAAGCCTGTTATCGGCGAGCTTTGCGGGATTAGTGTTGTAGTTTGTTGCCCGGCGGCGCTGCGCTTGCACGGGCCTACAGGATAAGTAGGCCGGGTAAGCGCTAGCGCCACCCGGCAAACAGGCCGCACCCGGTCTTATCAAAACTGCACACACACCGGCTGGTCAACGCGCATCACCGACTCCTGGGCGAAGCGCGTTTTATAGATCCCGCGCAGCGCCTCGATATTGCTCTCGCTTTGCGCATCTTTACCGTGGATCAGCATCAGCGCCTTGCTCGCCTCACGCGCCACTTTTCCGTCGTTACCCAGCCACTGCCCGCGGGCATCAAACACCGTTAAGCCATCACGAAAACGTGGCGTGACGTCCTGGTCCACAAACTGCTGCCACTCCTGGCCGGTGATCGCCTCCCCTGCCGGACGGTTCAGGCCAAAATAGAGAGTGGTCTGCTGCATCTGGTTATCGGCTTTGCAGGTGTTGTCCGCGGTGCTGTGAGAGGGCGCATTACAGCCTGCCAGCAGTAAAAGCGCGCCCGCCATAAGTCCGTTTTTAAGTCTCATTCTTCGCTATCCTCATTGTAATTTGCCCAGCGATATCAGCGTAAATCACGGAAATTAGCAATAAAAAAAGCCGGGCAAGCCCGGCTTATAGCGTGTCTGTCACTTACTGCGCCTGCAACTTCGTCGGCGCGGTGGTGTGGTACTGCGCGTCGGCTTCCGCAAAGCGTTTCTGCATTGAGGTAGATGGCGCTTTACCCATCAAGCTGAAGACCACGATCCCGATGCTGCCGAAGATAAAGCCTGGAATGATTTCATACAGGCCCAGCCAGGCGAACTGCTTCCAGACGATAACGGTAACCGCACCGATGATCATCCCCGCCAGGGCGCCATTACGGGTCATGCGGGACCACATCACGGAGAACAGCACCACCGGACCAAAGGCGGCGCCAAAGCCCGCCCAGGCGTAGCTCACCAGACCTAGCACGCGGTTTTCCGGGTTTGACGCCAGCGCGATAGCGACCAGCGCCACCAACAGCACCATAAAGCGGCCGACCCACACCAGCTCTTTCTGGCTGGCGCCCTTACGCAGGAAGGCTTTGTAGAGATCTTCTGTGATGGCACTGGAGCAGACCAGCAGCTGGCAGCTCAGGGTGGACATCACCGCCGCCAGAATAGCGGAGAGCAGAATACCGGCAATCCACGGGTTGAAGAGGATCTGCGCCAGCTCAATGAACACGCGCTCGGCGTTCTGGTTCACCTCGCCCGCCAGCGACGGGTTGTTCGTAAAGTACGCGATACCGAAGAAGCCCACCGCACAGGCGCCGCCCAGGCAGAGGATCATCCACGCCATACTGATACGACGGGCATGAACGATGGTGTGGTGCGAATCCGCCGCCATAAAGCGCGCCAGGATGTGCGGCTGGCCGAAGTAACCCAGCCCCCAGCCCATCAGCGACACGATGGCAACAAAATTCAGCCCTTTCAGCATATCGACGTTTTCGATGCTCTTCTGCTGGATCACCGCCAGGGAATCACCCAGGCCGCCCACCGACAGGATCACAATCACCGGGGTCAGGATCAGGGCAAAAATCATCAGGCTGGCCTGCACGGTGTCGGTCCAGCTGACCGCCAGGAACCCGCCCACGAAGGTATAGAGGATGGTCGCCGCCGCGCCCGCCCACAGTGCGGTTTCATAGCTCATGCCGAAGGTGCTTTCGAACAGACGCGCGCCTGCCACGATGCCAGAGGCACAGTAGATGGTGAAGAAGAGCAGAATCACTAATGCGGAGATAATACGCAGGATGCGGCTGTTATCTTCGAAACGGCCGGTGAAGTAGTCCGGCAGGGTCAGGGCGTTGTTGTTAGCTTCGGTGTGCACGCGCAGACGCCCGGCCACCAGCTTCCAGTTAATCCATGCCCCCAGCGTCAGACCGATGGCGATCCAGCTTTCTGAAATACCGGAGATGAAGATGGCGCCCGGCAGGCCCATCAGCAGCCAGCCGCTCATATCTGACGCGCCCGCAGAGAGCGCCGTCACGAACGGCCCAAGGCTTCGCCCGCCGAGGATGTAGTCGTCAAAGTTTTTGGTTGAACGCCATGCAAGGAACCCTATCAGGATCATGCCAAAAATATAGATAAGAAATGTCACCAGCATCGGTGTGCTAATTGCCATTTAAATACTCCGCAAAGATGTTCGACAGCCTTTTTGGCCGTCTTTATTACACCCCCGGAACGAGAGGGTGATGATGTGTGTTTCTGTTGGCCGCGCGTATCCTGCCGTATGCGCCTCCATGACACAAACGATTTAACACTGCATTTACATGAATTTCATCCCCGGTTTCACACCAGTTTCCTGGAGGTTGCACTCGCTCACGTTTTTTGAGGTTGCACCTGCAAAAAGTGTTAAGCGCCGCATGAAACCAGGGTTGATCGCTAAAATCCACAACTTTTTTACGGTTAACCATCACGTAACATTCCATTCATTTTCCAGCTTGCAAACCGGGTCACATTTAACGTGGTTGCACAAAGTTGCAACATAGTGGATATTTCACGTTAACTACACTAGCGCTACTGAATCACAGGAGTTTTTGGCATGGGCATGACCACCATGGGGGTTAAGCTGGATGATGCGACCCGCGAACGGATTAAATCGGCTGCGACCCGAATTGACCGCACGCCACACTGGTTAATCAAGCAGGCGATCTTTAACTATCTGGAAAAACTGGAGAGCAATGACGATCTGCCAGAGCTGCCTGCCCTGCTGGCCGGTGCCGCCAACGAGAGTGACGAACAGGCCGAGGCCGTCGAAGAGGTTCACCAGCCGTTCCTTGAGTTTGCCGAGCAGATCCTGCCCCAGTCGGTGAGCCGCGCGGCCATTACCGCCGCCTACCGTCGCGCAGAGACCGATGCCGTGCCGATGCTGCTGGAACAGGCGCGTCTGCCGGAGCCAGTCGCCTCCCAGGCGCACAGCCTGGCCTATCAGCTTGCCGAAAAACTGCGTAACCAGAAAACGGCCTCCGGCCGGGCTGGCATGGTGCAGAGCCTGCTGCAGGAGTTCTCCCTCTCCTCCCAGGAGGGCGTAGCGTTAATGTGTCTGGCGGAAGCGCTGCTGCGTATCCCGGACAAAGCGACCCGCGACGCGCTGATCCGCGACAAGATCAGCAACGGTAACTGGCATTCGCACATTGGCCGCAGCCCGTCGCTGTTCGTTAACGCCGCCACCTGGGGCCTGCTGTTCACTGGCCGTCTGGTCTCCACCCACAACGAAGCCAGCCTCTCCCGCTCCCTGAACCGCATTATCGGCAAGAGCGGCGAGCCGCTGATCCGTAAAGGTGTGGACATGGCGATGCGCCTGATGGGCGAGCAGTTCGTCACCGGCGAAACCATCGCCGAAGCGCTGGCTAACGCCCGCAAGCTGGAAGATAAAGGCTTCCGCTACTCCTATGACATGCTGGGCGAAGCGGCGCTGACCGCCGCCGACGCGCAGGCCTATCTGGTCTCTTACCAGCAGGCGATCCACGCCATCGGTAAAGCCTCCAACGGTCGCGGCATTTATGAAGGCCCGGGGATCTCCATCAAGCTCTCCGCCCTGCACCCGCGCTACAGCCGCGCCCAGTACGACCGGGTGATGGAAGAGCTCTATCCGCGCCTGAAGTCCCTGACCCTGCTGGCGCGCCAGTATGACATCGGGATCAACATCGACGCCGAAGAGGCCGACCGCCTGGAGATCTCCCTCGATCTGCTGGAAAAACTCTGCTTCGAGCCGGAGCTGGCGGGCTGGAACGGGATTGGCTTTGTCATTCAGGCCTACCAGAAACGCTGCCCGTTCGTCATTGATTACCTGATTGATCTCGCCACCCGCAGCCGTCGCCGCCTGATGATCCGTCTGGTGAAGGGCGCCTACTGGGACAGCGAAATCAAACGCGCGCAGATGGAGGGTCTGGAGGGTTATCCGGTCTATACCCGCAAGGTCTACACCGACGTCTCCTACCTCGCCTGCGCCAAAAAGCTGCTCGGCGTGCCGAACCTGATCTATCCGCAGTTCGCCACCCACAACGCCCACACCCTGGCGGCCATCTATCAGCTGGCCGGTCAGAACTACTATCCAGGCCAGTACGAGTTCCAGTGCCTGCACGGCATGGGTGAACCGCTGTACGAGCAGGTCACCGGTAAAGTGTCCGAGGGTAAACTGAACCGTCCGTGCCGTATCTACGCCCCGGTCGGTACTCACGAAACCCTGCTGGCGTACCTGGTGCGTCGTCTGCTGGAGAACGGGGCCAACACCTCCTTCGTTAACCGCATCGCCGATGCCACCCTGCCGCTGGATGAGCTGGTGGCCGACCCGGTACAGGCGGTGGAAAAGCTGGCCGCCCAGGAGGGTCAGGTGGGTCTGCCGCATCCGAAGATTGCCCTGCCGCGCGAGCTGTACGGCAATGGCCGCATCAACTCCGCGGGCCTCGACCTGGCGAACGAACACCGTCTGGCATCGCTCTCCTCGTCACTGCTCAACAGCGCCCTGCAAAAATGGCAGGCGAAACCGATCCTTGAGCAGCCGGTCAGCAATGGCGAAATGCAGCCGGTGATCAACCCGGCCGAACCGAAAGACATTGTCGGCTTTGTCCGCGAAGCGACCGAAGAGGAAGTGGATCTGGCCCTCGACAGCGCGGTGAACAACGCACCGATCTGGTTCGCCACCCCGCCGCAGGAGCGTGCAGCCATTCTGGAGCGCGCTGCGGTGCTGATGGAAGATCAGATGCAGCAGCTGATTGGCATTCTGGTGCGTGAAGCGGGTAAAACCTTCAGCAATGCTATCGCCGAAGTGCGCGAGGCCGTTGACTTCCTGCACTACTATGCCGGTCAGGTGCGTGACGATTTCGACAACGAAACCCACCGCCCGCTGGGCCCGGTGGTCTGTATCAGCCCGTGGAACTTCCCGCTGGCGATCTTCACTGGCCAGATTGCCGCCGCCCTTGCCGCGGGTAACAGCGTGCTGGCCAAACCGGCGGAACAGACCCCGCTGATTGCCGCTCAGGGGATCAATATCCTGCTGGAAGCGGGTGTCCCGGCGGGCGTCGTGCAGCTGCTGCCAGGCCGCGGCGAGACCGTGGGTGCCAAACTCACCGCCGACAACCGCGTGCGCGGCGTAATGTTCACCGGCTCCACCGAAGTGGCCTCCCTGTTGCAGCGCAACATCGCCACCCGTCTGGATGCCCAGGGTCGTCCGGCGCCGCTGATCGCCGAAACCGGCGGTATGAACGCGATGATCGTCGACTCCTCTGCCCTCACCGAGCAGGTGGTGGTGGACGTGGTAGCCTCCGCCTTCGACAGCGCCGGACAGCGCTGCTCCGCCCTGCGCGTGCTCTGCGTGCAGGACGAAGTGGCCGATCACACCCTGAAAATGCTGCGTGGCGCGATGGCGGAGTGCCGGATGGGCAACCCTGGCCGTCTGACCACCGACATTGGCCCGGTGATCGACGCCGAAGCGAAAGCCAACATCGAAAACCACATCCAGGCAATGCGTGCCAAAGGCCGTCCGGTCTATCAGGCGGTGCGTGAGAACAGCGAAGATGCCCGCGAATGGACCAGCGGCACCTTTGTGGCGCCAACCCTGATTGAGCTGGCGAGCTTCGATGAGCTGAAGAAAGAGGTATTTGGCCCGGTGCTGCACGTGGTGCGCTACAACCGTAACAACCTCGACCAGCTGATCGCGCAGATCAACGCCTCCGGCTACGGTCTGACCCTGGGGGTGCATACTCGTATCGACGAAACCATCGCCCAGGTGACCGGCAGCGCCAACGTCGGCAACCTCTACGTGAACCGCAACATGGTCGGTGCCGTGGTCGGCGTGCAGCCGTTCGGCGGCGAAGGGCTGTCGGGCACTGGTCCGAAAGCCGGTGGTCCAATGTACCTCTATCGCCTGCTGGCTAACCGTCCGGCCAATGCGCTGGGCGTCACCCTGGCGCGTCAGGATGCGCAGTACGCGGTAGACACCCAGGTGAAAACGGTGCTGACCCAGCCGCTGGAAGCATTAAAAGCGTGGGCAGAAAAACGCCCTGAACTGCGCGAGCTGTGTCAGGAGTATGGCGAGCTGGCCCAGGCCGGTACCCAGCGCGTACTGCCAGGGCCAACGGGCGAGCGCAACACCTGGACGCTGATGCCGCGCGAGCGTGTGCTGTGCGTGGCGGATAACGAGCAGGATGTGCTGATCCAGCTGGCGGCAGCGATGGCGACCGGGTGTGAAGTGCTGTGGCCGGAAGATAGCCTGCACCGTGACCTGGCGAAGCAGCTGCCGAAGGCGGTGACGGAACGGATTCGTTTCGCCAAAGCCGATGTGCTGACCAGCCAGCCGTTCGACGCGGTGATCTATCACGGTGATTCCGACCAGCTGCGCGAGCTGTGCGAGCAGGTTGCGGCCCGCAGCGGGGCGATTGTCTCCGTGCAGGGCTTCGCCCGGGGTGAAACCAACCTGCAGCTGGAGCGTCTGTACGTGGAGCGTTCGCTCAGCGTGAACACCGCCGCAGCAGGGGGTAACGCCAGCCTGATGACCATCGGTTAAGCGTGCAATCTCTCCCCGGTGGCGCTACGCTTACCGGGGCTACAGAGATGACATTCTGTTTTAGTAGGCCGGATAAGCGCAGCGCATCCGGCTTTTTTATAGGGAGGGAAAGATGAAACGAGCTTTGATCGCCGGTGCCGCGTTACTGCTGAGCACCAGCGCGCTGGCGGATGAGTGCGCCAACGCCAGTACCCAGGCGGAGATGAACAGCTGCACCGCGCAGCAGTATCAGGCCGCGGATAAAACCCTGAACCAGACGTATCAGTCAGCCATCAAGCGCGCCGACGCCCCCCAGCGTGAGCTGCTGAAAAAGGCGCAACAGGCGTGGATCGCCCTGCGCGATGCCGACTGCGCCTTTATCGGCTCCAGCACCGAAGGCGGCTCCATTCAGCCGATGATTGTGAACCAGTGTCTGGCGGATAAAACCAACGAACGGGAAGCCTATCTGGCTACGCTGATGCAGTGCGAAGAGGGCGATTTAAGCTGCCCGCTGCCCCCGGGGAATTAACGCACCCGGATCCCTTCGATAATCATCCGCTCAACGTTTTCCACCGTGCTGTGGAAAAAGTCGTCATCCTTGAGCGTCTTGCCCGTCACCGCCTCCACCTGGGCGGAGAAGTCGGCGTAGTGCTGGGTCGCCGCCCAGATCATAAAGATCAGATGGTGCGGATCCACCGGGGCCAGTTTGCCGGTGGCGACCCACCCGGCAATAATCGCTGACTTCTCATCCACCAGCGATTTCATATCCCCGCTCAGCACCGTTTTCAGCAGCGGTGCTCCCTGCAACATCTCCAGACAGAACAGTCGCGACGCCTGGGGATAGTCCCGGGAGACCTCCAGCTTGAGGCGGATATACTGCTGGATCGCCACCAGCGGGGTGAGCTCCTCGCGAAACGCCTTCAGCGGGGCCAGCCAGATATCGAGGATCTGTTGCAGAACGGAGAGGTACAGCGCCTCTTTGGAGGGGAAGTAGTAGAGCAGATTGGTTTTTGACACCCCCGCCAGCTCGGCCACCTGCTCCAGCCGCGTGCCGTGGATGCCAAACTGCGAGAAGGTCTCCAGCGCCGCCGCAAGGATCGCCTGTTTTTTCGCGCTCACCGCCTGCGAACGTTTACCGCCTGTCTTCACTGCGCCTTGTGCCATTTGCTCACTCCGTGTTAATCAGCTCCCAGCATAGCAAAAACCCCTGCCTTACCACGACAATCTGCACCGCCACCGCGCACGACTGCCTGCTTTGTGTGCAACTATTTTGACCAGACAGTCCACTTTTATCACCAGCAATTCATCAACCATTTCTTAACACCCTAATAACATTACAGATTTCAAAACTGGCATTCCCTTTGCAAAACCGAGACTACGCGGCTGAACAGGAGATGCAGGATGCAGCGCCACGTCTGACTTTCACCCCATGCTGAGATGAAGAGAGGTTCGTGATGAAAATTGGCGTATTCGTTCCCATTGGCAATAACGGCTGGTTGATCTCTACCCACGCGCCGCAGTACATGCCGACCTTTGAGCTGAACAAAGCCATCGTGCAGAAGGCAGAGCACTATCATTTCGATTTTGCCCTGTCGATGATCAAGCTCCGCGGCTTCGGCGGGAAAACCGAATTCTGGGATCACAACCTGGAGTCCTTCACCCTGATGGCGGGGCTGGCGGCGGTCACCTCCCGCATCCAGATCTACGCTACCGCCGCCACCCTGACCCTGCCTCCGGCTATCGTGGCGCGGATGGCCTCCACCATCGACACCATCTCCGGCGGACGTTTTGGCGTCAACCTTGTAACCGGCTGGCAAAAACCGGAGTACGAGCAGATGGGGCTCTGGCCGGGAGATGACTATTTTTCGAAGCGCTATGACTACCTCACCGAATATGTGCAGGTCCTGCGGGATCTGTGGGGCACCGGCAAGAGCGATTTCAAAGGTGAGTTCTTTACCATGAACGACTGCCGCGTCAGCCCCCAGCCGTCGGTGCCGATGAAGGTGATCTGCGCCGGGCAGAGCGATGCGGGAATGGACTTCTCGGCGAAATACGCCGACTTCAACTTCTGCTTCGGCAAAGGGGTGAACACCCCGGCAGCCTTTGCCCCTACCGCTGCGCGCATGAAACAGGCCGCCGAAAAAACCGGGCGCGATGTCGGCTCCTACGTGCTGTTTATGGTCATTGCCGATGAGACCGACGAGGCGGCGCGGGCGAAGTGGGAGCACTACAAAGCCGGGGCCGACGACGAAGCCCTGAGTTGGCTCAGCGAACAGAGCCAAAAGGACACCCGCTCCGGGGCCGACACCAACGTGCGGCAGATGGCCGACCCGACCTCGGCAGTCAATATCAACATGGGCACCCTGGTGGGCTCTTATGCCAGCGTGGCGCGCATGCTCGATGAGGTTGCCAGCGTGCCGGGCGCTGAAGGGGTGCTTCTGACCTTTGATGACTTTATTGCCGGGATTGAAACCTTTGGCGAGCGCATCCAGCCGCTGATGCAGTGCCGCGCCCATATTCCGGTTATGACGAAGGAGGTGGCGTGATGACCACTCTGCCCGCACGCCCGGAAGCCATCACCTTTGACGTCCAGCAGAGTGCGCTGATCGTGGTGGATATGCAGAACGCCTACGCCAGCCCTGGCGGCTATCTCGACCTCGCCGGGTTTGACGTCTCCGCCACCCGGCCGGTGATCGAGAATATCCGCACCGCGGTTTCCGCCGCCCGCAACGCCGGGATGCTGATTATCTGGTTTCAGAACGGCTGGGATGAAGAGTATGTAGAGGCGGGCGGCCCTGGCTCGCCCAACTTCCACAAATCGAACGCGCTGAAAACCATGCGCCAGCGCCCGGAGCTGCACGGCAAGCTGCTGGCGAAAGGCGGCTGGGATTACCAGCTGGTGAATGAGCTGGTGCCGGAGCCGGGGGACATCGTGCTGCCGAAACCGCGCTACAGCGGCTTTTTCAACACCCCGCTGGACAGCATTTTGCGCAGCCGCGGCATCCGCCATCTGATCTTTACCGGTATCGCCACCAACGTCTGCGTAGAGTCGACCCTGCGCGACGGCTTTTTCCTGGAGTACTTCGGCGTGGTGCTGGAAGACGCCACCCACCAGGCGGGGCCGGCATTTGCCCAGCAGGCTGCGCTGTTCAACATCGAAACCTTTTTTGGCTGGGTTACTGACGTCGCCACCTTCTGCGACGCCCTTTCCCCTGCCGCTTACGCCCGTATTGCCTGAGGAGCTACCTTATGCCGAAATCTGTGATTATCCCCCAGGGCACCAGCACGCCGATTGCCCCCTTCGTCCCCGGCACCCTGGCGGACGGGGTGGTTTACGTCTCGGGCACCCTGCCGTTCGACGCGGACAATAATGTGGTGTTTCCCGATGACCCAAAGGCGCAAACCCGCCACGTGCTGCAGACCATCCAGCGCGTTATCGAAACGGCGGGCGGGACCATGGCGGACGTGACCTTCAACAGCATCTTTATTACCGACTGGAAAAACTACGCCGCGATTAACGAGATCTACGCCGAATTTTTCCCCGGCGATAAACCGGCGCGCTTCTGTATTCAGTGCGGGCTGGTGAAACCCGAGGCGCTGGTGGAGATTGCCACCATCGCCCACATTGGCCGCTGAGGTTGTCATGAATCTATCCATTTCACCGCCGCCCTTTGCGGACGCGCCGGTTGTGGTGCTGATCGCCGGACTGGGGGGCTGCGGCAGCTACTGGCTGCCTCAGCTCGCCGACCTGGAGCAAGGGTATCAGGTGGTCTGCTACGACCAGCGCGGCACCGGCAATAACCCCGGCGAGCTGCCGGAAGATTACACCCTGGCAGCGATGGCCGACGAGCTGTGGCAGGCGCTCTCTCTCGCAGGGATCGCGCGGTTCAGCGTGGTGGGCCATGCCCTGGGGGCGCTTATCGGCCTGCAGCTGGCAGTGGATCACCCGCAGGCGATCGGTGCCCTGGTGTGCGTTAACGGCTGGCTGACGCTGCATTCCCATACCCGCCGCTGCTTCCAGATCCGCGAGCGGCTGCTGCATGCCGGAGGGGCGCAGGCGTGGGTGGAAGCCCAGCCGCTCTTTCTCTATCCCGCCGACTGGATGGCGGCCCGCCAGCCGCGCATGGAGGCGGAAGAGGCGCTGGCCCTGGCCCACTTCCAGGGCAAAACCACGCTCCTGCGCAGGCTGAATGCCCTGAAGCGGGCCGATTTCAGCCGCCAGACGGCGCGCATTCACTGCCCGGTGCAGATAATGTGCGCCGCCGACGATCTGCTGGTGCCCTCGGTCTGTTCAGCAGAGCTGCATGCCGCCCTGCCCGGCAGCCTGCTTACCGTGATGCCCCGGGGCGGACACGCCTGCAACGTGACCGAGCCGGAGGCGTTTAACGCCCTGCTGCAAAACGGGCTCGCCAGCCTGCTGCACCGCCACGAACGTTTACTGAAGGAGTTGCCATGAGTGAAGCCATCACCCCGACGGCGCAGCATGCGCTGTTTACCGAAGCGCGAACCCACAACGGCTGGCTGGATCGTCCGGTCAGCGACGAGACGCTGCGCGAAATCTATGACCTGATGAAGTGGGGGCCCACCTCCGCCAACTGCTCTCCGGCGCGGATGGTCTTTATCCGCACCCCGGAAGGCAAAGAGAAGCTGCGCCCAGCCCTCTCCAGCGGCAACCTGCAAAAGACCCTCACCGCCCCGGTGACGGTTATCGTTGCCTGGGACAGTCAGTTTTACGACCGTCTGCCGGAGCTGTTCCCCCACGGCGATGCCCGGAGCTGGTTTACCGCCAGCCCACAGCTCGCCGAGGAGACCGCCTTTCGCAACAGCACCATGCAGGCGGCCTATCTGATCGTTGCCTGCAGGGCGCTGGGGCTGGACACCGGGCCGATGTCCGGTTTTGACCGGGAGAAGGTGGACGCGGCCTTCTTCACCGGCAGCAACCTGAAAAGCAATCTGCTGATCAATATCGGCTACGGCGATACCAGCAAACTCTACGGGCGACTGCCCCGCCTGAGTTTTGAAGACGCCTGCGGGCTGGCATAAGGAGCCACCATGAATATCGATAAACAAACGTTTCGTGATGCCATGGCCTGTCTGGGCGCGGCGGTCAATATTATCACCACCGACGGCCCGGCCGGCCAGGCGGGCTTTACCGCCAGCGCGGTATGCAGCGTGACCGACTCACCGCCAACGCTGCTGGTGTGCCTGAATCGTAGCGCCTCGGTGTGGCCGGTGTTTAACGACAACCGCACCCTGTGCGTCAATACCCTGAGCGCCGGGCAGGAGTCGCTCTCGAATCTGTTTGGCGGCAAAACCCCGATGGCCGACCGCTTTGCCGCAGCAGGCTGGCAGACGGGCGCCACCGGCTGTCCACGTCTCGACGAGGCGCTGGCCTCGTTCGACTGCCGCATTAGCCAGGTGGTGAGCGTCGGCACCCACGACATTCTGTTTTGCGAGATCGTTGCAATAACCCGCCACCCGGTGCCCCAGGGCCTGGTGTGGTTTGACCGCGGCTACCACGCGCTGATGCGACCCGCCTGTTAATCCTCCTTAAGGAGCAGCTGATGGCACTATTCGGTTTTCCTCACTGGCAGTTGAAATCGACCTCCTCTGATAGCGGCGTGGTCGCGCCGGATGAACGTCTCCCGCTGGCGCAAACCGCGGTGATGGGGGTGCAGCATGCGGTGGCGATGTTTGGCGCCACGGTGCTGATGCCCATTCTGATGGGGCTGGATCCTAACCTGTCGATTCTGATGTCGGGCATTGGCACCCTGCTCTTCTTTTTCATCACCGGCGGACGGGTGCCGAGCTATCTCGGCTCCAGCGCTGCCTTTGTCGGGGTGGTGATTGCCGCCACCGGTTTTTCCGGCCAGGGGGTAAACCCGCAGCTGAGCGTGGCGCTGGGCGGGATCATCGCCTGCGGGGCAATCTACACCGCGGTCGGTCTGGTGGTGATGAAGCTGGGCACCCGCTGGATCGAACGCCTGATGCCGCCGGTGGTCACCGGGGCGGTGGTGATGGCGATTGGCCTCAACCTGGCGCCTATCGCCGTCAAAGGGGTCTCCGGCTCCGCCTTTGACAGCTGGATGGCGGTAATGACGGTGCTCTGCATCGGCCTGGTGGCGGTGTTTACCCGGGGGATGATCCAGCGGCTGCTGATCCTGGTGGGGCTGATACTTGCCTGCCTGCTCTACGGTCTGCTGACCAGTGTCTTCGGGTTCGGTAAACCGGTCGATTTTGCTCTCGTGCAACAGGCGGCGTGGTTTGGCCTTCCGCAACTCACCTCGCCCACCTTTAACGGTCAGGCGATCATGCTGATTGCCCCGGTAGCGGTGATCCTGGTGGCGGAAAACCTCGGCCATTTGAAAGCGGTGGCCGGCATGACCGGACGCAATATGGACCCCTATATGGGGCGAGCATTTGTGGGAGACGGGCTGGCGACCATGCTGTCGGGTTCGGTGGGCGGCAGCGGCGTGACCACCTATGCCGAGAATATCGGCGTGATGGCGGTCACCAAGGTCTACTCGACGCTGGTCTTCGTGGCGGCAGCGGTGATTGCCGTGCTGCTCGGCTTTTCACCTAAATTCGGTGCCTTGATCCACACCATCCCAGGGCCGGTGATTGGCGGTGCGTCGATTGTGGTGTTTGGCCTGATTGCGGTGGCCGGGGCGCGGATCTGGGTGCAGAACCATGTTGATCTCAGCCAGAACGGCAACCTAATTATGGTCGCCGTAACGCTGGTGCTGGGTGCGGGGGATTTTGCCCTTTCGCTCGGCGGCTTTACCCTGGGCGGGATCGGCACGGCCACCTTTGGCGCGATTGCCCTTAACGCCCTGCTCAGCCGCCGGATGGCGGGGGTGACGCAGGGCACAGTGGCAACTCAGGACTGATCCAGCGTGGCGCTGTCGTCCGGCAGCGCCTTCTTTTTCCTTTTCAGCTTCAGCTCACTCACCAGCACGCCCGCGATGATAAAGGCGGCACCCACCAGGGCGAGCAGCGGCAGGCGCTCCCCGGCCAGACGGCCAAAGATCCCCGCCCAGACCGGTTCGCCGGTATAGATAACGGTCGCCCGGGTTGGCGAGACGCTGCGCTGGGCCCAGTTCATGGTCACCTGAATAATGGCGCTGAAAATCCCCAGCCCAAGGGCCACCATCCACAGCCCTGCCGACATCGGCGGAACCGACTCCCCGGCTGGGATCATGGTCAGAAACGCCACCAGCGAGGCGGTCGCCAGCTGCACGACGGTGACACGCTTGACGTCCACCTTTCCAGCCCAGGCGCTGATGAGGATGATCTCGGCGGCAATCGCCACCGCGCCCACCAGGGTGATCATCTCTCCAGGCCCGAGCGCCAGCAGGTTATCTTCCGGCCCTGCCAGCAGGATCAGCCCGATAAAGGCCAGCACAATGCCGATGCAGGACATCATTCCCGGCATACGGCGCAGGCAGAGCCACTGCAGCAGCGGCACCAGCGGGACATACATGGCGGTAATAAACGCCGATTTACTGCTGGGAATAGTCTGTAATCCCCAGGTTTGCAGGCTGTAGCCCATCGCGATCGCCACCCCGATCGCCAGCCCCGCTTTCAGTTCGGTCAGGGTCAGGCCGCGCAGGGTTTTGAGCGAAATGAGCGCCACCGCCAGCGCAGCCGTGGCAAAACGCAGGCCGACAAAGAAGAAAGGGCCGCTCTGCGTGACGGCGTACTGTACGGCAAGAAAGGTCCCACCCCAGAACATGGTGATAAGGATCAGGATCGCTTCCTGCGGTTTGATCGAAAAGGCATAACGGGAGAGAGACATGGGGCACCAGCACAAAGAGTCAATCCGCTAGTGTGGAAGGAATTTGATAACACTTCAATAACAGGCATAAAAAAACCGCCGGGGATCCCGGCGGCGGGGGTGCCAGAGGTCAAAAGACCCCTACTTCAGACGGCTGCAACTCAACTGCTCTTGTTGCCGCCATGGCTATTTTTGCCCCCTTTTTTGCCAGCTTCGGATGCACGTTGAGGGTCGTTTTTAAAGTTACCCCCACTTTGCTGGCCACCTTTACGTCCTGCTTCTGATGCTCTTTCACGGTCTTCTGCAAAATTACCTGACCCACCACGATGGTTTGCCATGTCGGACCTCCAGAGTTAAAAACATAAGATTTAATTCTGCATTCAGTGAAAGCGAATTCTTCCACCTGACGACGCTAAAAAAGAGTCTTTAACTGCGCCGCGTGAACTTAAGCTTAGTGGAGCAGGCGCATTCGGCCAGCGAATCGTAATATCCTGCAATACGATATCAGCCTTTTGTATGAAGCCTGCCGAAACGGAACCATAAGCCTTTCTTATCATTCCGAAAATTTGCCCTAGTGAAAATGTTTCATTTTGCTACGACGAAAGTCTGTCATTCTTTATTGTTTAAAATCAAATAAATGGCGTCCAGATTTGCAGTCTCGCTGTCACGTCATATCTTTAAAAGAGGGCAGCATGCCGCTGACCGTAAAAATCATGCGAGGAGTGAAGCGAAATGACGAAAATTCTGGTGCTCTACTATTCCATGTACGGACACATCGAAACCATGGCTCATGCAGTTGCGGAAGGCGCCAGGAAAATCGAGGGGGTTGAGGTGGTGATCAAACGCGTACCGGAAACCATGCAGGCAGAAGCTTTTGCCAAAGCGGGCGGTAAAGCGCAGGACGCGCCGGTGGCCTCCCCGCAGGAACTGGGCGATTATGACGCAATCATCTTTGGTACCCCAACGCGCTTCGGCAATATGGCCGGCCAGATGCGCACCTTCCTCGACCAGACCGGAGGATTGTGGGCCAAAAATGCGTTACTCGGCAAAGTCGCCAGCGTGTTCAGCTCCACCGGCACCGGTGGCGGACAGGAGCAGACCATCACCTCAACCTGGACCACCCTTGCGCACCACGGGATGGTGATTGTGCCCATCGGCTACGGCACCCCGGAACTGTTTGATCTTTCCCAGCTCCGTGGCGGTACGCCGTATGGCGCAACAACGATTGCCGGGGGGGACGGTTCACGTCAGCCTTCGGAAGCAGAACTGAACATTGCCCGCTATCAGGGTGAATATGTCGCCGGCCTGGCTGCTAAACTGAAAGGTTAACTCTCAACAGGAGGATTACTATGCCAACTCAAGAAGCTAAAGCACATCGCGTCGGGGAATTTGCGCGTTTACGTAATACGTCACCGGAGATCGCTGAGGCGATTTTTGAAGTCGCAAAATATGACGAAAAACTGGCAGAGAAAATCTGGGAAGAAGGTAATGATGAAGTTCTGATGTTAGCCTTCCAAAAAACCGACAAAGACTCGCTGTTCTGGGGCGAGCAGACCATCGAGCGCAAAAACGTCTGATAACCGTGCGGACAAAAAACGCCTGATGGCGCTACGCTTATCAGGCCTACGGGATTCGTAACCAGAGTTGGATTTTGTAGGTCGGGTAAGCGAAACGCCACCCGACATTTCAGCCCCTCTCCCCTTCAGGGAGAGGGGCTGAACTTACTGCGCCGCGGTATTCATTACCTTATTAAAGCTCTCCACCGGACAGAATCCGTCAGCATCCACCGGACAGCCATTCAGCTCCAGGGTAACGCGCTGGGCCGGGGCTTCTAACGTCAGCACCTGGGCATTACGCAGCTGCTCGGTACTCTGATAGACATACTCAATTTTCATCAAATCGCGATTGCCAGTTTTGTCGTGCCAGCGCTGGAAGACGATCTTGCCGCCAATCGGCGTGCGCTCGTACTGGCCGTGAAGCTGATAGGGTTTAAAATCCAGCGCTTTCAGCAGGGAGGCGATGTTGGAGTCATGCCCCACCAGCACGGTGATTTTTGGCGCTTTCGCCCGATCGGTGACCAGTGCGTTATCGATATATTTCACCAGCGGTTTCGCCACGTTACGCGCCACCTCTGCCGAGGTAAAAAGCGAATCCTGATAGCCATTTTTCAGCTGAGAGAGCACCCGCCACTGCTGGTCGGTTTTGATCTCGCCCCACGCCACCTGATCCAGCGGGAAGCCTTCGTAATACTGCAAGGTGAAGGCGTCCACCAGCGAGTTACCTACCTTCAGCGGACCGGATACGCCAGGCTCTTTCTGGTACTCGGCGCTGTAGGTGTCTTTCGCGTCCGTCAGGGAACAGACCTGTTTCTCTTTGCAGGACGGAGACTGTTTGTAGTCGGTCATCTGCTCCAGCAGTTTGTAGCTCTCATCAAGCTGCATCCCCTGACGTTCTTTGTTCATCGCCTGTAGCGCTTTTTCGCGGAATTCCGGGGAGTTGTCGGTGATCACCGGGTTAAACGTGGGGTCCATAGTGCCCATCTGTTCCTGATGGTGCACCGGCACATCACAGCCCGGGAACGCGCCGGTAATGAAGAACTGTGCGGTCGCCACCGTGCGTTGCAGGCTGTTGGCATAGGCATAGACGCTGTTCGCTGCCGGACACTCCCCGGCGGTCATCAGCCCCTGTTCTGCCAGCCATTCACGCATGTAGTGCCCCATGTAGACTTCCAGCACCCCACCTTTGGTGGTGAGCTGCCCGCCAGGCACATCCCACTCAGGCCATTTTTCCGGGGTCGACAGCTCCAGCACGCTGCCGTTATTGGCCAGCGGCGCACGCAGGTTATGACGGCTCATGATCAGAACCTGTTCCAGCTGATACCCTTCCGGCGCGGTTTGCGCCTGAACGCCACCAGAGAGCCCGATGCTGCCCGCCACGGCGACAGCGATTAGTGCTTTTCTCATCCCTAATTCCTCACCTGTTTATTGTCGTTAACAGTGTGACAGATCTGTGACGAATTACCTGGAGCCTGCCCGCAAAGTGACGGCTTGCTTTGTACGCGGGAGTAATTGGTTTTATAATTAAACTTACTGCTGATAAGGAGAGACCGTGAAACGTACCCGCCTCGAAGAGAGTCCCTGTCCTGTCGCCCGCTCGCTGGATATTATCGGCGACTGGTGGTCCCTGCTGATTGTGCGTGATGCCCTGAGCGGCATTACGCGTTTTGGTGAGTTTCAGAAAAGCCTCGGCATCGCCAAAAACATGCTGGCGACCCGGCTGAAGCTGCTGGTGGACGAAGGCATCCTGACGCTGCAACCCGCCTCCGACGGCAGCGCCTGGCAGGAGTATGTGCTGACCACGAAAGGCCGCGAACTGCAAACCGTGCTGCTGGCGCTCTCGCAGTGGGGAAATGAACACCTGTTCGCCGAGGGGGATACCGGTACGGTGCTGGTGGACGCGCGGGATCGCCAGCCGTTACGCAAGCTCACAATGGTGGCGAGTGATGGGCGGGAGCTGGGGCCAGGTGAGGTAGTGGCGAAGTATCCGCAGGCGAAATAACTGAGTGAAATAACACAAACGCCCGACCAGGACCGTTGCCGGGCGTTGCGGAATAAAACGGGACGTTAAAGACCCAGTTCCGATAACCCTGGATGATCGTCAGGACGACGCCCCAGCGGCCAGTGGAATTTACGTTCGCTTTCCTTGATAGGCATGTCGTTGATGCAGGCGAAACGGCGTTGCATCAGGCCATCTTCGCCAAATTCCCAGTTCTCATTTCCGTAAGAGCGGAACCAGTTACCGGAATCATCGCGCCATTCATAAGCGTAACGGACGGCAATGCGGTTGCCGCCAAATGCCCATAATTCTTTAATCAGGCGATACTCAAGTTCTTTTTTCCATTTACGTTCCAGGAAGCATTTAGCTTCTTCGCGATTATTCGCAAATTCTGCGCGATTACGCCATTTGGTATCCAGAGAATAGGCCAGCGCGACTTTTTCGGCGTCGCGGCTATTCCAGCCATCTTCAGCAAGCCTGACTTTTTCAATTGCTGATTCAAGCGTAAACGGAGGCAGTGGCGGACGAATTTGTGCATCAGACATGGTTAAGACTCCTGTAAATTGGGATAGAGGGTTAATACGCATTTTCGAGAGACAGACATAAACTATTCCCCCTGTTATATAACGTCCTTTTCATTCATGGCGGTTTTGCAAAATGCAGTCGCGCAATATCCATTTATCAGAGAATTCTTGTTGTCCATGCACTCATGGTAGAACGATCGTTCTACCTCGTCAAGTGTGTGTCTGTAAAAGGATTAAAAAAATAAAAAATGCCATTATCGATATTCTTATTTTACCGCCCCTTACAAGCAAGCCAACAAATTTTGTTTGTATACAACAAAATATGATTATAGCGCCTTAATTTTATGGCCTTTGCGATACGAAAGTCGTATCCGATCAGAATAAAAAAGGCGGCAGGGAATAGCGTCGGGAATAAATATCCAACAAGGGAGAAGATATTTATGAAATTTTATATTCTGTTCATAAAAACAGAATATAAGTATGAAAGGTATGAGGATGAATTATTTCTGTTTCATTGTCTGTGCCTCTGAGTTCAGGTCTCGTTTACGAGACCTGTTTCAGTAACAATTGAGCAATATCTTTTGCATCATCGGCGGCGCTGTAATCGCCCATGACGCGTGATACGGTTATAGCGCCTTCAACCAATAACAGCAATTGCCTTGCCAGGGCTGAAGCGTGCTCAATATTCAGTTGCCCGGTCAACTCCAGGGCATAATCCAGTATTTTCTGTTTATGCAGTCTGGCAATCTGGCGAATGGGATCGGCACTGTCCCCCACTTCCCCGGCGGTATTGATGAATGCACACCCGCGGTATCCTTCCGACTCAAACCAGCCTTTAAGCACGGTGAACATATTCAGGATACGTTCTTGCGGTGTATCCCCTTTGTCGCACTCGCTTCTGAACCATTCCATCCAGCGGACATCCCGCGCGTTCAGCGCAGCAGCCGCCACTTCGTCTTTATTCGCGAAATAGCGATAGATGCTTTTCCGGGCCACACCTGAGGTCTTCACCAGAAGGTCCATACCGGTGGCATGGATGCCGTTCTGGTAAATGAGTTCTTCAGCGGACGCGAGGATTTTTTCTCGTGTGTCAGTCGTATTTTTGTTCATAGGTTAATGGTAGAACGATCGTTCTCCTCAGTCAATTCTCTTTTCGTCCAGAATCGCTACGAATTTTTCCTGTTCCGGAATGCCGCTACCTTCATGCGATTGCCGCACGTCGCCATACTGCACCAGCGGCGGCGATGGGATTTACTCAAATCATGAAACAGCAAAATACAGTTATGCGCTTCACATTGCCGCACGTATTCAAACTTATCGTCAGAGATGAGTTTCACCAACGCATCCGCAACAGGCCAGAGCAGGCCTGCGGGGCTGAGCATCTCCGGCCGAACAGTAATCCGGTATCGCTGCGTCTCTTCGTCCCACTGCAGAGTCGTCTCAGGACGCCCCACCTGGAGTATGTGGTTAATCACCGTCAGGTCAGCCGCAACGGACTTCATCGCGGCATGCACGACTGCCCTGGCGGCATCGCGCAGCTGCCGGGCTTCCGCCACGAGCCCATCAGGAGCCTTAGTACCTTTCGGCACAAGCCCCGCGATCACCAGCCAGTCGATGACGCGGGTATCGTCTTCAAAACAGTCGTGCCGTTCATCCCCTGTCCCGTATTCACTGTTAATAAAATCCAGCGCAAGGTTGTCAGCCAGGAAGAGGGGCTGAGAAGAAGATTGTTTAAATTCCATACCGCTCCGTAACTTATAAAATCATTTTGACAGGTTACCAAATTTACATGTAACCTTCAAATAGCCACTTTAAAGGTTACATGAGGCTTATCATGATCTCTTCCACTACGGATTTATCTGCTCCCGCTACGCCGGTGCATTACCGCTATAAACAGGCAGGTGATGTTAACGTTTTCTACCGTGAGGCCGGCGATCCGGCATCGCCTGTATTGTTGTTACTTCACGGCTTCGCGGGCTCATCATTTATGTTTCGGGATCTTTTTGCCCAGCTGGCGGATCGTTATCACTTAATCGCGCCAGATTTGCCGGCCTTCGGTTTTACCGAGGCGCCAGCGCACGGTGAATACGCTTATACCTTTGACCAGCTCGCGGAAACCATTGACCGGTTTACCGAAGCACTTAATCTCAACCGCTATGCGCTGTTGGTTCATGACTACGGTGCCCCTGTCGGATGGCGGCTGGCATTAGCCCATCCGGAGCGTGTGACAGCGCTTATTTCCCAGAATGGCAATGCCTACGAAGAGGGCCTGGGCGAGGCCTGGGAACCCATTCAGAGATACTGGCGCGAGCCCACGTCTGAAAACCGGCATGCGCTGCGTGAGTTTCCGACCCCGGCTTCAATCAAATGGCAGTATCTGGAAGGTGTTGCCGATCAAAGCCTGGTTTCACCCGATGGCTATTCCCTTGAAGGAATGCAGGTATTACGGCCTGGTAATGCCGAGATTCAGCTTGACCTGTTACTGGATTACGCCTCAAACGTGAAGATGTATCCTCTGTTTCAGCACTATTTTCGTCAGCATCAGCCCCCGTTATTGGCTGTGTGGGGTAAACACGATCCCTTTTTCATGGCGGCGGGCGCTGAAGCCTGGAAACGCGATCTGCCAGACGCGGAAATCCGCTTCTACGACACGGGCCACTTTGCCCTTGAAACGCACGCCAGAGAGATAGGGTCTGATATTCGGGACTTCCTTGACCGCCACATCCGCCAGACGTCTTTACCGATGGGTGATGTAAACGTTGACTAAAACACTTTCTCTGGAGAACACAACGATGGCTGTTACTGCTGGTGTGCAGCATATCGGCTTAGCCGTATCTAAGCTTGAAGAAAGCGCTGCGTTTTTTACCAATATATTGGGCTGGGAGGAAGTGAAACGACGTGAAGATTATCCCGCCATCTTCGTAAGAGATGATGCGCTGACCATCACGCTATGGAAAACACAAACCGATGAGCCCATTACATTTATCGTAAAACCAATGTCGGACTTCATCACTTAGCTTTACGGGTCGAAAATAAAGTGGATCTGTTCAGGCTTGTTGACCTGTTAAAGGCGAATCAGATTGAAATCGAATTTGAACCCACTTTAATCCGGGAGGGGCCATCACTGCATATGATGTGTTACGAACCGAGCGGCATCAGAATCGAATTCTATTATCCTGGATAGATGGGCATTGCTTGAAGCTTTTAAGGCCGCTCCATCCTGGGCAAATCCCATATGTAACCGGCATTTTGCCCTTCCAGCGTCCAGCGCCTTAGCATCTATTCTTTTATGTCCATCCGAAATAGAGAGCCTTGAAAGGAAAAAACAGGTGCCCGGTTCGCCGGACACCTTGTATCAAGAGTTAAGCCTGATCAACGGTGGGGGACTTAACCCATGTCCTCACTCGCCACATACGCAACCCGATAATTCTCCTTGCCCTCCTGCGGCGTCTCGCCAAAATTTACCTGCAACAGTTGCCAGCGGCTGACATCCCACCCGCAAAGCGGAGCGTCCAGTTGCAGTGCCGACAGGTCGCTGTGCGCGGGGATCGTCTTACGAGCAATCGACAGCCAGGCGGCACTTTTCACCTCTGCCACAGCCGGCAGGCGCAGCGCCAGCCAGGTGTCGATCTGCGGCCAGCCAAAATCCTGTGTCAGCCTGCGAAAGCCGGGGCTCTGTAAAAACTGCGTCATCGCGGCGACACTCTCCCAGACGTAGAGCGGTGCATAGCGGTTTTCCACGCTAAAATCGGCATCGCGTCTGGCAACAAGGAAGGCCTTAAACAGCAGGCCGGGAAAGCCATTCAGTTTCGCACCATGCTCCGCGATGCGCCGTTCAATAATGGTCATATTGTAGTCGGCTGGCAGCGTGAAGCGATACTGCATAACGATCATAACCCCTCCTCTGACAGCATCTGTCCCCGACTAAAGCTCCACTCTTCGGCGGTATTGAACTGGATCATCACCATCACGTCATCCGGGTGAATAGCCAGCGTCCTGTGCAGCTCTTCACAGAGCCGGCGGCAGAGATTTCGCTTTTGCGCAGCGGTGCGGGGCTTGCCCGCCAGGATGTGAAACTGAATAAACTTGTCGCTGCGCCCGCCGCTTTTATAGTGGCGATCGAATAGATGCCGCCTGGCCGGGATCTCCTCAAAAATCTGGAAGCGGTCCCCCGGCGGAACCGCGAATTCCGCCTCCAGGCTCTGCTGGAGGAGGTCGGAGATCCGTGCTATCTGCGCGTCGCTGTACCCCGGCCGCAGGGAGATACGAGTAAAAGGCATTGGGTTACCCCTCTTCCAGGCAGCCGAGAGCGGAGACCGCCGCAGGCCAGCCGGCGTAGAACGCCAGATGGGTGAACACTTCGGTAATCTCCTCCCGGGTCAGGCCATTTTGCTGGGCGAAGTCGATATGCCAGGGCAGTTGCTGCACCCGCCCCAGCGCCGTCAGCGCGCCCAGGGTGATAAGGCTGCGATCGCGTGGGGAGAGCGCGTCGCGTTTCCAGATGTCATTGAACAGCACCTCCCTGCTCAGCTCGGCCAGTTTCGGCGCGACGCGACTCAGGGTTTCAGAAGTAAGGGATGTGGCCATGATGTTCTCTCCGCATTGACAGTAAGGCGATTCTGGCCCCATAGTTTCATCCTGAAAATCAAATTATATTTGCACCACCATCCCGTATTTCAGGACGTTTATGAACAAGCTCCCTCCGACGCTCGACCTTGATGCGCTGCGCAGTTTTGTCACCGGCATTGAGTGCGGCAGCTTTGCCCTGGCCGCCACCCATCTCTGCCGCTCCACCTCGGCGGTGAGCGCCCAGCTCAAAAAGCTGGAGCAGCAGTGCGGCGCAGAGCTGGTGATGAAAAAGGGCCGAGGCCTGACGCTGACCCGCAACGGAGAGATCGTCATGAGCTACGCCCGCCGCATGCTGGCGCTGAATGACGAGGTGCAGTTCGCGCTAAAAGGCGAGCTGCTGCAGGCGGAGATCCGCATCGGCATGCAGGAGGATTTTGGTGAGTCGCTGATGCCGGGCATCCTGGGCGAATTCAGACGCCACCATCCGGGAGTGCGGATCGTTGCCAGAGTGGATCGCAACCGGGCGCTGCTCAATGCCTTTGATGATCACGCCCTGGATATGGTGCTGCTGTGGCAGAACGAGAGTGAGCCACGCAAAGGACGGTCGATCGGCCAGAGCCAGATGGTGTGGATCCAGCCCCCGGAGATGGAGATCCGTTCCCTGCTGGCCCGGGGCGAGCCCCTGCCGCTGGTGATGTTCGACACCCCCTGCCTGATGCGCGCCCACGCCATCGACTGCCTGAACCGGGCAGGCATCCCCTGGCGGGTGGTCTTTGTCAGCCACAGCCTGAGCGGGATCTGGGCGGCGGTGCAGGCCGGGCTCGGCGTAACGCTGCGGACCCGGATCGGGATGCCTGCCAACCTGCGGGTGGCGGGAAGCGTCCTACCCACGCCGGGCAGGCTGGGGATCACCCTCGAGCAGCACGGCAGCGAGGCAGAGCCACGGGCGCAGACCCTGCTGGCGCAACTGATGGAGCAGGCTCTGCTCGGAGTGAAATAAATGGCGGTTCCTCGCCACAGGTTGTCAGTTATGCGCCAGTGCCCTGCCCCGTTCTTCGCCAGGATAAAAACAGAACATCACCTGGAGAACCCCTATGTTGCGCAACCCTTCGCAAAAGTACGTGGCCTATGCCCCCATTTCGTTACCCGACCGCCAGTGGCCGGATAAGATGTTGACCCACGCCCCGCGCTGGCTTTCAACCGACCTGCGTGACGGCAACCAGGCGCTGGCGGAACCGATGGATATCTCCCGCAAGCTGCGCTTCTGGGAGCAACTGCTCAAATGCGGCTTCAAGGAGATTGAGGTGGCGTTCCCCTCCGCCTCCGAAACGGACTTTCAGTTTGTCCGCCAGCTGATTGAGGAGCAGCGCATCCCGGATGATGTCACCATTCAGGTGCTTACCCAGGCCCGCAGCGATCTGATTGAGCGCACCTTTGCTTCCCTCGATGGGGCAAAACGCGCCACGGTGCATCTCTATAACGCCACTGCGCCGCTGTTCCGCCAGCTGGTCTTTCGCCAGAGCCAGGAGGAGATTGTGCAGCTGGCGGTCAGCGCCACGCGGCAGATACGCGCGCTGTGCGAGGCCAACCCGCAGACGCGCTGGACCTATGAGTATTCGCCGGAAACCTTCTGCTTTACTGAACCGGAGTTTGCCCTGCATATCTGTGAGGCGGTGGCGGATGTCTGGGAACCCTCTGCCGAACGGCCGATGATCGTCAACCTGCCTGCCACGGTGGAGGTCAACACCCCCAACGTCTATGCCGATCAGATCGAGTATTTCTGCCGCCACTTCTCCCGTCGGAGCGAGGTCTGCATCAGCGTCCATCCCCATAACGATCGCGGCAGCGGCGTTGCCAGCGCCGAGCTCGCCCTGCTGGCGGGTGCCGACCGGGTGGAAGGTTGCCTGTTCGGTAACGGGGAGCGCACCGGGAACGTCTGTCTGGTGACCCTGGCGATGAACCTCTACAGCCAGGGGATTTCGCCGAAGCTCGATTTCAGCGATATGAAGCAGGTGGTGGAACTTGTGGAGCAGTGCAACCAGCTGCCGGTGCATCCCCGCCATCCTTACGCCGGTAAGCTGGCCTTTACCGCCTTCTCTGGCTCGCATCAGGACGCCATCAAAAAGGGGTTTCACGCCCGGGAACAGTCCGCCTCCCCGCGCTGGGAGATGCCCTATCTTCCGGTGGACCCGGAAGATATCGGCTGTAGCTATGAGGCGGTGATCCGCGTGAACAGCCAGTCCGGCAAAAGCGGCGCGGCGTGGATGCTGGAGCAAAATCATGGCCTGGCGCTGCCCCGGGCCCTGCAACAGGACTTTAGCCGCCACGTTCAGGCGCACACCGATCGGGAAGGTACCGAGATGACGCTGAGTGCGTTGTGGCAGCTTTATCGCGAGCTGTACGGGCCACATCAGCACGCCCCGCGGCAGCTGCTGGATTACCGCACCGAAAGCCAGGCCGACGGCGGGCTGCTGCTGTGGGCCCGCGTCCAGACCGCCGACGGGATTGTGATCCTGGAGGGGAACGGCAACGGCCTGCTCTCTGCCGCCGCCAGTGCGATAAAAGCCAGTTTTCATCTGGCCTTCGCCATTGAGGATTATCACGAGCATACCCTCGGGAGGTGTAGCGAAAGCCGCTCGGCGGCCTATATCCGCTGCAGCTTTAAGCAGGGTGGGAGCCGCTGGGGAACGGGCATCGACAACGATGTTTCCCGGGCGTCGCTTCAGGCCTTGCTGAATGCGTTGCCGGAGAGCGCCTCGGGCGGGAAGTAGTCGCTCGGCGCCACGCCGAGCGTGCGACGGAACATGGCGCTAAAGGCGCTGTGACTCTCATAACCGAGGTCCAGCGCCACCCGCAGCACCGATTGCCCCTGCGCGAGGCGGTTCAGCGCCTCCATCAGCCGCGCCCGGCGCAACCATTCGCTGAATGCCAGCCCGGTCTGCTGGCGAAAGTGCCGCAGCAGGGTGCGTTCACTGATATTGAGCGTTTTTGCTGCCAGCGCCGTCGTCCATTTTGTTCCCGGCTCGGCCTGGATCTGGCGGCACAGGGCCAGCAGCGCGGGGGCCTGGGGTTCCGGCAGGTTAAACGGCAGCACACCGATCCCCCTGATTTCATCAAGGATCAGCTCGTAAATGCGCTCCGCCCGGCTGCCCGCGGCGTAGCTTTCCGGTAGTTGCAGCGAGGCGACGATCAGCTCGCGCAGCAGGGTGGAGATTTGCACAACCTGGCAGACCGAGGGTAAATCCGCCCGGGCGAAGGGATCAATAAAGAGCGTCCGGGCCGCCACGTCACCGGTGATCAGCAGCCGGTGCTGCGTCCCGGCAGGCAGCCAGACGCCTCGCCCCGGCGGTACAATCCAGATCCCCTGCCCGGTCTCTACCCGCACCACTCCGCTGAGGGTATGCAGAAGCTGGGCGCAGGTATGGCTGTGCCAGGGCTCCGTTTCGCCATGGGTGTAATCATGGGCGAAAGGCACCAGCGGGCGGGTGGCGAAGCTGAACTGCTGTTGGGTTGTCATCGATTATCTATTTTGCGCTAACTGCGCGTTGATAAAGTCAAACACCTCTGCGGCTTCGTTTGCTGAGGCAAATACTCTCTCGGGTATCACCACACAATTATCACTGCGCATATGGATAAAAATAAAACCCCCTTTCCTGTAGCTTTCCTTCACTTTTTCCCAATAGATTTTAACGCTGGCGGTGTTAGTGATATTTTCAATAAAGAAGCGGTTGAGCTTCACTTTCTGTAAAGTCTCCTCGTCTTCCTGCTCAGCCTGTTGCTGCTTTTGCATGACCTTATTCATGACCACATCATAGAGTTTGAACAGCGCCAACGCGACGCCAAACAGCACGAGCAGCGCGATACTGAACATTTTTGTTCTGGCGAGAAAATCACCGTCGGGGGCGGTTTGCAGGCTTAACTGCAACAGGGTGATAAAATTAAATAAGGCCGCCACAGCTAAAACAGAGACCGCAGCCTTATGAATGAGAAAAAGAGAACCGTAAGGTTTGAGGTGTTCTTTTTTATGATCGTTGATGAGCTTGCCAGCGTTAGTACGCTCCAGGGCTGATAATGAATAATCCACAACGATTCTGTTTTTTCTTATCATGCCTCTCCCTCTTATTTAGCGCCTGATTGTTTTTTTTATCCTAACATATTGCCCCATCAGGATGGCCTTTCCCCTCAGCCTATTACCGTCTTACACAGGGTTGCATGATGCCATCCAGAGTGCGGAGATCTGTTTTTGCCCCGGCAATGAGCGTGATACTGATCTCTTCTGACCCGCGTACATGGTACATATCTACCTGAGCGATCCGCTGCTGCGCTTTGTTGATATCAAAAAAGTTAGGGGTATCCGCCTCAGGATAAATCACCTCAACGCCATAGCCCTCTGCCGACAAGGCATCGCGCAGACAGTGGTAGCGCCCCACCAGCCCCGGGTGAGAAGAGACCGAATAGACCTGATACACCGTCGCATCACCAAAGGGATGGATAACACTGCACGCCGTCAGGATACCCGCTAACGCTATAAGTCCAATGATTTTCATACTTGTTCCCACTTTTCAGAGGCTCCCGGCTGGAAAGCCCGCCATCAGTGGCAGTGAATTCACCCCTGAAAAAACCACAAATCAACTTTTTGTTGATAATTAAACATTATGAGTATAATTTAAGACTGCCAGCCCATCCCTCCCCTGCAGAGGCGATGGTTCGCGTGGCAAATGGTAAACTCGTGGCCCTGACAATGACCCAGACGAAGGAAAAATGATGAAGTCAGAATATGCAGAACAAATTAAGCTGATTTCCGGGCCACTGGAAGCTGCCATGGATGCGCTGGCGGGTACGCTCTCCGCCAATCAGGAAGCCGTTTTACACAATCTCACCACGCCCGAATGCTCGATCGTCAAAATCATTAACGGGCACGTCAGCGGCAGACGTCAAGGCGACCACCTGTTATCTGGCCCCGAGAAAGATAAGGGATTTGCCCTGTTGCTCAGTAAAAACGAGGGCCGTAAATCGTTGACGGTTAAAGATTATAAAACCGTGACTGCCTCGGAGAAGATCCTCAACAGCGCCTCCACCATCTACTACAGCGATGACGGCCATCCGCTGATGGCTTTCTGCATGAATGTCGACACCTCACCGTATGAACACATTCGCAAAAGTCTCGACATCATCATGGCCACCGCGCCTGCCGAAACGGATGCAGCCGATCTCAACCTGGGTGGCCTTGTTGAGCAATCAATTCAGGAAATTATTGAAAAATATACCGTTACCGGAAAGAAAATTCAGAAAACGCAACGTCTTAAAATCGTTGCGGAGATGCGCGATAAAGGCATTTTTAAAATGAGGGGGGGCGTGCAACACGCGGCCCAGGCGCTGGGTGTGACACGCTATACGGTTTATAACGATCTTGAGGTGATGAATGAAAAATAGCTATTCGCAACGCATTCCTTTTTACCAGGTGGATGCTTTCTCTCAGGGCCCGTTTACGGGTAATCCCGCAGCGGTTTGTCTGCTGGAAGCGTGGCCAGAGGATGCGCTGTTACAGCGTATAGCCAGCGAGAATAATCTCTCCGAAACGGCGTTTGTCGTTAAGCAGGGGCATGATTACGCCCTTCGCTGGTTTACCCCTGCCGTTGAAGTCGACCTTTGCGGTCATGCGACGCTTGCTGCAGCCAGTGTCCTTCTGCGTCGCGAAGAGACGGGCAAGACGGTGCGTTTTTTCACCCGCAGCGGTGAGTTGACCGTTACCTCTGATAACGGAAAATTCACGATGGACTTTCCCCTCGTCACCCCCCGCAGGATTGCGGCCCCGGACGGGCTTTTGTCAGCGCTTGGCATCGTTGCCGGGGCGACTGAAATCTGGCAGGCCTCCGATCTGATCGTGGTCATGGATGACGAAACGCAACTTGATGGCTTAACGCCAGATTTCACCGCCCTGGCGAAATTCAACACCCGCGGCGTGGTAGTAACGGCGCCTTCTCGTCAGTTTGATTTCCGCTCCCGCTGGTTTGGGCCCCAGGTGGGCGTCAATGAAGATCCCGTTACCGGCTCTGCGCATACCTTTCTGGCCCCGCTGTGGAGCGACAAGCTGGCGAAAAAAACGCTCCATGCCCAACAGGGCGGCAGCCGTAAAGGAGAATTGATCTGCCATATTAACGATACGGGCCGCGTGGCGCTGACGGGCGAAGCCTGTCTGGTCATTGAGGGGGTATTTATTATTTAAACAGACCTGTTTTACAGTATTCATTTAATTCACCGAGAATAGAATAAGCGGATTAAATTCTGACCGGCATCCTGTTACCTGAACCAAACACTATTGGTGACTTATAACCAAGGATAATCTAATGACTTTAACCAGATGCGTTACTGCGCTTATTGCTGCCGTATCTATTGAAATCGTCGCGACAACATTATTATCGCTTTCTGACAGTTTTAAAATTATCTCCGTTGGTGTACTGGCCATTATCTGTTATGGCGTAAGCTATTATTTTTTATCTCTCGCCCTGAGGAGGATTCATATAGGTGTGGCCTATGCTATCTGGTCTGCCGTCGGGATCATAAGTATTACCTTTATACAAACCCGTTACTTTGATTTCACCCTGGCACAGGATTCGTGGATAGGTGTGGGTATGGTTATTATTGGCACATTAATTCTCAATCTTGCTATCAAACAAAAAAGATAACAGTGTGGTTTTAAATGGTGAATATTTTATTTGGCTTTTTCTGGCTTTTTATTTCCGTCTCAATGGAAGTGATTGCCACCTTAATGCTGCCGCAAACCAATACATTCAAAAATACGCTGATAACGGTTCTCTGCCTGATTTGTTACGCGACATCCTTTTTTGCCCTGTCGATGCTAATGGGCTGGATTTCACCGATTGTCGCCTATGCCGCCTGGTCAGGAACCGGCATTGTGATGATTTCACTCCTGAGCAGCATCTTTTATCAACTGCGCAGCAGCGCCCTGGAAAAGGTGGGGATCGGCTGCATCGTCGCCGGACTCATCGTGATTGCGTTTTAAAGGATCGACAGTATGAATAGCAAACCCCTTCCACCGCGTGTGGAACGGCTACGCGACGCCTTTTTGCAGGCGAAGCCCTTTATTTCTGCCCATCGTGCCCTTAGCGTCACCCGGGTTTATCAGGCCAATCCGGGAATGGATAATATTCTGCTCAGGGCGTTAGCGTTTCGTCATGCCTGCGAGAACGCGCCTTTATATGTCGCCGAAAACGAGCTTATCGTCAGCCACCCTGCCGGCGGCGCGCGCGGGGGTGAAGTTTCGCCGGAAATAAGCTGGCGCTGGGTGGCCAACGAGCTGGATAACCTCCCTTTCCGGGCCCAGGATCCCTACCAGATTGACGACGAGACGAAACGTATCCTGCGGGAAGAGGTGTTTCCTTACTGGCAAGGCCGCTCACTGGATGAGATGGCGGAGACGCAGCTAAAAACCGTCGGGCTGTGGGAGTGGTGTCATGACGATGCGATATGCGACGTCACGATTAAAACACAAAACGGCGGCGGTGACGCTTGCCCGGGCTACGACAATATTCTGCTGACCAAAGGGATAAAGGGAATACGGGATGAGGCAGCCGCGCACCTGGCCGCCCTCGATCCCGCCACCTCCGACGGCATCGAGGCGTTTAATTTTTATACCGCCGTGCAGCACACCTGTGACGGCGTGATGGCTTACACCCGGCGCTATGCGCGTTATCTGCGCCAGCTGGCCGGGGCCGAGCCCCGCCCCCTTCGCCGGAAAGAACTGCTGCATATTGCCACGATTTGCGAGCGTGTCCCTGAACATCCTCCGCAGCATTTTTACGATGCCCTGCAGGCTATCTGGTTTGTGCATTCGCTGTTTATGCTGGAAGAGAATCAGACCGGGATCTCCCTTGGCCGCGTCGATCAATATCTCTGGCCGTTGCTGGAACGCGATCTCAGTGACGGAACCTTAACACATGCCCAGGCTGAAGAGCTGCTTTGCTGCTGGCTGATTAAGATGGCGGAAACCCTGTGGATTTGCAGCGAATCGACGGCGATGTATTTCGCCGGGTATCAGCCCTTTATCAACCTCGTGGTCGGCGGGCAGAAGCGTGAAGGCGGCGATGCCACCAATCCGCTCACGCTGCTCATTATGGACTGCTCCGCGCGATTAAAAATTTATCAGCCGGGCCTCGCCGTGCGAATTCACAATCAGTCGCCGCAGTCGTTTATGCGCAAGGTGGTGGATGTGGTGCGCAGCGGAATGGGGTTCCCGGCATGCCATTTCGATGATGCGCATATTCGCATGATGCTGCATAAAGGGTTCAGCTATGAAGATGCCCGTGACTACTGTCTGATGGGCTGCGTCGAGCCGCAGAAAGCGGGGAAAATGTACCAGTGGACCTCGGTGGGTTATACCACCTTCACCGCAGCGATCGAGATGGCCCTGCATAACGGCCGCTCGCGCGCCGGGAAGCAGACAGGCCCCCGCACCGGCGAGGTATCGCAGTTCCACTGCTATGAAGATGTCAAACGTGCGGTTATGGCCCAGTTATCCGCTATGGTCAGAAAGGCCGCGCAGGTCACGCTCATCGTGCAGAAACTGCATGCGGCTCATGCCAGAAAACCGCTGATGTCGAGCCTCATCGAGGGCTGTATGGCAACCGCGAAGGATGTCACCCAGGGCGGCGCGTTTCTGAATGCGGGGCCGGGACTTATCTGGACGGGGCTTGCCGACTTCGTGAACTCTCTGATGGTCATCAGGACGCTGGTATTTGAAACCTCCCGCTTCACGCTGCAACAGATTGTTGACGCGCTCGACCATAATTTTGTCGGTTATGAGGCGCTCCTTACTGCATGTCTGCGGGTGCCGAAATACGGTAACGACATTGCCGCCGTGGATGAGATTGCCCGCGAAAGCGTGCACTTTCTGGAAAAGGAGCATCGTCAGTACCGGATGCTGTATGCACCTTTTGCATTCGGCACGCTCTCCATCTCGAACAATACGCCGTTCGGGCTAATAACCGGCGCCCTTCCATCCGGTCGCCTTGCGGGCAAGCCGCTGGCGGATGGAATAAGCCCGGCCCAGCAGACGGATTATCTGGGCCCCACCGCGATCATCAACTCGGTCAGCCGAATCAATGTCGAAGAGATGGATATCGGCATGGTCCATAACATCAAGCTTATGTACGGCATGCTGGAAACGCCGGAAGGGCAAAACAGCCTTATCCATCTGCTGCGGACAGCCAGTATCCTGGGAAATGCCCAGTTGCAGTTCAGCTACCTGGATGATGAAACGCTGCTGAAGGCGCAGCAAAATCCGGAGGAGTACCGCAACCTGATGATCCGTGTCGCAGGATACAGCGCCTTTTTCGTTGAATTAAGTAAAGAGGTGCAGGATGAGATCATCAGCCGAACCACTCAACGTCGCTTCTGAGCCGACATCCGGCTGGATAACACATATTCAGCGGTTTTCGCTGCATGACGGACCGGGGATCCGCAGCGTTGTGTTTCTGAAAGGCTGCCAGATGCGCTGCCGCTGGTGCGCCAACCCGGAAGGACTCAACCCCGGCAGCGAGATCTTCTGGCATGCTGAGCGCTGTCTTCACTGCGGAAAATGTGCCCTGCACTGCCCGGCCGGCGTACATCGTTGGGTGGACGGTGTGCACACGCTTGATCGCTCGCGTCAGTGCCAGGGTTGC
Source organism: Leclercia sp. LSNIH8 (assembly GCF_002920195.1). Lineage (NCBI taxonomy): Bacteria > Pseudomonadati > Pseudomonadota > Gammaproteobacteria > Enterobacterales > Enterobacteriaceae > Leclercia > Leclercia sp. LSNIH8. The sequence continues at coordinate 771,038 of NZ_PQJY01000001.1, read as the reverse complement.
AGGCGATGCGAAGAGAGCTGCCCGGCTGGTGCACTTAATGTGACAGGGGAAAAACTGACCTCAGAGGCCGTTTTTCACCGCGTCATGGCGGATGAGACCTGGTTTCGTCAATCCGGGGGCGGCATCACTCTCAGCGGGGGTGAAGTCTGTACCCAGCCCGATTTTGCCACACAACTCATCCAACGAATTAGCGCAGAGGATATTCACACGGCAATTGAAACCGCCGGGTACGCCCCGTGGCGCGCCGTTCAACAGATCGCATCGGTTTGCGATCTGATTCTCTATGACCTGAAAAGCGCCGATGACGAGCAGCATAAACGCTATACCGGGGTGAGTAATAAGATCATCCTGCGTAACCTTGAAAGATTATTGCAGGGAGATCGACAGATTATTATCCGTATCCCGGTGATTCCAGACTTTAACGATAGTCCCGAACAGGCTGAAAAATTGTTAATGCTGATACATTCCCTGACCTGGCATCGCCCCGCGTTCAAATTTATCGAATTACTGCCCTACCATCGTTTTGGCACCGGGAAATATGCCTTACTTAATAAGGCCTACGAATGGAATGACTCTGCTGCAAAAGTAGAAAACTTCTTACAACATACCCACAAATATAACCTGCCGGTAAGGGTTTCAGGGGTAATGGTGGGCTAACGAAAAGAGGCAATCATGTTAAATAAACCAGAGAAGCGTGCTGACAAAAATACTTCGGCTCTCGAACGACGCGTCGTTATCGGTACGCTCTTTTTCATGTTCGTGATTTATGCTGCACTGCTTCTGACGCAATTTAACTAGCGTGCAGCATCATTGTGCCTGTGACAGGCTTGAGTAAATAAGGAGTTGTAATGAAGAAAGTTGTGGCTGTAATAAGCCTGGTGCTATTGAGCCTCACCGTCGCCGGATGTTCAAGCGATTATGTTTTACAGAAGAAAAATGGTGAGATGATTATTACTCACGGAAAACCCGAAGTTGATGATGATAATGGCCTCATTACTTATGAAGATATCGCGGGAAATGAACATGCGATCAACCGGGATCAGATTATCCAGATGATAGAGAAATAAGGTAGCACAGCGGGCAGAGGGTCGGCGGAAACTCTGCCCTGCTTGCATGCTCGTTCAAGAGAGAGGCTAAAGAGGATGAAGAAGATCTTATTTCCCCTCCTCCTTTCAGGCGCGTTGATTATTCATGGCGATTCAGGCGCACTCTGGCAACTTCGCTCGGGCAGCCAAAAGCCGATCCTCCCGGAAGCGAATAAGGTCGTAGTCGATCCGGCAAAAATCAACGCCACACGCAGAGGCTCACCCAAAAAACATCTCAGACGCTTCATTTCCGGTATTACCCGTAAACAACAGCACAAATAATCTCCTCCGCCCTCACGCTTGCGGCCCAAAAGGGGGCGCGTGTTTAATGACCTTACAAAGTGAAGATAAAATCAAAAATATATCCAGAAGAAGAATAATCTGAATTATCCCTTCCAGAAAGGTGCGTTCCGTCACAGTGGCTACGCTTTAAATTCATTGATAAAGGAGGTCGGGATGACATCAGGAAACACCACTTCAAAAAACTACCCACAACCCCCGTTTGTGGAACAGCCGCAGCAAACGCCCGGACTGGCGTCAGAGATGAAGCCAATCCCCGATCATGGCGAGACGAGTTATACCGGCTCGGGCAGACTTTCTGGCAAAAAAGCGCTGATTACCGGCGGCGATTCCGGGATTGGTCGCGCGGTGGCGATTGCCTACGCCCGTGAAGGTGCGGACGTGGCCATTGGCTATCTGCCGGAAGAGGAGTCCGATGCCGCAGCCGTTATTGCCCTGATTCAGGCGGAAGGACGCAAAGCCGTTGCGATCCCGGGTGATATTCGGGTGGAGTCGTTCTGTGAGACGCTGGTTGAGCGCGCGGTGACGGAGCTGGGTGGACTCGATATTTTAGTCAACAATGCGGGCAGACAGCAGTTCTGCGAATCCATTGAAGATCTGACCACCGCCGCTTTCGACGCGACCTTCAAAACCAACGTTTATGCCCCCTTCTGGATCACCCGCGCCGCCCTGCGTCATCTGTCGGAAGGCGCGGTGATTATTAATACCTCTTCGGTTCAGGCCTTTAAGCCCAGCGAAATCCTGCTGGATTACGCCCAGACCAAAGCCTGTAACGTGGCATTTACCAAATCCCTGGCAAAACAGCTTGGGCCGAAAGGCATCCGCGTGAATGCCGTGGCGCCGGGCCCTTACTGGACGCCATTGCAGTCAAGCGGCGGACAGCCGCAGGAGAAGGTGCAGCAGTTCGGGGGAGATACCCCGCTGGGCAGACCGGGTCAGCCCGTGGAGATTGCGCCGCTGTATGTTCTGCTGGCATCTGAAGATTGTTCGTATGCCTCCGGTCAGGTCTGGTGCTCAGACGGCGGTACCGGCGTAGTCTAATTCTGTTGCCTTTATTTTGACGCGCCTGACGACAACAAGGCTAATTATAAAATCCGTTATCCGAAGCGGTAACGGATTTTTAAAGCTGAAAAGCCGTCCGGCGCAAAATTATCAACTATTCTTAGATCGTTGATTTTTGTTTTTTATTTCGGTCAGTTTTACAGCCTTCCTCGTTATAAATGACATCATCCGGTCCCTGAAGGGCTTAAACGTTCAAGTTGATAATGTTTCCTGTTTTTCAATCAGTTCCTGGTTCCGAACGCAAAGATTAATTAAAGGACAACAGCTATGACTCACATTCATGAACACGCCACGGTTAACACTACGTATCCCGATTCGCGGCTGCCCCTGCCTGCGACAAACAGCAGCGCCGTATCATGGGGTGCCATCTTTGCCGGCGCGGCGGCAGCGGCCTCCCTGTCGTTGATTTTGCTTATGCTGGGCACCGGGCTGGGTCTGACAACGATTTCGCCTTGGGAAAACCGCGGGCTCGACGCCGGTACGGTGGGTATCGCAGCCATCGCCTGGCTGACGTTCACACAAATTGTGGCGTCAGGCATGGGCGGCTATTTAGCCGGGCGCCTGCGTACCAAATGGGTCGATACCCGTACCGATGAAGTGTACTTCCGCGATACTGCCCACGGTTTTTTAACCTGGGCTGTCGCGGCACTGGTTTCTGCGGCGCTGTTTACAAGCACCGTGGGCGCACTGATTGGCGGCGGCGCTAAAGTCGTGGGTACCGTTGCTGGCGGGGCTGCGACGGCCACGGCAGCTGGCGCGGCGGGTATGGCGAACAGTTCGTCTGAGGCACCGGGTTCATCCATGGACTATTTTGTGAATTCGATGTTCAGGGCCAGTAACCCTGCCACACCGGCACCGGCCGCACCAGCAAACGGTGCCACCGATCCTGCTGACCCAACCGCTGCACCTGCGCCTGCTCCCGCCACGCCAGCCGCACCTGCTGAGCCATTAACGCCTGCGCAGGTAAGTGAAGTGACCGGTATTTTTGCCAATAGCATCACCACCGGTACCTTACCGCAGGAAGATCGTCAGTATGTTGCCCAGCTGATTGCACAAAAGACGGGTATCAGTCAGCAAGAAGCTGAACAGCGTGTACAAACCACCTATGACAAAGCCCAGGCTAAATTAAAAGAAACGAAGGAGAAAGCGCAGCAAGCTGCTGATGCCGCACGTAAAACCACAAGCTATCTGATGCTCTGGACATTTATTGCGCTGCTGGCCGGTGCTTTCGTTGCCAGCCTGTGTGCGACCTTCGGTGGTCGTCAACGTGATTTATAATTCTTAATTAAGCAGGAGGTTTAAAATGCGCTCACTATTACTCTTCTTTTTAGGCGTACCTATTCCAATCATTATCCTGATTGCACTGTTCTTCCATTAATGGCTTTTTAAAACATAAATGCCCTGACGGGCATTTATGTTTTTTTCTTTTTTCACCACGCCTTCATTCAGCCACGCGATTTATCCGTTGCGGATCCTGCCATCGATTCCCGGCTGCGGTTTACCAAACAGATAGCCCTGGGCGAGATCGCAGCCCAGCGCCTGAAGACTTTCCAGCTGTTCCTGCGTTTCGACCCCTTCTGCAACCGCCTTCATATTAAGAGACTTCGCCATACCGGTGATCAGTTTGATGATGGTCAGGGCGTCGTCCTGGTCAGATATCGAATGCACAAAGGATTTATCGATTTTAATTTTATCGAAGGCGAGCTTACTCAACCGCGAAAGGGAAGAATATCCCGTACCAAAATCATCAATGGAGATTTGCACGCCACGGGCTCTGAGCATGTTGAGAGTATTGAGCGGAGTATCGTTATCGGTAAAGAGAGAGGATTCCGTCACCTCCAGCTCCAGACGATTGGCCGAAAGCCCTGTCTCCTCCAGAATGGAGAGCACGATGCCGGCAAAGGCTTTGCTGCTGAGCTGGATAGGCGAAACATTCACGGAGATTTTTGCCGGAACCGCCCAGGTCGCCGCTTCCCGGCAGGCGATTTCAAGCACCGACCTTCCCAGTTCGTTAATCATGCCTGTTTTTTCAGCAACGGGAATAAAGCTATCGGGCGACAGAAGGCCCTTTAATGGATGCACCCAGCGAACCAGGGCTTCATAGCTGTAAATTTCCCGGCTGAACGAATCGACAATGGGCTGATAATAAACCACGAATTCTTTATTCGCTAAGGCCATCGCCAGATCGTGCTCAAGGGTTCTGCTCTCCTGCAGCTTTTGTAACATGATCGGCCGGAAGACTTTTATCTGACCGGGGCCCTCTTTTTTGGCTTCATACAGGGCCAGATCGGCAAATTTATAGAGAAAGTCGGAGCGGCGCTCCGTGTCTGAGATAACAATCCCGACACAGGTGGCGATATTAATGATGGTGTTATAAATAGTGTACGGCTGGTTGATGGAAGCACATATTTTCCGCGCGCGTGAAACGGCGCTGCTCTCTGTCAAACCGCTTGAGAGAAAGGCAAACTCATCCCCGCCTAAGCGATAAAGCGTATCGGATGTCAGGCTCATGGCAATCAGGCGTTCGGAGATCTGGCGCAGCAACATATCGCCAACATCATGACCATAAGTATCATTGATCTCCTTGAAACGATCTAAATCAAAGAGCATTACCGTTACAGAATCATTATTTTTTTCTGCCACCTGAATGATTTTCTTTATATTTCCCCAGAAAAACTGACGGTTATTCATTCCTGTCAGCGAGTCATGGTAAACATCATATTCCAGTTGCGTATTCTGGATTTGCAGCTTTTCCTTAGATTTTTGCAGCTCTTCAGCAAGGCTTTTGACCTGAAGATGCGCCGTCAGAATATTTCTGTTCTGGAAGAATATGAGTACCCCAAGAATGCCGCTCAAAATGATGAGCAGTAAAGAAGCGGCTGAATAAATATAATATAATGTCTGTATTTTAAGATTAGCTTTATTGATCGAGTTAATATCATTATCTAATGCACTGGATGACAGGCGGCTTAAAGGGGCATCAAGCAGGTGCATTTGAATCAGGTATGTCTGGAGCTCTGAACGATCCATTTTCTCAAGATTAGCGTCCAGTTCTTTGAGAATATTTTCTATATTTACCGCCAGTTCATGATGCGCTTTATTGCTGGCGATATAGCGCCCCAGATCGCCCTCTTTCATTAAACCGCTCTGGCTGAGCATAATGTCAAGACGCAGGCGTACGTCGTCTATCGTCAATGCGTCAATACCGTTGGCGTAAAGACCAAGCGTTGATTCAAATCGATAAAATTCTGATACCAGCTGAGCTGCAGACCATGAGTCCGTATAGTGCGTCAGTTTTTGTAGCTCTTGTTGCCTCTCGTGCACAAGAAAAGAGATATATCCCGTAGAGATAAATAGGAAAAAAATGATGCCCGCCAGTATCCTGTTCATGTTGCGCTTCTGAACTCCTACTCAATATTCATTTTGCTGACCTGCCATGCCGATCGTGAATAATAAATTTGATTATTCAGCTCGTGCAGGCTGTCATAGGGATACACAATGAATAGCGGGCCTTTGTCACGGATACGCATGTATTCACCGTTGACTTTCAAGGCAAGGATAACGTTGTATTTTTTGAAATCACTAAGCGGGATAACGGTGGTGTAGTCATTGAGCGCAATGACCTTAGCAACGGTGCCTTTTGCTCCAACGTAATCCATGATCTTTTGCAGCGGCACACCCGTAAAGGTTGTACGTCCATTATACCAGGGCGAAGTGGTCTGAAAACTGACCATCCCGAGTTTCTCAAGGCTGGCGACATCGAAAACGGCTTTACCCTCTTCGTTTGTATTTTGAATATTACCGGACAGGGTTAAAAGCGCTTTACCGGCAGGTTTGGGCAGTTCACCCGCCCAGGCATGGGTGGCAACCACAACGCTTAACAACATGACAATAAACCGCATACTAACCTCACCTATCTGCCGGATATGAAAGAATTATAATTTAGTTAACGTGCTATTAATATATGCTCCCTGCCTATTATTGCAGCAACAAAATCATTTATACAATAAATCATTAAAATCAATAAGTTAAATTTTTACTTCTTTTAAAAATGATTAAGTAAAGTCTGTACATTTATTTCAGTTAGGGCAAATTTTATTGAATCTGTACAAAAAATAATCTACCCACTTATATAATGCAATTAAACACACAAAAATATAAAGGTTTAAATTTTATCACTGCTTAGTGAAAGCCAGATGAGGGCGGGAGAATCATTACCTCCTGCCCGTTCATAAACCGTTTTTTTCCGGCTGTTGCCGCTTCTTGTTATCGGCGGCGATAACCATTGCTATTCCGGCCAGCACCGCCAGCGTGCAAAGCAACATCCGCAGATCCGGTACCTCGCCAAGAAATAACACACCCCCTGCCGCCGCAATACACGGAACGCTCAGCTGCAGCGTGCTGGCGGTTGCTGAAGAGAGCGTGCCAACCAGGGCATACCAGAGCACGTAGGCAACGCCAGATGCCAGCCCGCCGGAAAGCAGGGCCAGGATGATGCCGCTGGCGTCAATATGGACTGGCGCCTGTCGTATCAGGCTTACAACGAGAATAACCGGCAGGCTCAGGATGAAATTTCCGTTCGTCGTTCCCGCCGCAGCCTGGATATTTTTGCCGCGCAGCGAATAGGCTCCCCACGCGAGGCCAGAGGCCACCATCGTAATGGCCGCCGCTAGCGGAGGCGCCGTCGCGCCAGGAAGCAGTAAGGTAATAATGCCCCCTACGGCAATGACGATCCCGCAGGCCTTATAGCCGCTCAGTTTCTCGCCTTTTACCACGCTCCAGCCGATCATACAGACCTGGACTGCGCCAAACAGCAGCAATGCGCCTGTCGCCGTATTGAGCTGGACGTACGCCAGCGAGAAAAAGAGAACATAGGCGCACAGCAGCAGGGCGTCGATGATTTTCCAGCGTATCTCTTTCAGCCTTCCCCGCGCCAGATGCCAGACAAACAGCACTGCCGCTCCCCCCAGCAATCTCAGCATGCTGAAGGTTTCAGGATCGGCATGGCCGTTCTTCAGGGCGATGCGGCAAAGAATGGAGTTCGCTGCAAATGCAGTTAAGACAAAGAGAACCAGCAACAGCTTTTTCATACCCTTCCTGAGAGAGACCGTTCCGGACCGACGGTGGGATCGTGAGTTTGTCTATTCACTTTACTGTAAAACCGCGCTTTTGCGGACGGTCATCTCCACCGCCCAACGCAGAGATTAAAAAATTCCGGCGACATGGTTGCATAATAAAACCAAATGGCGCACAGTTTATTTAGTTTCATATTAAAACCACCTTTCCCCTTCAAGAGGTACGACAATGACTACGCAACGTTCAACGGCTTTGATTACAGGTGCATCTTCCGGGATTGGCGCGGTCTACGCCGATCGTCTCGCCGCTCGCGGTTACGATCTGGTGCTGGTGGCCCGCCGGGAGGCGCGTCTGCTGGCGCTGGCGGAACAGCTCAGGCAGCGCTATGGCGTGAAGGTCACCACCCTGACGGCGGATCTTACCGATGAAAGCGGGATCCGCGCCGTGGAAGAGATGTTGCGCAACAACACCGCTATCGACACGCTGATCAACAATGCCGGTACTGCGCAAATGGCACCGTTCCTCGCGGGGGATGTGGCGCAGCATCAGGCGATCAACATGCTCAACACCACCGCGCTGATGCGCCTCACTTATGCCCTGCTGCCGCGTCTGGCGCAAAACAACCGCGGTACTTTGATTAATATCGCCTCGGTACTGTCGATCCATGCCCGGGCGGGCAGCGCGCTGTACAGCGCCACCAAAGCCTGGGTGCTGAATTTTACGCGCGGATTACAGGAGGAGTTTGCTGACAGCCAGGTGCGTATCCAGGCGGTACTGCCCGCAGCCACGGCCACGGAGATCTGGGAGCTGTCCGGCATCAGCGCCGACGCTCTGCCCGCCGGGTCGGTGATGACCACCGACAATATGGTGGATGCGGCGCTGGCGGGGCTCGATCAGGGCGAGCTGATCACCATCCCGCCGATGCACGATCAAGCCCTGTGGACGCGCTACGAAGAGGCGCGCCTGGCGCTGTTTGCCAGCGCCCGCACCGGCGAACCCGCCCCCCGCTACCTGACACGCTAAAAATTGCGCGAATTGCCCCCTGCTTCAGGGGGCTTTTTAACAGGCGACGGTCAGCGCGTTAAATCCCGAAATTTGCGGTATATTTTCCCTTTAACTTCTCTCACGTTGATAAAGGGATAAGACAATGCCGGTCGACTGTATTATTACTGCCGCAGGACTCTCCTCCCGCATGGAAACGTGGAAAGTGATGTTACCCTGGCGCGAGGGGACCCTTCTGGATGCCAGTATCAACAACGCTCTGCAGTTTTGCTCCCGCATTATTCTCGTCACCGGTTTTCGCGCCCAGGAGCTACAGGCGCGATATCAGCACCGGGAAAATGTCACCCTGGTTCATAATCCCGATTATGAAAACGGACTGGTCAGTTCGGTGATAACCGGTGCCCGGGCGGTGAGCACGGATTATTGTTTTATTACCCCTGGCGATCTGCCCTGCCTGGACGGGGAGATTTACCGCCAACTGTGGGCATTACGCACCGGGGGGGCGATCTTGCCGCACTATCACGGTACGCCCGGCCACCCTGTTTTGATTGATCGCGCCAGCCTGCAACAGGCGATCTCCCGTCCGGCTATCCGCAGCATGCGTCAGGCCCTGATGCAGGGTAAACACCAATGCGTGGCCCTCGATCGCCCGGAAATTATTGTTGATATCGATACCCCTGACGATTTCAGAAGCGTGCAACAGGGGAGTTAACGCTCCCCGCGTCACGTTATTATTATGCTGTCGCGGCTTTTTTTACTCTCTGGCATAGTAAAAAAAGGCCCCCACCCAACAGGATAAGAACCATGCTTGAACTCCGCCCGAACTGCGAATGGTGCGATCGTGACCTGCCTCCTGATGATCTGGACGCACGGATCTGCTCCTTTGAGTGCACTTTCTGCGCGACCTGTGCCGACACCCACCTTCACCATCGCTGCCCTAACTGCCAGGGGGAGCTGGTGCGCCGCCCGGTGCGTCCGGCAAATAAGCTGGTAAACGCGCCGGCCTCCACCGTGCGGGTTCATGCGCAAAAAAGCGCCTGAACCGCCTTCTGACGACGAGGGAAATCATGATCCAGCTGCAGACCATTCCTGCGCCACGTACCTTCACCGATGTGGCTCCGGTGTTGCTTACCGATGCCACCCTGCTTGAGCGCAAAAATAAAGTGCTGGCCCGCATCAACGAGGCGGGCTATGACGCCCTGGTGATCTATGCCGACAAAGAACACGGCAGCAACTTTGAGTACCTGACCGGGTTTGTGCCGCGTTTTGAGGAGGGTCTGCTGATTCTGGAAAAGAGCGGCGCGGCGACGGCGATCCTCGGCAATGAAAATCTGAAGATGGCCCGCCATTCCCGCATTCCGGTTACCCTCAGACACTGCCCGTTTTTCTCGCTGCCCAACCAGCCGATGGATAATGAAACCTCGCTGCAGTCGCTGTTTCGCGAAGCGGGTCTGCATGCGCATGGCCGAATCGGACTGGTGGGCTGGAAGATGTTTACCGCAGCCGGGGCGGATAACAGGCAGCTTTTCGATCTGCCTTATTTTATCGTCGAAGCGCTGAAAAACAGCACCGATGCGACGCTTGAGAACGCCACACACCTGTTTATCGGCGGCGATAACGGCGCCCGCATCACCAACAACGAGAACGAAATCGCGCATTATGAATATGGCGCAAACCTGGCCTCGACCTGCATCCTGAACGCCATGAACGCAGTGGAGCCAGGGATGCGCGAAACCGAGCTGGGGGCGCGGCTGGCGGCAGAGGGGCAGTATCAGACGGTGGTGACCATTGCCGCCGCCGGACAGCGTTTTGAGAAGGCAAATTTCTACCCCACCTATAAAAAGCTGGAGCGCGGGCAGCCGCTGTCGATGACCACCGGCTTTAAGGGTGGGCTGTCCAGCCGGACCGGGTTTGTGATTGCTGACGAGAGCGAGCTGCCGGACGGCCAGAAAGATTATCTGGATCGGGTGGCGAAACCCTATTTTGCCGCCGTCGCCAGCTGGCTTGAGCAGATTAAAATCGGCATGCCGGGCGGCGAGCTGTATGCCCATATCGAACAGGTGCTCAATAAAGCGCAGTATGGCTGGCATCTTAATCCCGGGCACCTTAGCGCCGACGAGGAGTGGATGTCCTCTCCCATCTACCCGGGCTCTGCCGAGACGTTAAAAAGCGGCATGATCCTGCAACTCGATATCATCCCCTCGGTTCCTGGTTATACCGGCGTGAGCGCCGAGGAGAGCGTCGCCCTGGCGGACCAGGCCTTGCAGGAGAAAATTGAGGCGGCGTACCCGGAGCTGTGGGCGCGGATTACCAGCCGCCGGGCGTACATTCGCGAGGTGTTAAACATCAATCTGGCGGATGAGGTGATCCCGCTCTCGAATACCGTGGGTTATCTTCGTCCATTCCTGCTGGCGAAGGAGATGGCGTTTACCTGTTGAAGTTTGTTGATGCTCCGCTATTGGCCCGGCAAGCGTAGCGCTGCCGGGCCTTTGAGGGCAATCAACCTTACTGCAATGCTGCAAGAATGCGGTACGCTGCCTTGACCCGCTCGCTGTTGGGGTAACTTTTATTCGCCAGCATCACAATGCCGAGGTTCTTCTCAGGGATAAAGGCGATGTAGCTGCCGAATCCGCCGGTCGAGCCGGTTTTGTGTACCCATGAGGCCTGCACCGGCGGCTGTGGAGGCGCGATAGCGGTGGCATCGCGGGCGGCCAGGGCATATTTATTATCGGCCCCCTGCTCCAGCGTCCGGGAGGAGACCGGCCAGTTGAGCATCTCCCAGCCCAGCCCCTGGTACATATCCCCCACCTGCCAGTAGCGTGACTGGGCAATCTCCACCCCTTTTTTCAGCGATGCGTCTTTAATGCTGTCCGGTTGCAGGTTGGCCTGTAACCAGCCTGCCATATCCACGATGGAGGTTTTTACCCCGTAGGCTTCGGCATCAAGCATCCCTGGCGAGACGTGCACCGCCTTACCGTCCCGGTAGCCCCAGGCATAGTTCGCCTGTTCGCTTGCCGGTACGGTCACCCAGGTGTGGCTCAGCTTCAACGGCTCCAGCACCCGGCGGGTGAGCGCCTGCTCGAAACTCATCTTTGAGGGCTTGACCGCCAGGGCGCCGAACAGGCCAATACTGGCGTTGGCGTAAAGGCGTTTAGTTCCCGGCGACCACGCTGGCTGCCAGGTCTGATAGTACGTTTGCAGCGCTGCGGCATCGGTCACGCTCTCCGGCACCTGGAGTGGGAGTCCCCCTGCGGTGTAGGTCGCCAGATGGAGGAGGCTGATGCCCTGCCACTGCTTGCCTGACAGCGCGGGCCAGTACTTGCTGGCCGGATCGTTGAGAGCAATCTCCCCGCGCGCCACCGCATCGCCGCCGAGCACCCCGGTAAAGGTTTTGCTCACCGAGCCAAGCTCAAACAGAGTTTGTCGGGTGACGGGCTTTTTCCCGGCGACATCCGCTAGCCCTTGCGTGAAGAAATAGGTCTGGCCCTTGTAGATGACCGCAACGGCCATGCCCGGGATCGACTGGTCGTTCATCAGCGCGGTAAGCGTAGGTTTCACCGCCTCCGCGACCTGCGCCTCCTCCGGGGAAGTGGCAAAAGCAGAACCGGACAGGCAAACGAGGAGCGTACAGAGCAGGGATTTTTTCATCGTTATGATCTTTAGCGAAAAGTGAGAGCGCTATTTTGCAGGCCTGACGGGAAGATGTAAAACGGGCACCCGTGAACCGATGCCCGTTCGCAGAAGTCTAGTTATACTCCAGCGCAAAGGTGGCAGTGGTGTTTGCCCACCCCGCCGTCACGGTCGGGTCGGTCTGTACCAGCTGGGCAACAAAGTGGAAAGGCTGGGCGCTGGCCGCATTTGTCGCGGTCACCTGTCCCAGACCCGGCAGGTTTCCGGCCTCGTTGATGTGCAGGGCGGTGCCCGCGACCGGTGCACTGGCGCCATTATTGCCGTAGCTCAGCCTGACCCCCACGCCGCTGGCGCTCGACGGCGACGGGGTAATGGCCAGCGTATCGGTGACGCCGGTGGCGGCTGGGGTGCCGAAAAAGCCAATTTTGATCTGCGCCGGCTGCGAACAATAGACCGGAATGGTCAATGTCTTCGCCGTCCCCGCCGTCTGCCCCACTCCTTTAAAATCGGCGCGGTTAACCTTGCCTAAATCGACAAAAATGGCCGGGGTGGTGACATTACAACTGCCCACCGCGCCGATATCCACGTTCATCGCCGTCAGGTCGGCGCTGATGGGCGTGCCGGTTGTGCCTGAGCCGGGAATATCGACATAGAGTTTACCGACCGCCCCCAACGGCGAGGCGTTGGTGTGGTTGCCGCTGACCAGGCTGACGTTGCCGGTTTTAAAGAAGGTGATAAACGCCTTCACCACGATATGTTCCTGGTGCAGCAGCGCGGGGTTCTCGCTGCTGTTACAGACCTCCGTCTCATGCATACCGGAGCCATCCAGGTAGTGGATCGGCCCGCCGTTACACTGAAAGCCCAGGGCATAGCCGATACCCGGAATGGCCGACTCAAACACCATTCGGCCATTGATGAAGGTCTCATTCCCGGTGCGCTCCTGTTCATATTTCACCGCTATCGCCCCGGCCTGCCGGGCCTCCTGATCGCAGCTAAAACGAAACCCGCTGCCGCTGTCGGCCATGATGCTGGTCATCTGGGTGTTGTTACGCAGCGAAGGCAGGTATTTGATGTTCTGAACGTTAATCGTCATCTGGCCGGTATCGCCATTGCAGGCAGCCGCCCATACGCCAGGGCTGAACAGCCCGGCGACCGTCAGAAGTAAACAGACTAACCGCATGGTTAATATCCTCATTGTGATAAACAGGCTGCATCAATACGCTTCACCGTATCCGGCTGGTCGGCGGCGATGTGGAAAGGCAGCGTGCAGCGGTGGTCCTCCCCTTTGTCATTCCAGTTCACCTCCAGGGTGCCGGTATCCTGAATACCGCTCAGGTAGACCGTTCCGCCGTCGGCCACCATGCCGGTGGCGGCGTTGCGATCGCCAGCCAGCTGGGCGCTGGCGCCAAACGGCACTGGCCCCGACTGGTCATGCAGGGTAAACAGCACGCGATGGCCGATATGGGTCCGGAAGTTTGCCTCGACCACCGCCCCACCGCCGGGGATCACGGTCGCGCCGAACTGTTCGACGTCGGTGTCGCTGGTCATCGATTCGGTATCAAGGGTAATGACGTTTTTGTGCCAGGCCATCAGCGCAGGCACCACCGCGTAACCCCGCCAGTCGGTATGAACGTTGCTGCCGTTCTGAACAGCCACGTTGACCGCTCCCGGCGCACGCACGATGGCAAAGCTGTCGCCCAGACTCTGCCCCAATGTGATGCCATGCGGATGCGCGACGATGGAGCCCGACGCCCCCCAGGTGAGCTGGCTGCTGTCGCGATCGTGCCGATAACCCAGCTGCGCCTGGCCATAGCCGCCGTGGTAGTCGAGGGATGCGCCGCTGTTACTCCCCTGCCCCTGGCTGGCGTAGCCCTGTTGCACGGCGTAGTAGAGATTCGGGCTCTTCGGCACCGAGCCATACATCGACACCTGGTGCGAGGTATAGCCGCGATTATCCGACGAGGTGGTGTAGCTCACCGAACTGCTGGCAAGCGACCCTCCCAGCGGAATGGTGATATTGAAGGACCAGAGCGATCGGGATTATTGTGTCCGCTGGACTGGGTGTAGTAGTAGCCCAGCCCCCAGGAGATCCCTTTCCAGGCGCTGTAAAAACCGGCATGGAGCGTTTTGTCGCTGCTCTGGTTATGCCAGTAATCCTGAACGTAAGCGGAAAATGACAGGTTACCCATCTCGCCGAGGGTCTGGCTGATGGCAACCTCTTCCCGGGTGCGTTTGTTATCCACCAGCCCGTAACGTTTCTCCAGCCTCATCGCCTCACTGAAGTCGTAAAACCCGCTGGAGGAGTAGCGGTAGCTGGCGAGGCTGAACGAGGTGCCCACCCGGGCAAAACTTTTCTGATACTGCGCCCGCAGGGAGTGGCCGCGGTAGCGCTTGCCGGAGGGAGTGGTGGTACCCGCCAGCGTCACGTCGGTGCCAAGCGAGCCCAGCTCCCCTAAGCTATGCCCCACCCCGAGGGCCAGCGCGTGATAATCGTCGGCCAGTTGCGTGCCACCAAAAAGGGTAAAGGCTGCCGGTAAACCGTAAAACAGCGTGCTCTGGATAAACGCCGGGGTGCGGCTCTCATCCTTGCCTGCGTGAAAGCCCCCGGCGCTGAGGCTGTATTTTACCCGCTCCTCCCGCAGCATAAACGGCACCGACGAGAACGGCTGGGTAAAGGTGCGCTCCGAACCGTCGCTCTCCTTCACGTTGACCTCCAGGTCGCCGCTCTGCGCGGTCGGGTAGAGATCCTTAATAGCAAACGCCCCCGGCGAGACGTAGGTTTCGTAGATTACGTAGCCATGCTGGGAGATGGTCACTTTGGCGTTACTGTGGGCCACGCCGCGGATCACCGGAGCAAAACCGCGCTGGCTGTCCGGGAGCATCTCTTCATTTGACTTCAGCTGGACGCCGCGAAACTGCACGCTGTCAAACACCTCCCCGCTGGTGTAGGTATCCCCAATCCGCAGCTGGCTTTTCAGCGGGGCGACGTCCCGTTGCAGGTATGTACTGAGCGACTGCCAGCGCCGGGTGGAGTCATACTGCATGGATGAGGTATTGCGCAACCGCCATGGCCCGAGGTTCACCCCGCTGTGCAGGTTGAGAAAGGTGGAGCGACCGTTATGGGTGGATTGCCCGGTTTGCGCGCCGGAGAGCGTGTAGTCGACAAACGCCGCCGATATTCCCTCATCCCAGCGTGCGGGATCAATATCCCCCTCGCGCTGAACGTTCATTGCCGCCTGGGGAATACTCAGGTTCAGCCGCTGGGTCGGGAAGTCGAACCGGCTGCTGGCGTCGGGGATGTACTGGTCGATACGGGTGAAGGTCTCCCCGTCGTGCAGACGTTCAAATGAGGAGAACGCGCTAACGTTGACGCCATATTCCGCCAGCTGGGCCGCCGTCAGCACCGGTGCGAGGGTGCCATCCTCCTCCACGAAGGTAATGTTGCCTTCGCTGACCTGCTGGTCATTGACCCAGATGGTGACCGGCCACGTGCCGGGCTGCTGCCCGCCCGCGGTGGCAAAATAGTGCAGATCGGCAGTTTTTTGCTGCGGTGAGCTCAGCTCCAGCGCCGCCGGATCGAAGTAATCTTCTGCCCGCACCACCCCGGGCCTCGAGAGCATCAACAGCGCAGTGGGGAGCGTTGCCAGCAGTAACGCACCGTCGCGGCGTGAAGTGTTCGTTTTCACCCTCGCCCCCGGTTACTGTTGCGCGGCGTCAGTGATACCGCCAGAGTCGTTAATGGCGCGCCACGTCACCTGCCCGGTGCCGACACCCGTCCACGTCTGGCTGCTCTGAGGCGCGATCATGCCCGGTTCGGGGATCGCTTTGCCGCCAACCGTCAGGCTGTAGAGGGAGACATAAAACGGCGTCGGGTTATGGGCCACCAGCCGATTACCCTCCCGGGTAAAGGTCAGCTTCTGCCAGGCGTCTTTGGCCTCGCCCAGCCCTTTTGGCCGCCAGAAGAGCTTGAACTTCGATTTCACGTTGATCTGGAGCTTGTTGGACGCCGCTTTTTGCGTTGGGGCGATGTTTTTCACGCACAGCCAGTAAACTGACTCCCGGTCTGTGGGTAATGCGCCCCCGGTAAAGCTTATCCGCAGGACGTTCTCCTGCTCAGGATCGAGGCGAAAGAGCGGCGGCGTAACCACAAAAGGCACCGGGCGTTTATCGTCTGCGGCCTGGTTTTCCACCCACGACTGCACCAGATAGGGAACGCGGGTATCCATGTTCGTCACCGTAATGGTGGCTTCGCGTTTTCCTTCCTCATAGATCACGCGAGTTCCGCCCATCACTACCCCGGCCTGCGCGGTGGCGCAGACCAGAAGAAAAGCGGTCATCACAGCGGCAAAAAGCTGTTTCATCGTGCAGGTACCATTGGACAAAAAAGAGAATGAACAGGCGCAGGGCCTGCTCATGCGGGGATCAGTTGTAAACCATCAGGAAGTTTGCAACGCCATTAGCCGCACCCGGGGTAACGGTCTTCTCTGTAGAGACGTAGTCGGCGGAAAAGGGCACCGTGGCTTTACCGGAGGCTACCGGAACGCTCGCTGAAACCGTCCCCAGGGCAACCTGAGAGCTGGATGCGCCATTGTTATACAATTTGATACCCACACCTTTCGCCCCACCGGCCACCGCCAGCAGGGTGGCATCAAGGGCATCTTTTTGACCATCGAACAGCACGGCAACCGTCGTCACCGACGCCGGACAGTTATCTACCTCAATTTTGAAAGGGGTTTTGGTCGTTTCGGTGCCCGCTGCGGTGAAATAGCTTACGCCCCATTTCCCCAGGTCCACCTGCACGTCTTTGCTTTTGGTGGTGATATTGCAGGAGGCGTCGACGATTTCACCGCTGAACTCCACAATCCCGCCGGTGTTTTGCGTACCCGCGGCAGCACCCGGATTCGTGGTCATATTATTGGAAAATGCGGCACCAGAGGCCAGCGTGCCCGCCAGAATTGCAGCTACGCGAAATTGATTCTTCATTATTACGCTCAACTTTACTTGTTATTCATGATGACGTTGACCGATGCCCTCCGGTCCTAAAACTCATCCCTTCTGCGTTTCCCTTTAAATTAAAATGCCTCTCCCGGCTAACCAGAGAGCATTATTTCCCTGATTAATCGCCCTTTATTTAAAATAAAATGCGTTTAATCCACCTACGCGCATAAAAATGATATTTCCCGTATACCTAAAAAACAACCGGGTATCTGATGCGAAAACTAGCCGCACCGGCAATGTTGACATGTCAACATTGACATCATTGATTAATCTTAATATTTTTGTATTTCCTTGCACTGCAATGGTGAGAAATGGCTACATAAAAATAACATTCAGCCCTATAAATTGGCTATCTTTGCAATTATACCCAAAAGGAAAACTAGCAGTGAAATTAATATTAAGATAAATCTCATAACGAGCTAATAAACAAAAAACCGAATATTAATGTTTACATTAAAATACCAATACAGACAACTTAAGTGTTATTACCAATACCCTGAGCAGGGTTTAAAATAAAGCCCGCTTCATGTTTTACTGCCATTATCTGGCGCAACGATAAAGCCGCCCATGTCACGGTGCGCATCGTGTCCCCCGCCACATACTCACGGCACACCTCACCCGCAGGAACAGCAAAAAAGTGAAAGTGTTTGTCGATTTTCTGATGGCGCATCTTTCAGCAACGTCGCAAAGTGAATAGCGTAATCATTAAAGCGTTGCGTCTGACGCAACGGACTTTTGCATAAACGGCAGGTTCAGTTATCGTTATCTCTGCGTTATGTTGATGAATATATAAGGGTAAAAATCGCCCTCCCCTGTTTCTAACGCTGCAATCTGGAGTGACATGTATGTCTCAACCCAAGCTGTTTACACCGTTACGTATCCGCAATCTTGAACTCGACAATCGCATCGTGATCGCCCCCATGTGTCAGTATTCTGCCGAAGAGGGCTGCATGAATGACTGGCATACCCTTCACCTGGGGCAACTGGCCCTCTCCGGCGCGGGTCTGCTCACCATTGAGGCGGCAGCCGTCTCCCCGGAAGGCCGCATTACCTACGCTGACGTCGGGCTCTATGATGACAAAACCGAGGAAGCGATGGGCCGGGTGCTGGACACCCTGCGTAAGTGGTCCGATATTCCTGTTGGCATCCAGCTGGCCCACGCGGGCAGAAAAGCGTCAACGCACAAGCCGTGGGATCATCGGGGACAGCAAATTCCACCCGACCAGCAAGGGGGCTGGCAGACGTTAGCCCCTTCCGCAGTGCCTTACAACGAGGGCTATGTCCCGCCAACCGCTCTCGACAGCGAGGGCTTAGCCGAAATCCGCAACCAGTTCGCTGAGGCCGCAAAACGTGCGGCCAGACTGAATATCGATCTGATCCAGATCCACGCCGCCCACGGCTATCTGCTTCATCAGTTTTTATCGCCGCTCTCTAATCAGCG
Organism: Leclercia sp. LSNIH8; assembly: GCF_002920195.1. Classification (NCBI taxonomy): domain Bacteria; kingdom Pseudomonadati; phylum Pseudomonadota; class Gammaproteobacteria; order Enterobacterales; family Enterobacteriaceae; genus Leclercia; species Leclercia sp. LSNIH8. The sequence goes on along the minus strand of NZ_PQJY01000001.1, from coordinate 752,444 downwards.
CACGGATAATTACGGCGGTTCGCTGGAAAACAGAGCCCGGTTCCCACTGGAAATTGTCGACGCGGTGCGGAAAGCCTTCCCGGCGGAGAGAGCCATCAGCGTACGTATCTCCGGGACGGACTGGGTGGAAGGCGGATTCAACCTTGAAGAAGCGGTTGAGTTCTCCAGAATGCTGGAAGCGCGCGGCGTTGACGTGATCCACGTCTCCAGCGGCGGTCTGCATCCGGATCAGAAGATTGAGGTCTATCCTGGCTATCAGGTGCCGCTGGCAAGGGCGGTGAAAGCTGCGGTAAATATTCCGGTGGTGGCGGTGGGATTAATCACCGAGCCCGAGCATGCGGAATCTATCGTAGCCAGCGGGGATGCAGATTTTATTGCCATCGCCCGCGGCGCGCTCTATAACCCACGCTGGCCTTGGCATGCGGCAGCGGCGCTGGGCGCCCAGGTCCATGCGCCGGAACAGTATCTGCGTTGCCAGCCGCATACCCTGAAGAACCTGTTTAAGTCCTGATGTTTCGGATACCCGTGGCATCACGGGTATCCTTCCCCGCCTAAAAGCAGGATCATTTACAACTCGTTAACCTAGTCACAATTTCTTAACTTTCCCCGCGCTTCTCTTGACTGTTCCTGTATCAGTCGTAAAACTCTTGAAAAAGTAAAACGTTTTACTTTTTTCTAAAAACTGTCGCGGTATTCATGCTTTTTCCGTGATTTTCAGTGGGTTAAACGCTACTGGGATACATCATGAAACACGTAGAAGAGTTCGATAGTACGCTGGCCGGTGTGGGTGTTACGCCTGAGCCAGGCCAAACAGAAATTTCATCGCTGGCAAGGGGGGCGATAAAAAAAGCCAAATTTCGGCTGATGCCCCTGATACTGCTGATGTATCTGCTTGCGTTTATAGATCGCTCAAATATCGGCATGGCCGCGTTAACCATGAATCAATCCCTGGGGTTAACGCCTGAACATTTTGGGTTTGCTGTGGGGATATTTTCCTTCGGTTATATCCTGTTTGAAATTCCCAGCAATGTGCTGCTGGAACGATACGGTGCACGCTTCTGGTTAGCCCGAATCATGATCACATGGGGCATTATTTCCATGGCGATGGCGTTTGCACAAGGCGTGGTGACGCTAAGTATCCTGCGCTTTTTACTGGGCGTGGCCGAGGCGGGACTGGCGCCAGGTATTGTTTTCTATCTGACAACCTGGTTTCCCAAAAAGGAGCTGGCTAAGGTCTTCTCCATTTACTATTTAGGGGTTCCGCTGGCTGCTATTATCGCCAATCCGATCTCGGGTTATATTCTCGACAATTTCCATAATGTTGGGGGGCTGGAGAGTTGGCAGTGGCTATTTTTAATTGAAGGCTGCCCGCCCGTCATCTTATCCGTTGTGGTTTTTCTGTATCTTACCGATAAACCGTCTAAAGCGTCCTGGCTTAAACCCGAAGAGCGTCAGGCTTACCAGGACCTGATGGAAAAAGACCAGGAGGCGACCTTGTCCGCCGGGCACTCCGGTTTCAGGGAAATGATCAAAGACCGACGGGTCTGGCTGCTGGGGATGGCCTATTTCTTTACCGTCATTGGTCTCACAGGCCTCGGTTTCTGGATGCCGCAGTTCATCAAGCGCTTCGATTACTCTGATACTGTTGTCGGCATGCTGGGCACGATTCCCTATATCGCAGGCGCGGTGGTGATGTGTTGGTGGTCGAATCACTCTGATAAAACCAATGAGCGAACCTGGCATTTTATTCTTCCATCGCTGCTCTTTTCTGTCGGATTTGTGGTCGCCGCTATCAGCGACTCACCCGTGATATCCATGGTGGGGTTAACACTTTCGACGGTGGGTATGCTGTCATGCGTGCCGACGTTTTATACCCTTCCAGCATCCTTTCTTACCAGCCGAGGCTGTGCCGGTGGCATGGCACTGATTAACTCAATTGGCAATATTGGTGGGTTCTTCGGACCCTTCCTGGTTGGCCTCGTTATCTCGATTTCCGGTAAATCACAGAGCGGTCTCTATCTGTTAGCTGTCCTGGTTTTGTTCTCGCCGTTGCTGATTTATCTCATGAGCAGAAATCGCCGTCAGATTGCTGGCTGGCGTTAATCCATCCCCCTTAAAGGAGTAGAAAATGAACTTAGCAGCATTGTTAGCTGAGCGTGCCTGTGCCGCAAAATCGGGTTCAGCACAGCCTGTTCGTGTGGGCATTATCGGCGCCGGCAAATTTGGTTCGATGGTACTTGCCCAACTGCGGCACCTGGAAGGACTGCATGTGGTGGCCGTTGCAGACCTGGATGTCCAGAAAGCCCGTGCTGCCCTGGCGCGTGTGGGATGGCCAGAATCGCAGTATCAGGCGCATAACATCGAAGCAGCTTTACGCGAAGGCACAACCTGCGTCGTTGAGGATGCAGAACAGCTGATCCGGTGTGAGCAAATCCACTGCATAGTTGAAGCGACGGGACATCCTCTGGCCGGCACTCGTCATGCTCTCCATGCGGTCGAAAATGGAAAACACGTGGTGATGGTAAATGTGGAAGCCGACGTGTTGTGCGGGCCTTTGATAGCGGAACGTGCGCGCCAGAACGGGGTGATTTACAGCATGGCTTATGGTGATCAACCGGCGATCATTTGTGAACTGGTTGACTGGGCTAAAGCCTGTGGCTTTGAAATCGTTGCCGCAGGTAAAGGGATGAATTACGAACCGCGATACCGCTACTCCACACCGGATACCGTCTGGGGGTTCTTTGGCTGGTCTGACGAAGAAGTTGCTGCCGGGGACTTTAACCCAAAAATGTACAACTCGTTTACCGATGGTACCAAAGCGGCCATTGAGATGGCGGCTGTCGCCAACGCAACCGGATTAGACTGTCCCGATAACGGACTGGAATTTCCCCCAACCGGGGTGCATGACCTGGCGCGGGTCTTCTCTCCGGCATCTGATGGCGGGCGCCTGGGCCGCAGTGGGCTTGTGGATATCGCAGCCAGTCAGGAGCCTGACGGACGTGAGGTGCTTAACAATATCCGCTACGGCGTTTTCGTGACATTTAAAGCCCGGGATGAATACAGCCGGGCCTGTTTCAAACAGTACGGATTACTGACCGACCCAAGCGGCTGGTACGCATCGATGTGGCGCCCTTTCCATCTGATTGGTCTGGAAACCAGCATCAGTATTCTCTCCGCGGTATTACGAGGAGAAGCTACCGGGACAGCATTAAGTTTCCGGGGCGATGCGGTTGCAACGGCAAAACGCGATCTCAAAGCGGGTGAGATGCTGGATGGTGAAGGCGGGTTTACTGTCTGGGCCAACGCCTTGCCAGCCAGCATCAGTGTGGCACAAGATTTCTTGCCAATGGGGCTGGCCCATCATGTCCGACTGGTGAAGGATGTCGCAAAAGATAAGGCGATTCGTTTCTCCGATGTTCATTTTGACAACAATCTGGATATCGTCGAATTGCGCAAGCAAATGGTCAATCTTGCGGGATTATAAACAGGGTGATACCCGCAACGGCTACTGTTGCGGGTATATCAGGAGGACAAATGAAAAGCGAAATGCGTATTGGCTTGTTGGGTACGGGGTTGATGGGACAACCTGTGGCGCGTCGACTTGTCGCTGCCGGATATCCGGTCACGGTATGGAACAGGTCGCAAGAAAAAGCGCTACAACTGGCAAGCGCTGGCGTAAAGATCGAACAATCTGCTTCGCAGTTACTGGCAGACAGTGAGCTCATCATCTGTTTGTTAAGCGATGCCACGGCGTGCGATGAGGTGATATTCAATCACGACGCACTTCAGTACATTGGTCCAGAGACAATCATCCTCATGATGAGTACCCTGTCGCCGGACATTGTGGTTGAGCAAGCACGTAAGGCCCATAGTGTTCAGGCTCATTATGTCGATCTCCCTGTTTCCGGCGGAACAACAGGCGCGGAGAAAGGGTCATTATCCTTAATGGCGGGAGGAGACAGGCAGCTCATTGATAGCATTCGTCCTTTGCTATCACACCTGGGGAAAGTCACGCATGTCGGAGAAGTTGGAGCCGGTCAGCTCACCAAACTTGCAAACCAGATTATTGTCGCCGGAACCTTAAGTTTATTGTCGGAAGCTTTTACTCTCGCGCAACGCGGCGGCGCCAATCCAGAAAAAGTGCGCGAAGCCCTACTCGGCGGGTTTGCAGATTCCAAATTATTGCAACACCAGGGCGAACGCATGGTTAAAGGGGATTTTAAAGCTCGGGGCGCTGCAAAGTGGCAGCTTAAAGATACGCGCAGTGCGGTGGCACTGGCAAAGCAGCTTAATTTGACCCTACCGTTAACAGAAACAGTGAATCAACTCTTCAGCCAGATGATTGATGCCGGAGAGGGTGACCTGGATCATTGCGCCATTATTAAGCAAATTCAGCGTTTAAATAAGGTGGCTATTTAATTCTGGAAACACTTTCTCTTTTAACTAATATGCTATCCAGTTCGCAGGGTTTTTGCTGTTCACCGGATAAACTCAACAGTGCTTTACTGGCCAGTTCTTCAAGGGGATGTTTTATAACGCTGATGGACGGGCTCAGCAGGCGACTCCAGTGACTGTCATGATAAACGATGACGGAAAGGTCATCGGGCACAGCCAATTTTAGCTCGCGGATCCGCGACATGATGACCGGTGCGATTGACGTATTGCCAATAATGATTGCTGTCGGTGGTTCTGCAAGCGACAGCAATTCATCAAGCGACTGGCTGGCGAGCGGATCGCGAAAATTCTTTACTGCGATAAGCTGTTTATTGCATTCAATTCCCTGCGCCTGCAGACCTTTCTTGTAACCTTCCAGTCTTTGCAAAGAAGTGGATGTATTGATGGGCCCACTTATCCACCCAATACGCCGATGGCCTTGCTCGACCAGATAAGTGGTCGCCTGGCGAGCAGAGGTTTCATTGTTAAACCCAATAACACTGGCGCCTGTAAAATCCTCCAGATAGCGATCGATAAATACGATCGCTATCCCCATGTTGCTGATCGATTGCCACATATCCTTATTAGCGCTTGTCGGCGTTGCGATGATGGCTTTGACCCGCTTTTGCATCAACATTTCCAGGCTTTCTCGCTCAAGCAAGGGATCTTCCTGCGTCGTGACCAGGATGACGTTCATCGCCATTTCGCGAGCGCGCCGTACAATGAGATCCGAAATTTCAGAGAAAAAGTCATTACTGATGTCGGCCACAACCAAGCCGAGGGTATTGTTCAGGTTTGTCTTGAGTTCACGCGCGGCGCTCTGCGGGGTGTAATTTAGGGTTTGCATGGCAGCGATAATCCGCTGCCGGGTACGTTCGGAAACTGAACCGGTTCCGGGATTCAATACACGGGAGACAACACCGATTGATACTTCGGCTAAAGCAGCGACATCTTTGATGGTGCTTTTCTTTTTATCATTCAATGTAGCACTTAGCCTCATGTCCGCAGAGTAGATAATTTTATGTTAGATCAATCATGTTTCGATGAAAATGATGTTAGCGGCAAAATCACGTATCGATAAAATTTATGACAGCGCTTACCTTCAACCAGGGAAATAAGTTGCGCAGGAGACGTCAACTTTTGCTGAAAAAGCACAAAAGCAAAAAACCCTGCGATATTGCTATCGCAGGGTTTTTAAATTTGGCGGAAGCGTAGAGATTCGAACTCTAGAACCCTTTCGGGTCGCCGGTTTTCAAGACCGGTGCCTTCAACCGCTCGGCCACGCTTCCAGAGTGAGGCGCACTATAAACATCTCTGGAGGTTATGTAAAGCAAAAAATGCAGGAAATTGAATGTGTTCGCCTTTTGTACAACCCCGCGCACATCATCTTCTGCTGACGACCGTCAAATTCCGGACAAGAAAAAATCGCCAGACTCATCAGAAGCAGTTATTGTCTTTTATTCATAACTGGTATGACCACTCAACCAAGGTTTACCTATGCATTCGATAATAATCCCGACAAATGAAGGCGACTCTCTCGCTGCCACGCTTTGGGAGAGAGAAGATGCCCGTGCGCTGGTTATCCTTCACCCCGCGACAGCGGTTGTACAGGAATTTTATCAGCGTTTCGCTGAGTATCTTTACGAGTATGGATTCAGTGTCCTGACGTATGACTATCGGGGGGTAGGTCGCTCTAAATCAGTCATGCTCCGCAGCTGTAACGTCTCCATGTCAGACTGGATGGAGCAGGATGTGGGTTGCATCACGGCCTGGGCCAGGTCACGTTTCCCCGATCTTAGCCTGCTGGCGGTTGGGCACAGCGTGGGTGGGCACGCCGTTCTGCTGTCGACGGCTACCCGGCATCTTCAGGCTGCGGCCATTGTGGCATCCCACGCCGGGGTGACCCGTTCTATAAAACAGACGGCGGAAAAAGTGCGCGTCTGGTGCTTGCTGCGCGTTCTCGGTCCGCTCCTCTGCCGTATATTTGGTTATATGCCGGCAAAACGCCTCGGGTTGGGAGAAGATTTACCGGCGCCTGTCATGCTGCAATGGGGGCGCTGGAGCGCCATGCCGGGTTACTTCTACGACGATCCTGACTGGGATGCGCGTCGAAGAGCGGCTGAGGTCAGGCTCCCTCTGATGGTTATGGGGTTTGATGACGATCCGTGGGCTAATCCTGAGGCCATTACGCGCCTGATAGAGCCGGTCAAAAACGCAATAATTGACCGCCGGGAGATCCGTCATGCGGATTTTGGCCTGCCCGGCGTGGGGCATATGGGTTTTTTCCGCACGCGCTGTGCGGAAACATTATGGCCCATTGTCGGGCAATGGTTGATGAGTCAGTGTCCGTATTGAGTGAGCAGTGAATATAAAAAGGGGCCCGCAGGCCCCATTATGATGACATTGCGCGACGAGGAATTATTCAGGCAGGGCGTAAACCACAACCTGGTCGCCTACCTGATCCTTCAGGATCGTATTCCCGCCCGCGACAAACGCCACATACTGACGCCCTTTGTACTCATAGACCGACGGGTTCGCCACAGCCGGGGCTTCAACCTGATCGGACCATAGCTCTTCACCGCTTTCCACGGAATAAGCGCGTACTTTGGCATCCATAGAGGCACCGATGAAGATCACCCCACCCGCGGTGATAGCCGGGCCGCCGATGGTTGGGGAGCCCCAGCTTTCCGGCATAAAGAAGCCGTACTGCTGCGAGGCGCCAACCGGACGACGCCACTTCACGTCACCCGTATGCATATCCAGCGCGACGATTTCACCAAACGGCGGTTTCCAGCACGGCATGCCCAGCCAGTTATTGGCGACCAGCAGACGCATGCCGTAAGGCGCGCCTTCCTGCGGTGCAAAGCCGCTCTCGTTACCGGCGGTTTTATCGGCTTTATCGTAATCTTCGCGGCTATAGAGCTTCACGTACTGCACAATATGCGAGGTGTTGACGATAGCGATCTGCTTATTCGGATCGAACGCCACCCCGCCCCACTGCACGCCACCGGCGCTGTCCGGGTAGGTCAGCGCCCCCTCGCCTTTGGCGGTAGGCGGTGTGTACATCCCCTCATAGGCCAGGTTATCCCACAGGCGGGAGCATTGACCGGCACCCACCATATCGGCCAGCTTCCAGATCTCCGGCTTTTTCGACTGATCGAGCAGCGGTGCAGGCTTGGTCGGGAACGGCTGGGTTGGCGAAAGTTTTTCCCCCTGCACCGAACCGTCGCCCTGCGGCACCGGACGCTCTTCGATAGGCCAGACGTCCTCCCCCGTCAGGCGGTTAACCACAAACAGGAAGCCCTGCTTGGTGGCCTGTACCAGGGCCGGGATCTGCTTGCCGTCTACGGTGATATCCATCAGCGTTGGCGCGGAGTTGATATCGTAATCCCACACGTCGTGATGCACCCACTGGCGGGACCAGACCACTTTACCGGTATTGATGTCCAGCGCGGTTGTCGAGGTGCCAAGCGGGATCGCGTCGACACGGTTACCGCCCCAGTAGTTAGGCGACGGAGAGGAAACCGGCAGATAAACCAGGCCGTTGGCCTCGTCGGCGGACATGTGCGTCCAGACGTTAGCCGTCCCGGTGCGCTGGCGAATCTCTTCCGGGATCGCCTCGAATGACCATTCCCGCTCGCCGGTCTGGGCATTGATAGAAAATACGGTGCCCGGAGGTGCTTCGGCGTAAGCCCAGTCTTTGCCGGCCCAGCCCACCAGCAGATGGTTACCCACCACCGTTGGCGGTTGCAGGATGGAGAGCGGGAATTTGGCGTTAACGGTGTTCCACTGATTCACATCCAGCACGCCGTTGTTCGCAAAGCCGGTGCAGGGTTTGCCTGAATCGGCATCCAGCGCAAAGAGCTTGCCGTCCACGGTGCCCATATAGACGATCTTCTGGCAGGCTTCGCCGGCGACTGGCTCTTTGGCCTGCCAGTAAGAGACGCCGCGGTTTTTCAGCACCGGCTGGGTTAGCGCTTTACGCGAAGACTTCGTGTCGTAGTGCCACTTCTCTTTCCCGGTGCCCGGATCCAGCGCAATCAGGCGATCGAAAGGGGTACCGATATAGAGCGTCTCGTTAGCAAAAATGGGCGTTGCTGACCAGACGGTTGCAGGGGTGTCGCCTTTACCATCCGACACATCGCCGGTATGGAACTCCCAGATTTTCGTCAATTTACCGACGTTCTCCGCCGTGATCTGGGTCAACGGGCTGTATTTCTGCGCGTTAAGCTGTCCGTGGAAGCTGTCCCAGGTGGCGGCAGAGGGCACCAGCGGGGTCGCTGGTTGCTCAGCCGAAGCCACTTTTTGTCCCTCGCTCTGCCCGGTAGAGGCTTCATCGGTGGTTTTGGTGGTTCCCGGCGCCTGTTGATCCGCTGCATCTACGTTGAGCTGTTCTTGCGTTCCCTGAGAGGCCTCAGTGGCTTTATCCTGCGCCTGCACAAAGAGTGGCGCGATCAGCAGCGCCAGCGCCGTCATGCTGACTTTCATGAAGGGGTAGTGTTTATCGTTATACACGGGTGGGACTCCTCAGGCTCTGACGCGGGTATTGTGGTGAACGGGCTTGCTGCTCAGCATAATCAGACCAATCAGGCCGACCACCATCGCTGCAGTAATGATGTACTGGTGCAGCAGCGCGGCGGCGAATCCAATACCAATGAGTACCACGAGGGTGACGATAATCAGAAAGATACGCGCCCCACGGCCAGATGCGGCACGTAACATCAAGGTCAGTACCGCCAGTACCGCGCTGGCAATGGCGACGCCCAACGCACCGATGGTATCGGTAACGCCGGTAAGGGGCGTCAGCCAGGCGTATAACGCCACCGCGACGCCAATGACCGCAGCCAGCAGCAGCAATATCGTGCCAGCGCGGGAGGATTGAGAATGTAACATACCAGGAACTCCCCCTATCAAAACAAAAATTAACCAATAATTCAGGCTCGTGGATTTATGCGGCTGCGACTTGCATGGGCAATAGCGAAAAACTCAGGCAGTAAGAAAAACAGCGGCATAGATCACTAAACGTAACTGAGTATAGAAGAAGGTTTTTAAAGGGGGCGTTCAAACACGGCATAGCCGCGTAGTTGGGCATAAAAAATGCCGCCTGAGGAGGCGGCATAGTGATGTTAACGAACCAGATGCAAGAAGTGGAGATGCTTTTCGTACTGGTCGAGAATATCGTTAATCAGCTGCTCCTGGTTCCAGCTCATCACGTCGTAATTCTGTCCCCCTTCTTTGAGGTAGACTTCCGCACGATAGTATCGGTGTTGCTCCGCCGGCTGTTCGTCGTTGTCTGTCGCCGCCAGGGCAAAGGTTAATTTGTCGGGATCGGATCTTTAGTTGACTGACATAACGTCATCGGGCAGGTAAAACGACAAAAGAAAAAGCCCCGCGATATTGCTATCGCAGGGCTTATCTAATCTGGCGGAAGCGCAGAGATTCGAACTCTGGAACCCTTTCGGGTCGCCGGTTTTCAAGACCGGTGCCTTCAACCGCTCGGCCACACTTCCAGAATGAGGCGAACTATAAACACCTCCTTGCGCCCTGTAAAGCGTGCCCGCGATCGTTCGCCTGAAAAATAGTCAAAATGCGTTTAATCGGTTGAATAGCCAACATCCTGACCATTTTATCAGCACAAAATCACGCACAGACCGCTCAATGTTTTTTGATATACATATCTTTGGTGAAGTAGTACCCCAGCTTATCCGGCGTAAATCCGCCCACCCACGGCTTCACCAGATGGGTACGCACGTAGTGATAGACCGGGATCGCCGGGACATCCCGCGCCAGCAGATCTTCTGCCTGCTGGTAAAATGCCCCGCGCTCGGCAGTGGTTTTCGCTTTCGCGGCATTGGCCAGCGCCTCGTCATAGGCGGCATTGCTGTACTGGCTGGTGTTCTGACTGTCACCGGTACGGAAGTTATTCAGGAAAGTCGCCGCATCGTCGAAATCGGCGATCCAGGCGTAGCGCACCGCGTCAAAATTGTGGGTGTGCATGGTGTCCAGCATCGTTTTCCACTCCTGGTTTTGCAGCTTCGCCTCCACACCGAGGTTTTTCTTCCACATCGAGCTGACGGCAATGGCAATCCGCTGGTGGGATTCCGAGGTGTTATACAGGAGGTTAAAGCTGAGCGGGTGACCGTCGTTAAAGCCAGCTTCGTTCAGCAGTTTTTTCGCTTCGGCAATGCGTTTATCCATCGGCCAGCTGGCGTAATCCGGATTTTTCAGTTTCACCCCGCCGATATCCGGCTGGCTAATCACCCACGCCGGACGCTGCCCCTGCCCCAGCACCTTCCCGGCAATAATCTCTTTATCCAGCGCCAGGTTCAGCGCCTTGCGTACGCGCGGATCGTTAAACGGCGGACGGGAGGTATTGAACTGGTAGTAGTAGGTTGCCAGCTGCGGCGAGACATCCACCTCTTTGCCCAGCGTTTTTTGCAGCTGCGCGAACTGATTGATAGGCAGCGTATAAGCGATATCGATTTCACCCGCCCTGTAGCGGTTCACGTCGGCGGCTTCGGAGGTGATGGGCAGATAAGTCACCTTGTTGATCACCGTATGGGCATTGTCCCAGTAGCGCGGGTTGCGCTCGGCGACAATCCGCTCGTTGACCACCCACTGCTTGAGGGTATAGGCCCCGCTGCCAACAAAGTGTTCCGGCCTGGACCATTTATCGCCGTAGCGACCAATCAGGACCTTATCCACCGGCACCAGCGACGGGTGCGCCAGCATGGCAAGAAATGCCGCGTTGGGCTGATCCAGCGTCACTTCCAGGGTGGTGTCGTTCAGCGCCTTCACCCCCAGGGTATCAGGGGCTTTTTTCCCTTCGGCGATATCGGCGGCGTTGACCATATGCATATTGCCGGGGAAGCTGGCATACGGCGAGACGGTTTTCGGGTCCACCAGCCGCTGCCAGCTCCAGACTACGTCCTGGGCAGTAATCGCTGTACCGTCGCTCCAGGTTATCCCCGGGCGGAGATGGAAGGTCCAGACGGTGTTGTCTTTGTTCTCCCATTTCTCGGCCAGCCGCGGCTGGATCTCACCCTGCGGCGAGACGCTCACCAGCCCATCGAATATATCGCTGATAATATTGAATTCGACATCGCTTTCGACTTTATGCGGATCGAGCGATGCCGGTTCATTGCCATTATTCCTGACCAGTTCCTGCTTCTCTGCCAGCTCTGTTCCTGCCGGTACACTGGCGGCGAACGCCGTTGTGCTTGCGCACAGGATGCCTGCCGTCAGTAAAGAGAGCGTAAATGTTGCTTGTGATGAGGGTTTCATGTCCTTCGCCTTATTGTTTCGTTTTGTCGACGCAAAATAACTCTTAGCGTTGAGTCAGGAATAAGGCAATATATTTCAGTGACCTATAAGAGCTTGATCTGATTAATCCTGACAAACAGTGATTCGTGCTACATTGCGCAGGTTACGGAACATTTCATGCTACCTCAACACCTAAGATGCTGAGTAAAGATGGGTAAAACCATTTTATAAGCGGCGCGTCGTTTTCTATTCTTGCCGTCAATTACATCTGTCATAAGAGAGTGACTCATGGATCGTATTATTAGTTCTTCACGCGACCGCACATCGCTACTCAGCACCCACAAGGTGCTGCGCAACACCTACTTTATGCTCAGCCTGACGCTGGCCTTCTCCGCGCTGACGGCCACCGCCAGCACCGTGCTGATGCTGCCATCGCCGGGGCTGATCCTGACTCTGGTTGGTATGTATGGTCTGATGTTCCTGACCTACAAAACGGCTAACAAGCCGGTAGGTATTTTGTCGGCGTTCGCCTTCACCGGTTTCCTGGGCTACATCCTGGGGCCAATGCTTAACACCTACCTGTCTGCCGGTATGGGCGATCTGATCGGCCTGGCGCTGGGCGGTACCGCGCTGGTCTTCTTCTGCTGCTCTGCCTACGTGCTGACCACCCGCAAAGACATGTCCTTCCTCGGCGGTATGCTGATGGCGGGCATCGTGGTAGTACTGATCGGTATGGTGGCGAACATCTTCCTGCAGTTACCGGCCCTGCACCTGGCTATCAGCGCCGTATTCATCCTGATCTCCTCCGGGGCGATCCTGATGGAAACCAGCAACATCATTCATGGCGGTGAGACGAACTACATCCGCGCTACCGTGAGCCTGTATGTGTCGCTGTACAACATCTTCGTCAGCCTGTTGAGCATTCTGGGCTTCGCCAGCCGCGATTAACCGACAGTGCTCTGTAACAAGCCCCGCTTATGCGGGGCTTTCTTTTTTGGTAAACTGTCGCGGTTTTCGATAATTTCGTGATGATTATGCTGAACTTTGAAGGTAAAGAGATTGAGACCGATAGCGAAGGCTATCTGAAAGAGACCAGCCAGTGGAGCGAAGGGCTGGCGGCGATTATCGCCGAAAAAGAGTCTATTGCCCTGACGCCAGAGCACTGGGAAGTGGTGCGCTTTGTGCGCGACTTCTATCTGGAATTTAACACCTCCCCCGCCATCCGCATGCTGGTCAAAGCGATGGCCAATAAGTATGGCGAGGAGAAAGGCAACAGCCGCTATCTGTATCGTCTGTTCCCGAAAGGCCCGGCAAAACAGGCGACCAAAATCGCCGGCCTGCCTAAGCCCGTGAAGTGCATTTAATAGCGAATACCGAAGTTCACGTATTCCCGGCCGGGTTGATGCGGTTCTGACAGAACCTTTTCAACCCGAGCAATGCGCGGCCCGCCCGCCTTAAGCCAGGCGAGCAGTTTATCGACCTGTTCCGCCTCGCCGCAGGCCACCACTTCGACGCTGCCGTCATCCATATTACGCGCGTAACCGGTCAGCCCCAGCTCCGTGGCTTCTCGCTGCGTGCTGTAACGAAAGCCCACACCCTGAACCGTGCCGTGAACCCACGCGATGATGCAGACATTTGCCATACTCCCTCCCCTTATCCATGCCTGACCTGAATCCAAAGAATAGCAAATTATGGCTCCAGGTTTAGCGTAGCGTTTTGGGTAAACAGCCGTAATGCTGGCGGAAACGGGCCGTAAAACGCGAGCTGGACAGGTACCCGCACTGCATGGCGATCTCGCCGATGGGCAGGCGGGTCGACTGTAGCTGCGAGAGCGCTACCGCCATGCGTACCTCCTCCACAATCTGGCGAAAACTTTGCGACTCTTCCCGTAAGCGTCGGCGCAAGGTGGGTACGCTTACGGCCAGACGGCTGGCGATCTCCTGCGCGGTCCATGCCTTACCGGGCGACACCATGATGAAATGCCGCACCTGCTCAGTAAGATTGATATTTCTCTCGATAAGCAGCGGCCCGGCCACCCCATCATGCAGCAGCGCCAGCAGGAGCCCGAAGGCCTGATGCTTTTGCAGCTCTTCCGGCAAACCGTGCCGCACCGCATGCAGCAGATTGCCCCACATAAAGGCCAGCCCTTCGCTGAGCGGAGCACACAACGAGTCCGTTCTGGCGCGCGGCCAGGATTGCAGGTAGCGCGTTTTAAACTCGGCGATAATGTCGGGGGATAACAGCAGCAGATCGGAATGAAACAGCTCCTGCGCGGGCTGGTTAATGATCTCCATTGGGGTGTTCGCCGGAATAATGATTAGCTCATCCGGCGTGGCCACCAAGCGCCGCTCCTCCTGAATAATCACCTTGCTGCCATGTGTAATGTGGCAAATGGCCGGGTAAAAAAGCTTTACGTGGTGCAGGCGATGCATCTTGCTGGCATTGACCTCAGCCGCTGTCAGATGATTATGTTGAAAATGAAAATCCTGCACCGGACCACCTTTTATCGTGCGTATGTTGCGGTTAATTGCGCTTTCGCCAGTACGTGGCTGTTGAGCATGAAGCCGACCAGCGCGCCGCTGGCATTACTGTCGATGGGCAGTTTATCCACGTTCAGCGCCCAGACGGTGAACTGATAGGGGTGCGGTTTATCCCCTTCCGGCGGACACGCCCCACCAAAGCCAGCATACCCGAAATCATTCCGCCCCTGCACCGCCCCTGCGGGTAATTTATCGCTGTTCGTTTTTCCGGCGCCAGCGGGCAGGCTCAGCGTGTGAGCGGGAAGATTGACCAGGGTCCAGTGCCACCAGCCGCTGCCTGTGGGGGCGGCAGGATCGTAGGCCGTGATGGCAAAACTTTTTGTGCCCGCTGGGGGATGCTGCCAGGCCAACTGTGGCGAGGCATTCCCTCCCTTGCAGCCAAAGCCAGTAAAAACCTGCTGTTGCGTTAAGGGGTGGCCGTCGGCGATATCCTGACTGCTGAGACTAAACGGCAATGCCGCAGACGCAGTAAAACTGATTGTCGCCAGCGTCATGGCGGCGATAGCAATGTGCTTTTTCATTGTGGTTTCCTTTTGCTGAACCGGAAACCTCACTCTAAAGCTCACGACAAATTCATAATGTGCCTGAGCGATTTTAAAATGTGCCGAAACGCTCAATAGTGTCCGCAGATGATTGCCACTGACCATCTGTGCTACTCTACGCGCCATTTCCCTGGAATCGACAGAACAGAAAATTATGAGTGTACGTTTAGTGTTAGCCAAAGGGCGCGAGAAATCATTGCTGCGCCGTCATCCCTGGGTCTTCTCCGGTGCAGTTGCCCGTATGGAAGGCAAAGCCAGCCTCGGTGAAACCATCGATATCGTTGACCACCAGGGTAAATGGTTAGCGCGCGGCGCATACTCGCCTGCGTCCCAGATCCGGGCGCGCGTCTGGACATTTGATAAAGAGGAATCCATCGATATCGATTTCTTCGTCCGTCGCCTGCAGCAGGCGCAGCAGTGGCGCGACTGGCTGGCAAAACGCGACGGGCTGGACAGCTACCGCCTGATCGCCGGTGAATCCGACGGTCTGCCAGGCGTGACCATCGACCGTTTTGGCAATTTCCTGGTGCTGCAACTGCTAAGCGCGGGGGCAGAGTATCAGCGGGCGGCGTTAATCAGCGCGCTGCAGACACTGTTCCCTGAGTGTGCCATTTACGATCGCAGCGACGTCGCGGTGCGTAAAAAAGAGGGCATGGAACTGACTCAGGGTCCGGTAACGGGCGAACTGCCCCCTGCCCTGCTGCCTATCGAAGAGCACGGCATGAAACTGCTGGTGGATATTCAGGGCGGCCACAAAACCGGTTACTACCTCGATCAGCGCGACAGCCGTCTGGCAACACGCCAGTACGTTGCCGACAAGCGCGTGCTGAACTGCTTCTCCTATACCGGCGGTTTTGCGGTGTCGGCGCTGATGGGCGGTTGTGCTCAGGTGGTGAGCGTCGATACGTCCCAGGAAGCGCTGGACGTGGCGAAGCAGAACGTTGAGCTTAACAAGCTGGATCTGAGCAAAGCCGAATTTGTTCGCGATGATGTCTTTAAGCTGCTGCGCAAATATCGCGACCAGGGCGAGACGTTTGACGTGATCGTGATGGATCCGCCGAAGTTCGTCGAAAATAAAAACCAGCTGATGGGCGCCTGCCGTGGGTATAAAGACATTAATATGCTCGCCATCCAGCTGCTTAACCCGGGCGGCGTGCTGCTGACCTTCTCCTGTTCCGGCCTGATGACCACCGAATTATTCCAGAAAATTATCGCGGATGCCGCTGTAGATGCTGGTCGTGATGTACAATTTATAGAGCAGTTCCGTCAGGCGGCCGATCATCCGGTGATCGCTACCTATCCGGAAGGGCTGTATCTGAAAGGATTTGCCTGTCGCATCATGTAACTTGAAAAGTGGAATGTTGCCCACACCTATAGTGTAAGTAACGTTTCCCGGGAGGTGACTATGAATGCCAGCAAATTCGGTATCGGCCAGCAGGTCCGCCATTCCCTGTTAGGTTATCTGGGCGTGGTCGTGGATATCGACCCGGAATATTCCCTCGACGAACCGTCAGCGGATGAGCTGGCGGTGAATGCAGAACTCCGCGCCGCGCCCTGGTACCACGTGGTTATGGAAGATGATGATGGCCAGGCCGTGCATACCTATCTTGCCGAAGCCCAGTTAAGTAGCGAACAGCAGGATGAACATCCTGAACAGCCATCGATGGATGAACTGGCGCAAACGATCCGCAAACAGTTGCAGGCCCCGCGCCTGCGTAACTAATGAAAACCCGGTAGCCCACGGCTGACCGGGTTTTTTATTACTTCGCCATCCCGAGGCGTGGGATCTCAATCGCCGGGCAGCGATCCATCACCACATTCAGGCCTGCGTCCCGTGCCAGCACCGCCGCCTGTTCGTTAATCACCCCGAGCTGTAACCACAACGTTTTCGCCCCGACTGCAATGGCTTCTTGCGCCACCCCCCAGGCCGCTTCAGAGTTGCGGAACACATCCACCATGTCGATTTTTTCCGGTACTTCCGCCAGGGTGCCGTACCCCTGCTGGCCCAGCAATGTTTTACCTGCCACTTTTGGTGATACCGGGATCACGTGATAGCCCTGGTCGAGCAGATATTTCATCACCCGATAACTCGGGCGATCGGGCTTATCACTCGCCCCTACCAACGCAATGGTTCGGGTGGTGGTAAGGATGTCAGCTATGGTGTTCTCTTTCATTTATCTCCTCCTGGCTCATTCAAACCGGGTATCAACGCCGTTAAGCAACTTCTCATCCCATACGTCTGTATGAGGGCAAATTGCCGTACCCTGTCTATATGTTAGTAAATATGATTAACGAAAAATTTTGATACATTATTCAAGACGCATGTCTTTTAAGAGGGCTCTCTATGAAAACCGGCATTGCCTGGAGTCTGTTTGCGCTGCTCATGCCGGTTTGCGTTTTCGCCACAACGCTGCGGCTCTCTACAGACATCGACCTGCTGGTACTTGATGGCAAAAAAGTCTCCAGTTCCCTGCTGCGCGGCGCCGATAGCATAGAGTTGGACAACGGTCCGCATCAGATTGTCTTCCGGGTAGAAAAAACCATTCGCCTTGGCAATCACGAGGAGCGCATCTATATCTCCCCTCCTCTGGTCGCCAGCTTTAACACCCAGCGGATCAGTCAGGTTAATTTTAGCCTTCCGCGGCTGGAAACAGAAAAAGAGTCACAACTTTATGATAAATCACCGCAAATCGAGTTGCTGGATGGCGACGCGACCCCGATTCCGGTCAAGCTGGATATTCTGGCGATCACCAATACGCCGAACGGCGTCAATTACGAGTACGACACCGAGCGCTATAACAAAGCCGGGCAGAGCGCCTCGATACCGCAGTTTTCTACCACCATGGCCGATGACAGCACGCTCTTATCCGGCGTGTCTGAACTGGATATGCCGCCACCGCAATCCCAGAGCATGACGGAGCAGCGCCTGAAATACTGGTTTGCCCAGGCCGATCCCGAGACCCGAAGCCGTTTCCTGCAATGGGCGAAGCAACAACCCTCGTCCTGAGCCGCATTTTTTATCCCTTTCTCTTGCAGCGTCAGGTGCTTCCAGTAATCTGTAGCCAGTTAACTAACGGATAGAGACTATGGAACTCACAACCCGCACACTGCCGGAACGCAAACATATCGCCCTTGTCGCGCACGATCACTGCAAACAGATGCTGCTCAACTGGGTTCAGCGTCATAAATCCCTGCTGGGACAACATCAGCTTTCGGCCACCGGAACAACCGGCAACCTGATCCATCGTGAGACCGGGCTGGAGGTGAATGCCATGTTGAGCGGCCCTATGGGGGGCGATCAGCAGGTGGGCGCCCAGATTTCGGAAGGAAAGATTGATGTGCTGATCTTCTTCTGGGACCCGCTCAATGCGGTACCGCACGATCCGGACGTAAAAGCCCTGCTGCGTCTGGCAACGGTGTGGAATATTCCGGTCGCCACTAACCTGTCGACGGCGGACTTTATTATCGAATCCCCGCAGTTCAACTCGCCGGTGGAGATTCTGATCCCGGATTATCAGCGCTATCTGGCTGAACGTCTGAAGTAAATGTGTCCTGCCGGGTGGCGGCTTCGCCTTACCCGGCCTACGGTTTACGCACTACCGGCACGTCTATATTTTTCAATATCTCAACAAAACGTGACGGCTGCTGTTTATTAAACAGCAGCCAGACCCGATGGCGGGCGCGGGTCATCGCCACATATAACAATCGCCGCTCTTCGGCATCGGGAAAGTCTTCCGTCGCAGGCAGCAGAGCCTGCTCCATGACCGATTCACGCGCAGGTGCCGGGAAACCGTCGCTCCCCTCCTGTAACCCCACGACGATTACATAGTCCGCCTGCTGCCCCTTGCTGGCGTGGATGGTCATAAAATCCAGCTGCAATTTTGGCCAGCGGGTCGCGGCTTTCTCCAGGCTGGCAGGCTTGAGATGGTGATAGCGCGCCAGCACCAGAATGCGCTCCTCCGGTCTGGCGTAACCGCTGAGCTTATCCAGCAGGGCATCAAGCTGATCGTCTCCCAGCAGCGTGACCGCTTTTTTGTCCCCTGCCGACAGGCTGTTCAGCGGTTTTGCCAGCTGATGCGGGTTCTGCTGGATAAAGCGGTTGGCGATCTCACCGATCCGGTTATTGAAGCGGTAGGTGGTATCCAGATCGCAGCGATCGCCTTCGCCAAAGTAATGGTGAAACGCGGTTGTCAGCGACAGCTGCGCGCCACTGAAGCGATAGATCGCCTGCCAGTCATCCCCCACGGCGAACAGGGTGGTGTGCTTGTTCTGTGCCCGTAGCGCCGCCAGTAGTGCCGCACGCTGAGGGGAGATGTCCTGAAACTCATCAACCAGAATGTGTTTCCAGGGGCTGATAAAACGGCCTTTCTCCAGAATAACGATCGCCTGATGAATCAGGCCGGAAAAATCGACGGCGTTTTCTGCCTTCAGGGCAGCTTTCCACGCTTTTAGCAGCGGTGCCATTAACTTCACCCGCTTTGAAAACAGCGCCCGCACCTCTTCAGGGGCGCCGGCAATCATCTCTGCCTGAGCGCCGCCGTGCATGCGCATCAGGCTCACCCAGCGATCGAGCCGGGGTGCCAGTCGGCGCGCCAGCTTCTCGTTTTGCCAGAAACTGCCCTCCGGCACGTCCCAGTTCAGCTCCTCTTCCAGCCACTGGCGCCAGCCTTTGGCCTGCGCTTTTTTCTCGCTGCACTGCTGCTGCCAGGCATCGATAAATAGCTTCTGCCGCGCCGCGGTGTCGTTTTCAAGCTCGCTGACCACGGGCACTTTTTTACTCCCCTGCTGAATGATGTGCAGGGCCAGGGCGTGGAAAGTCCGGGCGGTAATGTCGCGGGTATGCAGCCGCGCCTCGATCCGCTCATCCATCTCCTGGGCCGCCTTACGGCCAAAGGCCAGGAGTAAAATCTGATCGGCAGAGGCTTCATTGCGGGTCAGCAGCCAGCCTGCCCGGGCCACCAGCACCGAGGTTTTGCCGCTACCGGCACCGGCCAGCACCAGCAGCGACGACTCGCCGTTGACCACCGCCCGAGCCTGGGCCGGATTGAGGGGGGAAGACTCTATACCGGCAAAAAAGTCCGCATACTGGCTGAGCATGGCGTCGGTCCACGCCTGATTGTGCGCCAGCCTGCTCTGGTCAATGTCCTTCAGCCAGGCCTGACACTGACGCCAGGCTTCCCGGCAGTTATCAAACTCGTCGAGCCGTGAGACGGACAACGGCAAGGCCTGTAACGCCTGGCGAATTTTTTGCTGCAGACCGAGCGTTTTTTCCCGCGTCAGCCAGCTGTTTTGCTCATTTGTTGCGGCAATGTCATTCAGCGCGTTTTGCAGGACCTGCGCCGCCACCTCACTCATTTCAGCACTCCACTGCTGCCAGAGCGTGTTCAGATGCCGGTGAAAACGCTGGGTTTCCGCCCACTCGGTGCCATGCAGGCGGACCACTTTTTCATCGGGCAGAACAAACTCCAGCTCCCCCCAGACCAGGCCGCGCTTGCAGTGAATGGCCAAAAGCTGATTGAAAGGGATGAGATATTCATGACGTTCGCCTGAGACCTTGACCCCGGCGTTGAGCAGAACGACTTTGTCGTACGGATGTTGTGCCAGGCGCTTGCCTAACGATGTTGCTTTCAGTTCCATGTCCAGCCTGATCCACGACGTGAATAATTGCATAACAGTTTAACTGCCAGTTTTCAGGTGCTCCAGCGCAAAAAAACGTTACAATCATCAGGGCTTCACCATTCCGGTAAGAATTGAGGTTTTATGCGTACCGTTCTGAATATTTTGAATTTTGTGCTGGGTGGTTTTGTCACTACCCTCTCCTGGCTGCTGGCGACGCTGGTCAGCGTGGTGCTGATCTTCACCCTGCCGCTGACGCGCTCCTGCTGGGAAATCACCAAACTCTCGCTGGTGCCTTACGGTAACGAAGCGGTTCACGTGGATGAACTGGAGCCTGACAGTAAAAGTACGCTGATGAACACCGGCGGAACGCTGCTCAATATTCTGTGGCTGATCTTTTTCGGCTGGTGGCTGTGTGTAATGCATATTGCGGCGGGGATCGCCCAGTGCCTGACCCTGATTGGTATCCCCGTCGGGATTGCCAATTTCAAAATTGCCGCCATCGCCCTCTGGCCGGTCGGACGCCGGGTTGTGCCGGTGGAAGTGGCTCGCGCCGCGCGGGAAGCCAACGCCCGCCGCCGTTTTCCGTAACAAGGACCTCGCGCGCACATGCTAAGCCCCCTGCTTCGCCGCTACACCCTGAACAGCGCCTGGCTCTACAATGCCCGGATCTTTATTGCCCTGTGTGGCAGTACCGCCCTGCCCTGGTGGCTGGGAGAAGTAAAGCTGACCATCCCGCTGACGCTGGGGGTGGTTGCCGGCGCGCTGGCCGACCTGGACGATCGCCTTACCGGTCGGCTGCGCAATCTGGTCATCACCCTGATCTGCTTTTTTATCGCCTCTGCATCAGTTGAGCTGCTCTTCCCGTGGCCGTGGTTTTTCGCGATTGGGCTGACGCTCTCCACCAGCGTTTTTATCCTGTTGGGTGGGCTGGGCCAGCGCTACGCCACCATCGCCTTTGGCGCGCTGCTTATTGCCATCTATACCATGCTGGGGGTGTCGCTGTATGACCAGTGGTATCAACAGCCGGTGCTGCTGTTGCTGGGCGCGGTCTGGTATAACCTGCTGACGCTCGCCGGGCATCTTATTTTCCCCATTCGCCCGTTACAGGATAATCTTGCCCGCAGCTACGAGCAGCTGGCCCACTATCTGGAATTAAAGTCCCGGCTCTTCGATCCAGATATCGAAGATGACGGCCAGGCACCGCTGTACGATCTGGCCCTGGCGAACGGGCAACTGGTGACTACGCTAAACCAGACCAAAGCATCGTTACTCACCCGTTTACGCGGCGATCGTGGTCAGCGCGGCACCCGCCGAACCCTACACTATTACTTTGTGGCGCAGGATATCCACGAGCGCGCCAGCTCATCGCACATTCAGTACGCCGAACTGCGCGAAAAGTTTCGCTACAGCGACGTGATGTTCCGCTTCCAGCGCCTGTTGTCGATGCAGTCGCAAGCCTGCCAGCAACTGTCGCGCTCCATTCTGCTGCGCACCCCTTATCAACACGATCCGCGATTTGAACGCGCATTTACCCACCTGGATGCGGCGCTCGACCGCGTTCAGGCCAGCGGCACCTCTGCTGAGCAGATGAAAGCGCTGGGTTTTCTGTTAAATAACTTACGCGCCATTGATGCCCAGCTCGCCACCATCGAATCTGAGCAGGCGCTGGCAACACCCGGTAATGATGTGAATAACCAGCTTGCGGATGACAGCCTGCATGGGTTTAGCGATATCTGGCTGCGTTTAAGTCGTCATTTTTCCCCGGAATCGGCGCTGTTTCGCCATGCGGTGAGGATGTCGCTGGTGCTCTGTATTGGTTATGCTTTTATACAGATAACCGGGCTTAATCACGGCTACTGGATTTTGCTCACCAGCCTCTTTGTCTGTCAGCCCAACTACAACGCCACCCGCCATCGACTGGCGCTGCGTATTCTCGGCACCCTGGTTGGGGTCGCTGTCGGGTTACCTATCCTTTACTTTGTTCCTTCGCTGGAAGGCCAGCTGATCTTAATTGTGATCACCGGCGTGCTGTTTTTTGCGTTTCGTAATGTGCAATATGCCCACGCCACCATGTTTATCACTCTGCTGGTGCTGCTCTGCTTCAACCTGCTCGGGGAAGGTTTTGAGGTGGCCCTGCCGCGCGTCGTTGATACGTTAATTGGCTGCGCCATTGCCTGGGCTGCGGTGAGTTTCATCTGGCCGGACTGGCGGTTCCGTAATCTGCCACGGGTGCTGGATCAGGCGATGAACGCCAACTGCCGTTATCTTGATGCCATTCTTGAGCAGTATCATCAGGGGCGCGATAACCGTCTGGCGTACCGTATCGCCCGGCGTGACGCCTATAACCGCGACGCGGAGCTGGCGTCTGTGGTGTCGAATATGTCCACGGAGCCGCGGGCAACCGCAGAAACCCGTGAAGTCGCATTCCGTTTGCTGTGCCTGAACCATACTTTTACCAGCTATATCGCCGCGTTGGGCGCGCACCGCGAGCGGCTCACCAGCCCCGCAATCCTGGGATTGCTCGACGATGCGGTCTGCTACGTTGATGATGCACTTCATCAACGTCCGGCGGATGAGCCTCGTGTTCAGCAGGCATTAAGCGAACTGGCGCAACGCATTTCACATATTGAGCCGGGAGCCGAGAGCAAAGCGCCTCTGGTTCTGCAGCAAATTGGTCTGCTCATCGCGTTGCTGCCAGAAATTTGTCGCCTACAGCAGCACGTTAATCAGCTGCCGGAGTAAGGGGAGTCTCTACCGGCAGCTTTTTGTACCACTCCACAAGCTCCTGGCGTCTGACTTCCGGGAGTGCAGCGACGTGCAGCCCGGTAATTGCCCCTTCCAGTGCAAACAGCACCTTATAACTGAGGTGCTTGTTCAGCGCTTTGATCTTCAGCCAGGACTGTTCCGCCCCCAGCGCGCGTAATGCCTCTTCGGTGGTGATGCCCGCTTCATAAAGCAGGATCTCCAGTTGAAAGGTGAGATTGGGTAAATCTTTCAGCCTTTCGCGCTTATAGCGTGCGCTGCGCTCCCGCCGCGCCGCTTCCAGCGCAAACGAGGAGAGCTGCAGAAGCTTTTCGCGATCCTGCCAGAGTCCTTCATCAACGCGATAATAGTTCAACAATACAGGCCGCCCCCGCTTTACCAGCGACAGGAAAGTCGAGGCATGTTTTACACAGTAAGGTGCGCTCTCCTCACAGGCCCGCAGGTATAACTCCCCTTCCGACACCATGGCAAATACCGTGTCATCTACCGCCAGAGTGTAACCGCCAAACAGGGCGCGATAGTGCACCTCGCCGAGAGGAGACAGGTATTCTGCTGATTGATAGATCCGTTCATACGATAACTTTTTCATGATATTTCCCTTTTAAATCATGGAGTAATGGTGAGTTCGTTTGTTAACGGATCCGTTAGCCAAAAAATAGGTGACTTATAATCGAACGGCAAGATGATTTTTCAATACGACTGAATTACAAACCAAATTTGCGAGGAGCTTTCCGAAAATGAGGTTGATCTTTAGTCGCACAGGGGTTACTGTATATCCATACAGTAACTACAGGGCTGGATTGATTATGTACTCTTCAGGCTATGCAAACCGTTCAACTACTTTCTCTTCAACCGCAGGTAAAAGCGCGCTGAATTCCACTGCGCCTGTTTCCACCGGGCTGATTAGTGAAGTGCTCTACCGTGAAGACCAGCCCATGATGACGCAGCTGTTATTGCTGCCCCTGTTACAGCAGCTTGGTCAGCAGTCTCGCTGGCAGTTGTGGCTTACGCCGCAGCAGAAATTGAGCCGGGAGTGGGTGCAGTCCGCCGGCTTGCCGCTCACAAAAGTGATGCAGATAAGTCAGATGGATCCATGCCATACTGTAGATTCAATGGTGAGGGCGTTGCGTACCGGGAATTACAGCGTCGTGATCGGCTGGTTTACGCACGAGTTGACGGAAACGGAACAACATCGTCTGGCTGAAGCCGCCGAAGAAGGTAATGCGCTCGGCTTCATAATGCGTCCCATTCGAATGAATGCTCTGGGCAACGGACACCTTTCTGGGCTAAAAATTCACTCCAATTTGTATCATTAAGTAAAAATAAGAGTATTCCTGGAATTTTTTTTGCGCCCTCTGTACGCCGTTGGTTCTCTATATAAAAGCCGCGAAAAGTCTTGTCTGCCGCGGCTTTCTTCATTTTAGCACGCCTTAAATTGCGCAATAAATGTTAAATATTGTGTATACAAAACTTTTTTTTTCATATGCCTGACAGAGTTCACACTTGTAAGTTTTCAGGTACGTTGTAGACTTTACATCGCCAGGGGTGCTCGGCCTAAGCCGAAGATATCGGTAGGTTTACTCTTTGTCCCCGCCCCCCGGTGAAGGATTTAACCGTGACTCTCATTGAGATTCTCATGGCGATTTTTGGATGATAACGAGGCGCAAAAAATGAAAAAGACAGCTATCGCGATTGCAGTGGCACTGGCTGGTTTCGCTACCGTAGCGCAGGCCGCTCCGAAAGATAATACCTGGTACGCTGGTGCTAAACTGGGCTGGTCTCAGTTCCATGACACTGGCTGGTATAACGACGCTCTGAACAACGACGGTCCAACTCATGAAAGCCAGCTGGGCGCAGGCGCGTTCGGTGGTTATCAGGTTAACCCGTACGTTGGCTTCGAAATGGGTTACGACTGGCTGGGCCGTATGCCTTACAAAGGCGATCGAATTAACGGCGCATTCAAAGCTCAGGGCGTTCAGCTGACTGCTAAACTGGGCTACCCAGTAAATGACGCTGTAGACATCTACACCCGTCTGGGCGGCATGGTATGGCGTGCAGACTCCAGCAACAGCATCGCTGGCGACGACCATGACACCGGCGTATCCCCAGTATTCGCTGGTGGCGTTGAGTGGGCTATGACCCGTGACGTTGCTACCCGTCTGGAATACCAGTGGGTTAACAACATCGGCGACGGCAACACCGTTGGTGTTCGTCCAGACAACGGCATGCTGAGCGTGGGTGTTTCCTACCGTTTCGGCCAGCAGGAAGAAGCAGCGCCAATCGTTGCTCCAGCTCCAGCACCGGCTCCAGAAGTACAGACCAAGCACTTCACTCTGAAGTCTGACGTTCTGTTCAACTTCAACAAAGCAACCCTGAAACCAGAAGGTCAGCAGGCACTGGATCAGCTGTACACCCAGCTGAGCAACCTGGATCCTAAAGATGGTTCCGTAGTGGTTCTGGGCTTCACCGACCGTATCGGTTCTGACGCTTACAACCAGGGTCTGTCTGAGAAACGTGCTCAGTCCGTTGTTGACTACCTGATCTCTAAAGGTATCCCGGCTAACAAGATCTCCCCACGTGGTATGGGCGAATCTAACCCAGTTACCGGTTCTACCTGTGACAACGTGAAAGCTCGCGCTGCACTGATCGACTGCCTGGCTCCAGATCGTCGCGTAGAGATTGAAGTTAAAGGCATCAAAGACGTTGTAACTCAGCCAGCGGCATAAGTTATCGTCTGACAAAAAACCCCGCCATGGTGCGGGGTTTTTTATTGCCTGAAGAAAAGTAAAACGCTACTTTTTACCGGCCAGCAGCGCCTGAAGATCGGTTTTCAGGGTCGACATCTGACTGGCGTACTTCTCTTTATGTTCCGCATCTTCAATCAGCTGCACGATGGTTTCTGACAAGGTTTTCCCCCGTCGCTGGGCAAGCCCGGCCAGACGCTGCCAGACCATAAACTCCAGATCGATCGACTTTTTACGGGTGTGCTGGTGCTCAGCATTAAAGTGCCGTTTGCGCCGCGCACGGATAGTCTGCTTCATTCGGTTCAGTAAGGCGGGATTAATATGCTTTTCAATCCAGCCATTGACCAGAATGGGTTCATTTTCGAGGGTCAGCAATAAATCTACAGCTTCTTTTGCGGCACTGGCTTCGAGGTAGCAGGTGATCAACTCCCCTTCACGGTGTTTTTTGACCAGATACTTCCATTTCCAGCCGCTTTCGAGATTTTCCAGTTGTTGATATTTCATTGCGATCTCAGTGTGACCGTGTAACTGTGTTCAGAATATCAGTTTTTTAGCAATCTGCTGAAAAGAAATCATATCCTGTGACACGCGGTGACGCATTCCTGCCCGGAAACCCCCATTCCCTCATGTGCAGAGCCTGCGCCTTACGGTATACTCCATCGTTTTACTTCTGACTAAAAAACATCAACTTTGACCATTACGAAACTTGCATGGCGTGACCTTGTTCCGGATACCGACAGTTATCAGGAACTGTTTGCACAGCCAGATCTCGCGAAAGAAGACGAATACATCCTCAGCGACACTCAGCCCCGTTTGCATTACGCGCTGGAGCAGGTGTTAAGCCCATGGGCCACCTCGCCATTCATGTTGTTGAAAGCGCCAGACGAAGCGGAGTATCTGAATCTTCTGGCAGATGCCATGCGGCAGCTGCAGCCAGAAGCCGGAACGGTCTTTGGTGGTGAGTACCGCATCGATGGGCATACCGTTACCTTTGAACCCGCCACCGTACCCGATGGCCGTTTTGCAGTCACCGGCAACATCGTCCAGGCGGGCTGGACAGAAGCAGAGCAGCTGTTCGGCTGTCTGCGCCAGTTTAACGGTGAACTTACCCTGCACCCCGGTCTGGTCCATCAGGCAAACGGCGGCGTGCTGGTTATCTCTCTGCGCACGCTGCTTGCCCAGCCGCTTCTGTGGATGCGCCTGAAAAACAGCGTTAGCCAGCAGCGCTTCGACTGGGTGGCCTACGACGAGTCGCGCCCTCTTCCTGTCGCTGTGCCCTCTATGCCGCTCACCCTGAAAGTGGTGCTCATCGGCGATCGCGAAGCGCTGGCGGATTTCCAGGAGATGGAACCCGAACTGGCCGACCAGGTGGTCTACAGCGAATTTGAAGAGAGCAGCCAGATTGCGGATGCCGAAGATATGCAGCAATGGCTGCAGTGGGTTTACGCCGTCTGCCAGCGTGCGCAGCTGCCAACACCATCTGCCGATGCCTGGCCGGTGCTGATCCGCGAAGCGGTCCGCTATACCGGCGATCAGGAGACACTGCCGCTTTGTCCTCTCTGGCTTGGCAAACAACTGCGTGAAGCCGCAGCCATGACCGAAGACGATACGGTCACCGGCGAACAGCTCTTCCAGATGCTGGTGCAGCGCGAATGGCGTGAAGGCTATCTTGCCGATCGCATGCAGGATGAGATCTTGCTTGAGCAGATCCTGGTTGAAACCGAAGGCGAACGCGTCGGGCAGATCAACGCCCTGTCGGTAATTGAATTCCCTGGCCACCCGCGCGCCTTTGGCGAGCCGTCGCGTATCAGCTGCGTCGTGCACATCGGCGACGGTGAGTTTATCGATGTCGAACGCAAAGCCGAGCTGGGCGGGAATATTCACGCCAAGGGCATGATGATCATGCAGGCCTTCCTGATGTCGGAACTGCAGCTCGAGCAGCAGATCCCCTTCACCGCCTCGCTGACCTTCGAACAATCCTACAGCGAAGTGGACGGCGACAGTGCCTCAATGGCAGAGCTGTGTGCCCTCATCAGCGCCCTGGCCGATGTGCCGGTGAATCAGAGCATTGCCATTACCGGTTCCGTGGACCAGTTTGGTCGCGCGCAGCCGGTCGGCGGACTGAATGAGAAGATCGAGGGCTTCTTTACCGTCTGCCAGCAGCGTGGGCTGAGCGGTAAACAGGGTGTGATCATTCCTCTGCCGAACGTGCGTCATCTCAGCCTCAGTCAGGAACTGCTGAAGGCGGTAGAAGAGGAACAATTCAGCCTCTGGGCCATCGAAGACATTACAGATGCGCTACCCTTACTGACAAACCTGGAGTGGGACGCCGAGGGGCAAACCACGTTGATGCAGACTATCCAGGAACGTATTGCGCAGGCAACGCAACAGGAAGCGCGCCACCGTTATCCCTGGCCGTTACGCTGGTTGAACTGGTTCACGCCAAACTGATCGGACTTGTTCAGCGTACACGTGTTAGCTATCCTGCGTCCTTCACTAAAATAAGGCATACTGAGAACATGGTAGATAAACGCGAATCCTATACAAAAGAAGATCTTCTTGCCTCTGGTCGCGGTGAACTGTTTGGCGCGAAAGGCCCGCAGTTACCGGCCCCGAACATGCTGATGATGGACCGTGTCGTGAAGATGACGGAAACCGGCGGCAACTTCGATAAGGGTTACGTAGAAGCAGAGCTCGATATCAACCCGGACCTGTGGTTCTTTGGTTGCCACTTTATTGGCGATCCGGTGATGCCAGGCTGCCTGGGTCTGGACGCAATGTGGCAGCTGGTTGGCTTCTACCTCGGCTGGCTGGGTGGCGAAGGTAAAGGCCGCGCGCTGGGCGTGGGTGAAGTGAAATTCACTGGTCAGGTTCTGCCGACCGCCAAAAAAGTTACCTACCGTATTCACTTCAAACGCATTGTTAACCGTCGCCTGATTATGGGCCTGGCGGATGGCGAAGTGCTGGTCGACGGTCGTCTGATCTATACCGCGAACGACCTGAAAGTGGGTCTGTTCCAGGACACCTCCGCATTCTGATTGTTGCTTTTACCAGAGCATATAAAGGCGAAACCTCCGCAGTGCGGAGGTTTCTTTTTTAAAGAGACGTTATCAAGCAAGTACTGCCCTGTCTCCGATGGCTTCTCGCCAGCCCCCTAACCATTGTGACCTCTGATTCAAGGTCTGATAGGGACACATTTCTTTTGAACGTCCGGCGATGCCAGCCTGATAACCACGTTGATGAGCCCTTTCAAGGCGATCTCGTTTCTGTCTCTTCATGCCTCGTTTCCCTCATTATTTGATCTGGTGGAAAAGAAAACAGTGATTACAAAATGTGCAATCACAGATAACGAATACCCTGATTACCGCCGAGCGTCAATGCGCAAAATTCACGCCAGTGTCATAAATGTGAGCTACACAAAAGTTCATTTGTACAAAAATTGTGACGCGGCAAAAGTAACCGCCTGAGGGACAAACGAAAAAAAAGCCGCAATTAGCATCAAGCTAAGTGCGGCCCCGTGCGATGAATTTTACTTATGGCAGTCGGGAGATCTCTCTCGCAATGCTGGCAGACTCCTGCGCCCAGCCCTGAGCCAGCACTTTTACCATCTCATCGTAACCATCTTTTCGCTGGATCAGCTCCAGATGGAAAGGTCGTTTGATCAGCTGACCCTGATGGTTCAGCAGCCACTCCCCGCTGACGATCACCCTGCCATCATAGCGCCCGTGGAAGTTGGTCACGTTGACGTTGAGCGTATCCTGGTCGCTACCCAGCGGCTGCGAGGCTACCACCCATCCCGGCAGTTGGCTGCCAAGGTTGGCGACCAGCGTGTTGCGCAGCTGCTGATCCAGCGGGCTGGCCCACAGGTTGTTATTAGCGATGACATACTGCACATCGCTGGTCTGATAAACCACGCCATTACCGGCGAGGTAATCCGGCACCGCCACCTGCTCTACCCACAGCAGGCGATTCCCCTGGCTGGCCGTCGTTTGCCCGCCCGCCTGCGCTGCCAGCGGCAGCTGATAATAGCTCTTGTTCTCTGATGAGCTACAGGCGGTCAGAAGCGCCACTGCGGTGATGATTAGCCATTTTTTCATTATTTAGCCCCCTTCGGCTCAGGGTCCTTTTTGTCTTTTGCTTCGAATACCAGCGCATTACTCTTCGTATTCAGCGTTTTCAGTACCGGCTGGAGCTCACGCAGAACCTGATCGAGGCGCTGCATATCCGCCACCATCTTGTTATATGCCGCGGAGCCCGGCTGGAAGCCCTGCATACTGCGGTTCAGTTCACGCAGCGTCTTCTGCATGTCCTGCGGCAGCTGCTGCATCGACTGGCTGGCGGTCAGCTTGTTCAGATTATCCAGCGTGGCCTGCAGTCGGCGCATCGTCGCCTGGCTTTCACTAAGTGTGTTGGTAGCCTGCTGAATCATCGGATTAAGCGGCAGGTTGTTGATCTTATCCAGCGTTTCCATCAGACGCTGTTGGATCTGCGCCAGGCCACCGCTGACGGTCGGGATAATTTTATAGCCCCCAAACTCGCGGATCTCTTTTAACGGCGGCTCTTTCGGGAAGAAGTCCATATCCACATACAGCGCCCCGGTCACCAGATTACCGGTTTTGAGCGAGCCGCGCAGGCCGCGCTTCATTAGCCCGTCGATATGCTGAGCAATGTCCGGCGTATCGCCAACCTGATTGATCAGACGCTCCGGCTCGATGCGGATCAGCACCGGAATACGGTAGTCATCATCCAGCACCTGGCGCATACCCGGCGCAAAGAACGGCACCTTACCGACGGTTCCGAGACGGATACCCCGGAATTCAACCGGCGCACCCGGCTGCAGGCCGCGGACAGAATCTTTGAAGAACATCAGGTAGTCGATATGGTCGGTATAGAGCGAATCCTGAATGCTTCTCTGGTCGTCATAGAGCTTGAACGCCGTGTGCTGCGCCACCGGCTGGCCCTGATCCAGCCCTTCTGGCACGTCAAAGCTGACGCCACCGCCGAAGAGCGTAGAGAGTGAACCCATTTCGACGCGCATACCGGCTGAGGTTAAGTCCACGGCGATACCGCTGTCTTTCCAGAAGCGTACGTTGCCGGTCACCAGGCGATCGTTAGGCGCATTGATAAACAGCTGATAATTGATGGTGCGTTTTTGGGTGTCAAACGTGCTGGTTTCAACGGAACCTACGCGATAACCGCGGAACAATACCGGATCGCCCGGACTCAGCTGGCCCGCTTTTTTACTGTCGAGGATAACGCGGATCCCCTTCGCATCCGGTGGCGCCAGCGGCGGTGAGTCCAGCAGTTGATATTCCGCTGGCTGGACGCCCTTTTTGCCCGGTTGCAGTTCAATATATGCCCCGGATAACAACGTGCCCAGACCGCTGATGCCTTCACGGCCTACCTGCGGTTTCACCACCCAGAACACCGAGTCGCCGTGTAGCAGCTTCTCCATGCCAGCATTAAGGCGGGCTTTGATCTCTACGTGTGTCAGATCGTCAGTCAGGGTGGCGCTTTCAATGACCCCCACATCCACGCTGCGGCTTTTGATGGTGGTTTTACCACCCTCAATCCCCTCGGCGTTGGTGGTGATTAACGTCACTTCCGGACCCTGATGGCTGTAATGATAAAACAGGATCCAGGCACCGATCAGGGCAGTCACGATGGGAAAAATCCACACCGGCGACCAGTTTCTGACCTTCTGCACTTTCGCCTCTCCGCTTTTCTTTTCCATGCTTTTATTCATCCTCATGGCTCGACGCTGACTCACGATCCCAGGATAACCGAGGGTCGAAAGTCATGGCCGCAAACATGGTCATAATCACGACCAATGCAAACATCACCGCTCCGATGGCGGGATAGATACTCATTAATCCGCCTATACGCACCAGCGCAGAGAGGACGGCAATAACAAAGACGTCAATCATTGACCAGCGCCCGACAAACTCCACGACTTCATAAATCAAATGCATCCGCTCGCTGTCACGCTTGCCGTGCCCTTTGGCATCCCAGCAGAGCCAGGCAATCGCAATCATTTTGAGCGTGGGAACCATAATACTGGCGATAAAGATCACCAGCGCAACCGGATAGGAGCCTTCACTCCATAGCAGTACAACCCCGGCCATAATGGTCGATGGCATTCTATCGCCCAGCAGGTCGGTAATCATAATCGGCAGAATATTGGCCGGGAGATAGAGGATCATGGAGGTAATAAGCAGCGCCATGGTCCACTGAAGACTGTTTTTACGCCGCACATGCCCTTTGGTTGCGCAACGCGGGCAGACATACTGGTCGGCAGGGAGGATCGCTGTGCAGCAGGCGCATAAGCGCAAATTTTGATTGATTCCCGGCACGCCGGGTTGCAGCGTTTGCGGCAACGCGGGCGCAGGGGCGATATCGTCCCATGCCCAACGGCGATCCACGCACTGAAACGCGCGTAGTTGCAGGATACAGAACAGGCACCAGGGAATAAAGCTGCTGCCAATGCCGATATCACCGTAGGCCATCAGCTTAACAAAGCTCACCAGAATACCGGCTAAGAAAATCTCCGCCATTCCCCAGCTTTTCAACTGGAACAGGATCCGCGCCAGCCTGATCTTCAGTGCTCCGGGCATATGCGCCCGGTTCACGAGCAGTAAGATAACCACCAGGCAAAACGCCGGTACGATCTGGACGAAAAGCAAAAAGAATGTTCCCAGACTGGCGTAATTCTCTGAGAACATCACGCGGGGTATCTCCAGCAAATGGACTTCGCTGGTGATGCCCCCCACCTTCATATTAATAAAGGGGAACAGATTGGAGAGAAAGAGCATAAACAACGCAGCAATGGCATAAGCAGTAGGACGCTGCCGCGGCGCGTCCCACTCTGTTGTCAGCGTTGTCCCGCAGCGCGGGCATGCCGCTTTGTGGCCATGCTCGAGCACGGGAAGCGCCACGAGCATATCGCACTGTGAGCATAAAATATGCCGGTCGGCATGGTGATGTTCACACATACTGGCTCCATGTTTAACTTATGCGCCGTTTTTCAGAGCCTCAAGATATTCCCAGCGTTCAAATGCCTCTTCCAGCGCCTGCTCAGCCTGGGCCATATCGGCCAGAACTTTTTGAGTATAGTCATGCGGCTGGCTGAAGAATGACGCGTCTGCCACCTGAGCCTGCAAACTTTCCAGACTGGCTTCGAGCTCTTCCAGACGCTGCGGCAAGCCTTCCAGTTCGCGCTGAAGGTTATAGCTTAATTTGGCCGTGGTGCGTTTGCTATTTTCTGCTTTTGGAACAGCAACTTCCGCTTCCACCTTCGCTTTTGACTGTTTTGTCGCCTGCGATTGCGCCTGCTGCCCACGGGCATCGTGATAACCGCCCACATACTGACCAATTCGGCCCTGGCCTTCGAAGATCCAGCATTCGGTAACGGTGTTATCCACGAACTGGCGATCGTGGCTGACCAGCATCACAGTTCCCTGATAACTATCAATCAGTTCTTCCAGAAGTTCCAGCGTTTCAACGTCAAGATCGTTGGTCGGTTCGTCAAGAATAAGCAGGTTGCTGGGTTTCAGGAACAGACGCGCCAGTAACAGGCGGTTACGCTCCCCACCAGAGAGTGCACGCACCGGGGTCATCGCCCGTTTTGGATGGAACAGGAAGTCCTGCAGATAGCCCAGCACGTGGCGCGGCTTACCGTTTACCATCACTTCCTGCTTGCCTTCGGCGAGGTTGTCCATCACCGTTTTATCCGGATCCAGCTCCGCGCGGTGCTGGTCGAAGTACGCCACTTCGAGCTTGGTACCGCAGTGGATGCGGCCGCTGTCGGCCTTAAGTTGATCCAGCATCAGCTTCAGCAGCGTAGTCTTACCGCAGCCGTTCGGGCCGATAAGGGCGATTTTGTCGCCGCGCTGTACCTGGGCGGAGAAGTCCTTCACCAGCACCTTGCCGTCGACCTGGTAGTTGACGTTTTCCATCTCAAAGACGATTTTGCCTGAACGGCTCGCCTCTTCGACCTGCATCTTCGCGCTGCCCATCACCTCGCGGCGCTCGCTGCGCTCACGGCGCATCGCTTTCAGGGCGCGGACGCGGCCTTCGTTACGGGTACGACGCGCTTTAATCCCCTGACGGATCCACACCTCTTCCTGCGCCAGCTTGCGGTCAAACTCTGCGTTTTGCAGCTCCTCTACCCGCAGGTTTTCCTCTTTTTCCAGCAGATAGGTATCGTAATCCCCCGGATAGGTCACCAGCTTGCCGCGATCGAGATCGACAATACGGGTCGCCATATTGCGAATGAACGAACGGTCATGAGAGATAAAGATAATGGTGCCGTTGAAGGTTTTCAGGAACCCTTCCAGCCAGTCGATGGTTTCGATATCCAGGTGGTTGGTCGGCTCATCAAGCAGCAGCACTTTCGGCCCGCTGACCAGCGCCCGGCCCAGCGCCGCCTTACGCAGCCAGCCGCCAGAAAGCGAGGCCAGCGGCATGTCCGCTTCCAGACCTAACTGCGCCAGCACTTCGTTGATGCGATTTTCCAGCTGCCACAGGCCATGATGATCCAGCAGCTCCTGCAGGCGCGCCATCTCATTCAGGTTTTTGGTGCTGGGGTCGGTCATCACCAGATGCGAAATCTCGTGGTAGCGCTTCAGGTATTCGGCCTGCTCTTCGATGCCTTCGGCAACAAAATCATAGACGCTACCCTGCACGTTACGCGGCGGGTCCTGTTGTAGACGCGCCACGACCAGATCCTGTTCGTAAATAATACGCCCGTCATCCAGCCCCTGCTCGCGGTTGAGGATCTTCATTAGCGTCGATTTTCCGGCACCATTACGCCCCACCAGACAGACGCGTTCGTTATCTTCGATATGCAGCTCAGCATTATCGAGAAGCGGCGCGTCGCTGAACGACAGCCACGCTCCATGCATACTAATTAATGACATTTACTTTTCCTTTCAGACCGCGGTAATCAGCCAGCAGTTATGGATCTGACGGTTACGGGCAAAATCCTGGGACAAGGTTTTTTGACTGATCTCTTGTGCTTTCAGCCCCAGTTTTTCCAGCCCTTCATGATCCATGCGGAAACCGCGTTTGTTGTTCGAGAACATGATCGTGCCGCCTTTACGCAGCATACGTTTTAGATCTTTCATCAGCGTAATATGGTCGCGCTGGACATCGAAAGACTCTTCCATGCGCTTGGAGTTCGAGAAGGTCGGCGGATCGATAAAGATCAGATCGAACTGCTCTTCGGTTTCTCGCAGCCAGCCCAGCACGTCAGCCTGCAGCAGGCGGTGCGCGCGACCGGTCAGGCCGTTAAGGCGCAGGTTGCGCTCCGCCCACTCCAGATAGGTACGGGACATATCCACGGTGGTAGTGGTACGCGCACCGCCCAGGCCGGCATGTACGCTGGCGCTGCCGGTATAGGAGAAGAGGTTCAGGAAGTCTTTACCTTTACTCATCTGGCCCAGCATGCGGCGGGCAATGCGGTGGTCGAGGAACAGCCCGGTATCGAGGTAATCGGTGAGGTTCACCCACAGGCGCGCGTTATATTCGCCCACTTCGATAAACTCACCCTTGCTGTTCATCTTCTCATACTGGTTTTTACCCTTCTGACGCTCACGGGTTTTGAGGATCAGCTTGTTCGGGGCGATATTCAGCACGCTGATGGTCGCGGCAATAATATCCAGCATACGCTGACGGGCTTTCTGCGGATCGACGGTTTTAGGCGGAGCATACTCCTGCACGACCACCCAGTCGGCGTAGCGATCGACCGCCACGTTGTATTCCGGCAGATCGGCGTCATACAGGCGATAGCATTCAATGCCTTCCTGCTTCGCCCATTTTTCAAATTTCTTCAGGTTCTTGCGCAGGCGGTTAGCGTAATCTTCCGCGATGGTGGCAGGTTTGCTGTCCGCCTCTTTCTCGGCCAGATGGTAATTTTTCTGCACGCAGTCCAGCGGGCCGTTTTTGGCCTTGAACTGGCGCTCGGCGCGCAGTTGCAGGCAGCTCAGCAGCTCAGGAGAGGCGCTGAACAAAGAGAGGTTCCAGCCGCCAAACAGATCCTTCATGGTGCGCCCCAGCAGGCTGTGCAGGGCAATCAGCGCAGGCTCGCTGTCCAGACGTTCGCCGTAAGGCGGGTTACTGATCACCGTGCCGTACGGGCCTTTTGGCAGCGGATTGGTGAGCTGGGAAACATCTTTAACCTCAAAGGCGATCAGCTCGCCGATCCCGGCGCGGCGGGCGTTGCTGCGCGCGCGTTCAATGACGCGGGCGTCGCTGTCAGAACCATAGAAACGGGATTCATAGGCTGCCAGCCCGGCACGTGCGCGCGTCTGGGCTTCGGCTTTGACCTCCTGCCAGATGGCCTCGTCGTGCTGAGCCCAGCCCTTAAAGCCCCACGCGCCGCGATGCAGGCCAGGCGCGCGGTCGGTTGCCAGCATCGCCGCTTCGATAAGCAGGGTACCGGAACCACACATCGGATCGAGCAACGGCGTACCCGGCAGCCAGCCGGAACGCATCACGATGGCGGCCGCCAGGTTCTCTTTGATCGGCGCAATACCGGCACGATCGCGGTAGCCGCGCTGGTGCAGGCCTTCGCCACACAGGTCCAGCGCAATGCTGGCGACTTCTTTATTCAGGCGAACGTTGATGCGCAGATCCGGATTTTCACGATCGACGTTCGGACGCTCCAGATTTTTGCGAGTGAAACAGTCGACGATGGCATCTTTGACCTTCAGCGCCCCGTACTGGCTGTTACGGATCTCATCGTTCAGGCCGCTGAAGTGCACGGCAAAAGTGGCGCCTGGGGCAAAAATCTCTGTCCAGTCGATAGTCTGCACGCCAATATAAAGATCGAGATCGCTATAAACCTTGCACTCTCTCATCGGCAACATGATGCGTGAGGCCAGGCGGCTCCACATCAGGCTCTGGTAAATAAGCCGCGTGTCGCCCTGAAAATGGACACCACCCTGAACCACCTGGCACTCTTGCGCGCCCAGGTTTTCCAGTTCAGTTTTTAACAGCTCTTCCAGCCCACGGGCCGTACTGGCAAACAGAGAATTCATATCGTCACTTTTACTCTAAGAAAATTGCTGCGCATTATAGCCAATCTGGGCTCTATGTCATAAAGTTGAGGGCTTATTTTCATTTGAGGGCTGCGCCGTGGCGACGTTATCCAGGCTTTTCATTCATCCGGTTAAATCCATGCGGGGTATTGGGCTCACGCATGCCCTTGCCGATGTCAGCGGTTTTGCCTTTGATCGCATTTTTATGGTCACAGAGCTGGATGGCACATTTATTACCGCACGCCAGTTCCCGCAAATGGTTCGCTTTACCCCGGCGCCAGTTCAGGATGGTCTGCATCTGACTGCGCCGGATGGTTCCAGTAGTATCGTCCGTTTCAGCGATTTTGCGCCAGCGGATGCGCCCACCGAAGTCTGGGGCAATCACTTTACCGCCCGTATCGCCCCGGATGCGATCAACCGCTGGCTGAGCGAATTCTTTTCCCGCCCGGTTCAGCTGCGCTGGGTTGGGCCGGAGCTGACGCGACGCGTGGCAAAGTTTGCCGCGGTGCCGCTCTCTTTTGCCGACGGGTTCCCGTATCTGCTCACTAACGAAGCCTCGCTGCGCGACCTGCAACAGCGCTGCCCGGCCAGCGTGCAGATGGAGCAGTTCCGCCCGAACCTGGTGGTGACCGGCGCTGCCGCCTGGGAAGAGGACACCTGGAAAGTGATCCGCATCGGCGAGGTCATTTTTGATGTGGTGAAACCCTGTAGCCGCTGCATCTTTACTACCGTCAGCCCGGAAAAGGGGCAGAAACACCCGGCTGGCGAACCGCTAAAAACCCTGCAATCTTTCCGCACCGCGCAGGATAATGGTGATGTCGATTTCGGCCAGAACCTGATCCCGCGCTCCAGCGGAGTGATCCGCGTGGGCGACGAGGTGGAGATCCTCTCGACCGCCCCGGGCCGCCTCTACGGCGCAAGCGCCGAAGAAGAGGCCAGTGACGTGGAAGTGCAGCCTGCAACGGCGGTGACCATCCAGTGGCAGGGACAGACCATTCGCGGTAACAATCAGCAGGTGTTACTGGAGCAGCTTGAACAGGCCGGTATTCGCGTGCCCTACTCCTGCCGTGCGGGGATTTGCGGATGCTGTCGCATCACGCTGGTTGAGGGGGAAGTGAGCGCGCTGAAGAAATCGGCCCTTGGCAGCGACGGCACAATCCTGTGCTGTAGCTGTGTGCCGAAAACGTCGTTACAGCTCGAGGCTTAAACAGCCTGTTCCAGGCTGAAGCTGACCGGTTGCGGTTTCAGCCTGTCATTCATCACTTTAATCGGGTCGCCCAACTGCATGGTGCGCCCGGCAATGGTCACCGCGGGCTGCGCCAGTAAACAGAGCGCAGCGTTGTCGCCCGGCTCCACCACCAGCAAATTCACCTGCTCACCATTTTCGCTCAGGCTGACACAGGCGGCGTCGCCGATTGTCGGTGTCCAGCGTTCACCGTGGGCAAGAAAGTGCCAGCTTTTTGGCATCTGGGGTTTGAGGAAGCGGATCGCCACCAGCGCATTGAGCACCAGTTCAGCACGCTGCTCTTTCGACAGTTCCAGGTCACGGCACTTCTCTTCAAAAGAGAAATAGAGTGCGGCATCATCGACGCAAAAACCGGTATCGGCAAAGGCGTCCGGGGTTAACATCCGGCGGGCAAAACGCGAACGAAACAACATACCATTGGCCAGATCGAGCATCATACGATCGTGCTCTTCGCAGAAATACCAGCGCCAGTTATCGTCAGGTTTAATTCGCATCTGTCTCTCCCGTTCCCGAAACGTCCTGTCGTAAGAAAGTCCTTATTGCCGCTTCGTTTTTTTAACCTCAGTAATCAAAGACTACTATGTCTAATAAAGCAACAGTCCGGGAATATAAAACAACCAGAGCTGGAAATAAAGCCCTGGTTGTCAGTCATGCTAAAAGGTTAGAGGTGATTAACGATTTCTTTAATCAGCGGCGGACCTTTAAAAATAAAGCCGGAATATATCTGAACAAGCGAAGCGCCAGCAGCCATTTTTTCACGGGCGGCGATGACTGAATCAATCCCGCCAACCCCAATAATCGGTAAGCGGCCATTTAATTCCTGCGATAGACGACGAATTATTTCGGTGCTTTTTAACTGCACCGGGCGTCCGCTCAAGCCGCCCATTTCATCGCAGTGCTTCATCCCCTGAACTAAAGCGCGGTCGAGCGTGGTATTGGTAGCGATAACACCATCAATATTATGACGAACTAAACTGTCGGCCACCTGAATCAGCTCTTCTTCAGTCAGATCCGGCGCAATTTTAACGGCGACCGGCACATATTTATGGTGCGTCGCCTGGAGTTCATTTTGCTTATTTTTGATGGCGGTTAATAAGTCATCCAGCGCTTCGCCGTATTGCAGGGTACGCAGACCTGGCGTGTTAGGCGAGGAGATATTCACCGCAATATATCCAGCGTAAGCGTAGACTTTCTCCATGCATATCAGGTAGTCATCTTTGCCCTGCTCGACCGGCGTGTCTTTATTTTTACCGATATTAATGCCTAATACGCCGTCGAAATGGGCCTTTTTCACATTTTCAACGAGGTGATCGACACCGAGATTATTAAACCCCATGCGGTTAATCAGCCCTTCGGCTTCTACCAGGCGGAACAGGCGTGGCTTGTCGTTGCCCGGCTGCGGACGTGGTGTGACGGTACCAATTTCGATGGAGCCGAAGCCCATCGCACCCAGTGCATCAATGCACTCGCCATTTTTATCCAGCCCTGCCGCCAGACCCAGTGGGTTTTTAAAGGTTAACCCCATACAGGTGACCGGCTTATCCAACACTTTCTGGCGCACCAGCGCTTCGAGCGGGGTTCCCGTAATACGGCGTAACTGCTGGAACGTTAATTCATGAGCGCGCTCAGGATCGAGCTGGAAAAGGGCTTTACGAACGAAGGGGTAGTACATGAACTCTCCTGGATTCCCGGTGTGCAAACCGGGGGCGTATTATCTGCGATCGCAGCGGGAAAGGGAATTGACCTAAGGCAAAAAAAGCCCCATGCCGCGCAATCGTTTACTTTTCACTCCTCCTTTATTCAATTTTCGGCATTTATCTTGCGGATAAATCATTTAGCGGAATAAGCCAGCGGTGCCACACTGCCAACAAATGTTATCAATGTTAGATAAAAGCAAATAATTGGTTATAAGGAGCATCTATGCGCGTCATTACGTTGGCCGGCAGTCCGCGATTCCCTTCCCGCTCCAGCGCACTGCTGGAGTACGCCCGGGAGCAGCTTACCTCTCTGGATGTGGAGGTATTCCACTGGAATCTGCAAAATTTTGCCCCGGAAGATCTGCTCTATGCCCGCTTCGACAGCCCTGCGCTGAAGGCGCTGAATGAACAGTTAAAAGAGGCCGATGGGCTGATCGTCGCCACGCCGATCTATAAAGCCTCGTTCTCCGGCGCCCTGAAAACCCTGCTCGATCTGCTGCCGGAGCGCGCGTTAGAGGGCAAAGTCGTCCTGCCGCTGGCGACGGGCGGCACCGTGGCCCATCTGCTGGCGGTGGATTACGCCCTGAAACCGGTGCTCAACGCCCTGAAAGCCCAGGAGATCCTGCACGGCGTGTTTGCCGATGATTCTCAGGTCATCGACTACCAGCACAAGCCGCACTTTACCCCGAACCTGCAAACCCGCCTCGACAGCGCGCTGGAGACCTTCTGGCAGGCGCTGCATCGCCGCGACGTTCAGGTTCCGGCCTTTGGTCTTCAGAAAGGAGTCGCCCATGTTTAAATCCCTCGCTCGCCTGAGTCTGGCAGGTCTGGTGGCTCTCTCCGCACTGGCGCATGGCGCAGAGCCCGCGCCCGACAATCTGCGTATTGGCTATCAGAAAGGCAGCGTCAGTATGGTGCTGGCAAAAAGTCATCAGCTGCTGGAAAAACGCTACCCGGAAACCAAATTCTCCTGGGTTGAGTTCCCGGCCGGCCCGCAGATGCTGGAGGCGCTGAACGTGGGCAGTATCGATCTTGGCAGTACCGGGGATATCCCGCCAATCTTCGCCCAGGCCGCCGGCGCGGACCTGGTTTACGTCGGCGTTGAGCCGCCCAAACCGAAAGCCGAAGTGATCCTGGTGCCTGAAAATAGCCCGATTAAAACCGTAGCGGATTTGAAAGGCCACAAAGTGGCTTTCCAGAAAGGTTCCAGTTCGCACAACCTTTTACTGCGCGCGCTCCAGCAGGCGGGCCTGACCTTTAAGGATATTCAGCCGGTCTATCTCTCCCCGTCGGATGCCCGCGCCGCTTTCCAGCAACAGAATGTCGATGCCTGGGCTATCTGGGACCCTTACTACTCTGCGGTGCTGCTGCAGGGGGGTGTGAGAGTACTGAAAGATGGCGAAACCCTGAAACAGACCGGCTCTTTCTACCTTGCCGCACGCCCCTATGCCGAGAAGAACGGTGCCTTTATTCAGGGCGTGCTGGATACCTTTAGCGAAGCGGACGCCCTCACCCAGAGCCAGCGTCAGGCCAGTATCGCCCTGCTGGCAAAAAGCATGGGTCTGCCGGAGCCGGTCATTGCTACCTACCTTGACCATCGCCCGCCAACCGTCATCAAACCGGTGGATGCGAAAATCGCCGTGTTACAGCAGCAAACCGCCGACCTGTTTTACGACAACCATCTGGTACCGAAAAAAATCGTTATTCGCGACCGCATCTGGCAGCCCACTGCCTCGAAAGGAGATAAATCATGAGTCTGAATATGTTCTGGTTTTTACCTACCCACGGCGACGGTCATTATCTGGGCACCGACGAGGGCGCACGCCCGGTGGATCATGCTTATCTTCAGCAGATCGCCCAGGCCGCCGACCGGATTGGTTTTACCGGGGTGCTGATCCCGACAGGTCGTTCCTGCGAGGATGCGTGGCTGGTGGCGGCGTCGATGATCCCGGTGACCCAACGCCTGAAGTTTCTGGTGGCCCTGCGTCCCAGCGTGACCTCCCCGACGGTGGCCGCACGCCAGGCCGCGACCCTCGACCGTCTGTCGAATGGCCGCGCCCTCTTTAACCTGGTGACCGGCAGCGATCCGCAGGAGCTGGCGGGAGACGGCGTCTTCCTCGATCACACCGAGCGTTACGAAGCCTCCGCGGAGTTCACCCACGTCTGGCGTCGCCTGCTGGAGGGCGAGAACGTGACCTTCGAGGGCAAGCATATCCATGTGCGTGACGCGAAACTCTACTTCCCACCGATCCAGCAGCCGCGTCCGCCGCTCTATTTTGGCGGTTCATCCGACGTTGCCCAGGATCTGGCCGCCGAACAGGTGGATCTCTACCTCACCTGGGGCGAACCGCCGGCGCTGGTAAAAGAGAAAATCGAACAGGTGCGCGCCAAAGCCGCGGCGCGGGGTCGTAAAGTCCGCTTCGGCATTCGTCTGCATGTGATTGTGCGCGAAACCACTGAAGAGGCGTGGCAGGCCGCCGATCGCCTGATTTCGCATCTGGATGAAGACACCATTGCCAAAGCGCAGGCCGCGTTTGCCCGCACCGATTCCGTGGGGCAACACCGAATGGCCTCCCTGCACAACGGTAAAAGAGAAAATCTGGAGATCAGCCCGAACCTGTGGGCGGGCGTCGGCCTGGTGCGCGGCGGTGCGGGTACCGCCTTAGTGGGGGATGGTCCGACCGTGGCGGCGCGCATTAATGAGTACGCTGACCTCGGTATCGACAGCTTTATTCTCTCCGGTTATCCGCATCTGGAGGAGGCGTACAAGGTGGGCGAACTGCTGTTCCCGCATCTGGATGTCGCCATTCCGGAGATCCCGCAGCCGCAGCAGCTGTTGCAGCAGGGTGAAGCGGTCGCCAACGAATTTATTCCGCGTAAAGTCGCCCAGAGCTAAGGAGAACGCATGGCTAACCCTTCCCGAAAATGGCTGCTGCGCATTGCCCCCTGGCTGCTTCCCGCAGGCATTGTGCTTATCTGGCAG
The DNA here is from genome assembly GCF_002920195.1 of Leclercia sp. LSNIH8. Lineage (NCBI taxonomy): Bacteria > Pseudomonadati > Pseudomonadota > Gammaproteobacteria > Enterobacterales > Enterobacteriaceae > Leclercia > Leclercia sp. LSNIH8. The sequence goes on along the minus strand of NZ_PQJY01000001.1, from coordinate 709,574 downwards.
TTAGCCTCTTCCGTGGGCTGGCTCTCCAGCCGCATCCTGCCGTCGCCGGAGGGGGTTGTGGAGGCCTTCTGGTCGCTGAGCGCCAGCGGTGAGCTGTGGCAGCATCTGGCGATCAGCGCCTGGCGCGCAGTGATTGGTTTTTCCATCGGCGGGTCGATTGGCCTGACGCTGGGGCTGATCAGCGGTCTCTCCCGCTGGGGTGAGCGTCTACTGGACACCTCGATCCAGATGCTGCGCAACGTGCCACATCTGGCGCTGATCCCGCTGGTAATCCTCTGGTTTGGTATCGATGAGACGGCAAAGATTTTCCTCGTCGCCCTTGGCACGCTCTTCCCGGTCTACATCAACACCTGGCACGGCATTCGTAATATCGATCGCGGGCTGGTGGAGATGGCGCGCAGCTACGGTTTGTCCGGCTTCGCCCTGTTTATCCACGTTATCCTGCCGGGCGCCCTCCCCTCCATTATGGTCGGCGTGCGCTTCGCCCTCGGTCTGATGTGGCTGACGTTAATTGTGGCGGAAACCATCTCCGCCAACTCGGGTATCGGCTACCTGGCGATGAACGCCCGCGAATTCCTGCAGACCGACGTGGTCGTGGTGGCCATCGTTCTCTACGCCCTGCTCGGTAAACTGGCGGATGTCAGCGCCCAGTGGCTGGAACGCCGCTGGCTGCGCTGGAATCCGGCCTACGCGATAAAGGAGGCACACGCATGAATACGGCTCGCTTAAACCAGGGGACGCCGCTGTTGCTTAACGGCGTGACCAAACGCTACGGCGAAAACACCATTCTGAACGAACTGGAGCTGCATATTCCCGCCGGGCAATTCGTGGCGGTGGTAGGCCGCAGCGGCGGCGGTAAAAGCACCCTGCTGCGCCTCCTGGCCGGGCTGGAAGCCCCGAACGGCGGTGAACTGTTGGCCGGGAACACCCCCCTGGCGGAGATCCAGGACGATACCCGGATGATGTTCCAGGATGCGCGACTGCTGCCGTGGAAATCGGTCATTGATAACGTGGGCCTGGGGCTGAAAGGCGACTGGAAAGCGCAGGCATTACAGGCGCTGGCCGCCGTCGGGCTGGACAATCGCGCCGGGGAGTGGCCTGCCGCCCTCTCCGGTGGGCAAAAGCAGCGCGTGGCGTTGGCAAGAGCGCTGATTCATCGCCCGGGGCTGTTGCTGCTGGATGAGCCGCTGGGGGCGCTGGACGCCCTGACGCGGATTGAGATGCAGGATCTGATTGTCTCGTTATGGCAGGAGCACGGCTTTACGGTACTGCTGGTGACCCACGATGTGAGTGAAGCCGTTGCCATGGCGGACCGGGTACTGCTGATTGAGGAGGGCAAGATTGGACTGGATCTGACGGTAGATCTTCCTCGCCCTCGCCGGGTGGGTTCGGCGCGGCTGGCGGAGCTGGAAGCGGAGGTCCTGGATCGGGTGATGAAGCGTGGGGTAACGGAGCGGCAGTTGATTACGGCTAATGCCTGATGCCCTCTCCCACAGGGAGAGGGACGGTAAACGTAGGCCCGGTAAGCGTAGCGCCACCGGGCATCAGGCCGCACAGCATTGCCGGGTGGCGGCTTCGCCTTACCCGGCTTTCTGTCAGGCCAGCGCCTTACTGATCTTCTCGTACAGATCGCCGGAGAGGTTCTCCAGCCCTTTCAACTGCTCCAGCGCGGCACGCATCTTCGCCTGACGCTTCTCATCGTAGCGTTTCAGACGGATCAGCGGCTCAATCAGACGCGACGCCACCTGCGGGTTGCGGCTGTTGAGCTCGGTCAGCATCTCCACCATAAACTGGTAGCCGCTGCCATCTTCCGCATGGAAGGCGGCCGGGTTGCTGCTGGCAAAGGCGCCAATCAGGGAGCGGACGCGGTTCGGGTTGCTGAGAGTGAACGAACGGTGATTGAGCAGGCTGCGCACCTTGTTCACCACATCCGCCGCCGGGCTGGTGGATTGCAGGATGAACCACTTATCCATCACCAGACCATCCTGGTGCCATTTGTCGTCATACTCCTGCATCAGGGCATCACGGCACGGCAGCTCTGCGGCAACGCTGGCAGCCAGCGCAGCCAGCGCATCGGTCATGTTGTCGGCCGTGTGATACTGCTTGCTGACCAGTTCGTCGGCGAGCGCCGTCTCCCCAAACGCCAGATAGCGCAGACAGGTGTTACGCAGTGAGCGCTTGCCAATATCGGCATGCTCAACCCGATAGGCGTCCAGTTTATGGTGGTTGTAGATCGCCAGGAACTCATCCGCCAGCTCGGTTGCCAGAGTACGGGTCAGGGCCTCACGCACCGTCGCGATGGCGATCGGATCGATAATCTCAAACAGCTCGGCGATTTCATTTACCGACGGCAGGGTAAGGATTTCAGCCGCCAGCGCCGGATCGATCTTCTCATCTAACAGAATTGCGCGGAAGGCGTCGGCAACATGTGCCGGTACCGACAGCGGCTGCCCCTGCTGATGACGATTGACGTTCAGCTTGATATAGGTCGCCAGCAGGCTCTGCGCTGCATCCCAGCGGGAGAAGTCGTTGCGCGCATGACGCATCAGGAAGGTCAGCTGCTGATCGCTCCACTTGTACTCCAGCTTAACCGGCGCGGAGAATTCGCACAGCAGCGCAGGTACCGGCTGGAAGTAGACGTTATCAAAGATGAAAGTCTGCTCGGCCTGGGTCACGTTCAACACGTTATGCACCGGATGGCCGCCTTTTTGCAGCGGGATCACCTTACCTTCGTTATCGTACAGCTCAATGGCGAACGGAATATGTAGCGGGTGCTTCTCTTCCTGTTCAGCCGTTGGCGGCGTGCGCTGGCTGATGGTCAGGGTGTACTGCTCGGTTTCCGGGTTGTAGTCGTCTTTAACGGTGACAACCGGCGTACCGGCCTGGCTGTACCAGCGACGGAAATGGGAGAGATCGATGTTAGAGGCATCTTCCATCGCCTGCACGAAATCGTCGCAGGTGGCGGCGCTGCCGTCATGACGTTCGAAATAGAGCTGCATCCCTTTCTGGAAGTTCTCTTCGCCCAGCAGGGTATGGATCATGCGAATGATTTCAGAACCCTTTTCATACACCGTCAGGGTGTAGAAGTTGTTCATCTCGATCACTTTGTCCGGACGGATCGGGTGCGCCATCGGGCTGGCGTCTTCGGCAAACTGCAGGCCGCGCATGGTGCGCACGTTATTGATGCGGTTCACCGCCCGCGAGCCGAGGTCGGAGCTGAACTCCTGATCGCGGAAGACGGTTAAGCCCTCTTTCAGGCTCAGCTGGAACCAGTCGCGGCAGGTGACGCGGTTGCCGGTCCAGTTATGGAAATACTCGTGGCCAATGACGCGCTCGATATCGAGGTAGTCTTTATCGGTGGCGGTATCGGTACGCGCCAGCACATATTTGGAGTTAAAGACGTTGAGGCCCTTGTTCTCCATCGCGCCCATATTGAAGAAGTCGACGGCGACGATCATATAGATGTCGAGGTCATACTCGAGACCGAAACGCTCTTCATCCCACTTCATGGAGTTGATAAGCGAGGTCATGGCCCACGGGGCGCGGTCGAGGTTGCCGCGATCGACAAACAGCTCCAGCGCCACTTCACGGCCTGAACGGGTGGTGAAGGTGTCGCGCAGAACGTCAAAATCACCCGCCACCAGCGCAAACAGGTAGCACGGTTTCGGGAACGGATCCTGCCACTGTACCCAGTGACGGCCATTTTCCAGCTCGCCCTCGCCTACGCGGTTACCGTTGGAGAGCAGGAACGGATAGGTGGCTTTATCGGCGATGATTTTGGTGGTAAAGCGGGCCAGTACATCCGGGCGGTCGAGATACCAGGTGATGTGACGGAAACCTTCGGCTTCACACTGGGTGCAGAGCGCCACGCCCGACTGGTATAACCCCTCCAGTGCGGTGTTAGACGCCGGGCTAATCTCGTTAACGATGCGTAATGTAAAACGTTCCGGCAGGTTATCCAGCACCAGCTGGTTATTTTCTTCTTTATAGTCGGTCCATGGGGTGTCGTTCACCTGCACCGACACTAAGGTCAGGTCCTCGCCATCAAGACGCAGCGGCACCGCCGTGGCGTTGTGGCGCGTCACCTGGCTTACCGCCGTCACAACGGTTTTTGTGGCATCCAGGTCAAAAGTCAGATCGATATCGCTAATCAGGTAATCCGGCGCACGGTAGTCGTGGCGGTATTTGGCTTGAGGCTGTTGTGTCATAGAAAACCTTTTGCATCGTTTGTCGAATAACGAACCAGTCTATTCCTGTTGTCTAAATCGCGCTATGCAGAATGTTCATCTTTTCAGTCACAAACACTCTATTTGCTACATTTTTATAACACGCGGCACGAAATGCTCTCGACCCTGGTCCAGGCTTATGGTGTGATCGGGGTTCAATAAATCGCTAAACAAGGTATACTCCAGCGGTTTCATTAGTCGTTTATTGTACTAAACGCTCCCGTGAGAGGATGCTACTGCGCACCTATGACTCAATTCGCTTCTCCTGTTCTGCATACGCTGCTGGATACCGACGCGTACAAACTGCATATGCAGCAAGCCGTTTTCCACCAATACCACGACGTACAGGTCGCGGCTGAATTCCGCTGCCGTGGTGACGATTTGCTGGGGATCTATGCTGACGCCATCCGTGAGCAAGTCGACGCAATGCAGCATCTTCGTCTGCAGGATGATGAATTCCAGTGGCTTTCCAGCCTGCCCTTCTTTAAAGAAGATTACCTTCAGTGGCTGCGCCATTTCCGCTATGACCCGTCCCAGGTAAAAATCAGCAATGATAACGGCAAGCTGCACATCCGCCTTGAAGGCCCGTGGCGGGAAGTGATCATGTGGGAAGTGCCGCTGCTGGCGGTGATCAGCGAGCTGGTGCACCGCTTCCGTTCCCCGGAGGCGAGCGTTGAGCTGGCGCTGACGACGCTGGAACAGAAGCTGGTGGATTTTGCCCAACTGACCGACTCGCTGGATATGTCGCGTTTCCGTCTGATGGATTTTGGCACCCGCCGCCGTTTCTCCCGCGAGGTGCAGCAGGCCATCGTCGAGCGGCTGCAGCAGGAGCCGTGGTTTGTCGGCACCAGCAATTACGATCTGGCCCGCCGTCTGAACCTGACCCCAATGGGCACCCAGGCGCACGAGTGGTTCCAGGCGCATCAGCAGATCAGTCCGGAGCTGGCGACCAGCCAGCGTGCGGCGCTGGCGGCCTGGCTTGATGAGTACCCGAACCAGCTCGGTATTGCCTTAACCGACTGTATTACCATGGACGCCTTCCTGCGCGATTTCGGGCCTGAGTTCGCCACCGCCTATCAGGGGCTGCGCCATGACTCCGGGGATCCGCTGGAGTGGGGTGAGAAAGCGATTGCCCATTATCAAAAGCTGGGCATCGACCCGATGAGCAAAGTGCTGGTCTTCTCCGATAATCTCGACCTGCCAAAAGCGGTAGGCTTGTACCGGCACTTCTCCTCGCGCGTAAATCTGGCCTTTGGGATCGGCACCCGTCTGACCTGCGATATTCCGCAGGTAAAACCGCTGAATATCGTGATTAAACTGGTGGAATGTAACGGCAAGCCGGTAGCGAAGCTCTCCGACAGCCCGGGCAAAACCATCTGTCATGACAAAGCCTTCGTGCGGGCGCTGCGCAAAGCCTTCGACCTGCCTCAGGTAAAAATCGCCAGCTAATCTCTTCAGGGAGCCTGCCGCGCTCCCTTCTCTTATTTATTTCCTATTTCTTCTCTTATGATTGCGAAATCTGCTTGTCTGATGGCGGATGCCAGGTAACATAGATATCCCCCTGTTGAGGGGGATACAGATTTTATTTTTGGACAACATAGAGAGACTATTATGAGCGTTGTGCCTGTAGCCGACGTACTCCAGGGCCGCGTAGCCGTTGACAGCGAAGTCACCGTGCGCGGATGGGTGCGTACCCGCCGAGATTCAAAAGCTGGCTTCTCATTCCTCGCCGTCTATGACGGTTCCTGCTTTGATCCTGTACAGGCCGTAATTAATAATTCTCTGCCCAATTACAATCAGGAAGTGCTGCGTCTGACCACGGGTTGCTCCGTTGTCGTCACCGGTAAAATCGTGGCCTCTCAGGGCCAGGGTCAGAGCTACGAACTGCAGGCCACCTCCATTGAAGTGACCGGCTGGGTTGAAGATCCAGATACCTACCCGATGGCGGCAAAACGCCACAGCATCGAGTATCTGCGCGAAGTGGCTCACCTGCGCCCGCGTACCAACATGATTGGTGCCGTGGCCCGTGTCCGTCATACGCTTGCACAGGCGCTGCACCGCTTCTTCGACGAGCAGGGTTTCTTCTGGGTCTCCACGCCGCTTATCACCGCTTCTGATACCGAAGGCGCAGGCGAGATGTTCCGCGTCTCCACGCTGGATATGGAAAACCTGCCGCGCACACCAGAAGGCAAAGTGGACTACGACAAAGATTTCTTTGGTAAAGAGGCCTTCCTGACCGTGTCTGGCCAGCTGAACGGCGAAACCTACGCCTGTGCGCTGTCTAAAATCTACACCTTCGGCCCGACCTTCCGTGCTGAAAACTCCAACACCAGCCGCCACCTGGCAGAATTCTGGATGCTGGAGCCAGAAGTGGCCTTCGCCGATCTCAATGATGTTGCGGGCCTGGCAGAAGCGATGCTGAAGTACGTCTTCAAGGCCGTGCTTACCGAGCGCGCAGACGACATGAAATTCTTTGCCGAGCGCGTCGACAGCGATGCGATTGCCCGTCTGGAGCGTTTCGTCTCTGCTGACTTTGCGCAGGTGGATTACACCGATGCCGTCGCGATCCTTGAGAAATGCGGTGAGAAGTTCGAGAACCCGGTTTACTGGGGCGTTGATCTGGCTTCCGAGCATGAACGTTACCTGGCCGAGAAACACTTCAAGGCGCCAGTGGTTGTTAAAAACTATCCGAAAGACATTAAGGCGTTCTATATGCGCCTTAACGAAGATGGCAAAACCGTTGCCGCGATGGACGTGCTGGCGCCGGGCATCGGTGAAATCATCGGGGGTTCTCAGCGTGAAGAGCGTCTGGATGTGCTGGATGCGCGTATGGCTGAAATGGGCCTCAACAAAGAGGACTACTGGTGGTATCGCGATTTACGTCGCTATGGCACCGTGCCGCACTCCGGTTTCGGGCTCGGCTTTGAGCGTCTGATTGCCTATGTCACCGGTGTTCAGAACGTGCGTGATGTCATTCCTTTCCCGCGTACCCCGCGCAGCGCAACGTTCTAATCCCGTATTACTCAATGGCCAGCTATGCTGGCCATTATTTTATCCTGCCTTGTCAACTTGTGTCAGTTGAAAGTCAGCATCTTTAAAGCGCAACCCCGCAAAATACTCTTCAGTGTTACGCTTTATTTCCAAGAAACATCTTTGAACAAAAAATAAACCCTATTCTTATTGCGCCTAATCTCTTTCTTAAGCATTAGCACATTTTTCGCACAAACTCCCAGCTATCCAGACGTCCATTTTCAGAAATAAGAAAAATTGTTCGCTAATGCTTCGGATCATAAAAAAGTCGTTATCTAAAATTAAGATAAGCAATTCATATAGATAGAATATGTGAAGCTTTAAATTTAGCCATTCAACTCTGAACTTTGAGGTGCTTCACAAAGTTCCTTAAAATTCACATTTAGTTACACATATTTTCTTATTGTAACCGATTCTTTATGTTTGTAGCACTTTCAGGCTAGCGAAACCGCTATTTGAATGGAAAGATGCCTGTCAGACACATAAAGACACCAAACTCTCATCAATAGTTCCGGAAATATTTATTGACAGAATTTATTGACGGCAGTGGCGAGTGTCATAAAAAAACCAATGAGGGTAATAAATAATGATGAAGCGCAATATCCTGGCAGTGGTTATCCCTGCCCTGCTGGCAGCCGGTGCAGCTAACGCAGCAGAAATCTATAACAAAAACGCTAACAAGCTGGACTTCTACGGTAAAGCTGTAGGTGAGCACATCTGGACCACCAACGGTGATACTTCTAACGCTGACACCACCTATGCGCGTATCGGCTTTAAAGGTGAAACTCAGATTAATGACCAGCTGGCCGGTTACGGTCAGTGGGAATACAACATGGACGCTTCTTCCCAGGAAGGCGCTCAGGGTACCAAGACCCGTCTGGCATTCGCAGGCCTGAAAGCTGGTGATTACGGTTCATTCGACTACGGTCGTAACTACGGCGTGTTCTACGATGCGCTGGCTTCTACCGATATGTTCGTCATCTGGGGCGGCGACTCCCTGGCGGCAACCGACAACTTCATGACCGGACGTAGCACCGGTCTGGCTACCTACCGTAACTCTGACTTCTTCGGTCTGGTTGACGGCCTGGCAGTAGGTCTGCAGTACCAGGGCACAAACACTTCTAACCACAATACCGAGCGTCAGAACGGCGACGGCGGTAGCTACTCTCTGGGTTATGACTTCGCTGAAGGCTTCAACGTAACCGCGGCCTACTCTAACTCCGATCGTACTGCTGCGCAGAGCCGAGACGGTAAAGGCGAACGTGCTGAAGGCTGGGCAACCTCCCTGAAATATGACGCAAACAACCTGTACGCAGCGGTCATGTACGGCGAATCTCAGAACATGACCCGTGAAAACGACGACGAGTTCGCGAACAAGACTCAGAACGTTGAAGCTGTGGTTCAGTACCAGTTCGACTTCGGTCTGCGTCCATCCGTGGGTTACGTTCAGTCCAAAGGTAAAGATCTGACCGCTCGTAACGGTTTCTCCGGCGGCGATGCTGACCTGGTGAAATACGTAGAAGTGGGTACCTGGTACTACTTCAACAAGAACATGAACGTGTACGCTGCATACCGCTTCAACCTGCTGGACGACAACAACTACACCGAAGCAACTGGCCTGTCTACCGACGACCAGGCGGGTGTAGGTATCGTTTACCAGTTCTAATCAGTACACCACTTTGTTATATGTCTAAAAAACAGGGCTTCGGCCCTGTTTTTTTATGCCTGAAAGCAAAAAATGGCGACTTTTGAAAAGCCGCACGCTTTTTGTAGCAAACGGTTGGCATTTTGTAGAACTATCGTTAACCTGATAGCGGATTTCACTTCCGTAACCACAATGGAACTTCGTCATGTTTGAGAACATTACCGCCGCCCCTGCCGACCCTATTCTGGGCCTGGCCGATCTGTTTCGTGCCGATGACCGCCCTGGGAAAATTAACCTGGGTATTGGTGTCTATAAAGATGAGACCGGCAAGACCCCGGTACTGACCAGCGTTAAAAAAGCTGAGCAGTATCTGCTGGAAAATGAAAATACCAAAAACTACCTCGGCATCGACGGTATTCCGGAATTTGGTCGTTGCACCCAGGAACTGCTCTTCGGCAAAGGCAGCGCGATTGTCAGCGATAAACGTGCCCGCACGGCGCAGACCCCTGGCGGTACTGGCGCCCTGCGCGTGGCAGCGGATTTCCTCGCCAAAAACACCAGCGTAAAAACCGTCTGGGTGAGCAATCCGAGCTGGCCGAACCACAAGAGTGTCTTTAACTCTGCGGGTTTGGAAGTGCGTGAATATGCTTACTACGACGCGGCGAACCACTCTCTGGACTTCGACGGCCTGCTGGCAAGCCTGAGCGAAGCGCAGGCGGGCGATGTGGTGCTGTTCCACGGCTGCTGCCATAACCCAACCGGTATTGATCCAACGCTTGAGCAGTGGGAACAACTGGCAAAACTCTCCGTAGAAAAAGGCTGGCTGCCACTGTTCGACTTCGCGTATCAGGGCTTTGCTCGTGGTCTGGAAGAAGACGCCGAAGGCCTGCGCGCTTTCGCAGCAGTCCATAAAGAGCTGATTGTTGCCAGCTCCTACTCCAAGAACTTCGGCCTCTACAACGAGCGCGTAGGTGCCTGTACGCTGGTGGCCTCTGATGAGCAGACCGTTGACCGTGCGTTCAGCCAGATGAAATCTGTTATTCGCGCTAACTACTCTAACCCGCCGGCTCACGGTGCGTCTGTAGTGGCGACTATCCTCAGCAATGACGCCCTGCGCGCTATCTGGGAACAGGAACTGAACGACATGCGTCAGCGTATTCAGCGCATGCGTCAGCTGTTTGTGAACACCCTGGCGGAAAAAGGGGCGGATCGCGACTTCAGCTTTATCATCAAACAGAATGGCATGTTCTCATTCAGCGGCCTGACCAAAGAGCAAGTTCTGCGTCTGCGCGAAGAGTTTGGCGTGTATGCGGTGGCATCGGGTCGTGTTAACGTGGCGGGGATGACCCCGGATAACATGGCACCGCTGTGCGAAGCGATTGTGGCAGTGTTGTAAAAACGCTAAGCCGGGCGGCACTGCGTTTGCCCGGCCTACGTGTAGGCCCGGTAAGCGTAGCGCCGCCGGGCAATTAAAAAAGCCTGCTTAAAGCAGGCTTTTTTAATGTTCGTTACCAGACCGGCATTTCATCCTGCAGGAACGGATTGTGCAGCCGTTCGTATCCCAGGGTAGACATCGGGCCGTGGCCGGGAATAAAGGTCACATCGTCACCCAGCGGTAATAACTTCTCTTTGATCGAGCGGATCAGCTGACCATGATCCCCACGCGGGAAATCACTGCGCCCTACGCCGCCTTTAAAGATCACATCGCCGGAAATCAGCAGGCGCGACTGATCATCAAAGAAAACAATATGGCCTGGAGTATGCCCTGGACAATGCAAGACCTGTAATGTCACATTGCCCACGTTGACGCTCTCGCCCTCATTCAGCCAGCGATCTGGCGTCAGGGGAAGACATTCATCAAGACCAAACATGCGGCTCTGCGCCGGTAATCCCTGCAGCCAGAACTCATCTTCTTTTTCCGGGCCAATCACCGGCACGCCATAATGCTGTGCCAGTTCAGCCGCCGCCCCCACGTGATCGAGATGGCCGTGGGTCAGCAGGATCTGCATTAAGGTCACGCCAGCGGCAGCGACTTCCTGTTTGATCATCTCTGCATCGCCACCGGGATCGACCAGGGCTGCCAGTTTGGTTTGTTCACACCAGATAAGCGAACAGTTCTGGGAGAAGGCGGTGACCGGAATAATACGATAGTTCATACTGCTCCTGATTTGTTATTACCAGTGCCGCAATGGCCCGGTATCAATATGCACAAAGTTGCTACGTGGGTAATATCCTACACCACCTGCGCGCATAGATAACGCAGCTTTGCGAACATTGGCTAACGAAACGCCTTCAATATGAAAATCCATCGCCTGCCCTTTGGTGTGATAGCTCTTTTTAGCTACACCGCGGCTGTGGGCGCGCAATTCATTATTGGTATCAAGAGAGCGGTAGCCGGAAATGAGCTGAACCGGTTTGCGGGTGCCAAGCAAACCCTGCAGGCGGTAAAGCTGGTCAAATAATCCCGGATCGATGGCCTTTACTTTATTGGCGCGGAAATCACGGAAAAAGTGATTCAGCTTGGCTAATTCATCCTGAATATAGCCCCGACCATCAAAAAACTCAGCTTTGATCGACTCACCTGTGTGCAGGTTATTAAGCGTCAAAATACGTGGTCGAGGGGTAGAGAGCGTGGCAAATGATGGCGTAGGTAAGATGGCCGCGCCCAGCGCAATGCCACCTAACGCCAACAACTTACGGCGATTAGCGTCGAATTTGTCCATGGTAATCAGGTCTACAGGTCAATGTTATCGTATAGATGCTTTACAGCGCACGAAGGGCACATTACCGGGCAAACCTGTCATCGTCAAGGCACCACAACCCAGGAAAGACGGGGCTTGCAACCGCAAGACCCCGTTTATTTTTCCATTTAGACTACCGGAATTTTCCGAACTTCTTCATTTATCTGATCAATTGCTCTGCCTTGGGCAGAATTTGTGTGTTGGACCGGGCGGTCTCATCATAATTGTAAATATCTGTACGATACTGCGTCCGACCATCCTTGCCGACGAAGGCGGTGAGATAGTACAGATTAACCGGAATATTCTGGCGGATATTCACATATCGCGTGTCGCCCTGCTTCAGCGCATCCGAGATACGTGTGTCGTTCCAGCCAGCATCCTGTAACAACATATTTGCCAGTTCTGACGCCTTATTGACACGCACGCACCCAGAACTGAGCGCACGGGCATCTTTCTGGAACAGGTTGTGGTTCGGCGTATCGTGCAGATAGATGGCATCCAAGCTTGGCATATTGAATTTATACCGACCCAGCGAGTTGTGTGCACCAGGTGCCTGCTGGAAACGGAAAGGTAAATTCGCCGGCGTGATGGTCGCCCAGTCGACTTGCCACGGATCTATCGCCTCTTTACTGTTCCAGCCGCGCAGGACGGTATAGTTATGGCGTTCAAGATAGCCCGGGTCATTCCACACCTTCGGCAGAATATCTTTGCGCGCCAGCGTCGGCGGCACGTTCCACGGCGGGTTAACCACCACGTTGTTCAGCGCGCTGCTCATCATCGGCGTTTTACGATCCGGGCGGCCCACAATCACGCGGGAGGCCAGCACTTCACTGCCGTTCTGGTAATAGACCAACGAAAAGGCCGGGATATTCACCATGATGCCCGTCGAGAGTGTTCCCGGCAGCAAACGCAGACGCTGGATATTCAACGCCAGCACCCCGGCACGCTGTGCGGGAGTCATGTTTAGCGCCTCACGCGTCGCCTGGCCGATAACGCCATCCGCGCCCAACCCCTGGCTGGCCTGGAACGCTTTTACCGCTTCAACCAGGCTACGGTCATAGGAGGCCGGCTTGCTGGAGACGGACTTCGTCTTCTTTTCGACGGAGGGCGCCGACGGGCTGACGACCACGCTTTGCGGATCGTCACCCGGCAGGGCAATTTTTGGCCCGCCGTCAATCACGCCTGAGCGCTTCAGGATTTCACGCAGGGCCGGAACATCGCTGCTCCACTGCCCCGGGCTCAGCTTAGCGGTGCCCTGAATCTGTGGCCAGGGCTGCGTGTCAGCCACCAGCTGCAGCAGAGACTGGTGCATCACAGCATATTGCGGATGCGTCGGGGCCAGCCCGGCAATGAAGTGCGGCACCGTGCCGTTATCCAGCGCCAGCTGCCACTGGTTAATCACCGACAGCGGCGGTGTCGCCAGCTTGTAAGGCTTGTTGCTGTAGAGCCAGCGGTTGCCGTTGACCGGGATCCCCGCCACAAACTGCAGGTAGCCCATCATCGCATCGGACAGCACGACGTCGCGCGCCATTCCGGTGACGGCAGGCTGGGTCAGCAACTCGACCCAGGCAGTAAATTGCGGCTGAAAACCGGCGATGGCGACTTCAGCCAGCTGCTGCTGGAACGCGCGCACAGCTTCACGATCGTCCCACATCGGCTTCATGTCACGCGCGGCATACAGCAGTGTAAGTTGATTGAGATAGGCCGGGGTGTAGCCGGCAGGCAGCGCCGCAAGCAATTCCTGACGGCGTTGCTCTGCATTGACATCCGCAGGCAGCGGCCGGATACCGGCCATTATGGCGGTGGCAGGCGATTGCTCAAGCGGCTGGGACAGCGCAGTCGGTTGCGCGCCCACCGTGGCGGAGCTATCGACAGGAACCAGCTCGGGCTCATCCGCCCGCGCACTAAACAGCGGAGCAACTATTACCGTCAGACACAAACTGAGTGCCGACAGCTGACGACCATACATATTATTCAGCAACATCCCTTGCCCCCTGTTTGCTATACGTCACGCCCTCATCACCGGGGCTTCACTTCATTATAGAAAGGCAGACCGGCATCAGCCTTACCTTATGTAAAGAAGTTTAAAGTTAACGCAGCCGCCAGTACAAGCTCAAGGAATAAAAAAAGGCGGCCCGGGGGCCGCCATCGCTAATTTTCAGATTCCTCAGGAGGCGTCAGCCGTTCCCGGAAGCGATTCCGGCAGCTGCGGGGCAAAGCCACGCAGACCGACAACGTGAACGTGCTCGCTGTTCTGATAGACCTTACGCACCAGTTTATAGGTGGTGCCTTTCTCCGGACTGATGTTCTCCGGGGCTGCGATAATCAGCTGCATATCCAGACGGTCGCACAGCTCAAACAGCGTGGCGATCGAACGGGCATCCAGACGCGCCGCCTCATCAAGGAACAGTAGACGGCATGGGGAGATATCCTTGCCGCGCAGGCGGCGGGATTCATCTTCCCAGCTCTGCACCACCATCACCAGAATCGACATCCCGGTACCGATCGCTTCCCCGGTCGACAGGGCGCCAGATTCCGCACGCAGCCAGCCGTCAGAACCACGGTTAACTTCCACTTCCATTTCGAGATAGTTGCGGTAGTCCAGCAGCTCCTCACCGATGGTCTGCGGCGTGCGCTGGCCCATGTCGATCTGCGGGTTCAGACGCTGATACAGCTTCGCCAGCGCTTCGGAGAAGGTCAGGCGGTTGCTGTTGAACAGATCCTGATGCTGCTCGTGCTGCTCGGCCAGCACATCCAGCAGCGTGGCGTGGGCTTCACGCACATTGACGTTCAGTCGCACACTGTTGACCTGGCCGAAGGAGACGCTCTGCAGGCCCTGGTTCAGCTGACGAATACGGTTCTGCTCGCGCTGGATCGTCTTGCGGATGATATTGGCCACGCTGCGGGAGCTGATCGCCAGCTTCTGCTCGCGGGAGGTCAGCTCTTCCGTCAGACGCCCCAGTTCGATCTCCATCTGTTCAATGGCTTCAACCGGGTCATCGGTGCGAATGATATCCTGGCGAATACGCTCGCGCAGATGCTGATAGACCGCCACGAAGAACTGAATTTTGCGCTCAGGGCGCTTCGGATCTTCCGACATGCGCAGCACATCGCGCAGGTGTTCGTTATCCGCCACCGCCAGACGCAGCGCACCCAGCGCCTTATCCGACATAGAACGCAGCTCATCGCCGGAGAGATAGGCCAGCTCGCGGCGGTGTAGACGACGTTCAACGCCGTTGTCTTTCACCATCCGCATCACGGCGCACCAGCCCGCTTTGGCAGTGACGACCTGCTCGCGCTTCTCGTGGTAGTCACGTTCCAGCTTGCGCAGACGGCGGGTCAGGTTGTCCATCTCCGCTTCACAGAAGGTGAGCGCTTTTTCCAGCTGGTTACGGCGGGCGCGGTTATTGCTGAGCTGGGCATGGAGTTCGTCGCGACGAATGCGCGCCCGCTCCTCTGCCCCGCTGTCGGCCCGCACGCCGATATCCTGCAGCTCTTTATGCAGGTCGGTCAGCAGCTCTTTCTTGGTATCAAACGAACTTTTCAGCGACGCCAGCACCTGATTGTACTGACTCAGCTGCGCGGCATGGCTACGCATCGCCTCACGGGCGCGGGTACGCTCCATTTCCGCCTGCTCCAGACGCTGGCGCAGTTTTTCGTTCAGATCGCTGTTGCCGTTCAGCATCTCCGCCGAGTCGGAGTAGCTGAAGTGCGCCCGGCGCTGGGAAACTTCGGTCAGGGCAAACGCCTGCTGACGCGCTTCGCGCTGGACCTGCTGTGACCAGGCGTAATCTTCTTTCAGCTGTTCGAACTGTTCCGGGTCGCTCTGCAGCACAGAGACCATCGGCTCCAGCTTCGCCAGCTGATTGCCGTACTGTTGCACAAAGCGCGCGGCTTCCTGCGCTTCGTCGAGACGCTCCTGGATCTCATCCACGCGATCGGCGAGGGTGTCGTCCGCCAGAAGGTTCAGGCGCGGCAGAATGCGGTTAAGGGCAGCGACGCCCTCTTTAGCCTGCTCGAACTGGAGGCGGCTCTGCTGGTTATCATTTTCGTGGGCTGAAATCGCGCGTTCAAGCTCGGTACGACGGATAGTGAACTTGCGGATCTCGGCTTCCGGATCGGCCTCAAAGGCCACGGCCAGATGGCTGCCGATAAAGCGGCTGAACGCCTGGTGCAGACGCTGCGTTTTTTGCACGTCGAACGAGAGCGTCGCAAAACGTTCTGACAGCGCTTCGCGCTCGGTGTGCAGGCTCTCAATACGGCTTTCACGCGCCGCGCGGCCAAACAGCGGCAGCGCCGGGAAGCGCGAATAGCGCCACTGGCGATCGGCGATTTTCACCACCACCGCTTTTTCCAGCTCGTCGACGCCGAAGACGCTGTCATCGAACGACTGCGGATCCCCTTCGATCAGGTAGAGATCTTCCGGGCAATCTTCCAGCCCTTCGAGCTGGTCCGCGATCAGCGACAGATCCGGCACCACAATCGCGTGGCGGGATGGTCCATACAGCGCCGAGTAGTACGGGGCATCTTCCAGGCTGACGTCGTCATAAATCTCTGACAGCAGCACGCCGCCAAAGCGCTCTGCAAGGGTGTTCAGACGGGCGTCTTCTGCGCCGCCCGGCTGGCTTAAACGTTCGATCTCGTCATCGACGGCGCGCTTACGCGCCCCCACTTCGTCACGTTCAACAATCGCTTCGCGTTCACGCTCCAGCAGCTGCTGCAGATACTCCGTGACCTCCTGGCTGGATTCGAAGGTTTCGCCACACTGCTCGCTGAGCTGGCTGAGGCTGCTCTGGGCTGCCAGCCAGATTGGGGCGCGCTGCATCAGCGTCTGAATACGCGACTGGAGCTGCTCCATCTCCTGACGCAGCGCCATGCGCTGTTCGCTGGCACTGGATACGCTGTCGGAGAGCGACGCGATACGGGCTTCCAGCTCCTGATGCAGGCTTTCCAGATCGTCAATATCGACCCGTTTACCCTGACGCTTGCAGAACTCAGCCAGCAGGCGTTCCGCCTCCTGCTGTTCACGCAGGCGCTGCTCCAGCTCGTTCAGGCGCATACGCAGCGGCTGAACCTGTTCCGCCAGGTGGCGCTGGTTAACGCCATCACGCAGCAGCTCGCGGGCCACTTCCCACGCTTCGGCGCGCGCCAGCGGGCCGTTAATCGCGGCCACCAGCTGGTATGCCTGTTCAAACTGGCTGTGCGCAGTTTGCGCCACGCTCATTTTCTGCTCAAGATTCAGCAGTTTTTCTGTGGCTTCCTGCTCTTTGGCCTGGAAAGTCTCCAGCCACTGATCCGCGCTCTCTGGCGTCAGGTCCGGCAGATGGCAAAGCGCTTTTGCACGTTCCAGCGCCTGCAACGCCTGATTGTACTGAATGGCGCGGGTTTGCTGGACGTCGAGCGCCTGCTGATAGTCGGCAAGCTGGCTTTTCAGCTCATCCACTTCCAGCTCGGCGGCTTCGGCCCGGGCTTCGTTCTCTTCCTGCTTGTCGGCAGCTTCCGCCACCACTTCGTTCTGCTCTTCCAGACGAATTTGCAGTTCATCGAGATCCGCTTCGTAGCGCTCAATTTTTTCCTGCTGACGCAGCGCGGTCTGCACCAGGTTCAGGTGATCGCTGGCGGCCTGATAGTCGGCCTCCAGATCCCCTTCTGCCCCGTTATGCTCAGACAGCTCGCGGGCCATCTCAACGTGCTTGTACTGTTCAGAGGCCAGCTGCTGACGGGAGGTGAAGAGCTCACGGCGATACTCGAGAGCCTGATCGAGATGAATGCGGCGCTCGTTGGCGTGACGCATGTAGTCCGCCGCCACATAGTTGGTGGCTTCGCTGATCAGATGCTTGAACAGGTCGCGGTCAGACTGCGTGACGCGAATGGCTTCCAGCGTCATGCGGTTTTCACGCAGCGCCGCTTCCATGTCCTGGAACGCCTTACGCACACCGCTGTTTTCCGGTAACAGGTAATCACGCAGGGAGCGGGTAATGGCGCTGGAGATCCCGCCGTAGAGCGAGGCTTCGATCAGACGATAATATTTACTGCGGTCCGAGGCGGAGCGCAGACGACGGGCGACGATGCCCAGATCGAACATCAGCGAGTGGTATTCGGTGATGGAGTTGAACTGCTTAAACTGCACGCCTTCGATGGCTTCCAGCTTGTCTTTCAGCTCCTGCAGCGTCAGCACGCGCGCCTGGCGTTCGTTCAGGGTTTCCGTCAATAGCGCGGTGGGCTGAACGGAGGTTGGCAGCCCCTGAATGGCGAACGGTTTGATATCCACTTTACGGTCGCGACCGGCGACCTGCTGTAAGCGGACGCCAACCACCACGCGCTGATGGCGGGAGTTGATCACGTCCAGCACAGAGTAACAGACACCCGCCTTCAGCTTACCGTGCAGACCCTTATCACGGGAACCGCTGGTCGCGCCGGCTTCGGTGGTGTTACGGAAGTGCAGCAGGGTTAAGTCCGGGATCAGCGCCGTGACGAAGGCCGCCATGGTGGTGGATTTCCCCGCCCCGTTACCGCCCGAGAGCGTGGTCACCAGCTCATCGAGATCAAAGGTGCGGGCAAAGAAACCGTTCCAGTTAACCAGCGTCAGTGAGCGAAATTTACCGCGTTCAATCATTACTCTTCCTCCCCGCTATCCGGCTGATTGTCTTCATGCTCGTCATTGAGCTGCAGATGGTTTTCCACCGGCATCGCTTCGCCATCACGGATCATGCGCAGTTGCGCTTCGCGGGCGTCATCGCCCACGCGCACGTCGGCACCGAAGCGGAACACCGATTCAGTGATGCGGAATTTGCTGCTGTCATGGCCCATAAACCACACCATCCCCAGACGGCGCAGACGGTTCAGGGAGGAGCGCACTTTTTCCTGTAACTTCTGACGGTCTACGTCCGAGCCGGTGGAGCGGTTGTTGACCAGCTTCAGCAGCTTGCCTTCGTCCGCCAGGGTCATCAGCTCGTCATAGAGCTCCTGCTGGGTGAAGATGCCTTCGTTCGCCAGACGCTCCGGGCTGAGGTAGAGATAGCAGAGAATTTTGCCGACCATCATGTCCAGCTCGGAGAGCACCGAGCGCGGGATGAGCGTGGTGGAGCGCGGGCGCAGATAGAAGAACCCCTCCGGCGCGCGGATCAGCTCCACGTTATAGCGGGCGTAAAACTCTTCCAGGTACTCCTGAAAATCCATTAAAAAAGCGTGATTATCCAGCTCGTCGAGACCAATGTGACGACCGGCACGCAGCTGGCTGTCCAGCGCCGGAAAGATCGGATTTGCCAGCGCCTGGGCCAGCTTAACTGGCATCACGTGTTCAATATTTGTCAATGACATGCGCCTGTACCTTGGCTCCGTAATCGTTGATCGGCTGCCACTTCGGCGGCAGGCCGGTGAAATCTGCTTGCGCGACGCCCAGGCGTACCGCCTGATCGACCACAATGCGGGCGATATCGAAATGGCGGGCACGCGGGTATTGTGCGAGGTAGTCGCGCACCACCAGACCGAGATCGAGTGGTTTGTTTTTGGTTTTGAAGATCGCCAGTTGCTCCTCGATCATCGCGGCAAGCTGTTCCCGTATTTCGTTAAACTCTTCATATTCCAGATCGGCTGGCAGCTCGCCGGTCACCTCTTCGTCGCGCAGGCTCATCTCTTCGTCACGCATATCGAGCAGGCGGTCAGCGCTGGCGTAGGTCAGCGCCCACGGCGCATCGAAATAGGTCTGTACCGACTGGCGCAGACGCTGGGCAAACACGCGGTTTTTATCCATGTCGATAGCGGTACGGATAAATTTATGCACGTGGCGGTCATAGCCGATCCACAGGTCAATCGCCTGCTGGCCCCAGCTGATAATGCGGTCCAGCTTGCTTTGCAGGTCGAAGACCAGGCGATCGACAAAATGCAGGTTGTCCTGGGCCAGGGTGGCATCCTGAATGCGCAGCAGGTTAGCCTGCAGCTTGTCCCCCGCAGCCTCCAGCGTATCCTGCAGTTCACGCAGGGTGCCGGAGGTTTCTGACAGCAGCATTTCACAGCTGGAGATTGCCGCCCGCCAGTCTTTGTTCAGAAGCTGGGCGATGTCCTCTTTCACCAGCTGCTGCTGCTCATCCATGATGCGCTGCGTCAAATCGATGCTGTCGAAAATCTCGGCTACTGAATATTTCAGCGGCGCGTAGACGTTACGGTGCCAGTGGAACTCGTCACCGCCCTCATCTGCGGCATCGGCTGCACGCTTCAGTTCACCCGCCACAATGGAGAGCTGCATCGAGAGGCGCAGGGTCGAGAATTCGCGCTGGCGAATGTAGTAGTCGGTAATGCCGATGCCCAGTGGCGTCAGACGATAGATGGCATTCCCTTCTGCCAGCTCGCTGGTAAAGCGGTTCAGCAGACGTTGACGCACCATATCGTTAATCGCGTTATTGGCACGCACATTAATGGTTTCGCTGGTTTGCTCAAACGCATCACTGACATGGCGGAACGCATCCACCAGTTCGCCCTCGCTCATTTCTCCATCCAGCCGTTCGCTGTTCAGCGTGGCGACCGCCAGCAGAAAAGAGAGTCTGTCTACCGGCAGCGAGAGGGAGAAATCATTTTTTCGGGCCCAGGCAACCAGCTCGGGGACTGTCTGGGAAAATTCACTCATAAGTTATCCTTGCTCTGCGGCTTGCGCGCGGTGACGTGAATGTAGCGGCCAAGGCTAATATAAGGCTCCTGGCGACAGTACCGCGTTTCTAATTCTGTCAGGGCGTCAAAGCACTCATGCTGCTTCTGTTTATCGCGCAGATAATCATGAAACACCCTGATGCCGGTTTTCCCGGTAATCTGCCAGCCGGAGGTTTCCAGCCAGCCATAAACCTGCTGCGGGTCGCGCGGAAAGTCCGGTGACAGCGTACGGCGTTTCTTCTTGTACATGCCCTGCTGTACATAACCGAAATTACCCACCAGCACGTTACGCATTAACAGGCCGTTAGCGTTGTAAAACATCAGCGACAGCGCGCCGCCGGGGCGCAGTATCGACCAGAGCGTTTTCAGCAGCGCCTGGGGTTCGGCTACCCATTCCAGCACCGCATGAGACAATATCAGATCAACCGGGCTTTCCAAATGTTGAGCGATCTCCTGAGCGGCACAATGTATAAATTGCATGTTATCGCTCACACCTTTCTCCACCGCGGCACTTTCAGCGCGGGCGATCATTTCAGCGGAGAGATCGCAAAAGATAACGTGGTGCCCACGCTCAGCCATTTTTATCGCCGCCTGGCCTTCACCGCCGCCAGCATCGAGGACACGCAGTTTCTTGTCGCCAAATCCGGCCAACAGGATGTCCAGATCCTGCCAGAGGATCGTCTGCCGCAGACGGCCTTTGGTCGTGCCGTAAATATTGCGGGCAAACTTTTCCGCGATGTCATCAAAATTGCGATCCCGCATTGGGAGAGCTCCACCCACTCACAACAAAACCGCTATTTTGTCACAGCCGGGCGGAGAATGAACCTCTCTGGTGTAATATCGCTGACAATCATCAGCTATATGGTCAAAAAAGGAGCCAGAAAGGATGCTTTTTACTCTAAAAAAATATATTGGCGGCATGATGCTTCCCCTCCCTCTTCTTCTGCTGTGTATCGCGCTGGGCCTGGGGTTGCTGTGGTTCAGCCGCCATCAGAAAAGCGGCAAAATTTTGGTTACGGCAGGCTGGCTGGCGCTGACGCTGCTGAGCCTGCAGCCGGTCGCGGATGGGCTGTTACGTCCGGTCGAAGACAAATACCCCACCTGGCAGGGAAATGAGAAGGTTAAGTACATTGTGGTGCTCGGCGGGGGCTACACCTGGGATCCACAATGGGCTCCCAGCTCCAATCTGATCAACAACAGCCTGCCGCGCCTCAATGAAGGCATGCGGCTGTGGCTGGCGAATCCCGGGTCGAAGATGATCTTCACCGGGGCGGCAGCACAAAGTAATCCGGTGAGTACCGCCGAAGCGGGCGCGCGCGTGGCGCAGTCTTTGGGCGTGCCGCGCGAGGCGATCATCACTCTCGACGGTCCAAAGGATACCGAAGAGGAAGCCGCCGCGGTGAAGCAGGCGATAGGCGATGCGCCCTTCTTGCTGGTGACCTCAGCCTCCCATCTGCCGCGGGCGATGATCTTCTTTGAACGCCAGGGTCTGCATCCTCTACCCGCGCCCGCGAACCAGCTGGCGATTAGCGCCCCGCTTAACCCCTGGGAACGGATCATTCCGTCCCCGGTATGGCTGATGCACAGCGATCGCGTGGGCTATGAGACGCTCGGGCGCGTCTGGCAGTGGCTGAAGGGCCTGTCAGGCGAGCCAGGGGAGCAGTGATTTCGAGGCCAGATCGAAGTTGGCGCGGCTAAAATGCCCGGTATTCACCAGCTGCGCCACTTCGTCCCACAGCGTATAGAGCCAGCGCCGCCAGAGGAACGACTCTGAGACCGGCGCGCGCCGCAGGTAGTGCCAGAGTAAATCCTCCGCCTGCCCGCTCTCGCTCAGGCGAAACAGTTCATACTCCCGGGGGGCCCACAACATCACGCCGGGCCCGACCATCGCCAGCAGCTGATCGCTGCGGGGATCCTTGAGCATACTGCGCAGCGTAAAATTGCCGTGGATCAGCACGCTGTTGTCATTGAATCCTTCAAACAGGGTGGGCAGGCACTCGCGGGTACGAAACAGGATCCGTTTATCCTGCATGGTCAGGCCGGTGTTGTGATACTGGTTTAGCGTCCCCCACAGCACCTCGACCCGCTGGCGGTACCAGAGTGGCCAGAGATTTTCCTGGGTGCTGTCCACCGAGCCGACCACCCCTCCGCTGTCCAGCCGGTGCCAGGCCAGCAGCGCTTCAACTATCTGATCTTTTAGCTGCTCCCAGCGTTCAGGCGTGCGGGCTGGCGCTTCCACCGGGACACCACGCAGACGCTCAATCAGCAGGACATCCGGGCCCGGATGTTCTTCGTGGGTCATCACGCCATAAACGGTCGGCATTCTTACCGTGCCGCTGCGGGCCAGCATGGAGATTTTCCACGCCAGCTGTCGGGCCACATCCGGTGAAGAGAAGCTTCGCGCCAGTAACGGCATGGGGTTTCCCTGGCTGTCGTACAGCGACCATAGCGTGGTATCCGCCTTTTCATGCACGCATTCCACACGGCTCAGTTTTTCACCCAGCAGATGGCTGAGTTCGGCTCGCAGCTGTTCCATTTGAGATTACCCCCATTAAGACTACTGCTTTTATAATGAGCGTGTGGCGGGCGGATGTCACTCTTATGAGAAGATTCTGTAGCAGAAATTCAGAAAATTGAGACAAAAAAATCCCCTCAAAGAGGGGATGGCGGGGATTAGCGAAGTTCAGCGCGAACGCGGGCCAGATCTTCTGGCGTATCGACGCCTGTGCCCGGGACCTCGTGCGCGACGGCGACGTGGATCTTTTCCCCGTACCACAGCACACGCAGCTGCTCGAGCATTTCGATGTTCTCCAGCGGGCTCGGCTGCCAGTTGACGTAACGGCGGATAAAGCCTGCACGATAGCCATAAATGCCCAGATGACGCAGGATGCTGTCACCAATGTTATCCCGGGATTCGGCAAAGCGATCGCGATCCCAGGGGATAGTGGCGCGGGAGAAATAGAGCGCATAGCCTTCAGCGTCCAGTACCACCTTCACCGCATTCGGGTTGAATGCCTCTTCTGCGCTATGAACCGGCACGGCCAGCGTCGCCATACCCACCTGACGCTGGGCGAGGTTTTCTGCCACCTGACGAATAATGACCGCCGGGATCATCGGCTCATCGCCCTGCACGTTAACAATTACCGTGTCGTCGCTAAAACCGCATTTTTCCACCACTTCGGCCAGACGCTCAGTGCCGGACTGGTGATCGGCGCGGGTCATGCAGACTTCGCCGCCCGCCGCTTCAACTGCACGCGCCACCTCTTCATGATCGGTGGCGACAATGATCCGCTCCGCGCCGGACTCACGGGCACGTTCAAGCACATGCACGATCATCGGCTTGCCGTTGATATCCACCAGCGGTTTGCCCGGCAGACGCGTGGAGGCAAAGCGCGCCGGAATAATGACAACAAAACTCATGGTTTGCTCTCTTCAGGCGCCAGGGCGCGGGCTTCGGTTTCCAGCAGGACGGGAATGCCGTCGCGCAGAGGGAAGGCAAGGCTATCCACTTTGCAAATCAGCTCCTGCTTATCCTGGCTGTAGTAGAGTTTGCCGTTGCACACCGGGCAGGCAATAATTTCCAGTAAACGGTGATCCATAGTTCCTCCGTATCAATAATTGGTAAAGTTTACCATATTCCTTTTTCAGACCGCGTCTATTTCCCAGCCAGTTCGACAGGCGTGAAAAAGACCGTCAGGAAGATGGCCCAGCGCGATGCGTGTCGCTCCCTGCCAGCGCGCAAAATCGCTGATTGCCGTGGCAAGCCCCTTCTCCAGCGCAACGCTTATCCGAATACCCTCTTCCAGATAAAGGGCGATGACCTGTAACTCGCCGGTTTTGCGATGCATTTTGGCATCCATCCGCCCCACCAGCTGCCCTCTATGCAACAGCGGCAGAACGAAATAGCCATACTGACGTTTCGGCGCCGGGGTATAACATTCCAGCCGGTAGCTGAAGTTAAAGAGCTGCTCCGCACGCTTACGATCCCAGACTACCGGATCGAAGGGTGAGAGAACGGCGCTATGGGTTGCGGTGAGCTTCCCTTCCTGCGCTTCGTTAAGCAACGGCAGCAGATCGGCATGCAGCCACATCTCCCCCAGCGTCTCCACTTCGACGCGGACCACCTGCTGCTGCGCCTGCCAGCGCTCAAGCAAGGGGGCCAGCGTGGGCTGACGCAGGCGGTAATAGTCAGCCAACCACTGGGGGCGGAAAATGCCTAAGCTGCGGGCACTGTTTTCCAGCATTATGGCTTCTGCCGCCGCCTGGGTCAGCATATCCCGGCTGTCATCCCACTCCGGCATCACCCGATGTGTGAGATCGTAAACGCGCTGAAAGTTACGCCGTTCCACCACCATCACCTTGCCAGCGGTGAACAATCCCTCAAGATGGCGTTTATGCGGCTTCCACTCCCACCAGCCGCTCGTTCCTTTGTGGGGATGTTCAAAATCGGCGGAACGGACAGGGCCTTTCTCCTGAATATGGGCGATAAGCTCTTCTATTTCATCCGCATGTTCCTGCATCCAGGCCTGACGGTATTTCCAGCCCATTTTATCGGGCGCGAGCATTCTGTGACGCACCAGCGCAAAGTCGCTGCGCGGCAGGAAACACGCCTCGTGCGCCCAGTACTCCATCAGCTCTCCCTGACGCAGGGCGTTATCCAGCCAGTCGGGCGAATAGGGACCGAGACGGCTGAAGAGCACCAGGTAAGGGCTGCGGGCAACGATATTGATGGTGTCGATCTGGAGCAGCGACATGCGCTTAATGGTGGTAAGAATATCGGCGGGTCGGGCGCGACGACGGGGCTTTTTCAAAAGCCCCTGGGCGGCAAGATGCAGATGACGTGCGGCTGAAAGCGTGAGTTGCGGTAAAGCCATGCCTTTTCCTGTCAGTTAGTGCGCGGGCGAAACCTCTTTTACCTGCCCTGCAAGGGCGATAAGTTCCTGGAGCAGTTGTTCAGGCTGTTCACCCTGCAGTTGGGCATCAACCGGTAAATACCACCAGTTATCCCGGGCAAAGGCACGGCATTTCACCGCATCTTTTTCAGTCATGATCAATGTCTGACCAGGCGCAGTAAACGCCGCAACCTGCTCCAGGCTTAGCGCCTGGTGGTCGGCCAGCGGCACGCTACGCTGAAGTTTGGCGCCGCAGGCTTCTAGGGTGGAGAAAAAACGCGGAGGATGACCGATACCGGCCATCGCCACCAGATGGTTTAGCTCAGCAACGTCGCGCCGCTCACCGGTCAGCAGATTCACGGCAAGTCCTGGGTGCAGCTGCATCGGGATCTCCCCCGCCTGCGCCGTACCACCGTTGACGATAACCGCATCCACGGACCGCAAACGCGACGCGCGCTCGCGCATCGGTCCGGCAGGTAACCACCAGCCGTTACCAAAGCGGCGAACGCCATCAATCACCACAATCTCTTTATCCCGGGCCAGCGCGTAGTGCTGCAGCCCATCGTCGGTGATCACAATCCGGACATCCGTCTGGTTCAGCAGAGCCTGCACCGCCTCGCTGCGCACCGGCGAAACCGCTACCGGCGCACCGGTGCGTTGAAAGATCAGCACCGGTTCATCCCCCGCTTGCGCCGTGGTGGTTTGCGCGCTCAGCAGCAGCGGATAGCGCTCCGCCTTGCCGCCGTATCCCCGGGAGACAACCCCCACGCGAATCCCACGTTTTGTCAGCTGTTCCACCAGCCAGATCACCACCGGCGTTTTACCGTTACCGCCAGCGGTAAGGTTGCCCACCACCACCACAGGCACCGGCGCGCGCCAGGCCCGTTTGAGCCCCACTTTATAACTCAGGCGGATCAGGCCGCTGACCAGGCCATACAGCCATGAGAGCGGCAACAACAACAGCCAGAGTGGAGACTCACCGGACCAGATGCGAGCGATCATTCGCCAAACTGCATTTTATGAAGCTGGGCATACACGCCCTGGTGCGCCAGCAGGTCGGCATGGCTGCCCCGCTCGACGATGTAGCCATCTTCTACCACCACGATTTCGTCGGCTTTTTCAATCGTCGACAGGCGGTGGGCAATCACCAGTGAGGTACGGTTCTTCTGCAGCTCATCCAGCGCAGACTGGATAGCGCGTTCGGACTCGGTATCCAGCGCCGAGGTGGCTTCATCGAGGATCAGGATTGGGCTGTCACGCAGTAGCGCGCGCGCAATAGCGATACGCTGGCGCTGACCGCCGGAGAGCAGGACACCGTTTTCACCGATAATGGTATCCAGGCCGTTATCCATCTTATTGATGAAGTCCATGGCGTAGGCCATCCGCGCCGCCGCTTCGATCTGCTCGCGGCTGTACTCTTCATTACGGGCATAGGCGATGTTATTAGCCACAGTGTCGTTGAACAGGTGCACATTCTGGGAAACCAGCGCGACCTGATTACGCAGCGACCGCAGGGTGTACTCGCGCAGATCGTGGCCATCAATCAGGATCTCACCCTCATCAATATCGTAGAAGCGGGTGATCAGGCTGGCGATGGTCGATTTACCTGAGCCAGAGCGGCCCACCAGGGCTACGGTCTTGCCTGCCGGAATTTTCAGATTGATATTGCGCAGAGCAGGCGTATCACGACCCGGATAGGTAAAGGTCACATTGCGGAACTCCACGTCACCGGTTGAGCGCTCAATCACGCGTTTGCCTTCGTCCTTTTCCTGTTCGGAATCAAGGATCGCGAACAGCGTCTGGCAGGCTGCCATCCCGCGCTGGAACTGGGCGTTAACGTTGGTTAACGATTTCAGCGGGCGCATCAGGGCAATCATCGACGAGAAGACCACGGTGATGGTACCGGCGGTGAGGGTTTCCATCACGCTCGGGAAGCTGGCGGCATAGAGCACAAACGCCAGAGCCAGGGAGGCGATGAGCTGAATGATCGGATCGGAGATGGAAGAAGCAGACACCATCTTCATCCCCTGCAGACGCATCTTATTGCTGACCTTATCGAAGCGCTTGGTTTCGAGCTCCTGGCCGCCAAAAATCAGCACCTCTTTATGGCCTTTCAGCATCTGCTCGGCGCTGGTGGTCACCTGCCCCATCGTGTTCTGCATGTTCTTACTGATGCTGCGGAAACGCTTCGAGACGACGCGGATCGCAATCGAGACAATCGGCGCCAGCACAATCAGGATCAGCGACAGTTGCCAGCTATACCAGAACATCAGGGCGAACAGACCAATAATCGACGCCCCTTCACGCACAACGGTGATCAGCGCGCTGGAGGAGGAGGAAGCCACCTGCTCGGAGTCGTAGGTAATGCGCGACAGCAGGGTGCCGGTCGACTGCTTGTCAAAAAACGCGACCGGCATGCCCATCATATGGCTGAACAGGCGGCGGCGCATGGTCATCACAACTTTGCCCGAAACCCAGGAGAGGCAGTAGCTGGAGATATAGCTGGTGATGCCGCGTAAAATCATCAGGCCGATAACCACCAGCGGCATCCATAGCAACACTGAGCGATCCGTTTTACCAAAACCGTCGTCCAGTAACGGTTTGAGGAGCGATAACATGAAGGTATCGCTGGCTGCGTTGAGGATTAACGCTACGCCCGCCACGATTAGGCCCGTTCTGAAGGGTGCAATCACCGGCCAGAGTCGGCGGAAGGTCTGCCACGTGGAGAGATCTTTGTCGTTATGCATTCAAAAAACCAGCATTTGTTGAAATAGCCGCATATTCTACCCGTTATCTCCGGGCGCGCCAAACCACTGATGATACCAACGGGGCAAAATTTGATCCCGTAAGCTATGGATTTGCCAGCCATGTTGCGAAAAATAAACGGTAAGTTGTCCCAGTCGGGGGGTTGTTAGCCAGCGATACCCCTCCTTTTGGTAGCGACGAGCCACTTTGAGCGAAGGCAGTCGCCACGCGTTATAGCGGGAGGCAGACACCAGAGCGATCTGCCCACCTACGCGCTGCACCAGAGGGAGTGATGAGGAGGTATTACTGCCATGGTGCGGCACCTGGATAAGTGTAGACGCAAGATATTGCCAGTGACGACTGAGCATCGCTTTTTCTCCCTTCGCTTCAATATCGCCGGTTAACAACACGCTATGGGTACCGTCCTCAACTTTAACCACGCAGGAACCGTTGTTGCCGCGCTGCGGTTTGTTGGCGAGGGGCCAGTGTGCGCTGAAGGTCAGCCCTCGCCACTGCCAGCGCTCCCCGCGCGCACAAGGGTCATGCCCGGCCCAGCGCAGCGGACTTCTTATCCACATTGTCGGCCACGTCTTACGTAGCGATACCAGCCCGCCGATATGGTCGAGGTGTTCGTGGCTGATAATCACCCCCTCCGGGCGTAAATGGTGCCACCGTAGCCAGGGAATGATCAGCTGTTGCGCACTGTCCCCGCCCGGCCAGGCGGGGCCGGTGTCATAAAGAATCGCTCTCCCCTGCCGCTCGATCACCATTGCCAGCCCCTGTCCGACATCCAGCATATGCACCGCCCAGCCCTCGGTTTTATCAGCTCGCCATAGCGGACTACTTGCCAGCACCAGTGCCGAGACACAGACCACCGGACAGGCACGTACGCCGCGCAGACGCCAGGCGACAATGGCGGCCCAGGGCAGCAGGGTCAGCCACAGCCAGCGTTTATCGACCGGGATCCAACCGTCAGGGAGCGCGGTTAAAAATCTGAATAGCAGCGACAGTGAGCCATCCGCCATAGTCCAGACCATATTTTCCGCCGCCGGCCACATGCAGAGGTGCAGCCCCATTCCCAGTAAGATCAAAGGCACCGAAATAAAGGTCACCAGCGGCACCGCCACCAGATTCGCGACCAGTGAAGAGAGGCTGAAACCATGGAAGACGACAATCTGTACCGGCAGCAACAGCAATAGCATGCCAAGTTGCAGGTGCAGCAAATTAACCACAGCCCTGACGACCCACGGGCCGGAAAAGCGCGGGGCAGGCACCCACTGATACCAGAAAATCAGCACCGCCACGGCAAAAGCGGACAGTAAAAGACTGTGCGACAGCACGGCCAGCGGATCGGCCAGCAAAATGGCAGCAATGCAGACTCGCCATACCTGCCAGGGCGACCAGAGACGACCGCTCAATTGCAACGCCAGACAAGCACCCAGTGAGACGACGGTGCGCAACGCAGGAGGCTGCATTCCGGTAAGCCAGGCGTAAAAGGCGGCAAAGCAGAAACCCGCCACCAACGGGGCTCGCCAGCTTACCCAACGCCCCGGGATGAAAAACTGTATGCCCCGCACCAGCAGCCAGACAACCGACGCCGCCAGGGCTATGTGCAAACCTGAGATCGCCATCAGATGCCCGGTGCCGGTTTCCCGCATCAGATTTTTTATCTCTGGCGTTACCGCCAGCCGCTCCCCCATGCCTAGCCCCAGCAGAACCGGCCCCCAGGTATAGGTAGAAAGTGTGGCCGTCAGCGAGGTGAGATAGCGGGCGCGTAAGCTACAGCGATCATCTGTTACACCGGCATGGGTAAAACGCCCGGTCAGGGGTTGATGCTGTGCCAGGGCATAGCGCTGGGAATCGAACCCGCCATCGTTGATTTGCCCGTGAACGGCACGTAATGACAAGGTCATCGACCAACGCTGTCCGGCGCAGCCCGGTTGCGGCAGCGTGTTGCCATACAGCGTGACGCCTACTGCTGGCACCATCGCTTTGCCGTTGAGCTGGATGATACGGGCCCGATAGGCCGCCTCGTTTTCAACCGCTACGATCTCTATCTCCGCTTTCTGCGGACCCCGGGTGAGATGCTGCATTGGCCAGACCGCACTTTGCGCGGCCAGCGCTCCCCAGGCAAAGAAAAGCAGCCAGAAACCACTGTAGCGGGCCACGTTATGACGAATTAAGGCGAGCAGAAATCCGGCACAAGCTATGGCCTGGATAACCGGCAGCGCTGGCAGAGCGGGCAGCCACAGAAGTGGCAGGATAGCCAGGATCAGACATGTCGCTAACGACGTTAAACGCATTTACACCTCCCTGTGTCAGGGCAGTGTGCGTTCAGACGTTAAGTCTGTCAGGTGCGAAATTGTGCGGTTGCGACACAGGCTGGCATAAATAAACGGTGTGCAGCAAAAGACCGTGAAATTTGCGGCGCAGCTTCCGGATAAAAAGGAGAAAAACAAAAAAAGCACCCGCAGGTGCTTTTCTTGTGGTCACTCAGTTTTGCCCGCAGGCGAAACTCAGTTGCCGTAAATATTGGCGCGATCGCGCAGCTCTTTACCCGGCTTAAAGTGCGGAACGTATTTACCTTCCAGCTCTACTTTGTCGCCAGTCTTCGGGTTACGCCCGGTACGTGGAGCACGATAGTGCAGAGAAAAACTACCGAAACCGCGGATTTCAATGCGCTCGCCCTGTGCAAGAGTGGTAGCCATATGCTCCAGCATCTCTTTTACGGCGTCTTCCACTGCTTTCGCAGGTATATGCGATTGCTGGCTGGCAAGTCTTTCAATCAATTCTGACTTGGTCATGATTCCTCCGGTTCCTTCAAACCAATTAGCTAAACAGCTTAAACAAGGGCGGCCGTAGCCGCCCTTTGTTATTGATTACAGGACGAATCCTGCAATCTGTCAAGTCACTCTACGAGTAACTTATTCGCCTTTAGCTGCTTTGAAAGCTTCAGCCATTGCGTTGTTAGAGAAGTTTGCATCTTCCTGTTTGTTAACAGTTGCGATTGCATCTTTCTCATCAGCTTCGTCTTTAGCACGAACAGACAGGCTGATTGCACGGTTCTTACGATCAACGCCAGTGAATTTAGCTTCAACGTCGTCGCCTACGCTCAGAACCAGAGTTGCATCTTCAACGCGGTCACGTGAAGCTTCAGAAGCGCGCAGGTAGCCTTCAACGCCGTCAGCCAGTTCTACGGTTGCGCCTTTCGCGTCAACTGCAGTCACTTTACCGTTTACGATTGCGCCTTTCTTGTTCAGTGCAACCCAGTTGTTGAACGGATCTTCTGCGAGCTGTTTAACGCCCAGGGAGATACGCTCACGCTCTGCGTCAACCTGCAGAACAACTGCTGCGATTTCGTCGCCTTTTTTGTATTCACGTACTGCTTCTTCGCCTGCAACGTTCCAGGAGATGTCAGACAGGTGAACCAGGCCGTCGATGCCGCCGTCCAGGCCGATGAAGATACCGAAGTCAGTGATAGACTTGATTTTACCTTCAACACGGTCGCCCTTGTTGTGGGTTTCCGCGAACTGCTGCCATGGGTTGTTTTTGCACTGCTTCAGGCCCAGGGAGATACGACGACGTTCTTCGTCGATATCCAGAACCATAACTTCCACTACATCACCAACGTTAACAACTTTGGATGGGTGGATGTTTTTGTTGGTCCAGTCCATTTCGGAAACGTGCACCAGGCCTTCAACGCCTTCTTCGATTTCAACGAAGCAGCCGTAGTCGGTCAGGTTGGTAACGCGACCAGTCAGTTTAGTACCTTCTGGGTAACGTTTAGCGATAGCTACCCATGGATCTTCGCCCAGCTGTTTCAGGCCGAGGGATACACGAGTACGCTCGCGGTCGAACTTCAGCACTTTAACAGTGATTTCGTCGCCCACGTTCACGATTTCGCTTGGGTGCTTAACGCGTTTCCACGCCATGTCGGTGATGTGCAGCAGGCCATCAACGCCGCCCAGGTCAACGAATGCGCCGTAGTCAGTGAGGTTCTTAACGATACCTTTGACTTCCATGCCTTCCTGCAGGTTTTCCAGCAGCTGATCGCGTTCTGCGCTGTTTTCGGATTCGATAACCGCACGACGGGAAACAACAACGTTGTTACGCTTCTGGTCCAGCTTGATTACTTTGAACTCAAGCTCTTTGCCTTCCAGGTGCAGGGTGTCACGAACTGGACGAACGTCTACCAGTGAACCTGGCAGGAACGCACGAATACCATTCAGCTCAACAGTGAAGCCACCTTTAACTTTGCCGTTGATAACACCGACCACAGTTTCAGCTTCTTCGTAAGCTTTCTCCAGCGTGATCCATGCTTCGTGACGTTTCGCTTTTTCACGAGACAGCAGGGTTTCGCCGAAGCCGTCTTCTACTGCGTCCAGAGCAACGTCAACTTCGTCACCAACCTGGATTTCCAGCTCGCCCTGAGCGTTTTTGAACTGCTCTGCCGGAATGGCAGACTCAGATTTCAGACCGGCGTCAACCAGTACGATATCTTTGTCGATAGCAACAACAACGCCACGAACGATGGAACCCGGACGGGTTTCGATTTCTTTTAAGGATTCTTCAAACAGTTGAGCAAAAGATTCAGTCATGTTTAATCTTCAGGTTAATATTAACGTCCACCTGGCTCCGTGCCGGATGGGGTTGTTTCACATACCCGCCGTCAATCCATTGCAGCGGGGGTACTGCTAAATCGGTCGCGATTACGCGAGAGCCAATTTCTGGCGCGCATATTGTAGCGCTTTTTCAATCACTTGCTCAATAGTTAAACTGGTAGAATCCAGAACTAATGCATCATCTGCGGGAACAAGCGGTGCAACGGCGCGATTACGGTCGCGATCGTCACGCTCTTTTATCTCAGACAAAAGACGTTCAAAGTTAACACTAAAGCCCTTTTCCTGCAACTGCAGCATACGGCGCTGCGCGCGCTCCTCCGAGGAAGCGTCAAGGAAAATTTTCACCGGCGCATCAGGGAAGACCACGGTTCCCATGTCGCGTCCGTCGGCGATCAGGCCCGGGGCGTCACGGAACGCGCGCTGGCGACGTAAAAGCGCCTCGCGAACGCGCGGAAACGCAGCGACCTGAGAGGCGGCGTTCGCCACGTCCTGGGTGCGGATCTCACTGCTGACGTCTTCCCCCTCCAGAATCACTTCCAGGTTGCCGTTGGTGGAGACAAAACGCACGTCCAGATGGGCGGCCAGCGGCACCAGCGCCTCTTCAGAGGCAACGTCGACATGGTGGTGCAATGCAGCCAGCGCCAGCACACGATAGATTGCGCCCGAATCTAAAAGATGCCATTGCAGTGCTTCCGCCATCGCTTTGCACAGGGTACCCTTACCTGCGCCACTCGGCCCGTCAATGGTGATAACCGGGGCAATTGCCGTCATCTTTTTCTCCTTAAAATAGGCATACCGTTGTGTAAACGCCGCGCATTATACGCGTCAACGTGCACAACTGTTACCTTTGCGTGAAAATTACGGAATGAATGAAGCTGAGTGTAGAAGAAATGGGCGATGATGACGTCAGGAAGCGTAAGGAAACGCCGCATCAGGTGATGCGGCACAGCGATATCATGCAGAAGTGCTAATGCGCGCCAGCTGCTCGAAGTAGTCAGGGAAAGTTTTCGCGGTACATTTCGGGTCAAGGATGGTCACCGGCGTATCCGACAGCGCCACCAGCGAGAAGCACATCGCCATACGGTGGTCGTTGTAGGTGCCAATTTCCGCAGCCTGCAGCTGGGCCGGAGGCGTTACGCGGATATAGTCCTCGCCCTCTTCCACTTCGGCACCGACTTTACGCAGCTCGGTCGCCATAGCAAACAGGCGATCGGTCTCTTTCACACGCCAGTTATAAATGTTGCGCAGCGTGGTAGTGCCTTTGGCAAACAGCGCCGCCGTGGCAATGGTCATCGCCGCGTCAGGAATGTGGTTCATGTCCATATCAATGGCGTTCAGCTCCCCGCGTGTGCAGGAGATATAGTCATCGCCCCAGGTCACCACGGCACCCATCTTCTCCAGCACATCAGCAAAGCGAATGTCGCCCTGCACGCTGTTGCGACCAATACCGGTCACTTTAACGGTACCGCCTTTAATGGCGCCCGCCGCCAGGAAGTAAGAGGCCGACGAGGCATCGCCTTCTACCAGGTAGTTGCCCGGTGTCTGGTACTGCTGCCCGCCGCGCACCACGAAACGCTGGTAGCTGTGGTTTTCCACCTCAACGCTAAAGGTCTTCATCAGGTGCAGCGTGATATCAATATAGGGTTTGGAAACCAGCTCGCCTTTAATGGTGATAGTGGTGTTTTGTGGCGCCAGCGGTGCGGTCATCAACAACGCGGTCAGGAACTGGCTGGAGACGCTGCCGTCCACCGCCACTTCGCCACCGGTAAAGCCACCGCGCAGACGCAGCGGCGGATAGTTTTCCTGCTCCAGATAGTCAATCTGCGCGCCGCCCTGACGCAGCGCATCAACCAGATGGCCAATCGGACGCTCTTTCATGCGCGGCTCGCCCGTCAGCACGATGTCATTGCTGCCCAGGCACAGGGCTGCCGCCAGCGGGCGCATAGCCGTGCCAGCGTTGCCGAGGAACAGCTCCAGCGCGTCGGCGGAGTGCAGCGCACCCGCGTTGCCCGTCACTTCACAACGGGTACGATCCGCAGACAGGGTGTAGTGGACTCCCAACGCTTTCAGCGCATTAAGCATATGGCGAACGTCATCGCTGTCCAGCAGGTTAGTGAGAACAGTGGTGCCGTTTGCCAGCGCAGCCAGCAGCAAGGCGCGGTTCGAGACACTTTTTGAACCAGGCAGATTGATGGTGCCATCTACCCGCGCGATAGGGTGTAACGTCAGGGATTCCATGAAATTTAAGTCTCAACTCAACATAATAAAAACCCCGCAGCCAGGCTACGGGGGAATAAACACGGGCGCAATTAACCGTGGCGACGTTCAAAGTCAGTCATAAAATCGGTCAACGCCTTAACGCCTTCGATCGGCATGGCGTTATAGATGGACGCACGCATTCCGCCAACCACGCGGTGGCCTTTCAGCGCATGCAGGCCAGCAGCGAAGGACTCTTCGAGGAAGAGCTTATCGAGGTTGCTGTCTGCCAGCTGGAACGGCACGTTCATGCGGGAGCGGTTCGCTTTGGCGACGTCGTTGCGATAGAAGTCGCTGCCGTCGATTACGCTGTAGAGCAGCTCAGATTTCTGCTGGTTGATCTTATCCATCTGCGCCACGCCGCCGTTGTTTCTCAGCCATTTAAAGACCAGGCCAGAGAGATACCAGGCAAAGGTCGGCGGGGTGTTGAACATGGAGTCGTTATCGTTCAGCACGCTGTAATCCAGAATCGACGGGCAGGATTTGTGGGCTTTACCCAGCAGATCTTCGCGCACGATCACCAGAGTCAGACCGGCCGGGCCGATGTTTTTCTGCGCGCCAGCGTAGATCACGCCGTAGCGGCTGACATCCAGCGGCGCAGAAAGAATGGTGGAGGAGAAGTCCGCCGTGACGACCACATCCTCGCCAAAGTTTGGCTCTTCGTGGATGGCGATGCCGTCGATGGTTTCATTTGGGCAGTAGTGCAGATAGGCCGCATCGCGGGAGAGCTGCCATTCGCTCATCGGTTTTACCGCGCGTAAGCCGTCAACGGTGACTTTGGCATCAATCACGTTCGGGGAACAGTATTTGTGCGCTTCTTTTACCGCGCTGGCAGCCCAGTAACCGGCATCAACATAGTCAGCGGTGGTTTTGTCGCCCAGCAGGTTCAGCGGAATACCCGCAAACTGACCGCGTCCGCCGCCGTGACAGAATAATACTTTGTAATTTGAGGGGATATTCAGCAGGAAACGAAAATCTGCTTCTGCCTCTTCCGCCACCTGAATAAACTCTTTACCACGGTGGCTGACTTCCATCACCGACGTGCCAAGACCATTCCAGTCGCAAAGCTCCTGTTGAGCCTGTTTGAGCACATCCGCCGGTAACATTGCCGGACCTGAACTAAAATTAAAGACCTGAGCCATTTCCCCTCACCACGCTAAAAGCCATAAGTTATAACTGTGGCTATCGGTTTTATCATTCAGTGACACGCGCCGCAATGTCTAAAACTTATGACCCGGGAAATGTGCCCGCCGTCACACAATACATTCTGCCAGCGGGCTGTCACAAAACCGACAAAATCGCTGTCAGGTGATGCGTTTGGCCCGGCTAACCTTCGTCCATTCCGGATTCGTGCAGCGTGGACATAATTGATGCGCCCCGGCCTGCAGAGACTCAACATGGCCACAGCGTCGGCAGGCGTAGTCACCGACTTCCGGTATCGTCATAAAACGTTCTACAAATTCATCCGGCAATATGCACAATCCGGGTTTAACCTGGTCATCGTCGTAAAAATAGACGCTTATCTGCCCGTTGGTCTCCATAATGGCAAGCTTAACCTGCCCAAGCTGTTCGACGCTGCTCACCCGCAGTTCCATAAAGAACTCAAACTCGGTCATGTTGGCGCGCTTTACTTTTTCCCAGGCCAGCTTGCCCTCTTCAACAATGGCGACCGGTTTCCCCTCAAGCAGATCTTCCAGCTTTTCACTTTTCGACATCAGCCACATCACCAGCCGGTAGAGCAACGCCAGGGTGACAAAAACGATAAAGACGGGGATCATCGGCACGTCGTCATAAAATGCCACGTCACCCGCCGCCGACCCCAGCGTCAGAATGATTAACACTTCGAAGAGCGACATCTGACGCACGCCGCGCCGCCCGGTAAGTTTGAGGAACAGGAAGACCAGAACAAAGGTATAGAGACTTCGCAGCGCTACCTCGCCTAAAAACTCAACGGGTACTTTATCAAAGGCCATTCGTTGAAGATCGAATGCTTTCATTTTTATATTCCTTTACAGTAGGTTACTGGATATAAGCATAGCCCAGCCTTTTATTTTCGCCGAAACCGCCGGGAAGATAGCGCCTGTCATGCAAAACCCGTATCATTGCGCGCTTTCCGTACGATATAAGTGATCGCCATGACTCAAACGTTTATCCCCGGCAAAGACGCCGCCCTGGAAGATTCCATCGCTCGCTTCCAGCAAAAACTGACCGACCTGGGTTTTAACATCGAAGAAGCCTCCTGGCTCAACCCGGTTCCCCACGTCTGGTCCGTGCATATTCGCGATAAAGAGTGCGCGCTATGCTTTACCAACGGTAAAGGTGCGACCAAAAAAGCGGCGCTGGCCTCTGCGCTGGGTGAGTATTTTGAGCGTCTGTCTACCAACTATTTCTTTGCTGATTTCTGGCTGGGCGAGACCGTGGCGAATGGCCCGTTTGTTCACTATCCCAATGAAAAATGGTTCCCGCTGACCGAAGATGACGAACTGCCGGAAGGGATCCTCGACGATCGCCTGCGCGCGTTCTACGATCTGGACAATCAGCTGACCGCCAGCATGCTGATCGATCTGCAGTCAGGTAATGAAGATCGCGGTATCTGCGCCCTGCCGTTTACCCGTCAGTCTGACGAGCAAACCGTCTACATTCCGATGAACATCGTTGGCAACCTCTATGTCTCCAACGGCATGTCAGCCGGTAACACCCGCAACGAAGCGCGTGTTCAGGGCCTGTCCGAGGTCTTTGAGCGCCATATTAAAAACCGCATTATTGCGGAGTCCATCAGCCTGCCGGAGATCCCGGCTGACGTGCTGGCCCGCTACCCGGGCGTGGTGGAGTCCATTGCCAAACTGGAAGCCGAAGGTTTCCCAATCTTTGCCTATGACGGCTCGCTGGGCGGGAAATATCCGGTTATCTGCGTGGTGCTGTTCAACCCAGCGAACGGCACCTGCTTCGCCTCCTTCGGGGCGCACCCGGACTTTGGCGTAGCGCTGGAACGTACCGTTACCGAGCTGCTGCAGGGCCGTAGCCTGAAAGATCTCGATGTCTTCACTCCGCCGACGTTTGATGACGAAGAAGTGGCGGAACATGCCAACCTGGAGACGCACTTCATCGACTCCAGCGGCTCTATCTCCTGGGATCTGTTCAAGCAGGACGCGGATTATCCGTTTGTTGACTGGAGCTTCTCCGGCACCACGGAAGAAGAGTTCGCCACCCTGATGGCTATCTTCACTGCCGAAGGGCAGGAAGTGTACATCGCCGATTATGAACACCTGGGCGTCTACGCCTGCCGTATTCTGGTGCCGGGTATGTCCGACATCTATCCGGTGGAAGATCTGTGGCTGGCCAATAACAGCATGGGTAGCCACCTGCGCGAAACCCTGCTGGCGCTGCCGGAGAGCGCATGGGAGAAAGAGGACTACCTGAACCTCATTACCCAACTGGACGACGAAGGCCACGATGACTTTACCCGCGTACGCGAGCTGCTGGGTCTGGCGACGGGTAAAGACAATGGCTGGTACACCCTGCGTATTGGCGAGCTGAAGGCGATGCTGGCGCTGGCAGGCGGCGATCTGGAACAGGCGCTGATCTGGACCGAATGGACCATCGAGTTCAATGCCTCGGTATTCAGCGCGGAGCGCGCAAACTACTACCGTTGCCTGCAGACGCTGCTGTTGCTGGCGCAGGAAGAAGATCGTCAGCCGCTGCAGTATCTCAACGCCTTCACCCGTATGTACGGTGCCGAAGCGGTAGAGAACGCCAGCGCGGCCCTGAGCGGCGAAGCGCCGTTCTATGGCCTGCAGGCCGTGGACAGCGATCTGAAAGCCTTCCCTGCTCACCAGTCCTTGCTGAAGGCCTATGAGAAACTGCAGAAAGCCAAAAGCGCGTACTGGGCTAAATAACGTTACATACCATTACAAACAGTAGGCGAATACAATCGCCTACGTTATATTACGGGGCAATTTTTATTGCCCCGTTTTTTATTTGCGCGGTAATAAATTTAAGTTGTAATAATAAAGTTAAATATTGGTAGCTATAATAATTCCAGCCTGCCGAGTATTGTTACTATTTATATGAAATACTCCATTTTAATTAACTGTCCGGGAGAGGGTCAGGAGAAAAAAATCAAATCATTTTGTAACTTTTAAAATTTATTTTTATCATGACAATCAAAAACTTACCCCGCATTTGCTGTAAAACCACGCAGTTTGCGGGCCTATAAGCCAGGCGAGATATGATCTACATCAATTTCTCTTCTATAATGCTTTGTTAGTATCTCGTCGCCGACTTAATAAAGAGAGAGTTAGTGTGAAAGCTGACAACCCTTTTGATCTTTTACTCCCAGCTGCGATGGCAAAAGTTGCCGAAGAAGCGGGTGTCTATAAAGCAACAAAACAACCGATGACGACGTTCTTCCTGGCGATTACCGCTGGCGTGTTCATCTCCATCGCTTTTGTTTTCTATATCACTGCCACTACCGGTACCGCCGCAATGCCTTTCGGTATTGCCAAGCTGATTGGTGGCATCTGTTTCTCGCTGGGTCTGATTCTCTGCGTCATCTGCGGTGCCGATCTTTTTACCTCAACGGTACTCATCGTCGTGGCGAAAGCCAGCGGTAGAATCACCTGGGGTCAACTGGCCAAAAACTGGATTAACGTTTATATCGGTAACCTGATTGGATGTTTACTGTTTGTCCTGTTGATGTGGTTGTCCGGTGAATATATGACAGCCAACGGCGGCTGGGGTCTGAATGTCCTGCAAACCGCCGACCATAAAATGCACCACACATTTATTGAAGCCGTTGCCCTTGGCATCCTGGCGAACCTGATGGTCTGTCTGGCCGTCTGGATGAGTTACTCCGGCCGCAGCCTGATGGACAAAGCCATGATTATGGTACTGCCCGTCGCCATGTTCGTCGCCAGCGGCTTTGAACACAGCATTGCAAACATGTTTATGATTCCTTTCGGTATCGTAATCCGTGACTTTGCCAGCCCGGAGTTCTGGACCGCTATTGGTTCAAGCCCGGAGAATTTCTCTCACCTGACCGTTATGAACTTCATTACTGATAACCTGATCCCAGTCACAATCGGGAACATTATCGGCGGTGGTCTGCTGGTTGGGTTGACATACTGGGTCATTTACCTGCGTGGCGATAACCATCATTAACGGTTGTCTCAGGCAGTAAATAAAAAATCCACTTAAGAAGGTAGGTGTTACATGTCCGAACTTAATGAAAAGTTAGCCACAGCATGGGAAGGTTTTGCCAAAGGTGATTGGCAGAATGAAGTCAACGTTCGTGACTTCATCCAGAAAAACTACACCCCATATGAAGGTGACGAATCCTTCCTGGCCGGTGCCACCGACGCAACCACTGCCCTGTGGGATAGCGTTATGGAAGGCGTTAAGCAGGAAAACCGCACTCACGCGCCTGTTGATTTCGACACCTCCATCGCGTCCACCATCACTTCTCACGACGCGGGTTATATCAACAAGTCCCTCGAGAAGATTGTTGGTCTGCAAACTGAAGCGCCACTGAAACGTGCGATTATCCCGTTCGGTGGTATCAAAATGGTTGAAGGTTCCTGCAAAGCGTACAATCGCGAGCTGGACCCAATGCTGAAAAAAATCTTCACCGAATACCGCAAAACCCACAACCAGGGCGTGTTTGACGTATACACCAAAGACATCCTGAACTGCCGTAAATCTGGCGTCCTGACCGGCCTGCCAGATGCGTATGGCCGTGGCCGTATCATCGGTGACTACCGTCGCGTTGCGCTGTACGGTATCGACTTCCTGATGAAAGACAAATACGCCCAGTTCCAGTCTCTGCAGTCCGACCTGGAAAATGGCGTAAACCTGGAAGCCACTATCCGTCTGCGTGAAGAGATTGCTGAACAGCACCGCGCGCTGGGTCAGATCAAAGAGATGGCAGCGAAATATGGTTGCGATATCTCCGGCCCTGCAACCAACGCTCAGGAAGCGATCCAGTGGACCTACTTCGGTTACCTGGCTGCTGTTAAGTCTCAGAACGGTGCAGCAATGTCCTTCGGTCGTGTATCCACCTTCCTGGATGCGTACATCGAACGTGACCTGAAAGCAGGCAAAATCACTGAACAAGACGCTCAGGAAATGATTGACCACCTGGTCATGAAACTGCGTATGGTTCGCTTCCTGCGTACCCCAGAATATGATGAGCTGTTCTCTGGTGACCCAATCTGGGCAACGGAATCCATCGGTGGTATGGGCGTAGATGGCCGTACTCTGGTAACCAAAAACAGCTTCCGCTTCCTGAACACCCTGTACACCATGGGTCCTTCTCCGGAGCCGAACATCACCGTTCTGTGGTCTGAAAAACTGCCACTGAACTTCAAGAAATTTGCCGCTAAAGTGTCCATCGACACCTCTTCTCTGCAGTATGAGAACGATGACCTGATGCGTCCTGACTTCAACAACGATGACTACGCTATCGCTTGCTGCGTAAGCCCAATGGTTGTTGGTAAACAAATGCAGTTCTTCGGTGCGCGTGCAAACCTGGCGAAAACCATGCTGTACGCAATCAACGGCGGCGTTGATGAAAAACTGAAAATGCAGGTTGGTCCTAAGTCTGAGCCGATCAAAGGCGACGTGCTGAACTATGACGAAGTCATGGATCGCATGGATCACTTCATGGACTGGCTGGCTAAACAGTACGTCACCGCGCTGAACGTTATTCACTACATGCACGACAAGTACAGCTACGAAGCCTCTCTGATGGCGCTGCACGACCGTGACGTAGTGCGCACCATGGCATGTGGTATCGCAGGTCTGTCCGTTGCAGCTGACTCCCTGTCTGCTATCAAATATGCGAAAGTTAAACCAATTCGTGACGAAGACGGTCTGGCTATCGACTTCGAAATCGAAGGTGAATATCCGCAGTTTGGTAACAACGACGCTCGCGTTGATGACATGGCGGTTGACCTGGTAGAACGTTTCATGAAGAAAATTCAGAAACTCACTACCTACCGTAACGCTATCCCGACTCAGTCTGTTCTGACCATCACCTCTAACGTTGTGTATGGTAAGAAAACCGGTAACACCCCAGACGGACGTCGTGCTGGCGCGCCATTCGGACCAGGTGCTAACCCAATGCACGGCCGTGATCAGAAAGGTGCTGTTGCCTCTCTGACCTCCGTTGCAAAACTGCCGTTTGCTTACGCTAAAGATGGTATCTCTTACACCTTCTCTATCGTTCCAAATGCGCTTGGTAAAGATGACGAAGTGCGTAAAACCAACCTCGCGGGTCTGATGGACGGTTACTTCCATCATGAAGCGACCATCGAAGGTGGTCAGCACCTGAACGTGAACGTCATGAACCGTGAAATGCTGCTCGACGCGATGGAACACCCTGAGAAATATCCTCAGCTGACCATCCGTGTTTCTGGCTACGCAGTACGTTTTAACTCGCTGACTAAAGAGCAGCAGAAAGACGTTATTACCCGTACTTTCACTCAGTCCATGTAAGTGGATTTGACTGAAATCGCGCAGTAAAAGGCGTACAATAAAGGCTCCACGCAAGTGGGGCCTTTTTAACACCTCCCGCTCCGCAGTCTCTTTTGCCCGCTATCTATAATGAATGGATAACAGCCAAAACAGACTCGACACAGCCTCCGAGTTGTGCACATAAACAGGCCCCGGAAGGGCCGAACCTGGAGATATCACCGCAATGTCAACTATTGGTCGCATCCACTCCTTTGAGTCCTGTGGCACCGTCGATGGCCCGGGCATCCGTTTTATTACCTTCTTCCAGGGCTGCCTGATGCGCTGCATGTATTGCCATAACCGCGATACATGGGATACCCACGGCGGCAAAGAGGTCACCGTTGAAGATTTAATGAAAGAAGTGGTGACCTATCGCCACTTTATGAACGCCTCTGGCGGCGGCGTAACCGCATCCGGCGGGGAAGCGATCCTGCAGGCTGAGTTTGTACGCGACTGGTTCCGCGCCTGCCGTAAAGAGGGTATTCATACCTGTCTGGATACCAACGGCTTTGTCCGTCGCTACGATCCGGTGATCGATGAACTGCTGGAAGTGACCGATCTGGTGATGCTCGATCTCAAGCAGATGAACGACGAGATCCACCAGAACCTGGTGGGGGTCTCCAACCACCGCACTCTGGAGTTCGCAAAATACATCTCCGCCAAAGGCATCAAAACCTGGATCCGTTATGTCGTCGTTCCAGGCTGGTCAGATGATGATGATTCAGCCCACCGCCTGGGTGAGTTCACGCGCGATATGGGCAATGTCGAGAAAATTGAATTGCTGCCGTATCACGAGCTGGGCAAACACAAATGGGTGGCGATGGGCGAAGAATACAAACTTGATGGCGTGAAACCGCCGAAGAAAGAGACCATGGAACGCGTGAAAGGCATTCTGGAGCAGTACGGTCACAAGGTCATGTATTAACAAAACGCCCGGTCTTTACCGGGCGTTTTATTTATTAGTCAAAGACACCATTAATAATGGTCGTCACAATTGCCGTACTCAACGCAATTAACACCAGATCCTTGCCGACTACCCGCCATTCATAACCAGGGTAAGAAGGCAATTGACCTAACATTGAAGCCGGTACGGTCTTTTTCGCAATTCCCGGCGGCAGCGGTTTACCGCG
The DNA here is from genome assembly GCF_002920195.1 of Leclercia sp. LSNIH8. Taxonomy (NCBI): domain Bacteria; kingdom Pseudomonadati; phylum Pseudomonadota; class Gammaproteobacteria; order Enterobacterales; family Enterobacteriaceae; genus Leclercia; species Leclercia sp. LSNIH8. The sequence goes on along the minus strand of NZ_PQJY01000001.1, from coordinate 666,132 downwards.
GGCGAGGTTTTTCGCAATCCCCGGCGGCAGTGAGTCATAACCTGTTAAACCATAGTTTAACGCCAGATGACGGGCATGATCGTAACTGACACGTGCATCCACATCCTCTCTTACGCTTTTCTTTGATTTGCCGGAAGTGTGGTTACCATTATTTTGTTTATTACCATGATTATCGGAATTCCCTTTCCCGGAATTTCCGTTCCCATGATTACCGCTATTACCTTGCCCACCGCCATTGCCGTGGCCATTTCCATTGCCATTGCCATTGCCATTGCCATTGCCTGGATTAGCCATAACAGATGCAGTTGCAAATGATAAAGACAACACTACTGCCAGCGCGGTAGTGGTAAAACGACGAGTCGACATGATCGCTGCCTTTTAGTGGTAGAACGCATCTGAATTATCGCCTGGCATGATAAACAAACAATGCGTAAAACTCTTAGATGTGACAAAGACAAAAAAGCCTGTCATCGACAGGCTTTTATTTGTTCAGGCATGCGCCACTGGCGTCGGGTGTTCGCCCGCTTTGCGCAGCAACATTAAGAGATAAATAAACGACACACTGGCGATCATAATAAACAGCAGATTGTCAGAATAATTCTGCATCAGCATGGCGGTGAAGGTCGGACCCAGTAAACTGCCGATGGTGTAACTCAGCAGCAGCGCCTGGTTCATCGCCACCAGCTGATGATGCTCCACTTTCTCACAGGCCCAGGCCATCGCCACCGGATAGAGGGTAAAGCCCGCCGCGCCCAGAATAAACAGTGCAGGCGCCATGGCGGCATTACTGAGCATGGCAAAGCACCCCATGATCACCACGAAGACCTGAACGCGCAGCACCAGCAGGCGCCCAAAGCGGTCGGCAAGACGCCCCACCGGCCACTGTCCAACAATCCCGGCGCTAACCATCACCGCCATCCAGAAACCGATCCCGGAATCACTCACCCCCTGATGGTTGAGATAGAGCGGCATCAGGCCATACAGCGAGCCCAGTACAATCCCGGAGATGATGCAGCCATTAACGCCCAGACGCGCCTGGCGCAGTCTCAGCATCGGCCAGACGTGGGTCGCTTCCTGGTGCTCGCTGCTCTGGTTCACAATGCGCGTAAAGAGCAGCGGCAGAATAGCGGCCAGCACCATGCCCGTTACCCACGGCAGGACGCTCATCAGGTCGGTTGGAAGTTTGCTGACCATCAGCTGGCCCAGCACGGTCCCAACATAATAGACCATCATATAGGCCGCCAGCAGACGACCGCGGTTGCGGGAGGTACCGCTGCACATCAGGGCGCTTTCCACGACCACCCAGATCATGGCGCAGCCTACGCCGGCAATAAAGCGCCAGACCATCCAGCTCCAGAAGCCAACCATCAGCCCCAGCCCGGCACAGCCGGCAGCAAAAATAAGCGACGCCAGATAATAGCTGCGGTTAAAGCCAAAGCGTTTGATCAGGCTTCCCGTCATTAATGTTCCCAGCAGGTTGCCGGTAAAAAAGGACGAGCTGACCATGCCAACCTGCCAGGTCGGTAAATTTTCATGGGCGAGCCACAGCGGGACGAGCGTATTTAACACCGCGATCGCGAGGGTCAGCAAAAGCAGGCCACAGAGCAACAGGAGCACTGGCCGGGTATAGGTCGACATGGGTTAAAAACCGTGAGGAAGTTCAGATTTCGTGCGCATCATGCCACTGGCAAAAACAAAGTCAATCCACCCTCTCGAGCCGCAAGCACGATATGATCCTCGTCGATTGAAAAAACTCATCCTGCTAATGGAATGGCGGCTATCAATAATATTTATGTGTTTGTTTTTGTTTATATAGAGACAAAATTGAAGCCAAACGACAGTAGAAAAATTTCATGATCGAAAATAAAAAAAACCGGGCACTAAGTCCCGGCTTTCTATAACAAAGATTAGCGTTAACTGGCGACAGCCATTCCAACAGTCATATGCAGACCGTAGAATACGCCGCGACCCAGTAATTCGCCCGCCAGCACCAGCACAAATGCCAGCGACAACAACGGTAACGCAGGCTGATAGCCTTTAAGCTGCGGCACAATCCAGCAGGCCAGCGCGGCCGCTAACAGCACCACTCGCCAGGCCATCAGCGAGCCGTAATCCGGCACCAGGGCTGACGCCTGCTGAATGGAGCTGCTGATGGTTGCCAGCTCCGCCCCCTGCATCAGGGCAACGAGGGCGCTCACCACCAGCGCCAGCAGGGAGACGGCGGGCAATAAACGCATGGCCCAGCCATCCACACCCGCCACACGCAGCAGCAGGAAACCGAGCAGCGGCCCGCCGATAAACATCGTCAGGAAGAAGGTCATTGGGGTCCAGACGCTGTACCAGGTAGGCACGGTGTCGATTGTGTTATAGACCCGAACCATCATCCAGACGAACACCACGCCCAGCACCATCGTGACAATCAGCCACAGGCTGCGCAGCCCGGCAGGCAGTTTCTTCATTGCGGCGAGCAGCCAGCCCAGACCACCAACAGCAAAGAAGATCGCCCCGCTGGCGATCTCATTACTGAGTGACGAAGCACCCACGCGGTTGAGGGAGTTAAACGCGCGCATCGGTGAGCCCAGATGCAGCGTAGAGGCGATAAAGCCGATCCCCATCAGCACCCACAGGCCAAACATGCTCAGCACCAGACGCTGCTGTTGTTCAGAATTCAGATCACCTTTTAACAGCGCCAGCGCGAGGACAATAAAACCGCCCGCCACGCACTGTCCGAAGACGGTAAAAATCATTAACGGCCATTCATGCCATCCGCTTCCCATCTCACACCTCCTTTGGATTGGCCAGATAGCCGGTGGTATCACCCGTTGGTCGGCTGTTGGCATTGGGTTTAATGACGATACTCGGCTTCGTAAAGTGTGCCGACGGCAGCGGCGCGACCGCAGCCAGCTTGCCGTACTTCTGGCGCAGCTCGGCAATCGGACCGAAATCCAGCGCCCGTAGCGGGCAGGATTCAACGCAAATCGGCTTATGGCCTTCAGCCACACGATCATGGCAGCCGTCGCACTTGGTCATATGGCCTTTGGCGGCGTTGTACTGCGGCGCGCCGTACGGGCAGGCCATATGGCAGTAACGACAGCCGATGCAGACATCTTCATTCACCACGACAAAACCGTCGTCGCGCTTGTGCATCGCGCCGCTCGGGCACACCTTGGTACAGGCGGGATCTTCGCAGTGGTTGCAGGCAATAGAGAGGTAGTAGGCAAAGACGTTCTGATGCCAGACGCCGTTGTCCTCCTGCCAGTCGCCGCCCGCGTACTCGTAGATACGGCGGAAGCTAACATCTGGCGTCAGATCCTTATAGTCTTTACAGGCCAGCTCGCAGGTTTTACACCCGGTGCAGCGGCTGGAATCAATAAAAAATCCATACTGAGTGGTCATCGGCTACTCCTTACGCCTTTTCAACCTGAACAAGGTTACTGTGAGACGGATTACCTTTCGCCAGTGGCGACGGGCGTTGCGTGGTGAGCACGTTAATGCAGCCAGCCTGATCGACGCGGTTGGCGTCCGGGTTGTACCAGGCACCCTCACCTAGCGCGACGACGCCCGGCAGAATACGCGGCGTCACTTTGGCTTCAATGTGTACTTCGCCACGGCTGTTAAAGATCCGTACCCGGTCGCCGTTGGCGATCCCGCGGGCCTTAGCATCCAGCGGATTGATCCACATCTCCTGACGGCAGGCCGCCTTAAGGACATCAACGTTGCCGTAGGTAGAGTGCGTACGTGCTTTGTAATGGAAGCCAGTCAACTGCAGCGGGAAGGTTTTGACCTGCGGATCGTCGTAGTTTTCGAAACCCGGGCTGTAAACCGGGAGTGGATCGATCACATCGTCTTTCTCGAGCTCCCACGTCGCGGCGATCTGCGCCAGCTCAGCGGAGTAGATCTCAATTTTGCCTGACGGGGTGGTCAGCGGATTGGCAACAGGATCGGCACGGAAGGCTTTATACGCCACATGATGCCCTTCTGGGTCACGCTTTTTGAACATGCCTTGCTGGCGGAATTCATCAAATGACGGCAATTCCGGAATGGCTTCGCGGGACTGCTCGTAAAGGTGGCGCATCCACCCTTCCTGGGTGCGCCCCTCGGTGAACTGTTGCTCAACGCCCATACGTTTCGCCAGCTCTGTGGTCATCTCATAGATGGTTTTGCAGCCGAAGCGCGGTTTGATCGCCTGGTCCGCAAAAATCACGTACGACATATTGCCGCAGGAGGCATCAAGGGCGAAGTCCATCTGTTCAGAGGCGGTGCAGTCTGGCAGCAAAATGTCGGCATACTTCGCCGAGGAGGTCATATGGCAGTCCACCACCACAATCAGCTCGCATTTTTTGTCATCCTGCAGGATCTCATGGGTACGGTTGATCTGCGAATGCTGGTTGATCAGGCAGTTCCCGGCGTAGTTCCAGACCATCTTAATTGGCACGTCGAGTTTATCTTTGCCGCGTACCCCATCACGGGTGGCGGTCATTTCCGGGCCGCGCTCGATGGCATCTGTCCACATAAACATTGAAATGCTGGTCTTAACCGGGTTTTCCAGGGTCGGCATGCGTACAAACGGCAGGGAATATGAGCCTTCACGCGCGCCGCTGTTGCCACCGTTAATCCCCACGTTGCCGGTTAAAATTGCCAGCATGGCGATAGCGCGGGAGACCAGTTCACCATTCGCATGACGCTGCGGCCCCCAACCCTGAGAGATAAACGCGGGCTTCGCCCCGGCGATTTCACGTGCCAGTTTGATGATTCGCGCCTCAGGAATACCGGTGATGGCCGCAGCCCAGGCCGGAGTTTTGGCGATGCCGTCATTGCCCTGGCCGAGAATATAGGCTTTATAGTGGCCGTTCGCCGGTGCCCCTTCAGGCAGCGTTTTTTCGTCGTAGCCGACGCAATATTTATCGAGGAAAGGCTGGTCGACGAGGTTTTCAGTGATCATGACCCACGCCAGGGCAGAGATCAGCGCTGCATCGGTGCCGGGACGGATGGGGATCCACTCATCTTCGCGTCCTGCCCCGGTGTCGGTATAGCGCGGGTCAATGACGATCATCCGGGCTTGCGATTTTTCTCGGGCCTGTTCAACGTAGTACGTCACCCCGCCGCCGCTCATGCGCGTTTCACCAGGGTTATTGCCGAACAGGACTACCAGCTTGCTGTTTTCGATATCCGACGGGCTGTTGCCATCTGCCCAGCCGCCATAGGTGTAGTTCAGGCCAGCGGCAATCTGTGCGGTTGAGTAGTCACCGTAATGATTAAGATACCCCCCGCAGCAGTTCATCAGACGGGCGATCAGAGTTTTTCCCGGCGGCCAGGAGCGGGTCATGGTGCCGCCGAGGGTGCCGGTGCCGTAGTTCAGATAGATAGATTCGTTACCGTAATCCTTAATCAGACGCTGCATCGTACCGGCGATGGTATCAAAGGCCTCTTCCCAGCTGATGGGTTCGAATTTGCCTTCGCCGCGTTTACCCACGCGCTTCATCGGCTGCTTCAGGCGATCCGGATTGTAGACGCGGCGGCGCATCGAGCGGCCACGCAGGCAGGCGCGAACCTGATGTAATCCTTCGTAGTTATCATCCCCGGTATTGTCGGTTTCAACGTATTTAATTTCACCGTCAACGACATGCATGCGTAGCGGACAGCGGCTGCCGCAGTTCACCGTGCAGGCGCTCCAGACCACTTTCTCATCAGGTTTAACGGTCTCAGTGGCTTGTGCAGCCGATGCCAGACGTGAAAAAGGCAATGTGAATGCGCTACTGGCAACAGCCAGGCCGCCAATCGCCGTGGTTTTCATCAATCCACGTCGACTCACCTCAGCAGCCAGCAGAGCTTCAGGCGTTTTTATTTTCATAGATTCTCACTTTGGTTGCTCACAAAGTTCAAAGGTGCGGCAGTCACCGCTATATAGTTTTTTATGTAAGGATGGCGTGCGTTAGCAGACGTTTACGCTAACCAACTGTTTGGCAAGTATTACTACTTTAGAGGGAGGGGTTATTGCCTGACATCAAAAGCGGGACATAAAAAAAGCGCCCGCAGGCGCTTTTTACTTAAAAACAAATCAACCGATGTACTGCTGGCCTTTCATGTACGGACGTAGCACTTCAGGGATTTCGATACGGCCATCGGCCTGCTGGTAGTTTTCCAGCAACGCGACCAGGGTGCGGCCCACGGCCAGGCCGGAGCCGTTCAGGGTGTGCACCAGGCGGGTTTTCTTGTCTGACTTGCTGCGGCAACGGGCCTGCATACGACGCGCCTGGAAATCCCCGATATTGGAGCAGGAGGAGATTTCGCGGTAGGTATTCTGCGCCGGAACCCAGACTTCCAGATCGAAGGTTTTGCAGGCACCAAAGCCCATGTCGCCGGTGCACAGCGCCACACGACGGTACGGCAGCCCCAGCAGCTCCAGCACTTTTTCCGCGTGACCGGTCATCTCTTCCAGCGCCGCCATGGACTCTTCAGGACGAACGATCTGCACCATCTCTACTTTGTCGAACTGGTGCATACGGATCAGACCACGGGTATCACGGCCATAGGAGCCCGCTTCAGAACGGAAGCATGGCGAGTGCGCCGTCAGTTTGATCGGCAGGTCATCTTCATCGATGATCTCATCACGCACGAGGTTGGTCAGCGGCACTTCTGCCGTTGGGATCAGCGCGTAGTTGCTGCTGTCGGCTTCTTCGTCCAGAGGACGGGTATGGAACAGATCGCCGGCAAATTTTGGCAGCTGGCCAGTGCCGTACAGCGTATCGTGGTTAACCAGATACGGGACGTAAGTTTCGCTGTAGCCGTGCTGCTCGGTGTGCAGATCCAGCATGAACTGGGCCAGGGCACGGTGCAGATGGGCGATCTGACCTTTCATTACCACAAAACGGGAACCGGTGAGCTTAACGGCAGCCGCGAAATCGAGCCCGGCATGCATTTCACCCAGGGTCACGTGATCGCGAATTTCAAAGTCGAACTCACGTGGGGTGCCCCAGCGTTTCACTTCGACGTTATCATTTTCGTCTTTACCGACAGGTACGCTGTCGTCAGGGGTGTTAGGGATCGCCAGGGCGATATCACGAATTTCAGCCTGAAGAACGTCCAGCTCGGCTTTCGCCTGATCCAGCTCTTCACCCAGTTTGTTCACTTCCAGGCGTAATGGCTCAATGTCTTCCCCGCGCGCTTTCGCCTGGCCGATGGATTTCGATCGAGAGTTACGCTCTGCCTGCAAGTTTTCAGTTTGTACCTGCAGAACTTTACGACGCTCTTCAAGAGCGCGCAGCTTATCTACATCCAGTTTAAAGCCCCGGCGTGCCAGTTTTTCAGCGACTGCGTCTGGCTCGTTACGCAGCAGATTGGGATCGAGCATGCTTATCCTGTGCTTATCGAATTAAAAAATAGGAGGAAATGACCGCAGCCTGCGGTCATCAGATACATTGCCAACATTACCGCAACGATCGCCCTAACGGTAGCGTTTTATAGGGCTATTTTGATCCTGTCCGGCAAGCCAGGTGAGCTTTTCGCCAATCTTGCCCTCAAGGCCTCTGTTTGTCGGATGATAATAGCGCGTTTGTGCCATCTCCTGCGGGAAATACTCCTCCCCGGCGGCATAGGCGTTGGGCTCGTCATGCGCATAGCGATATTCCTGACCGTAACCCATCTCTTTCATCAGTTTGGTCGGCGCATTGCGCAGGTGGACCGGCACATCGTAATCAGGACGCTCGCGGGCGTCGGACATCGCCGCTTTGAACGCGGTATAGACTGCATTGCTTTTCGGCGCGCAGGCCAGATAGACAATCGCCTGCGCAATGGCGCGCTCGCCTTCTGCGGGGCCAACGCGGGTGAAACAGTCCCAGGCGGAAATCGCCACCTGCATGGCACGCGGGTCGGCGTTACCGACATCTTCCGAGGCGATGGCCAGGCAGCGGCGGGCGACGTACAGCGGATCGCCGCCGGCGGTAATAATGCGCGCATACCAGTAAAGTGCGGCATCCGGGGCGCTACCGCGTACCGATTTATGCAGCGCCGAGATAAGATCGTAAAAACGGTCGCCTTTGTTATCAAAACGCGCGCTGCGTTCGCCGGCGATTTCGGTCAGCAGCGCCGGGAGCAGCACCCGCTTTCCGCTATCGTCGGTTTCAGCCATATCGGCCATCATTTCCAGGGTATTCAGCGCCCGGCGCGCATCGCCGTTAACCAGCTCCGCAATGGCGCGACGGGTCTCGTCAGGTAGGACGATATCCTGGCCGCCGTAGCCCCGGGCCTTGTCGGTCATCGCCTGGGTCAGCACCTGCTCAATATCTTCGGTGGTTAACGATTTCAGCAGATAGACGCGGGCACGGGACAACAGTGCGGAGTTGAGTTCAAACGAGGGGTTTTCCGTGGTGGCGCCGATAAAGGTGATGGTGCCGTCTTCGATGTGCGGCAGGAAGGCATCCTGCTGGCTTTTATTGAAGCGGTGGACTTCGTCAACAAACAGGATTGTGCGGCGACCGGCGTTACGGTTCTGCCGGGCACGCTCGATGGCTTCACGGATCTCTTTCACGCCGGAGGTAACGGCGGAGATGCGCTCGACATCTGCATCAGCATAGCGGGCGATCACTTCCGCCAGGGTCGTTTTACCGGTGCCCGGTGGCCCCCAGAGGATCATCGAGTGCAGATGCCCGGCTTCAATGGCGCGCGGCAAGGGCTTGCCCGCGGCCAGCAGATGCTGCTGGCCGATATACTGCGCTAAATTTTCTGGCCGCATACGGGCGGCCAGAGGTTGAAACGCCTTATCTGAAAAATCGAGCGACAGGTTGCTCACTCACGCCTCTTACTTATTACGTTGATCGTCCACCGTTACGCCCTTCGGCGGGGTAAAGGTGAATTTCGATGCATCGACCGCACCGTTCTGCTGGGATTTCAGCTGATAGCTGCTGCGCTGATCGTCCTGCTCAACGGCGCTGAATTGGTTAATGGTACCGTTGCTGCTCACGTTGATGGTGAACTGCTTCAGGTTGCCCGTGCTGCCTTTCGGCGTCAGCACGAACTCATCGCCGGTCTGTTTGATGTTGTACTGCTGCCAGTCGCTGGACTGGTTACGGGCAATCAGCATAAACGGCGTGTTGCTGGTCGCATCTTTCAGCCAGGTGGCGGTAGCCTGCTCAACAAACGGGTTAAAGAACCACAGGGTTTTGCCGTCGGAGACAAGGATACTTTCGTCCGGCTGGGTCATATGCCAGTTGAACAGATTCGGACGTTTAACCCACAAGTCACCCTGGCCTTCCTGCACCGCGTTACCGCTGCCGTCGGTCACTTTCTGTGTGAAGCTGGCATGGAAGCTGCTCACTTTATCCAGGCGGCTCTTCAGGTCGCTGGCGGCATCAGCCCAGACGCTGCTTGCCACAAAGCCAGTGAGTAATGCACAGGTGATTGCGATTTTTTTCATTGTTCATCCTTACAAAGCGTCTTCCCGAAATGGGGGTTTCTGTCACTATTCTGGACCTGCCCGCAGGCAGGCGACAGAAGAAAATGCTTAATTTTTGCTGCTTTACCCATCTTTGCAATCGAGGCCGTTACTCAAATGGTGGCGGGGCCAGCACTTCACGGTTGCCGTTATGTCCCTGCTCGCTAACGATGCCCTGCGCTTCCATCTGCTCGATAATGCGCGCCGCGCGGTTATAGCCGATGCGGAACTGGCGCTGTACGCCGGAGATGGAGGCTTTACGTTTCTCGGTAACGAAGTTAACCGCCTGATCGAACAATGGATCCAGCTCTTCACCGCCGTCAAAGCCGCCGCCACCACCGCCTTCGCTTTCGCTGTCAGAGGTGATGCCTTCGACATATTGCGGACGACCGCGCGCTTTCCAGTCCTGCACCACGGCATGCACTTCCTGGTCACGAACAAACGCGCCGTGGACACGTACCGGGGAAGTCGAGTTCGGCCCCGAATAGAGCATATCCCCCATGCCGAGCAGCGATTCCGCGCCCCCCTGGTCAAGAATGGTACGGGAGTCGATTTTGCTCGACACGGTAAAGGCGATACGGGTCGGGATGTTGGCTTTAATCAGGCCGGTGATGACATCCACCGATGGACGCTGGGTCGCCAACACCAGATGGATCCCTGCCGCACGGGCTTTTTGCGCCAGGCGGGCGATCAGCTCTTCCACTTTCTTACCGACGGTCATCATCAGGTCGGCAAATTCATCCACCAGCACCACGATATACGGCAGCTTTTCCAGTACCGGATGTTCGGCATCCATGCTGTCGCCCGGTTTCCAGTACGGATCCGGAATTGGGCGTCCCATCTTCGCCGCTTCGGCAATGATGTCGTTATACCCGGCGAGGTTACGCACGCCCAGCGCAGACATCAGCTTGTAGCGACGCTCCATCTCGTTGACGCTCCAGCGCAGGGCGTTGGCAGCGTCTTTCATGTCGGTCACGACTTCGGTCAGCAGATGCGGGATCCCTTCATAGACTGACAGCTCCAGCATTTTCGGGTCGATCATGATGAAACGCACATCTTCCGGCTGCGCTTTATAAAGCATGCTGAGGATCATGGCGTTCACGCCGACAGATTTACCGGAGCCGGTGGTACCCGCCACCAGCAGGTGCGGCATTTTAGCCAAATCGGCCACCACAGGCTCACCCGCGATGTCTTTACCCAGCACCACGCTCAGTGGCGACGGGTTATCGCGGAACTTGGCGTTATCAAGCACTTCACGCAGGTAAACGGTCTGGCGTTTTTTGTTCGGCAGCTCCAGACCCACATAGGGTTTGCCTGGGATCACCTCAACCACGCGCACAGCCACGGTCGACAGCGAACGCGCCAGGTCACGGGAGAGATTGGAAATACGCGCGGCTTTAACACCCGGCGCCAGGTTCAGCTCGAAGCGGGTGATGACCGGGCCCGGGGAATAGTTCACCACATCCGCTTTAATACGGAAGTCGGCCAGACGCGCTTCAACCAGACGAGCCATCTGCTCCAGGGCAAAGGTATCGACCGGCTCCACTTCCGTTGGCGGCGGCGTTAACAGATCCAACGACGGCAGCGGCGTGGTTGGCTTTTGCAGTGGGCGGCTGTCGCCATTGCGCATCAACAACGGATGGATCAGGCTCTGCTGAGGCTGAGCGGCTGGCTGCTGTGGCTGCACCGGCTGTTGCGGCTGTTGCGGCTGCGCATACTGCTGCGGCTGCACGGACTGCTGAGGCTGTGCATACTGCTGCGGCTGAACAGGCTGCTGCGGTTGAGCATACTGCTGCGGCTGCACCGGCTGTTGCGGCTGCGCATACTGCTGCAGCTGAACAGGCTGCTGCGGTTTTGCATACTGATGGGGCTGAACAGGCTGCTGCGGTTGTGCAACATGTTGTGGCTGCACGGACTGCTGCGGCTGTGGCGGCGTAACCGGCTGACGTGGTGGCTCGGCTTCCGGCATCACGCCAGGCGTAAACAGCGGTTCACTCGGCGTATCATCCACCAGATCTTTCATTGGCGAGAATTCAAAGTCCGCCAGCGAGAAAGGGTTAGCTCCTGTCGGTTGCTCACCGGAATAACGCTGCTGCTGGGTGGCGGCGAACTGGCGAGCCAGCTCCGCTTCGGCGGCACTATCTTCGTCATCCTGCGTTTCAAAGGACTGTGGCTGGGCCTGATACTCATCACCACCGTACCGCTGCTGTTGCTGCTGAGCGAACTGGCGGGCCAGCTCCTCCTGCTGCTGCATTTCATCGGCATCGTCGTCGTAGTGTTCATCATACTGATGGCGTCCGGCTTCACGCGCTTTCTCTTCGGCCATTCGTTGGGAAGGCAGCTTGATACCATACGAGGCCAGTTCACGGCGGGTCGGAACACGTACGCGGTTAGGACGCGGCAACTGCGGACCAATCCCCTCTTTTACCTGCGGACGCGGTGCGCCGCCGGTTGCCAGGCTGAATAACGGCGCGGCGGCGCTGGCCGCAGCGGCGCCTGCGCTTGTTGCCTGCTGTACGCTTGCGGCAACAGGAGCGACGGCGGAAGCGGGTTCCACAGCGGGAACCGGAATTGCCGGGGTTTCAGCGGCTTTAACCGGGGCTGGCTCTTGTGCCTCCTCGGGTACCGGCTGATACCAGGCCGCAAGCTGTTCGCGTTCCCGGGCACGTTTTTCTTCCACCTCTTCGAAATAGTAAAGCGGTGGACGGGACGGTTTCACCTCTTCAACCGGCGGCTCTTCGACAACCGGCGGGGTGATAACAGGCTCTGGCTGATAAACGGGTTCAGACTGATAAACAGGTTCAGGCTGATAAACAGGTTCAGGCTGATAAACAGGTTCAGGCTGATAAACAGGTTCAGGCTGATAAGGCGGTTGCCACTCCTGCTGCGCGGCGGTGACATACGGTTCCGGCTCCGGCGCAGGGATCGGCGATGCAGGCGCAGCAGGTTGCGCTTGCCATTCAACCGCATGTTGCTGCAGCGGCATCTCTGGCACAGAAGGCGTCGGGGTGATCGGTTCAACCGGCGCAGCAAAGGCCTGGGTTGCTGTGGTTGCGGCGGCAGCGGCAGCAAGGGGCTCAGCTACTGAGTGACCGTTGAGCAGCGGATCGAACTCATCATAATCGGACGGCAGTGCACGATTACCGGAGAACAATACATCATCCGGATCGGCGGCAACACCACGGGCACTATAAGCCACCTCTTCTTCGTCATCCATCCGTTTGCCGGAGAACAACGCCGCGTCGGTTTTGCGGCCTAATGGATTGGCGAATTTCTCTGCCACACGCTTACGGCGCGCCAGCGCCCCGCGCATAATGCGGGCGCGGCGAGATTCACGACGCTCAGCGCTCGGCTCAGCCTCTTCGTAGTCATCTTCATACTCTTCGTCGTTAACCCAGGTATCGTCGCGACGGGTGCGGTTGCTGGCAAAGGTCAGGATATTGAGGATCACGCTGCCAATTTTCTCGGCGATGGTGACCCAGGACCAGCCGGTAAACAGCGTCAGCCCCGCCCCCCAGACGCAGAGCAGCGCCAGAGTACCACCGCTGCTGTGCAGCATCGGCTGTAGCGCGGTGCTCAGCAGGCTGCCAATCACGCCGCCGGAGGCAAAATACCAGATGTCGTCGGCGTTAATCGCCGCCAGGCCGCAGGAGGTGAGGATCAGGGCAAGCGCACCAATCAGGCGCAGCGAGACAGCAAAATAGTCGATGTAATCATCGTTCTGGCGATGGCGCCAGGCAAACCAGCAGCCGCCAATAATAATGACGGGAAGGGTGTACGCCATTATGCCAAAGATAAAGAACAGCGTGTCCGCCAGCCATGCCCCCGGTACGCCGCCTAAATTATGGATAGGCTCATGCCATGCGGTTTGTGACCAGCTGGGATCGGAGGGATTAAAACTGAGTAAGGCTGCCATCAACCAGACGGCAAAAAGAGCAACAAGGATCAGTAACGCCTCAAGGAGTCGGCGCCCACTGCTGAGCTTGGTTAAATTGACTTCTTTGTCTTCGGTATATTCCTGGCTCAAAACAGGCTCTCCAGGTATCAGGCAATTCCTGCCTGCGTGCTAAACGGACAACAGTGCCGGGAAGCCCGACACTGTTGCTGTATGGATTACCAGGAGTGTAATCAAAGTACGCTGATAATGCACCTGTTCCGTGTTAGCGCGTCTTAATAACCAGACGATTGCTCTGTTTGACTTCTTCCATTACCACGTAGGTACGGGTGTCGTTCACACCAGGCAGTCGCAGCAGGGTTTCGCCCAGCAGCTTACGGTAGGCGGACATATCAGGCACGCGGGTTTTCAACAGATAGTCGAAATCACCGGAAACCAGATGACACTCTTGAATTTCTTCAAGTTTTTGTACGGCGGCATTGAACTGCTCAAACACATCCGGCGCACCACGATTCAGAGTAATCTCAACAAATACCAGAAGTGAGGCATCCAGATAATGCGGGTTCAGCAGCGCTGTATAGCCCTGAATAAAACCCTGTCTTTCCAGTCGGCGCACACGCTCAAGGCATGGCGTCGGGGAAAGTCCCACACGTTTTGAAAGCTCGACGTTGGAAATACGCCCATCCTTTTGCAATTCATTAAGAATGTTACGATCGATGCGGTCGAGATCTTTGCCAGGGCGCTTCTTGCTATCTACCATTATTATTGTCTCTCTGTATTCCTTCCCTAACTCCTGCCAGGACCCTGTGCACTTCACTGTTCAGAGTCTTTCCCCGCGGTTAATCGCATCGCCTGTTTTATAGTTTGCGCGATCCGATTGGGGTTATGTGGTATGAAGACCGTTGCCCAGAGGCGGCCATCAACATCACGTATGGCATCTGTCCACACCATGCGTAGATTTCGCTGACCCGGTAAAAATGGTGATTTTGTGCATGACTATGCGTTACACAAAGACCATTTTTTTTCTTCCTTGAATGTTTTCGCAAAAGCGCAGGGGATTGTCAAAGCAAAACATCGATTTTTAGTACAACATGTCGGATATTCATTACGTCCGGCGATTAATCCTCATTTTATCGCCGTCGTTTCGACCGATTACCCATGATTATTGTTATAAAATTACCTTTTCTTTCCTCTCGTTGATTGGCCCTTTCTATCACACACATCGTTAACAAAATCGCTGTGCCCTTTTTTTACGCCAACAAATTCCCTACAATCCGGGAAAATGTCTGCCAACAACAATGAGGATCTCATGGGCACGGCCAAACACAGTAAGCTGCTAATTCTTGGTTCTGGACCTGCGGGATATACCGCAGCGGTCTACGCTGCACGCGCTAACCTGCAACCGGTACTGATTACGGGCATGGAAAAAGGCGGTCAGCTGACCACCACCACCGAAGTTGAAAACTGGCCAGGCGATCCTGAAGGCCTGACCGGGCCGCTGCTGATGGAGCGCATGCACGAGCATGCCGCCAAATTTGATACCGAAATCATTTTTGACCACATCAACAAGGTCGATCTGCAAAACCGTCCGTTCCGCCTGACCGGTGACAACGCGGAGTATACCTGCGACGCGCTGATCGTTGCGACCGGCGCCTCTGCCCGCTATCTGGGTCTGCCTTCTGAAGAGGAATTTAAAGGTCGCGGCGTATCTGCCTGCGCAACCTGCGACGGTTTCTTCTATCGCAACCAGAAGGTCGCGGTCATCGGCGGCGGCAATACTGCGGTTGAAGAGGCACTCTATCTGGCGAATATCGCCTCTGAAGTGCACCTCATTCACCGCCGTGATACTTTCCGCGCGGAAAAGATCCTGATTAAACGTCTGATGGACAAAGTGGCCAGCGGCAATATCGTGCTGCACACCCACCGCACGCTGGAAGAAGTGACCGGCGATCAGATGGGCGTGGCGGGCCTGCGCATCCGTGACACCCAGAACACCGACAACGTTGAAACGCTGGAAGTAGCAGGTCTGTTTGTTGCCATCGGCCACAGCCCGAACACCGCTATCTTCGACGGCCAGCTTGAGCTGGAGAACGGCTATATCAAAGTGCAGTCAGGTATTCATGGTAATGCTACCCAGACCAGCATCCCGGGCGTGTTCGCTGCGGGCGACGTGATGGACCACATTTATCGTCAGGCGATCACCTCTGCGGGCACCGGTTGTATGGCGGCGCTGGATGCAGAACGATATCTCGACGGACTGGCCGATCAGAGCAAATAATTTTTACAGATCAGCAACAAACGTAAATAAGGCGGCGATAAGTCGCCTTTATCGTCTCTGCGTTGTAACATTGCCGTGCCCAATACCTAATAACATCACCTGCAAAGCACGCAATGGAAAAAACCCGTCAACAAGAGTTAACTCGCTGGCTTAAAAAGCAAAGCGTTATTTCCCGCCGCTGGCTGAATATTTCCCGTCTTTTGGGGTTTATCAGCGGACTGTTGATTGTCGGCCAGGCATGGCTTCTGGCCCGCATTCTTAACCATATGATTATGGAAAATATCCCGCGCGAGGCGCTGTTACTGCCTTTCATTGTGTTGATTCTGGTCTTTGTTCTGCGTGCCTGGGTGGTCTGGTTGCGCGAGCGCGTGGGCTTCCACGCCGGGCAGAACATTCGCTATGAAATTCGCCGCCAGGTGCTGGACAGGCTACAGGAGGCCGGGCCTGCCTGGATCCAAGGCAAGCCCGCCGGAAGCTGGGCGACGCTTATCCTCGAACAGATCGATGATATGCATGACTACTACGCCCGCTATCTGCCCCAGATGGCGCTGGCCGCTTTCGTTCCCCTGCTGATCGTGCTCGCGATTTTTCCTTACAACTGGGTCGCCGCGCTGATCCTGCTGGGCACCGCCCCGCTGATCCCGCTCTTTATGGCGATGGTCGGTATGGGGGCTGCCGACGCCAACCGCCGCAACTTCCTGGCGCTCGGTCGTCTCAGCGGCCACTTCCTTGACCGTCTGCGCGGCATGGAAACGCTGCGTATTTTTGGTCGCGGTAAAGCCGAAACCGACAACATCCGCCACGCCTCCCAGGATTTCCGTCAGCGCACCATGGAAGTGTTACGCCTGGCATTTTTATCCTCCGGGGTGCTGGAGTTCTTCACCTCCCTGTCGATTGCGCTGGTTGCCGTCTATTTCGGTTTCTCCTATCTGGGCGCCCTTGATTTCGGTCATTACGGTACCGCCGTGACCCTTTTTGCAGGCTTTCTGGCGTTAATTCTGGCGCCGGAATTTTTCCAGCCGCTGCGCGATCTGGGCACTTTCTATCATGCGAAAGCGCAGGCGGTGGGTGCCGCCGACAGCCTGAAAACCTTCCTTGAAACGCCGCTGGCTCATCCGCAGCGTGGCGACGTGACCCTGAACACCACCAGACCGGTCAGCATTGAAGCAGAGAATTTCTGCGTACTGTCGCCGGAAGGTAAAGTCCTTGCCGGCCCTCTGAACTTTACCCTCGCGGCAGGTCAGCGCGTGGTGCTGGTTGGCACCAGCGGCTCCGGTAAAAGCTCCCTGCTGAATGCGTTATCCGGTTTTATGGCCTACAGCGGCTCGCTGCGCATCAACCAGGCCGAGCTCTCAGCGCTCGATCCTGACGAGTGGCGCACCCATTTAAGCTGGGTAGGACAGAACCCGCAGCTTCCGGCGGCCACGCTGCGGGAAAACGTGCTGCTGGCGCGCCCGGACGCCAGCGAAGAAGAGCTACAGTCGGTGCTCGACCGCGCCTGGGTCAGCGAGTTTCTGCCCCTGCTGCCGAACGGCGTGGATACGGTGGTGGGCGATCAGTCGGCGGGGCTTTCCGTCGGCCAGGCGCAGCGCATTGCCGTGGCCCGCGCCCTGCTTAACCCGTGTCAGCTTTTATTGCTGGATGAACCCGCCGCCAGCCTGGATGCGCACAGTGAACAGCGCGTGATGATGGCCCTTGATGCCGCCTCGCAGCAGCAAACCACGCTGATGGTAACTCACCAGCTGGAGGGCATCTCCCGCTGGGATCAGATCTGGGTCATGGACAATGGTCAGCTTGTTGAGCAGGGCGATTACGCTACGCTCGCGGCGGCACAGGGGCCGTTTGCGGCCCTGCTGGCAAACCGTCAGGAGGAGATTTGATGCGCGCTTTACTGCCTTATCTGGCGCTTTATATGCGCCACAAATGGATGCTGACGCTGGGGGTGGTGCTGGCGATTGTCACCCTGCTGGCGAGTATCGGCCTGTTGACGCTCTCCGGCTGGTTCCTCTCTGCCTCCGCGGTCGCCGGTTTTGCCGGGCTCTACAGCTTTAACTATATGCTGCCTGCCGCCGGGGTGCGCGGTACGGCCATCACCCGTACCGCCGGGCGCTACTTTGAACGTCTGGTCAGCCATGACGCGACCTTCCGCGTGCTGCAACACCTGCGCGTTACCACCTTCAGCAAGCTGCTCCCCCTCTCCCCTGCCGGACTGGCACGCTATCGCCAGGGGGAACTGCTTAACCGCGTCGCCGCCGACGTAGATACCCTCGATCACCTCTATTTGCGCGTGATCTCTCCGCTGGTGGGCGCCCTGGTGGTAATTGTGGTGGTCACCCTTGGGCTGTGCCTGCTGGACGTTCACATTGCGCTGATGCTCGGCGGGATCATGCTCGCAACGCTCTTTATCTTACCCCCGCTGTTTTACCGCGCCGGCAAACCGACCGGTGAAAAGCTGACGCGTCTGCGGGGCGAGTATCGCCAGCAGCTGACGGGCTGGCTACAGGGTCAGGCGGAGCTGACCATCTTTGGTGCCAGCCGCCGCTACCGTGCGCAGATGGAAAATACCGAGCTGAACTGGCACGAAGCCCAGCGCAAGCAGTCGGAACTCACGGCCCTCTCCCAGGCGCTGATGCTGTTAATTGGCGGAGGCGCAGTCATGGCGATGCTGTGGATGGCTTCCGGCGGCGTGGGCGATAACGCGCAGCCAGGCCCGTTAATCGCCCTGTTTGTCTTCTGTGCGCTGGCGGCGTTTGAAGCCCTGGCGCCGGTGACCGGTGCCTTTCAGCACCTGGGCCAGGTGGTGGCCTCCGCGCTGCGGATCACCCAGATTACCGGCCAGCAGCCGGAAGTGCAGTTCAGTACGACCGCATCAGCGGTCCCTGAGCAGCTGGCCCTGTGCCTTTCGGATGTCAGTTTTGCCTATGAAGGTCAGGCGCAGCCCGCGCTGGACCACATTAATCTGACGATCCCCGCGGGCGCCCATGTGGCGGTGCTGGGTCGCACAGGCTGCGGTAAATCGACACTGCTGCAGCTGCTGACCAGAGCATGGGACCCGGCGCAGGGTCAGATCCTGTTTAACGACACGCCTCTGGTGCAGATGAGCGAGACTGCGCTGCGCAAAACGGTAAGCGTGGTGCCCCAGCGGGTTCATCTTTTCAGCGCCACCCTGCGCGATAACCTGCTGTTAGCTGCGCCCGGTGCTGCCGATGAAGCATTACGCGGGATGCTGGAAAAAGTAGGTCTGCACAAGCTGCTGGAAGATGAAGGGCTCAACAGCTGGCTTGGCGAAGGTGGCCGTCAGTTATCCGGCGGCGAGCTGCGCCGCCTGGCCATTGCGCGTGCGCTGCTTCACAATGCGCCGCTGATGCTGCTGGATGAGCCAACCGAAGGGCTGGACGCGACTACCGAGCGGCAAATCCTTGATTTACTGAAAAAAGAGATGCAGGACAAAACCGTGCTGATGGTGACGCACCGTCTGCGCGGCCTGGCGGATTTCGATCAAATTATTGTGATGGACAACGGACAAATTATTGAGCAAGGTAATCACGCTGAACTGTTGGCAAAACAGGGCCGCTACTACCAGTTCAAACAACGTCTGTAGTCTATATTTGAACCGATCCCCACTTTGCGTACTGGAGTTTTGTTGTCATGCGCCTGGTCCAGCTCTCTCGTCACTCTCTTGCGTTCCCTTCTCCGGAAGGGGCGCTGCGTGAACCTAATGGTTTGCTGGCCCTGGGCGGCGATCTGAGTCCGTCGCGTTTACTGATGGCCTACCAACGGGGGATTTTTCCGTGGTTCTCTCCCGGCGATCCCATCTTATGGTGGTCGCCCGACCCCCGCGCCGTTCTGTGGCCTGCGGAGTTTCATATCAGCCGCAGCATGAAGCGTTTTCACGCTCGCTCCCCTTATCGCGTCACCCTCAACCATGCGTTTGGTCAGGTGATCGAGGGCTGCGCCAGCGATCGCTTTGAAGGAACCTGGATCACGCCCGAGGTGATCGTCGCCTACCATCGCCTGCACGAGCTGGGCTACGCCCATTCGATTGAGGTATGGGATGATAAGGATGAACTGGTGGGCGGCATGTACGGCGTGGCGCAGGGCACGCTGTTTTGCGGCGAGTCGATGTTCAGCCGCGCGGTTAACGCCTCGAAAACCGCGTTGCTGATCTTCTGCGAACGCTTTGCCCGCAGCGGCGGCAAGTTAGTTGACTGCCAGGTGCTGAACGAACATACCGCCTCTCTGGGTGTCGTGGAGATCTCGCGCCATGAATATCTGGCGCAGCTGGCGACCCTGCGCATGCAAAAATTACCGCAAAATTTCTGGGTGCCGACGACGTTATTTACGCCTCAGGGATAAATGTTTTCCGCATATTTTTCCTCAAGGTGCTATAATTCTGCCGCAGAGTAGGTTCTGCCTGTTGCCCCGCCGCCGTTTGGGAATAGTTCGCATCCGATAACGCCCTATCGTTTATCCTGCCACCTCCCCTTTACGTATGCGCTTTTCGTACGGTTGAACCGTGACGTCCGGGCAATACGCTGAAACTGCTTTGTTGCGTTTTAAACGCACAAATCTTTACTTAATTGAGGAATTTCGGCATTATCTTGCCGGTTCAAAACTTGGTAGTGATACCCCAGAGGATTAGATGGCCAAAGAAGACAATATTGAAATGCAGGGTACCGTTCTGGAAACGTTGCCTAACACCATGTTTCGCGTAGAACTGGAAAACGGTCACGTCGTTACCGCGCATATCTCCGGTAAAATGCGTAAGAACTATATCCGTATTCTGACGGGCGACAAAGTGACTGTTGAGCTGACCCCGTACGACCTGAGCAAAGGCCGCATTGTCTTCCGTAGTCGCTAAGAGTATTTCGCCTGCAATGGCGTACAAAGAATAATAAAGGCCGGGTTATCCCGGCCTTTTTTTATGCCCCGCCCGTATCAGTGGATACGCACTACGGTCAGATCCGCCAGCATGGTATGCGCAATATCATGCAGCAGCCCGGTAAGGTGCGGGAGCATCTCGCGGTCGAAATGCGACACCAGCAGCACATGGTTTAAGGCCCGGCAGTAATCACACTGGGCTTCGGTGCTGTCCAGCAGCCACTCCTGTTTGTGCGAGGGCGGGATCTCGTTCTCATCCAGCACACGAAAATCGGTCATGGATTTTGCCAGCTCAGCGCTGAATGCATCAAGGTAGGCTGCCAGGCAGCGGCAGACAGGCTGCGTTTGCGGCAGCGAGTCGCAATCGACAAGGATTTCGGTAAGCAGGTTGCAGCGCGCAGCGAGCGTGGAGAGATCGTGGGCACAGACTTCAAGTTCGCTATAAAGCTGGGGAATAGGGTTTTCATTGGTCATAAAGAGTCCTTTATGCACGGCAAATTATCATTGTGCGCGCTTTCAGGATGCCAATACTGGCACCTGATTTTGCAGGTGCATCGCCATTCTAATACTGTGATTTTATCCAGCGATTTTCTCTTTTAAATTCTGGATAACGCCTCGCAAAATTTTGATGTGGGGTAAGGTGAATATGCGGCTTAAGTAGTCGTTCCGTTCACCTTACGTTCCTTGCTTCTCTGATACGTCGGAACCGGTGAACGTGCCAGGGGGGCTCGCCGCCTCCCCCCTGGCAACCCCGGCTCCCGGCAAAGAAAATCGCCGCTTCGCGGTGCCCTCAGCTTATTCCTACAGGCTTTCGGGTCGGGCACCAGCCTGCATCCATGCAGGCTATGCCCTCTCGGCGCTTCCATGCGCCTCGCCCCGGCCTTACGGAAACGCTTCGGCGATTTTCAGCCGGACCTGGTCATCGCTGTAACTCTCAATTCACCTTTAATGACTTTATCGCTTCAGGTATTCAAAATTACCAACCCGGCCACATCCATAAAAAAACCGGGCTTTCGCCCGGTTTTTACCATCACGCAACAGCGTTAGTGAGCCGCTTCCGGCTTATGCTTCGCCGCACTCTGGAAATCATACGTCAGCTCGTTCTTCGCCTGATCCAGCGCCACCGTCACCTGGCC
Organism: Leclercia sp. LSNIH8; assembly: GCF_002920195.1. Classification (NCBI taxonomy): domain Bacteria; kingdom Pseudomonadati; phylum Pseudomonadota; class Gammaproteobacteria; order Enterobacterales; family Enterobacteriaceae; genus Leclercia; species Leclercia sp. LSNIH8. The sequence goes on along the minus strand of NZ_PQJY01000001.1, from coordinate 644,512 downwards.
CCCATCGACAAGCGAACCAAACAGCAGCTCGTTAGCCAACGGTTTCTTCAGGTTATCCTGAATCACACGCGCCATCGGACGGGCACCCATCGCACGATCGTAGCCTTTCTCAGCCAGCCAGTTGCGGGCCTCCTGGCTCACTTCCAGCGACACGCCTTTCTGATCCAGCTGAACCTGCAGCTCGACGATGAACTTATCCACCACCTGATGAATCACCTCGGTAGAGAGATGTTCGAACCAGATAATGTTGTCCAGACGGTTACGGAATTCCGGCGTGAAGATCTTCTTGATCTCCTCCATCGCATCGGTGCTGTTATCCTGGTGGATCAGGCCGATGGATTTACGCTCGGTTTCACGCACCCCGGCGTTGGTGGTCATCACCAGCACCACGTTGCGGAAGTCCGCCTTGCGCCCGTTGTTATCGGTCAGCGTCCCGTTATCCATCACCTGCAGCAGGATGTTGAACACGTCCGGGTGCGCTTTCTCGATTTCATCGAGCAGCAGTACCGCGTGCGGATGCTTGATCACCGCGTCGGTGAGCAGGCCGCCCTGGTCAAAGCCCACATAGCCCGGAGGCGCACCGATCAGACGGCTGACGGTGTGACGCTCCATATACTCGGACATATCAAAGCGCAGCAGCTCGATGCCCAGCGCTTTGGAGAGCTGAACCGTCACCTCGGTTTTCCCCACCCCGGTCGGGCCGGCGAACAGGAAAGAACCGACAGGCTTGTGCTCATGCCCCAGCCCGGCACGGGCCATCTTAATGGCCTCGGTTAAGGCCTCAATGGCTTTATCCTGTCCAAAGACCAGCATTTTCAGGCGATCGTTGAGGTTTTTCAGCGTATCGCGGTCGCTCTGAGAAACGCTTTTCTCAGGGATACGCGCGATGCGGGCCACCACGGATTCGATATCCGCCACGTTGACCGTTTTCTTACGCTTGCTGACCGGCATCAGACGCGCACGCGCGCCCGCTTCGTCGATCACATCAATCGCTTTATCCGGCAGGTGGCGATCGTTGATGTATTTCACCGCCAGCTCCACCGCCGCACGCACCGCTTTCGCGGTATAACGCACGTCATGGTGCGCTTCGTACTTCGGCTTCAGGCCATTGATGATCTGCACCGTTTCTTCAACCGACGGTTCAGTAATATCGATTTTCTGGAAGCGACGCGCCAGGGCACGGTCTTTTTCGAAAATATTGCTGAACTCCTGATAGGTGGTTGAGCCGATCACCCGGATCTTGCCGCTGGAGAGCAGCGGTTTAATCAGGTTGGCGGCATCCACCTGACCACCGGATGCCGCACCGGCGCCGATGATGGTATGGATCTCGTCGATAAACAGGATGCTGTTAGTATCCTGCTCCAGCTGTTTCAGCAGCGCTTTGAAACGTTTTTCAAAATCACCGCGGTATTTGGTTCCGGCCAACAGGGAACCGATATCCAGCGAATAGATGGTGCAGTCGGCGATCACTTCCGGGACGTCGCCCTGCACGATACGCCAGGCCAGCCCTTCGGCAATGGCGGTTTTACCTACGCCAGATTCCCCCACCAGCAGCGGGTTGTTCTTGCGGCGGCGGCACAGCACCTGAATCGCCCGTTCCAGCTCTTTATCGCGGCCTATCAGCGGGTCAATACCGCCAACACGGGCAAGCTGGTTAAGATTGGTGGTGAAGTTTTCCATACGTTCCTCCCCGCCTGCTTGCTCTTCGCTGTTGACCTGATGGCTGGAATCCGAAGACGGATTCGATTCGTCTTTTCGCGTTCCGTGAGAGATAAAGTTCACCACATCGAGGCGGCTGACTTCGTGTTTGCGCAGCAGGTAGGCGGCTTGCGACTCCTGCTCGCTGAAGATGGCAACCAGCACGTTGGCACCGGTGACTTCGCTACGTCCGGAGGACTGGACGTGAAATACCGCACGCTGGAGTACACGCTGGAAGCTGAGCGTCGGTTGCGTGTCGCGCTCCTCTTCACTGACGGGCAGTACAGGTGTGGTCTGTTCGATGAAGGCTTCAAGTTCCTGACGCAGCGCCACCAGATCCACGGAGCAGGCTTCAAGCGCTTCGCGGGCGGATGGGTTACTGAGCAGTGCAAGCAGCAGGTGCTCGACCGTCATAAACTCATGTCGGTGCTCACGCGCTCTGGCGAAAGCCATGTTTAAACTGAGTTCCAGTTCTTGATTGAGCATAGGCACCTCCCCCAATTTTCATTGCCTTATTCAGGCTTTTTCCAGCGTACACAGCAACGGATGCTCATTCTCCCTTGCATACTGGTTCACCATTGCCACCTTGGTTTCGGCGACTTCTGCGGTAAACACCCCGCAGATGGCTTTGCCATGATAGTGAACCGTAAGCATCAGTTGCGTTGCACGTTCAACATCATAAGAAAAGAACTTTTGTAGCACGTCAATAACAAATTCCATCGGCGTGTAATCATCGTTCATTAACATAACTTTATACATAGATGGCGGTTTTAGCGCGTCGCGCACTTCATCTTCCGCCAGCTTGTCGAAATCGAGCCAGTCGTTCGTCTTACCCATTGTCAGTCGTCATCTTCGTTTACGGTCTCCGGTCGCGTGTTCTGATGCTGACGGGAGGCTATACATAACCTGAATCTACCTTAGATGTCAGATAACCTACATCTATTATTGCCATCCTCGATGTCTGTCACAATACCGTTCAATAGCGTTAACTGCTTCAAATTTTGACTCATTTTTACCCGTCCTTGCCCGGCAAATGCTTGACGATCCTTTTGGTTTATCTAAATTGTACAAGCGTGAGTTGGCGAGGTTTTGAACAGCTCCCACTCCACCACCGGTTCATTACATCTAACTCAATAAGATTTACGAAGGATGTCGAAGCATGGAAACGGGTACAGTTAAGTGGTTTAACAACGCCAAAGGGTTTGGTTTTATCTGCCCTGAAGGCGGCGGCGAAGACATTTTCGCACATTACTCCACCATTCAGATGGATGGATACAGAACGCTGAAAGCCGGGCAGGCCGTCCGGTTCGATGTACACCTTGGGCCAAAAGGCAATCATGCCAGCGTTATTGTGCCCATCGAAGCAGAAGTGGTGGCATAGCCCTCTGTTTCATTGTGTACACCCCGCACTCAAAATGCCAGCCCGATGCGCTGGCATTTTTATTTGTGTGCGGTGATGCGACCTGATGCCCGACGGCGCTGCGCTTGCGCAGGCCTACGAACTTTTGTAGGCCGGGTAAGGCGTAGCCGCCACCCGGCAACAGGTTCACTCCCGGGCTAACGCATCCACCGGATCTAATCGCGCGGCGTTGCGTGCCGGCAACCAGCCAAACAGTACCCCGGTAAAGGTAGAACACAGGAAGGCAGTTAGCAGCGCCATCGGTGAAAAACCAATTTCCCAGCCGGGTAAAAACAGCTGCAGCGTAAAGGCGATGAGCAGCGAGAGCGTAATCCCCAGCGCACCGCCCACCAGACAGACCAGCACCGCTTCAATCAAAAACTGCTGCAGCACATCGCTGGCCCGGGCGCCGACCGCCATACGGATACCGATTTCACGCGTCCGCTCCGTCACCGACACCAGCATGATATTCATCACCCCGATCCCCCCGACCAGCAGGGAGATGATCGCCACCAGCGTGAGGAAGAGCTGAAGAGTACGTGTGGTCTTTTCCGCCGTTTTCAAGAGCCCGTCCATGTTCCAGGTGAAGAAATCTTTCTTCCCGTGGCGCAGGGTTAACAGGCGTTCAAGCTGTTGCTCTGCCTGAGCGCTGTCGTAGCCATCTTTCACCCGGACGGTGATGGAGTTGAGCCACGACTGCCCCATAATGCGCCCCGAGATAGTGGTGTAAGGCAGCCAGACGCGTAAAATCTTGCTGCTGCCAAACATCGACTGCTTCTCCTCCGCCACGCCAATCACCGTCGCGGGCATGTTCCCCACCAGCACGATCTCACCCACCACCTTCGCTTTATTGGGGAACAGCTGTCGCCGGGCGTTGCTGTCGAGCACCACCACCTGCGCCCGCCCTGCCAGCTGCTCTGCATTGAAGGTGCCCCCTTCGCTGAAGGTCATGCCGTAGACGTTGAAGTAGTCGCCGCTGACGCCGTTGGCGCTGGCCGCCACATCGATATTGGCATAGCGCAAACGCAGGCTCTGGGACACCGCCGGGGTGGCGGAGTTAACCCACGGCTGCTTCTGAATGGCCGTGAGATCGTCATACTTCAGCGCCTGCTGGTACTGCGGCTCGTCATCGCCAAAATCTTTGCCGGGATAGACGTCAATCGTATTGGTGCCGATGGAGCGGATATCCGACAGCACCAGCTGTTTGGCCGCGTCGCCCACTACCACAATCGACACCACCGAGGCGATGCCGATGATGATCCCAAGCATGGTCAGCAGGGTGCGCATCTTGTTTGCCGCCATCGCCAGCCAGGCCATGGTCAGCGCTTCGCGAAAGCTGCTGGTAAACTGCCGCCAGCCCGAAGGCGGCGGTAATGATACCTCCTGACGCCGGGTGGTATTGAGGCCAGGCGGCGGATTGCTGACCAGCTCGCCGTCGCGGATCTCTACGATGCGTCCGGCCTGGGAGGCCACCTGCGGGTCGTGGGTGACGATGATCACCGTGTGCCCCTGATCCCGCAGCTGGTGCAGGATCGCCATCACCTCTTCCCCGGAGTGGCTGTCCAGCGCCCCGGTCGGTTCATCCGCCAGGATCACCTGTCCGCCGTTCATCAGCGCCCGGGCGATACTCACCCGCTGCTGCTGGCCGCCGGAAAGCTGCGACGGCTGGTAATCCACCCGCTCCCCCAGCCCCAGCCGGGTAAGCAGCGCCTGCGCCCGCTCAAGGCGTTTTTTGCGCTCCACGCCAGCATAGACCGCGGGCACCTCGACGTTTTGCGCCGCGCTCAGATGCGAAAGCAGATGGTAACGCTGGAAGATAAAGCCGAAATGTTCCCGGCGCAGTTTAGCCAGCGCGTCGCTGTCCAGCGTGGCGACGTCGGTGCCCGCCACACGATAGGTGCCGCTGGTGGGTTTATCCAGACAGCCGAGAATATTCATCAGCGTCGATTTACCGGAGCCTGATGCCCCGACAATCGCCACCATCTCCCCCGCCTCTACCCGCAGGGTGATGCCCTTCAGCACCTCCACCGGCCCGTCGCCGGAGGGGTAGCTGCGGCGGATATCATTCAGCTCCAGCAGGGCGGTCATTTCGCCGCCCCCGGCTGGCTCTCGCTGATGACCACCTCTTCACCCTCTTCCAGCCCTTTTACCACCACCACATCGGTATCGTTGCGCGAGCCGAGGCTCACCTCACGCTCGCGGATTTCACCGTTACGCAGCACCTTCACGTTATAGCGGTTATCTCCTACCGGTTGGCCCAGCGCCGCCAGCGGAATGGTCAGCACGTTTTTCACCCCGGAGAGCTGAATATGCACCTGGGCGGTCATGTCCAGGCGCAGCACCCCCTGCGGGTTGGGGACTTCAAACCGGGCGTGATAGAAAATGGCGTCGTTGACCTTCTCCGGCGTCGGGAGAATATCCTTCAGCACCCCTTCATAGCGGGTTTGCGGGTCCCCCAGCACGGTAAACCAGGCTTTTTGCCCCGGCTTCAGGTGGATCACATCCGCTTCCGAGACCTGGGCTTTCACCAGCATGGTACCCATATCCGCGAGGGTCAGGATGTTCGGCGCCTGCTGGGCAGCGATAACCGTCTGTCCCTGCAGGGTCGTAATCTGCGTCACTTCCCCGGCCATTGGCGCAACGATGCGGGTGTACTCAAGGTTAGTTTTGGCACTGTCCAGCGAGGCCTGGTTGCGTTTGATCTGCGCGTCGATGGTGCCAATCTGCGCCTGCTTTACCGCCAGCTCGGTGGTCGAGGTATCCAGATCCTGCTGCGAGATCGCCTGGGTGGTCGCCAGCTGCCGCTGACGGTTCAGGGTCACCTGGGCGAGCTTACGCTCCGCTTCCGCCTGGCTGCGCTGGGCGCGCAGCTCCATCAGCGTCGCCTCCACCTCTTTGATCTGGTTTTCGGCCTGCTCCGGGTCGATAACCCCCAGCAGTTGCCCTTTTTTCACCTTGTCGCCAATCTCCACCGACAGCGTCTTCAACTGGCCGCTGACCTGGGCACCCACGTCAACCTTGCGTAGCGCGTCCAGTTTGCCGGTCGCCAGCACGCTCTGCTGTAGCTCGCCCGGACGAACAATCAATGTCTGATATTGCGGCACCGGTGCGTTTAGCACCCGCCACAGCCAGAATCCACCCACCAGTACAATCAGCACCAGCAGCAGAAACAGCTTCCTGCGCTTTCCCTTTAAGTTCATAAATATTCCAAATAGCTATTCCGGCTTACATAACTGTTGATTCTAACTAAACCGCGCCTCAACGAAACCCCTGCTTTTCGTGGCGCGTAAACGTTGTTGAGGAGAGGTTGATAAAACCCCTGCTGAAATAAAGGCCTGGCAACAAGACCGGGATCTATTATGTCCTCCATCGCAGAGTCATCTTATTCACAGCAGCCGCAACCTAAATCAGCCTGGCAGCTATTTCAGCATCTGGCATCCGGAACATTAACCCCCGGCCTTGCCTGGCGTAATCCGGCCTATCGCCGCAAGTTTATGCTGCGCTCGCTGATGACGCCGTTCAGCACCGCACGTCTGCTGGCAAGCCTGACAAAACAGCCGCAACTCCTGCAACTGTTACAGGTCCAGCCGGGGCTGCCCTGCCGCCTGCATCGCCCGTGGCTCTCGGTGGCGATGAATCGCCAGCAAACGCTCCAGGCGCTGAACTGGCACTATCAGACCCTGCAGCGCCAGCTTCCGGCCGCGCTGATGAACGGCTATCTCTCCCGGGAGGGGGTAACATTACTGACCCTGACTGGGAAAGACGATCGCGCCTTTACCCTGCGTCTGTGCGCCGATGCTTTTCTCGATAAAGAGGGCGAGGCGACGCTGGCATTTTGCGACGAACAGCAGACGGTGCTGGCGGAGATGACCTTTACGCTGTGTCAGGTTAACGGCACCCCGACGCTGTTTATCGGCGGGATGCAGGGGGCAAAAGCCTTTGTGCCGCACGAGGCGATCCAGAGCGCCACCAAAGCCTGTCACGGCCTGTTCCCGAAACGCCTGCTGGTGGAAGCCGCCATGACGCTCGGTAGCGCCCTGGCCGTGGAGCAGATTATCGCCGTCAGCAACAGCACCCATATTTATCGCAGCTGGCGCTATCGCAAGAAAAAAGAGGGGAAACTGCTGGCCGACTACGACAGTTTCTGGCTGTCGCTGGGCGGGGAGCGCGACAGCGAGGGCAACTTCAGGCTGCCGCTCGCCATGCCGCGCAAACCGATGGAGGAGATCGCCAGCAAAAAACGCGCTGAGTATCGCCGCCGGTTTACCCTGCTGGACAGCCTGATCGATCAGGTCAACCAGGCGACCCGCCGTTAATCCGCCCTCCCGCGTGCCAGCCACAGCACGCGGGAGAACATCTTCCGCAACAGCGTGGGCACCGCCTCCACGCCGCGACGACCAGCCTCCATCGCCACCTCAATCGCCAGATCGGGTTTCGACGAACGGTGAATGGCCTTCATGATCACCCGCCGCATGTTCATCGGGACGTCGTCCGGGATCATCGCCACCCGGTGAAAGACATCGGAAAAGCCCTGCCGGTACATGAAGTGTTCCATGTCCATGGCGGGCAGCGCCGTCAGGTGCTCGCGCTCCTCTTCCCGATCGTTATTGATCAGCCCGCGCACGGTCGCGGCATATTTCTTACCCGCCTCGTCACCGTCCACCAGCACATGCCATTCGATGCCCATCCGCCGGGCAAATTTAATCAGCGGTTTCAGCCCCGACTGGGCAAACTCAATCACTTTGATGCCCTCGGCATCAAAGTGGTGCCCACACTGACGGGCCAGCTCGTTAATCACCCAGGTTTCGGTCTCCCCTTCCACCAGCAGCCAGCAGCGGGCAAACAGCGAGGAGGCGCGGTTGAAGCGAATATGGAAGGCGATACGGCGACTGTCTTCCGCATTCATGCCCCCCGGACCCAGGCGGTAAGCCGAGACGCGCGACGACTCACGCACCAGACGGCAGACGTGCTCGACCGGGGTTAGCGACAGCAATTCGCCGGAGTTGGTGGTGGTGATGCGCTGCAGCGGCAGCAGATTCAACAGGTGCCAGGCCACCGAGAGCATGATCGGGTGCAGGCGCGTCTCGGGATCTTCCACCAGCAGCAGCGGGCGGGCATCCCGGTCCAGCCGGACGGTGCCTTTGGCCTGCAACAGCGTGGAGAAGAGCCCCAGCAGGATCACCCGGTGCGAGCGGCCGCCGGGACGGTCGATCATCCGGTTGATGATGTCGAGGTAGCGCCAGCTGCGCTGCTCGTCATGGGAGCGCCGCCGCATCAGCCGGTTGCGCACCGGGGAGGTGCCCTGCTCGGAGAAGTAGTGCTCCAGCAACTGCACCATTGCCGACAGTCCCTGGCGGATCTGGCCGTCGGTCAGGTTTTGCGGACGGGCGACCAGTTCCCGGGCCAGATAGTCCAGCTCCCGGGCGGTGACCTCCACATCAGGCATGTCAGGGACGGTACCGTTGCGGATGCGGCGCATAAAGCGGGCATCACGCAGGCGCAGCACCGGCATCAGACGGACCAGATGACGCGCCCGCTCGTCGATATCCTCCAGCGGCAGGGCCTGGCCGTCAGTATCGAGAAAACCGCGCAGGGTCAGCACACTGTCATCGCTGGCAAGCTCACCCTCCAGACGATAAAAAATGCGCCGATAGCCATCATCACAGGGCACCCAGCAATCGGCAAGAGGACGATAGCGGCGAACGCGATGGCGCCCCGGCTCGCTTTCACGAAAGGTAAGGATAATATGCAGATGGTGTTCACGCCCCAGCATATCCCCGGGGGGGAACCAGAAATCTTCCCGGACAAAATGGTACAAACTGGATTCCGGCGATAGCAGCAGCGTCAGGGCGTCCAGCAGGCTCGATTTACCCCAGGCGTTTTCTCCGATCAGCACGTTGTTGTGCTCAAGCATCAGCGACAGACGGTTAATGCCGCGAAACCCCACGATTTCCACACGCTCTAGCAACATGTACCCTCCGGGAGAGATGAACTTTTTCCTTTAAGTTATCAGGAGTATAACGCCAGCGGGCCCGGACGGACACTCCATCGTCGGCGGAATAATGCCAGCCAGAAGCGAAAATTAAGAATTTAACCAGACAGTTTCATTTGTAATAACGATTTCCGCCGCATACTCTTGCTGCCAAAAATGCAACTCTGCTTTACTCGCCTTAATTTAGCAAGGAAGCGCAACACATTGCCCTACATCAAACTTACCGTATTTATTTAACTGGTGAGGGAGAATATTCATTTTTAGAATAGTGGCGTTTTAAAAATCGTCGCTTGTTTTGGCGATAAATAACAATGGCGCAGGATTGCGCTCATTTTTTCTTTGAGGTGGTTATGTTCAGAAAATTAGCAGCGGAATGTTTTGGTACATTCTGGTTGGTATTTGGTGGCTGCGGTAGTGCCGTACTGGCAGCAGGATTCCCGGAACTGGGAATTGGTTTCGTTGGTGTTTCGCTGGCCTTCGGCTTAACGGTTTTAACGATGGCATGTGCCGTGGGCCATATTTCCGGTGGTCATTTTAACCCGGCGGTAACATTAGGATTGTGGGCCGGCGGTCGTTTTCCGGCAAAAGAGGTTCTTGGCTATATTATTGCCCAGGTCATTGGCGGAATTATTGCTGCCGCTATTCTGTATGTCATTGCCAGCGGTAAAGCGGGCTTTGATGCTGCGGCCAGCGGCTTTGCCTCAAACGGCTTTGGCGAACACTCCCCTGGCGGTTTCTCCATGCTCTCTGCCATCGTGATTGAAATTGTACTGACTGCGGGCTTCCTGCTGGTGATCCACGGCGCAACGGACAAACACGCCCCGGCCGGTTTCGCGCCGATTGCGATTGGCCTGGCGCTGACCCTGATCCACCTGATCAGCATTCCGGTGACCAACACCTCTGTTAACCCAGCGCGCAGCACAGCGGTAGCCATCTTCCAGGGCGGCTGGGCGCTGCAGCAGCTGTGGCTGTTCTGGGTGATGCCGATTATCGGCGGTATTATTGGCGGCGTGCTGTACCGCACCCTGCTGGAAAAACGCGATTAAGAGTGCGCGCGTGTGGTGCCGGGTGGCGGCTTCGCCTTACCCGACCTACGGGACAGCATTTCGTAGGCCGGGCAAGCGAAGCGCCGCCCGGCACTGTTTTCACCTTTACTGAACCGTCTGAATTGGGTAGTGTCTCAGCGCCACTCAAATACAGGACCGGTTGTTCATGTTTTCAGGACTCTTAATCATTCTGCTCCCACTGATCGTGGGTTATCTCATTCCTCTTCATCAGCTGTCAGCGTTAAAACTGATCAACCGACTTTTGAGCGGGATTGTCTACGTCATTCTCTTTTTTATGGGGATCAGCCTCGCCTTCCTCGATAATCTTGCCACCAATCTGCTCTCTATCCTGCACTATTCCATTATTACGATGACCGTTATTTTGCTCTGCAATATCGCGGCCCTGTTCTGGCTGGAGCGCGCTATTCCATGGAAAAACCATCACCATCAGGAAAAATTGCCTTCACGTATTGCCATGGCGCTGGAGTCATTAAAATTATGCGGCGTGGTAGTGCTCGGTTTTCTGCTGGGGCTGACAGGATTCTCTTTTTTGCAGCACGCCACCGAGGCCAGTGAATATACGCTGATCTTCCTGCTGTTCCTTATTGGTATTCAGCTGCGAAATAACGGCATGACCTTAAAACAGATTGTGCTCAACCGTCGCGGCATGATAGTGGCGGTGATCGTGGTGGGCAGTTCGCTGATTGGCGGGGTGATTAACGCCTTTATTCTCGACCTGCCGCTGAATACCGCCCTGGCGATGGCCTCCGGCTTTGGCTGGTATTCGCTTTCCGGCATTCTGTTAACCGAGTCTTTCGGTCCGGTCATTGGCAGCGCCGCTTTCTTTAACGATCTGGGGCGCGAGCTGATCGCCATCATGCTGATCCCGGGTCTGGTGCGCCGCAGTCGCTCCACGGCGCTGGGGCTCTGCGGCGCCACCTCAATGGACTTTACCCTGCCGGTACTGCAACGCTCGGGCGGGCTGGAGATGGTACCTGCCGCCATCGTTCACGGCTTTATTTTAAGCCTGCTGGTGCCCGTCATGATGGCGTTCTTCTCAGCCTGATACTTCTTTGGCGGTAGCCTGCTGCCGCCAAAATTGCGCTAAATCAATATCCCTCTATTTTGTGGCAGAAAGCGCTTCCCACCGTATCGCCACAGGCATAATCTTAAACATGTATATTAAATATAACTTTAACAGGTGTGATTATGTTTTGTGTGCAATGTGAACAAACCATCCGTACCCCAGCTGGCAACGGCTGCTCTTACGCACAGGGCATGTGCGGTAAAACCGCAGAAACCTCCGATCTGCAGGATTTACTGATCGCCTCCCTGCAGGGTTTATCCGCCTGGGCAGTTAAAGCCCGGGAATATGGCATCATCGACCACTACGTCGACAACTTCGCCCCGCGCGCGTTTTTCTCTACCTTGACTAACGTGAACTTCGACTCCCCGCGCATTGTGGGCTACGCCCGCGAAGCCATCGCCCTGCGTGAAGCCCTGAAAGCGCAGTGCCTGAGTGTGGATGCCAGCGCCCGTGTCGACAACCCAATGGCCGACCTGCAGTTGGTCAGCGACGACCTCGGCGATCTGCAGCGCCAGGCGGCTGAATTTACCCCGAACAAAGACAAAGCGGCGATTGGCGAGAACATTCTCGGCCTGCGTCTGCTCTGCCTGTACGGTCTGAAAGGGGCCGCGGCCTATATGGAACACGCCCACGTCCTGGATCAGTACGACAACGACATCTATGCCCAGTACCACAAAATTATGGCGTGGCTCGGCACCTGGCCTTCCGACATGAACGCCCTGCTGGAGTGTTCCATGGAGATCGGCCAGATGAACTTCAAAGTGATGAGCATCCTGGACGCCGGTGAAACCACCAAATACGGCCATCCAACCCCGACGCAGGTCAACGTCAAAGCGACCGAAGGCAAATGCATCCTGATCTCCGGTCACGACCTGAAAGATCTCTACAACCTGCTGGAGCAGACCGATGGCACCGGCGTTAACGTCTACACCCACGGCGAGATGCTGCCCGCCCATGGCTATCCGGAGCTGCGCAAATTCAAACACCTGATCGGGAACTACGGCAGCGGCTGGCAGAACCAGCAGGTGGAATTCGCCCGCTTCCCGGGCCCCATCGTGATGACCTCTAACTGCATCATCGACCCTACCGTTGGCGCTTACGATGACCGTATCTGGACCCGCAGCATCGTCGGCTGGCCGGGCGTGAGCCACCTCGAAGGCGACGATTTTGGTCCGGTGATTGCTCAGGCCCAGCAGATGGCGGGCTTCCCCTACAGCGAAATTCCACACCTGATCACCGTCGGTTTCGGTCGCCAGACCCTGCTGGGGGCGGCGGATTCCCTGATTGACCTGGTGAGCCGCGAAAAACTGCGTCACATCTTCCTGGTCGGCGGCTGCGACGGCGCGCGCGGGGAACGTAATTACTTCACCGACTTCGCCACCAGCGTACCGGACGACTGCCTGATCCTGACCCTGGCCTGCGGTAAGTACCGCTTCAACAAGCTGGAGTTCGGCGATATCGAAGGGCTGCCGCGCCTGATCGATGCCGGTCAGTGTAACGATGCCTACTCAGCCATCATCCTCGCGGTCACTCTGGCGGAAAAACTGGGCTGCGGCGTAAACGATCTGCCGCTGTCGCTGGTGCTCTCCTGGTTCGAGCAGAAAGCGATTGTGATCCTGCTAACCCTGCTCTCGCTGGGCGTGAAAAACATCGTCACCGGCCCGACGGCGCCTGGCTTCTTTACCCCGGATCTGCTGGCGGTCCTCAACGAGAAGTTCGGTCTGCGTTCCGTGACCACCGTTGAAGACGATATGAAGCAACTGCTGAGCGCGTAAGGAGTAAAAGTATGACGATGCCAACCCATCAGTGCCCATGGCGGATGCAGGTTCACCACATCCATCAGGAAACGCCGGATGTCTGGACGATTTCGCTGCTGTGCCACGACTATTATCCTTACCGTGCCGGGCAGTATGCGCTGGTCAGCGTGCGTCACTCCGCAGAGACGCTGCGGGCGTATACGATCTCCTCGACGCCGGGCATCAGCGAGTACATTACGCTGACAGTTCGTCGCATTGATGATGGGGCGGGCTCTCAGTGGCTGACCGGAGAGGTGAAGCGTGGGGATTACATCTGGCTCTCTGACGCGCAGGGAGATTTTACCTGCGACGATAAGCCGGACGACAAATTCCTGCTGCTGGCCGCTGGCTGCGGCGTCACGCCGGTGATGTCGATGCGTCGCTGGCTGGCGAAGAATCGCCCGCAGGCTGACGTGGCGGTGATCTTCAGCGTGCGCTCGCCGCAGGATGTCATTTTTGCAGACGAATGGCATAACTACCCGGTTACCCTGGTGGCGGAAAACAACGCCACAGAGGGATTTGTCGCCGGTCGCCTGAGCCGCGAACTGCTGCAAAGCGTACCGGATATCGCCTCCCGCACGGTGATGACCTGTGGCCCGGCGCCCTATATGGAGATCGTGGAAGAAGAGGTGAAGGCCCTGGGCGTGACCCGCTTCTTTAAAGAGCAGTTCTTTACTCCGGTCGCGGAAGCTGCCACCAGCGGGTTGAAGATCACCAAACTGCAGCCTGCGAAAACCTTCTTTGGCCGCGTGGGCAGTACGCTGCTGGAGGCGCTGGAGAGCAATAACGTGCCGGTGGTGGCTGCCTGTCGTGCAGGCGTGTGCGGCTGCTGTAAAACAAAAGTGGTGGACGGGAACTATACCGTTACCAGCACCATGACGCTGACGGATGCCGAAGTGGCGGAAGGCTATGTACTTGCCTGCTCCTGCCATCCGCAGGGGGATCTGGTGCTGGCCTGATAAAAAGCCCGGTGGCGCTACGCTTACCGGGCTTACAAAAGACCGCGAACCGTAGGCCGGGCAAACGCAGTGCCGCCCGGCATTACCGCCGCAGAGGAATTACTTCCACACCGGATCGCTCACCACTGCAAACCGTCCTGCCCCCAAAAGTGCCACCGCCAGCCGCAGCAACAATCTGCCGAAATCTTCGTGCATTAGTGTTTTATTAACAGCAATCAACAATGATTTAACCATCTGAATTAAATCCATTTTTAGCTGAATAACCACCACAATATGACGGAATGTTGCACAGTGAAAGCAACGATTAATAAGGGGGATTTCACGGGCATGCCGGTCAGTTTCATCTAAGCTTGAAAGCGTTATCACATTCAGGAGATGGACTACCATGAAACAAACCGTGGCGAACTATATTGCGAAAATGCTGGAACAGGCCGGGGTAAAACGGATCTGGGGTGTTACCGGGGATTCCCTCAACGGTCTGAGCGACAGCCTGAACCGAATGGGCACCATCGAATGGATGCCGACCCGCCATGAGGAGGTCGCCGCGTTCGCCGCTGGGGCAGAAGCCCAACTTACCGGAGAGCTGGCGGTCTGTGCGGGCTCGTGCGGGCCAGGCAACCTGCATCTGATCAACGGCCTGTTTGATTGTCACCGTAACCATGTCCCGGTGCTGGCTATCGCCGCGCACATTCCGTCGAGCGAGATTGGCAGCGGCTATTTTCAGGAGACGCATCCGCAGGAGCTGTTCCGTGAATGCAGCCACTACTGTGAACTGGTCTCCTCCCCTGAGCAGATCCCCCAGGTGCTGGCCCTGGCGATGCGCAACGCCATTCTTAAGCGCGGCGTCTCGGTGATTGTGCTGCCAGGCGACGTGGCGCTGCAGGCGGCGCCGGAAAGTGCCAGCACCCACTGGTATCCCGCGCCCCAGCCAGTGGTGACCCCCGCCCTCGCTGAGCTGAAAAAACTGGCCCAGCTGCTGCGCTACTCCAGCAATATCGCCCTGATGTGCGGCAGCGGCTGCGCCGGGGCCCACGAAGAGCTGCTGGAATTTGCCGGCACCCTGAAGGCGCCGATTGTTCACGCCCTGCGCGGGAAAGAGCATGTAGAGTACGATAACCCGTACGACGTGGGGATGACCGGGCTAATTGGCTTCTCCTCCGGGTTCCACACCATGATGAATGCCGACACCCTGGTGCTGCTCGGGACCCAGTTCCCCTATCGCGCCTTCTACCCGACTGACGCCAAAATTATCCAGATCGACATTAACCCCGCCAGCATCGGGGCGCACAGCAAAGTGGACATGGCGCTGGTGGGCGACATCAAGGCGACCCTGAGCGCACTTATGCCGCTGCTGGAGGAGAAGACCGATCGCACCTTCCTGGACAAGGCCCTGAGCGATTATCGCGATGCCCGCAAAGGGCTGGATGACAAGGCGAAACCCAGCGATAAGGCGCTGCACCCGCAGTATCTGGCCCAGCAGATCAGCCGTTACGCCGACGAAGACGCCATCTTTACCTGTGACGTGGGTACCCCCACCGTCTGGGCGGCGCGTTACCTGAAAATGAACGGCAAGCGCCGCCTGCTGGGGTCGTTTAACCACGGCTCAATGGCTAACGCCATGCCGCAGGCGCTGGGGGCGAAAGCCACCGCGCCGGACCGTCAGGTGGTGGCGATGTGCGGCGACGGTGGCTTCAGTATGCTGATGGGCGATTTCCTTTCGGTAGCGCAGATGAAACTGCCGATCAAAATCATCGTCTTTAACAACAGCGTGCTGGGCTTTGTGGCGATGGAGATGAAGGCCGGAGGCTATCTGACCGACGGTACGGATCTGCACGACACCAACTTCGCCGCCATCGCCGAAGCCTGCGGCATTACCGGTATCCGCGTGGAGAAAGCGTCAGAGGTGGATGAGGCCTTGCAGCGCGCCTTTGCCACCGACGGCCCGGTGCTGGTGGATGTGGTGGTCGCCAAAGAGGAGCTGGCTATACCGCCGCAGATCAAACTGGAACAGGCGAAGGGCTTTAGCCTGTACATGCTGCGCGCCATTATTAGTGGTCGCGGTGACGAAGTTTTGGAGCTGGCAAAAACCAACTGGCTCAGGTAAAACATTTCACATCACCTTTTAAACTATAGGGATGTGAAATGATTGATTTACGTAGCGATACCGTAACCCGCCCGACGCAGGCCATGCTCAAGGAGATGCTGGCCGCGCCGGTCGGGGACGACGTCTATGGCGATGACCCCACCGTTAACGAACTTCAGCGCTATGCCGCTGAACTGAGTGGCCACGAGGCTGCCCTGTTCCTGCCAACCGGCACCCAGGCGAACCTGGTGGCGCTGCTCAGCCACTGCGAGCGCGGCGAAGAGTATATCGTCGGCCAGGGGGCGCATAACTATCTGTACGAAGCGGGCGGCGCGGCGGTACTCGGCAGCATTCAGCCGCAGCCTATCGATGTCGCCCCCGACGGCTCCCTGCCGCTGGACAAGGTGGCGGCTAAAATCAAAGCCGACGACATTCACTTCGCCCGCACTAAATTGCTCAGCCTCGAAAACACCCATAACGGCAAAGTGCTGCCGCGCGACTACCTGAAAGCGGCGTGGGAGTTTACCCGCGAGCGCAAACTGGGGCTGCACGTTGACGGCGCGCGCATCTTCAACGCCGTGGTGGAGTATGGCTGCGAGCTGAAAGCGATTACGCAATATTGCGACTCGTTCACCATTTGTCTCTCCAAAGGGCTGGGCACGCCGGTGGGTTCCCTGCTGGTGGGCAACGCCGACTATATCAAGCGCGCCAACCGCTGGCGCAAAATGACCGGCGGTGGCATGCGCCAGGCCGGGATCCTTGCCGCGGCGGGTCTGTACGCCCTGAAAAATAACGTTGCCCGTCTGAAGGACGATCACGACAACGCCGCGTGGATGGCTGCGCAGCTGCGCGAGATCGGCGCTGACGTCATGCGTCACGACACCAACATGCTGTTTGTCCGCGTCGGAGAGGAACACGCCGCGGCGCTGGGCGAATTTATGAAGGCGCGCGGCGTGCTGATTAACGCCGCGCCGGTGGTACGTCTGGTGATGCATCTCGACGTCAACCGCGAGCAGCTGGCAGAAGTGGTTGCCCACTGGCAGGCGTTTTTGCAGCGCTAAGGAGTCCTCGTGCCGCAACGTATTCTGGTGCTCGGTGCCAGCGGGTATATCGGTCAACATCTGGTGGCCGCCCTGAGCGCACACGGGCATCAGGTACGAGCTGCGGCACGCAGCATCGAGCGCCTGCAAAAGCAGGCCCTGCCCAACGTCACCTGCCATGCTATCGACCTCAACTGGCCGCAGACGCTGGCGGCGCTGCTGGAGGGAGTGGATACCCTTTACTATCTGGTGCACAGCATGGGCGAAGGGGGCGACTTTATCGCCCACGAGCGCAAGGTGGCGATGAACGTGCGCGATCTGCTGCTGGAACACCCGGTTAAGCAGATTATCTTCCTCAGTTCGTTACAGGCACCGACGCATGAGCAGTCCGACCATCTGCGTGCCCGGCAGCTTACCGCCGACACCCTGCGCAGCGCCGGGAGCCCGCTTACCGAACTGCGGGCCGGGATCATCGTTGGCGCCGGTTCTGCCGCCTTCGAAGTGATGCGCGATATGGTCTATAACCTGCCGGTGCTCACCCCGCCGCGCTGGGTGCGCTCGCGCACCACGCCGATTGCGCTGGAGAACCTGCTGCACTATCTGGTGGAGCTGCTCAATCACCCGGCCACAGAGAACCGGGTGCTGGAGGCTGCCGGGCCCGAGGTGCTGAGCTATCAGCAGCAGTTCGAACATTTTATGGCAGTGAGTGGCCGCCGCCGCCCGCTGATCCCCATCCCCTTCCCGACCCGCTGGATTTCGGTGTGGTTTTTGAATGTCATCACCTCCGTGCCGCCGACCACCGCCAAAGCCCTAATTCAGGGGCTAAAACACGATCTGCTGGCCGACGACCGCGCGCTGCGGACGCTGATCCCGCAGGAACTCATTCGCTTCGATGATGCGGTGCGCAATACGCTAAAAGAAGAAGAGAAGCTGGTGAACTCCAGCGACTGGGGCTACGACGCCCAGGCCTTCGCCCGCTGGCGTCCGGAATATGGTTACTACCCGAAACAGGCCGGATGCACGGTGAAAACCGCCGCCAGCCTCAGCGCGCTCTGGAAAGTGGTGAACCAGATCGGCGGTAAAGAGCGCTACTTCTTTGGCAACGCCCTGTGGCAAACCCGGGCGATGATGGATCGGCTCGTCGGGCACAGGCTGGCGAAAGGCCGTCCGGCCGCGCCATATTTGCAAACCGGCGATACCGTTGACAGCTGGAAGGTGATTATTGTTGAACCTGAAAAGCAGCTGGCGCTGCTGTTTGGCATGAAAGCCCCCGGTCTTGGGCGGTTGTGCTTTACCCTGAAGGACAAAGGCGACCACCGGGAGCTGGACGTGCGCGCCTGGTGGCATCCACACGGCATGCCTGGGCTGTTCTACTGGCTGCTGATGATCCCGGCGCACCTGTTTATCTTCCGGGGAATGGCCCGGCGTATTGTTTTTCTGGCAGAACAAAACAAAGAAAAAGACTAATTAAAACTCTGAATCTTTCACGTTTCCCATTGCATACAGGCGTAATTCACGGAAGAATGCGCACGAAATTCTTTCAATACAGTGGATCGATATGAAGGTACTGGTTACCGGCGCCACCAGCGGCTTAGGCCGCAACGCGGTGGAGTTTTTGCGCAATAAAGGCGTCAGCGTCCGGGCCACCGGTCGTAATGAAGCGATGGGTAAATTGCTGCAAAAAATGGGCGCAGAGTTTGTCCATGCCGACCTGACGGAACTGGTCTCTTCCCAGGCAAAAGTGATGCTGGCCGGAATCGATACGCTGTGGCACTGCTCCAGCTTTACCTCACCCTGGGGAACGCAGGAAGCGTTCGACCTGGCAAACGTGCGCGCCACTCGTCGTCTGGGCGAGTGGGCCGTGGCCTGGGGCGTGCGTAACTTCGTACATATCTCCTCGCCGTCGCTCTATTTCGACTATCACCACCATCGCGACATTCAGGAAGATTTCCGTCCGGCGCGCTTCGCCTGCGAATTTGCCCGCAGTAAAGCCGCCAGCGAAGAGGTGATCGATCTGCTGGCGCAGTCTAACCCGCACACCCGTTTTACCATTCTGCGTCCGCAGAGCCTGTTTGGCCCGCACGACAAAGTGTTTATTCCGCGCCTGGCGCAGATGATGCATCACTACGGCAGCGTGCTGCTGCCGCGCGGCGGGGATGCGCTGGTGGACATGACCTATTACGACAACGCCATTCATGCCATGTGGCTGGCCAGCCAGCGTGAATGCGACGGGCTGCCATCCGGCCGGGCATACAACATCACCAACGGTGAGCCGCGCTCGCTGCGCAGCATTGTGCAAAAGCTGATCGACGAGCTGAACATTCACTGCCGGATCCGTTCGGTGCCCTACCCGATGCTGGATATTATTGCCCGCAGCATGGAGCGGCTGGGGAATAAGTCCGCCAAAGAGCCGATGCTGACGCACTACGGGGTGTCGAAACTGAACTTTGATTTTACTCTCGATACGCAACGCGCTGAGAGTGAGCTGGGCTATAAGCCGCTGGTGACGCTGGATGAGGGGATTGTGCGCACCGCGGCCTGGCTGCGGGATCACGGGAAGTTACATCGCTAAAGCCCGGCGCGCGGCAGAGCAAAAAAAACGGCAACCCTGAGGTTGCCGTTTTGCTATTAAAGTGCGGTCCAGGCGTCTGCCCATGCCAGGCCTACGCCTGGTTCATAGTAAGCCGAGGCGCTGTTACACCAGCCGCTGTACGGGAATGGCTTGCACTGGAAGAGTTTACCGTGGTTATTCACGATATCCCCTGCGTTGTACTTGCTGTTAGCGCTCCACGCCGCGTAAGTGTCTGAGCCTTCATCACCTGACGGGGTCTGCGCTTTCGCTTTCACGTTCAGCAGGTAAGTCGTGGTGTCGCTCAGTTCGCCATCGCTGACGGTCAGGCTCACTTCAATCTGCTGAGCCGTTGCTGCTTCAGGCGCAGTAAAGGTCACTACCGCTTTGTCTTCACCGGAGACGGTCTGGCCGTCCTGGGAGCGCCAGGTGTAGGTCAGTTTGTTGCCATCTTCGTCAGTGGAGCCTTCAGCGCTCAGGGAGACCTGCGCACCCGCGTCAACCGCACCAACCGGGCCGGAAATGACCGCAACCGGCGCATGGTTGGTCACAGCTGGCGTGTCGTCTGCTGGCGTATTGTCCGCAGGGGTGTTGTCCGCAGGCGTATTGTCAGCCGGGGTGTTATCCGCTGGCGTATTGTCTGCCGGGGTATTGTCCGCAGGCGTGTTATCGCTCGGGTTAACCGCAGAGCCGTCGTCATTGATGATATTCACGTTAAAGAACTTCTGCACACACTTGGTGTAGTCGCCCTCTTTAAATGCGCTGAATGGCGTCTGATAACCCACCAGCTGACAGGCGTAGGTCTTGCCGTCTGGCGTATCTGCGCTCCATCCCCAGTCCTGTTCCCAGTAAATTTTCAGAGCACCAGCGCCGCCTTCATCAAACTGCTTCATGTTGGCGCAGCCGAGTACTTCGTTTTCCGGAACCGGCACTTTCAGGTAGTTGGCGAACTCTTTGTAGTATTTGATACGGTTTTCCGACTGGGCAATCTCAGTCGGGCCGCCGCATTCCACGCCGCCGTTAATGATCTGGGTGGTCACGCCGAAGCCCGGAACCAGGCCGTTAGCTTTGTCATGATCGTTTGGCTGCCAGGTGCCGTCGATAACCTGCAGCATGCTCGGCTTCGGCGGTTGCGGGTAGGCGAAGAAGAAGATGGCGCTCGCCAGGTTCAGCCAGGTGTCGGCTACCAGCTCCGGTTTGTCCAGCAGCGTGCGGACGTCGCCGAACATCGCCTCCGAGAACGGACCGTAGTTATAGTTGTAGGAGAGCTGTTTGGCGCCGCGGCCAAAGTAGCTCAGGAAATCGCCGTCTTTGTCTTTGCCGCACGGCCAGGTCTGACCCTGCCAGACATCCGGGTTACATTCGCCGTTATAACCGCCCTTCTGGCCTTCGCTCCAGCCCATTTCGCGAACGTATACCAGCGCCTGACGCCATTCGGCTTCCGGACGCCAGGATTCATGCCCGCCGGTCTCCTGCGCGAAGTGCGCAAACATGGTCGCCAGCTCTTTACGGCAAATGGCCAGGCTGTCGCGGCCATCGGTGTAGGTGTCGCACAGCGCCGGGAATTTACCTACCGCTTTCAGGAAGTTGCTGTAGCTGTACTCTTTGGCGCGCAGCGGGAACAGATACTCCCAGTCGCTCTCCTTCAGAATACTTTCAACACGCTTCACGTTATCCGGGTTGGTAGCCTTACCCGGCTCAATCAGTTCCACCTGGGCGTTATCCAGGGTGCGAATTGTCGCTTTAACTGACTTCATCAGCGGAAAATCCGTTAACTCCTGCTCCTTTTTCGCCAGATCGCTGGCTTTCATCGTGTAGGGTTCGCTGCTTTCCGCCTTGAGCATGTTTGCCTGTGCCATCACTGGCGCAACACACGCCCCCGCGACCAGAATGCTCAGCAATGTCCTTTTATTCATCTACATTATTCCTGTTAAAAACGATAATAACCAATGCGATCTCGATTTATGTATTAATCCTTTAATAAATAAACCCGGGACAGCACCTTTTCTTTCTGAAGAACACTCGCAAGATATTCTTCAAAAAAAAGCCTGATTATCGGTATTGCGACATCCGTTTTATTCTTTGATATTTCGCCCAGACTTTTCTGGCGTAAATCCTGCGCTGGGGAAAGTTCTCCGGTTTCAGCCCCGCGTTATAGGCACCGACCGCTTCCCAGTTATAGCCGTAAACTTTAATCATCCCGGAGAGAATAGAAGCA
Source organism: Leclercia sp. LSNIH8 (assembly GCF_002920195.1). Classification (NCBI taxonomy): domain Bacteria; kingdom Pseudomonadati; phylum Pseudomonadota; class Gammaproteobacteria; order Enterobacterales; family Enterobacteriaceae; genus Leclercia; species Leclercia sp. LSNIH8. The sequence goes on along the minus strand of NZ_PQJY01000001.1, from coordinate 622,625 downwards.
CCGACCATAATTGAGGTACAGGGCTCATTCATTAACCGATATTCATCAATGCCCTTTTTTTTCAGCTCGGCAAAATGCGAACTATTTATTTGCATCAGCCCGACATCCCGTGAACCGTCATGGTTATAACCGACCGCGTTTGGATTGAGACCGGACTCCACGTCCGCAATAGCAAATAATAACCAGGGGTCCACATGGTAATATTGTCCTGCGGAATTCCAGCAATTGGCTAATGCGCTCTGGCTAATTAACAACAACAGAAAAATAAAGCGTTTCATCTCTTCACCTGGCCGTCGCTGATGGACTGACCGCGCTTCACCGCGCGGTCAGTGATGGCGGGCAAGTATCGCGCCCGCCATCTCAGAGAAGGATGATTATTCGCAGTCTGCTGCGCCTACTTTCACCCATACATCGCTGTTAGCTGGGTTATCACCACGGGTCCACCACTTCGCACGGTACTCAGAACCCTGATAGGTTGTGGTATCGCCACCGTTGTAAACCACGTCAGCTTTCCAGCCGAATTTCACCTTGCTGACCAGTTCCCATGCATCCACACCGAAGCCAGGCTGGTTGCCCTGAGTCCAGTACTTCGCTTTCCATACCAGGTTGTCGAAGCTGACGATGTCGCCACCGTTGTAGACCTTGCTGCTGCTCCACGCGGCATATTTGCTTGCGTTGGCATCGACAGGGTTATCGCAGCTACCGGATGCACCTTCGTCGGACGGCGCGGTGTCTTCGTCAGCCGGAGGCGTAACGTCATCTGCCGGTGGGGTAACGTCATCAGCTGGCGGCGTTACGTCATCCGCAGGCTCAGCGGCTTTCGGCGTGACGATAACCTGCACGGTGGAGTGCACGCTGTCTTTGCCATCGCCTACCACTACGCTCAGGGAATAGCTGGTCTCAGAAGCCACGTCCGGCGCAGTGATACGTACGCTAGAGGTATTGATACCGGTAGCGTTCATCTCTGCCGGTACGCTCCAGCTGTAGGTCAGCGCATCGCCATCTGGATCGGATGCCTGAACATGCAGGGACTGAGTCTGGCCCGCTTCCAGAGTAACGGCTTGCATTGGGTTAACGACTGGTGCCTGGTTCGCTTTTGGCGCTTTGTTCACAACCTGGACGTTCACGGTGCTGGAGAGCCCTTTAGCATCGGTTACGGTCAGGCGGAAGGAGAGCGTCTGGTCCTGGGTGACTGCCGGTACGTTAAAGGTGGCTTTCGCGGAGGTGCTGTTCGCGATATTCACCGTGGTTCCGGAAATCTGGGTCCACTTGTAGGTCAGCGCATCGCCATCCTGGTCGGAAGAGGCAGAACCATCCAGCGTTACAGTAACCGGACCGGTCACGGTCTGGTCAGCAGCGGTCGCCACAGGTGCATGGTTGGTGTTAACTGGCTCGTCAGAAGAGGAACCGTTGCCCAACAGGCTTTCGTTCATGGCGTTCAGGATATCGCCGTTATCGGATTCAATAGACCATGCGAACAGACCGCCGAGGTTTTTGTCCAGCACGTACTTACCTTTCGCCGCAACCGAGCGGGCGTCGTCATAGCTCACCAGCTCGCCGGTGGATTTGTTGAACAGGTAAGGCGCTTCTGCCGCGCTGTCATATTTGTACTCCCAGCCTGACTTGCCTTTCATCTGGTTGGCAATCACGCGGTAGTCAATGATACCCGGTTCCCAGGTACCCGGAATTGCGCCAGTCGCGGTGCCGGTGAATGGGTTGTCGCCGGTGTAACCGTGTACGCCAGTCCAGCCACGACCGTACATCGCTGCACCCACTACGATTTTGCCCGGCTGTACTTTCTGGTCCAGCATCGCTTTCACGGCGTTATCGGTGGTGTAGTTGGTATCTGGCTTCCAGGAAGCACCGTACAGCGCCGCCTGGTGACCCAGATCGGTGTTGCTCCATGCGCCGTAGTAGTCGTAGCTCATCAGGAAGATATGGTCGATATACTGCTGTGCAGTGGTGTAGTCGACATCTTCGATCTTATCTCTACCCGCGCCGATAGCGGTGGTCAGCTCGTAAGTACGGCCTGTCTCGGCTGACAGCTCGTTCAGCATCGCGCGCAGATCGTGCATCAGTGCGTTATAGGTAGCTTTGTCGGTCTGCGGGTTGCCAAGTTTGGCGTTCTCGCCGCCGCCGCCCGGGAATTCCCAGTCGATATCCACACCATCAAACACTTTCCAGGTTTTCAGGAACTCTTTAACTGAGCCGACGAAACGGTCGCGCAGCACTTTGTTGTCCATCTGGAAGAATGGATCGGACAGAGTCCAGCCGCCCACGGAAGGCAGGATCTTCAGGTTCGGGTTGGCTTTTTTCATCGCCATCAGCTGGCCGTAGTTGCCTTTGTACGGCTCGTCCCAGCCGGTCACACCCTGCTGTGGTTTTTGCAGAGCAGCCCATGGGTCATGAATGGCGACGGTGTAGTCCTGACGGCCAGCACAGGCGCGTTTCAGGGATTCCAGCGCGCCAGAAGATTTCGCGCTGTCGTTGATGCCATCGCCACCACAAATTGGAATGAAGCCGTAAAGGATGTGGTTCAGGTTGGCAACCGGGATTTTATCCACGGTGAAGTTACGGTCGTATACGCCCCACTCAGGGAAATAGGCCGCAACCACTTTATCGGTATGTTTGGCGAACGCTTTGTTGTTCTCATGAAGCGTGGTGTTTAATGGCAGCAGGTGGCTACCATCGGTATCCGCTACAATGATCAGTTTGCTGGCGCTGGTGCTGCAGCCACTGTCGTTACATACCTGAACCTGCTCCTGGTAACGGCCGCCTTTCTTAACCTTAAAGGTCGCAGAGCCTGTCGCGCCGCTCGCGCCAGACCAGACTTCTTTACCGTCCAGCAGCACTTTTGCAGACGTCGGAGCATCGCCGCTCCAGACGTTCCACTCAACCTTAACATCGGCACCATCATGAACTTTTACCAGGGAGTTATAGTCCTGCGCGGCCTGGTCAACTTCAACAATAGCAAACTTGTCGTTGCCGCTGGTCAATGATGGTACCCCTGGAACGGCTGCAAATACAGGGCTGGTTGCCGCTGCAACAAAAAGCGCCAGGTATTTAGGCTTAAAGAAATTCATTTTCATATCCCAATAACTCTACGTGAACTTTAAAAAACATGTCTTCCTTAAACATGAAATAAAACCAGCATGGATTTAAAAAAATTAAATACATAATGACTTAAAATGTTTTTAATATTTTCAGTTAATCTTAATTATCGAATTAACGTCACATGCGGTTTACAACGAAGATAGTATTAGCAAAAGAATTATTACTCACCTCTTTCCCTTGTCGAAAAAATCTCAAAATATAATTGACAGATTTAATTAGGGAATGAGCGAATAATTTTGCAAAATAAAGGCAATAACGCCTCCGACCGCCAGAGCGGGGCCAAATGGAATGTGCGCAGCTTTTTTATCTGATTTAATAAAAAGGAGATTCCCGGCAATGCCGGTTAACGACGCCAGTAACAGTACATCAGGCAGTGCCTGCCAGCCGCACCAGGCTCCCAGCGCGGCCAGCAGCTTGAAATCACCGTAACCCAGACCTTCGCGACCGGTCATCAGACGAAACGCCCAGTATATAAGCCAGAGAGAGAGGTAGCCCGCCACGGCGCCGATAATGGCATCGCGCAGGGGCAGCGTCGGGCTGATAAGGTGGACCAGCAGCCCGGCCCACAGCAGCGGTTGCGTCAGGCAGTCCGGCAGCAGGAGATGCCGCCCGTCGATGATGGCCAGCGGCAGCAAGAAAGCGCTCAGCAGCCAGAGGGAAAAGAGCGCCGGGATGTCTGGCATACACCAGGCCGTGGCGCCAAAAAAGAGGAAGGTAAAGGCTTCCAGTAACCATAAGCGCAGCGGGATAGCGCTGCCGCAGTGGTGGCAGCGCCCGCGCAGCGCCAGCCAGCTTACCAGTGGGATATTTTCCCACCAGGCTAAATCATGCTGGCACGCCGGGCAGTGCGAGGCCGGAAAAAGTAAGTTAATCCGCGCCTCATCTTCCAGCAGCATCGGCGGGATCCGCTCCGCCACCACGCCGAGAAAGCTGCCGATAATCGCGCCGAAAATGGCGCTCATCAGGCTGAACAGGGCCGGGCTGCTCTCTCTGAACAGGGCGAAGGCGGTCATGCCGTCTTTTTCCAGCTAAGCTGGATCTCTGCCCTGACGTCACGCTGGTGGTCGACAGGGGTCAGCTTCATTTTCTCCAGCTTGATCCCTGAGGCGGCGTTAATTTCGCGCAGCCAGTTCTTCAGCTCATTGATCTCCACCCGGGGTACAGTAAACGATAACGTCTGCCCCTCCTGGCGCACATCATTCAATGGCAACTTGATCTCCTGTGCGCTGTTTTCCACCACACTGCGCGGATTATCGGTTTTTAATTGCTGCACCTGGAGATGGTTTTTATCAATTTCGCTGCGCATCCAGTTAAGGGTATCTCTCTGGCGCTTCAGCGTTAACTGGCTATTTTTAATCATATTATCCAGCGGAACCATGCCGCCGTAATAGACAACGGCACAGCACAGCGCCGCGGCGCAGAATTTCATAAGCAGCTTTTCGCGGGTAGAGTAATTCTGATACCGCGCTTTAAGCTGTGCGACACGCTCTTTCATTTATGTTTCCCCGTGATCATGGCGGTAAAGGGCGCGACCGTTGATACCGGCTGCAGAGAAAAGTTGAAATCCGCACTGCTCTGGTTGATGAACGTCTGCAGCGATGCGCTGTTCTGGCTGCTGGCGCTGAGCGTCCAGAGGTTTTGCGTACTGTCGTAATCCAGAAGATTAATTTCTATATCCGGAACCGCCTGTTTCGCTTTGTTCAAATCCTCCATTTGCAGAAAGACGCCTTTAGTGACCTTCTTCAGGTTCTGACCAAAGTGATACTTAATATTGCTTTGCTGGCGAAGGCTGGGGAAATGATACTGGTAGACCGTGGCGATCTCCTGTTGCAGCTGGTTTTCCTGTTGCACCAGCATCAGGGCCATCGCCAGCCTCGGCCCCAGCAGCAGTCCGACGCTGAGCAGCGCCAGCGCAACCATCGCCCCTTTCATCCCTTTGGGCGTGCCGCCCTGGGCGCCGCGGGGATGAAACTCATCGTGCAGCACGTTGGCCCGGCAGTTCTGCCACTGCGGCTGGATCAGCACTAACGGGTGCTGCCAGGGTAAGGATTCATCTACCGCAATCCCGGCAGGCGCCTCACCATAACAGCGCACCATCCCGGCCTGAGATTTCGCCATCAGCAGCGGCAGCAGCGAGGCATCCGCTTCACAGGCGCTGGCCGGTGAAAAGCGCAGCCAGTAACTCTCATCCAGCGCAACCAGCGTGCTTCCCCTTTCCGCGACCGGCAGCAGCCAGGCGTCAGGCAGGGCCTGTACCACCTTCAGCCCGGCCTGCTCAAAACAGGCGAGCCAGTCGCGCAAGCGCCGGGCATCAATGGCGACGGCATCCACTTCCTGCCCTTTTTTACTCAACACCGTCCAGTGCAGGTCGTCGACGTCACCGATCAGCGTCTCCTCCGCCATCCACGAGAACGGCGTCGCCTGAGCGCTGAGCCCTTTCTTTGGCAGGGAGAAGTGGCGGAAGATCATCTCACCCGCGGGCAGCAGCAGACAGACGCGCGACGCCAGCGGATGATCCGCAAGCGTCGACAGGGCCGCCATGCCGTGGAGCGTATTGACCTGCTGGCTCCCGGATTCGCACCATGCAATAGTCCCGTCCTCACGGCTATCGGGACGAACAAACAGTATCTTTTTCATCGGTATCGGCTTTTGTTATTCAATCATTCGGTAACGACGCTGCCAGGTTACGATCTCGCCCGCTTCACTGTTAACCTGAAGCTGACTGACCACGCGCAGCGTTAAATCATCGGTGTTGCCGGTGTAGTTCACCCGGAAGTAGCGACTGTTGACGGCCACCTGTTCGGCCACCTGAGTTAACTCGTCTTTCAGCTGGGGGAAGTTTTGCTCCAGCGCCTTGCTGAAAGCCTCCACGTTTTCCCATCCCGCTTCCGGGCGCGACGCGAGCAGCCGGGCGGCGTCATCTTCCGTCAGTTTTCCGGCAAACAGCGCCGCCAGCAGTTTTGCCTGCTCAGGCTTAAGGGTGTTGACGTTGATCTTGCTGCCGGCATCCGGCAGGGCACACAGCAGCGCGCTGGCTTTAGCGTACGCCGCCGGTGGAAACGCGGGCAGCAGCCTGATTTCGCTGATGTTGCGCATCATCTGGTTGGCCGGAAGCCGCGCGGGCTGTACGCCTGCCCAGGCGTCGGTCTCCTGAGCCTCTTTCGCCGTGGTGCTGTCGCCGTCCAGGTAATCCACCAGCTGCTGATAGACCTGTTCAGCGGTGATCTGATCCAGCCCCGCATCGGTAAGCAGCTGTTCAACCGTCTGCTGCTTACGGGATTTTTCCGGTATGGCTGATGTGGTCTGATCCTTCGCCGCCTGCTCCACGGCGAGCAGGTTATTGACGTTAAAGCAGTCCTGCGCGTCCTCAACCTGGCTCACCACCGTGTAAAACTCCCCCTGCGTCTCAAAAGGTTGATGCCACTCGCCGTCCGGCTCCAGTGGGTTCTCACCGCTGGCGGCGGTTTGCAACAGCTGCTTCACCGCCTGCTCCTGGCGCTGTATCGCCCAGCGCAGCTGCTGCTGGCTCACCTGGTAGTGGGTTTTCTGTAAATTGCGGCTGAACTGCTGGCTGATTCTGGCCGCCAGGGCCGACATCATCACCAGCAGGATAAGCACCACCAGCAGCGCAACGCCCCGCTGCTGGCTTTGATTCATTTTGTTCATGGCTGACTTTCCGGTACCGGTGCTACCGCCTGCTCCGGAGCGGGCGAAGGCTTCGCCTCTTCGGGCTTTTCAGCCGCTTTCACGGCGATCTGCGGCTGCGGCATATCCCCTGGGGTGGTAAAGACCCAGCGCCAGGTGTCGCCGCTCTCCATGGTCAGGGTTAACTCGACCCCGTTCGGCTGATGCCCGCTCTCACGCCAGTGCTTCTGCCATGAATCGCTGAAAAACCGCCACTGGACGGATTTCACCTCAGAGACAATCGGCACCTCTTCGGGTTTAACGTCTGCCGGGCTGTCGATGGTCGGCCAGACATCGCGCCATAACCGGTGATCCTCAAACCGCCAGCGCACCCGCTCAAGCTGGACATGTCCGCTCACCCCGTTGAGGGTGGTCAGTTCGATGGCGTTATCATCCTGGCGAAAAACGTCGGGTTCATTACGCGGCGCGCGGGCCTGCTGCTGAAAAAAATCACGCTCCAGCAGGCTCCAGGCGCGCTGGATCTGATTGAGCCTGGACGCGTTGCGATCGGTGGCATTGCTGGTGCGCATCGCGCCGTCGAGGATCTGCCAGGCGAGGGTGCTGATCACCGCAAAGATGGTCAGCGCAATCATGATCTCCAGCAGCGTAAAGCCGCGCTGGCTTTGCCGTTTTTTCATTTTTTCTCTCCCGGAGGCAGAACCCGCATCGCCACTACCGGCTGGCTCTCATCCCCTTCGGCATAGACCAGGATCTCATCCGCCCAGCGCTTATCGGCAACCTTCACCCGCTGCATCCGCCAGTTCCAGTTGCGCCCGCCCATCAGTTCCGTCCCCTTCTGCTCTGCATCCGGGAAGTCGCTTTTGGTCAGTTGCGCTTCGGCGAGCAGATTCTCAGCGACCCAGCTGGCCTGGAGGGTATCCGCAAGACCGTGGGTAAAGCGCACGTTCAGGTAGACAGAGTTCATTAACGCCAGCGCGGCGGTGGAGAAGATCACCAGGGCGACCATCACCTCCAGCAGCGTCATCCCGCGCTGCGAGGCATTTCGTTTAGCCATCGTTCTCTACCGTAACCGGTGCCGCGCCCTGCGACACCACGCGGAAATGGTGTTGTTTATCATCACTCTGTAACGTCAGGGTGAAACGGCTCATCTCGCCGTCCGGCAAAAAGACGATCTGCGGCTCGGCGTCAGGCGTGGCGGCCAGACGCTGCGGGGTGAGCGAGACGTGCATCCCATCAGGGAAGTCGCCCCCGGTGGTGATACGGCGTTGCGCTAACGGCACCCAGCGGCGTTCACCGTCTTTTTCATTGAGCGTCATCAGCTGATATTTATCCGGCGTCACTACCAGGCCCACAATGTTTCCGTCCATCACCGCACGGTCGGAGCCATATTCAACAACGGCTTTTAATTGCTGGCCAAATATATCCGCGCCGCTGCGCGACGGTATTGTGGAAACCACCATCATGGCGCAGCTGGCGAATATCACCAGCGCGAGAATAATTTCCAGCAGAGTAAAGCCGCGTTGCCTGTTCATTATTTTTTATCGAGCGACCAGTTGGTAATATCGTCCGCGGTATTGGCTTCGCCGTCCGGACCTGCGGAGAATACGTCAATAGCACCATGTTCGCCCGGGCTCACCAGAATGTAATCACTGCCCCACGGATCCTGCGGCAGGCGGCGAATATAGCCGTCGGCGCGGTAGCCGTTCGGAATTGGCGCGATTTCTGGTTTGGTGACCAGCGCCTGCAGGCCCTGTTCAGTGGTGGGATAACGGTGGTTATCCAGCTTATACATATCCAGCGAGCCTTCCAGCGCTACAATATCGCTGGTGGCTTTCTGGGTATCCGCCTTTTCCTTATTGCCCATTAAATTCGGCACCACCATACTGGCCAGCACGCCGAGAATAACAATGACCACCATTAATTCGAGCAAAGTAAAGCCCGCCTGGCGCGCCAGGTTTTTTCGTTTCATCGCCATAATTAACCTACCATATTATTAAGTTGCAGAAGCGGTTGTAATATTGACATCACAATAAACAGAACAATGGTCGCCATAGAGACCACCAGCGCCGGTTCAAATACCGACAGCGTTAAAGTAATTCGATGCTGTAATGCTGATTCCTGGTTTTCGGCCGCGCGATCCATCAGGTTACCCAGTTCGCCGCTCTCTTCGCCGGAGGCAATCATATACAGCATGGTGGGCGGGAATAATCTCGCCTGCTCCAGAGCGGCATATAACGATGCCCCCTGACGCACGGTGTCCGCCGCCTGTTCCAACACCTGGCGGGCGTGCAGATTTTCAATCCCGTCCATGGCGATATACATCCCCTCAAGCAGTGGCACGCTACTGGCCTGCAAAATACTCAGGGTGCGGATGTAGCGCGCGCTGTTGATGGCGCACACCAGTTTTTTGATTGGTGAAGCGTTAACCAGCCAGCGGTGCCAGACAAAGCGGTTCCGGACGTTTTTAAGCCAGCTTTTAAAGCCGATAAACGCCGTGACCAGCCCGCCGCCGATATAGAGGCCATAAGCCTGCAGGAAATCACTCACCGCGATCAGCGTGCGGGTGGTGATCGGCAGTTGCTGTTTCATATGGGTAAACTGCTCAATCACCTGCGGCACCACCGCCACCAGCAGGATGCAGATCACCGCCACCGCCACCACCGTCAGGGTGATGGGGTAAACCATCGCCTGGGTGAGCTTACTTTTCATCTTCTGGCGCTGTTCGTTGTACTCCGCCAGTTTTTCCAGCACGTCCCCGAGATGGCCGGTTTTTTCCCCGGCCATCACCAGGGTGCAGTAGAGTTTGTCGAAGGTGCGCGGAAACTGGCTGAACGCGTCGAACAACGTGTGTCCTTCCACCACTTTGTCGCGGATCTCAGTCACCATCGCCGCCAGCTTTTTATCTTCCGACTGCTTTGCAATCGCCTTCAGGGCGCTCTCCAGCGGCAGCGCGGCGTTCACCAGGGTTGACAGCTGACGGGTAAACATCGACAGCACCGGGGTGGAGAGTTTGATCCCCTTCTGCGCGCTCCCGGCGGTCGCGGGTTCGCGGGTCGGCGTAATGCTCACCGGCATCAGCTTTTGCTCGCGCAACGTCTGGCGAACCTGCTTCGGCCCCTCGGCCTGCATGGTGCCGCGCTGGGTTTTCCCCGCCGCACTGGTGGCTGTCCACGCATACCACGCCATTATTCATCTCCCCCGCGCTCGGCGGTGACACGCATTACCTCTTCCAGGGAGGTGACGCCGGAAATCACCTTCAGCAGGCCGTTTTCACGCAGGCTGTAGGCCTGTTTGAAGAGTTCGGTCTCGATGGACATCTCATCTTTATCTTCGTGAATGGCCCGGCGCATCGCGCTGTCCACCACCAGGAATTCATGGATCCCGGCTCGCCCCTGATACCCGCTCTGGCGGCAGTGTTCGCAGCCCACGGCGCGGTAGATCGCTTTCGGCGGCGCAACCATAAAGCTGAACAGCGCTTTTTCATTGGCGTCCAGCGGACTGGTGGTCCGGCAGTGTACACACAGCCGACGCACCAGACGCTGGGCAATGACCCCTAACAGGGATGAACCGATTAAAAATGACTCCAGACCCATATCGCGCAGGCGGGTGATGGCCCCTGCCGCGCTGTTGGTGTGCAGCGTGGACATCACCAGGTGACCGGTGAGCGACGCCTGCACCGCAATCTGCGCGGTTTCGCCGTCACGGATTTCACCGATCATCACCACGTCCGGGTCCTGGCGCAGAATGGCGCGCAGCCCGCGGGCAAAGGTCATGTCGACGCGCGGGTTAACCTGGGTTTGCCCCACCCCTTCCAGCTCATACTCGATAGGATCTTCTACGGTGAGAATGTTGCGTTCATGACCGTTCAGCGCCGACAGAATGGCGTACAGGGTGGTACTTTTCCCGGAACCGGTCGGACCGGTTACCAGAATGATGCCATGCGGACGGCCAATTAATCCCTTCAGCTGCTGTAACTCTTCGTCGATGAGACCCAGCTTGTTAATGTCCGGCTTGAGATTGCTTTTATCGAGCAGACGCATCACCACCCGCTCGCCGTACTGCGAGGGGATGGTGGAAACACGCACGTCGATGGCTTTACGCCCGATACGCAGGGAGATACGCCCATCCTGCGGCAGGCGTTTTTCGGCGATATCGAGCTTCGACATTACCTTGATACGGGATACCAGCAGCGGCGCCAGCTTGCGCGCCGGTTGCAGTACGGGACGCAGCACGCCGTCAACGCGAAAGCGGATGCTCAGCGTACGCTCGAACGTTTCGATATGAATATCCGAGGCGCCGTCTTTCACGGCCTCGCCGAGAATGGCGTTGATCAGACGGATCACCGGCGAGTTTTCGTCGTTATCCAGCAGATCCTCGTTATCCGGGATCTCCTCGGTGAGCGCCATCAGGTCGATATCGGCGTCCATGTCATCCACCAGCTGCTGGGAGACGCCGCTGTTCTGCTGCCAGATTTTGGCCAGCATCTCGTCAAACGCCTCCGGCGTCAGGACAACCGGCGTAAACGAACGGGCCAGCACCCGGCGCATCTCCAGCAGAGCAAAGGCCGGGGCGTCATCGCGGACAAAGACCTGATCCTGATAAAAGAGGACGCCGTTATCCTTGGCAAAGCTGCTGGTGCATAAGGCGTTGGTGAGTTCATCCATCTCCCGCCCCCTTACTCTTTAAACGGATTGCGTGGGGCCGCAGGGGCGGGAGTGCCCTGAGACGGATAGGCCGGCAGTATCGCTGTGTCATCGTTGGAGACGATGCCCAGCTTTTTCTCTTCCATGCGCTGCTGTTGGCGCGCGCGGATCTGGTCATATTTTTCCTTCGACGACGCACTGTAGCTGTCGTCGTCACGCAGGACGGTGGTGTGGATAAAGACCATCAGGTTACGTTTCGAGGTATCCTGGGAGGTGTAGCGGAAGAGCTGCCCCACCAGCGGAAGATCCCCCAGCAGCGGCACTTTCGAGACGTTCTGCTTGGTGACGTTCTCCATTAACCCGCCGAGGACTACCGTCTGCCCGCTGTGCACCATCACTTCGTTATTGATGGTACGGGTATTGAAGGTTGGACCGAGGCTGGCATCTTCCGTCGCGCTGGCATCCACGCTGGAAACTTCCTGCTCAATCTTCAGGTGAATGATGTCACCGTCGTTGATCTGCGGCACAATTTTCAGCTTGGTACCGACTGTCTTACGCTCCACCGAGTTAAAGACGTTATCGCCGCTGGTGGTCTGCGAGCCGGACAGCACCGGCACATCCTGACCCACGTTAAACGACGCTTCTTTGTTATCCAGGGTAACTACGCTTGGGGTTGAAAGAATGTCGTTTTTACCGTCGGTGGAGAGGGCAGTCATCAGCGCGCCAAAATCACCGTTAAAGAAACCGGTCGCCATGCCGGTAAAGCTGGTTCCTTTGATGGCGCCGCTCTTCACCTGGCTTATCGGCATGCCGGTTGCACCAAACTGCACACCGCCATGTTTGCCGGTCCACTGCACGCCAAGGTCGAGACCGTTGCCGTCCTGCACTTCGGCAATGATCGCTTCTACCAGCACCTGCGGACGGCGGATATCGAGTTTGTCGATCACTTTTTCCAGCGAATTCATCACGTTAGGCTGGGCGGTAATCACCAGTGAGTTGGTGGCTTCGTCGGCGGTGATATTCAGATCGCTGCTGGCGGAGGCTGTTTTGCTTTTTGAGGCCGGCGCTTTGTCTTTCAGCTGTTCGCCGATGCCGGTGAGCACCGGCACCACTTTGCTGGCGCTGGCATACTTCAGGTAGAAGACGCGGGTGTTGCCCTCGTTGTTCTGCTCACGATCGAGCTGACTGACCAGCGACCGGGTGCGCGCGCGGGCATCTTCCGAGCCGCTGATCACCAGGCTATTCGTCTCGTCATCGGCAACAACTTTGGTTGCCAGCTGCGGCGCGTTCTGCCCTTTTTGCTCTTCGTTGTTGAGATTATTCAACATGTCAGAGAGCTCTTTGGCCGAAGCATAGCGTAACGGCACGATCTCGCGACGCTGCATGCCGGAGCGATCGACCCGCTGCACCAGATCCACCAGCCGGTTCACCACCGAGGCTTTACCTGTCAGCAGCAGCACATTGGAAGGTTCAAAATGGACCACGTTACCAATACCGGAGGCATCATTCAGCTGGCGCAGCAGCGGTGCCAGCTCACGCACCGGCACGTTCTCCATCCGCACCACGCGGGTGATAATCTCATCGCCCTTGCCAGGATGCTGACTGTCTGCCAGCGGCACGCCTGACGTACGCGCCACCGTGGAGCGCACCACTTTCACCATGCCGTTATCCATCGGGATCACCGACAGACCGTACAGATCCAGCACGCTCAGGAAGAACTGATAGTATTCCTCTTCCGTCAGCACGTTATAGGTCTTAACCGATACGTTGCCCTGAACGGACGGATCGACCAGGATGGTTTTATTAAGGTTGCGCCCTACCGTATCGATAAATTCACGAATATCGGTGTTCTTGAAACTGGCGCTGAAGTTCGCCGCCATTACCGAACTGGAAATAAAAGAGGCGGCAGTCAACGCGATACATGCCCAGGGAAATTTCTTCATCTCATTACACTTGTTAATTGGTTAAAACATTAACCCGAATATTTTCAAGATGAGCGTGGCGTCTAACTACGACTTCCGCTTCTCTCATTTTCGACCAGCTGGCAATAATACTTTTCGCCTGCTCCGCTCGCGTCATATCGACGGAATTCACTTTCACTACCACATCTCCCTTTTCCAGCCCGCTATTGCTAAAAAAGGAAGAGGCATTTTTAGGCTTAATTTGATAGCCTTCGAGCTGACCCTTTTCGATATAGGGTTTCAGCACCAAATAATCGTCGAGATGAATATTATCTGCTCCGGGATCGCCTTTAGGCTTCTGCGCGGGCGAGGAATTCATATCGCCTTTAAAATAATCAGGGCGTTTTAACGCCAGTACCTGCCGCTCGCCCTCGTAACTCACCACCACGTTGTCGGGGTTGATCTCATCGATATAGGCATCGTTGTAACCGGGCAGCGGATCGCCTTCACGCAGACTCTTCTGCCCAACAGGCGTTTTGATGACGGCAAAGGAGAGCCACGCTTCATCGCTGTTGATGATGCCGTCCACCTCGGCAGAAATACGCTTTTTTGTCGCCTGCTGCGCCACGGGTTGGTAAGCGGCTGGCTTGAAAAGGGCAAAGGCCTGCTCTGACTGCTGCGTACGAGAAAGCGCGGGCGCCTTATCCGGACTGGAATTGGCCGCCTTTTTATACTCTTTAAATACGACATATCCCTGCTGACCGCTAAATATCAGCAGGACAAACATTACGCATGGCGCAATATACCGGGAATAGAACTGCATTTTCATTTTTAAAACTGACCTTTTAGTCAATGCAGGAGTTAGCAGCCTGGCGCTGCACCTGAATACCCAGAAATAGTAATAATGATGCGCCCCCCGCTCCATCGGGTTTGCCGTTAACTTTAATAAAGAAAAATATTGACCAGACAAATATCCGATGTTAACCAGCCGACTCAGGTTATTTTTCTCCTCCAGCGAAATTGACCCTTTACCGCGCTTCCCTTACTTTCCAGGTTGACATTTGGTCAATGAAATACAACGGTGAAGCGTTATGTTCCTCAGTCATTTTAAATTTGCCCGCCCCCCCTTCAGGAGCGCAGCCCGCCCCTGCGGCAGTTTCTTTGCGGCTTATCATCAGGATGTCTTCGGCATGCTGGCAGAGAAATCAACCATGCCAGGGATTGTGGCGCTGTTTGGCGATGACGAGGCACTGCTCAACACCTTCACCGGGCATCTGCTGGCGAAAACCTCCGCCGGGGTTGCCGTTAACGCTTTTCCGAAGCTGAACGCGAAAGGGCTGCTGTATAAACTCAGCGCCCAGGCAAAAGATGCCAGCAACAAAATTCATGCCATTGACGCGGTACTGCGCCAGTGGCACGAGAAATACCCTGCCTGCAAAAAGAGCGGCATGGTAATGACCGTCTCCGCCGTTCAGGCGATGCGCGATAACTGCTGGGAGGCGCTGGGCATGCTGCTCTCCCGGGCACAGGAGTGCAACCTGTCGCTGACGCTGGTCCTGACCGGCACCTCTGACCAGGAAGCGCGCCTGATGAACCACTCTGGGCTGGCGTCCCGGGTGCATACCCGCCATACCCTGCGCCCGCTCACCTGCCGCGAAGTGATGAGCTATGTTCAGGCGCAAACCCAGGAGCATGGGGCGGAAACCTCACCCTTTACCCCTGCCCGCATACGCCGGATGCACGCCCTGAGCAAAGGATCGGTAAGCCAGCTGAACGCGCTGGCGCACCTGTCGCTACTGGCGGCCTGGACCGAACGAGCCCCCGGCGTAGGGCCACGCCATTTACGTCTGGCGGCGGGTGAAGTGCTGCCGCGCAAAACCCACCGCAAAACCCTGGCGACGGTTGGCCTGTTCGCCAGCGTGCTGTTTGCCGCCTGCGGATGGTATTTCTCAGGCGCCATCACAGCGAAACTCCCTGTGCCGCTGCCTGTTCCGGCGAGCTGGAAACAGACAGTCCATACGCCGCAGGCCCCGGTTCTGCCGACCCTGGATAAAGAGGTGGTTAATTCGCCGGATGCCATGCATCAGCTCTACACCATGTGGGGGTACGATCCCTCCACGGAAGAGGCGCTTTGCCAGAATGCCGCCCGGGTGAATCTCACCTGTAAACAGGGCCACGCCTCGCTGCAGGAGCTGGAAAAAGAGGGCTATCCGTGGGTGAGCGAACTGAAAACCGGCGATCACCTGAACTATGCGGTGGTGGCCCGCGTCGGGCAGAACTCGCTGGATTTACTGCTGAATAATCGCACCTGGCAGGTGAAGCGCAGCTGGTTTAACGCCCACGCCACCGGGAATTACACATTGTTGCACCGTCTGACCCCGGCAGGACAAGATTTGGTCGGTGCCGCCAGCAGCCGCCAGGATCTGGCCTGGATCGACACGCAACTCAGTCAGGCGCTGCATGAGCCCGAAACCCATGCTCAGTCCTGGACGCAGACGCTGGTGCAGCGCACCCGGGAATTTCAGGCCCAGGCCGGGCTGAACGTAGATGGCATGCCTGGGGAAGAGACGCTGATGCAGTTAATGCGTGCCAATAACACCATCCCGACGGTCAACACCCAGGTTGCAGACACCGCACCGCAAGTTCTGGCGCAAGGAAAAACGCACTAATGTCTACTATATGCCTCGCTGCTCAGCGCAGCTTTAATACCGGCGAGGCGGTCTGGTTCTCATACCGCCTTCCCGCGTTGCATAAAATCGTCTTCAGAACCCTGGCCTGCTTATGCTGCCTGGGGGCCGTTTTGATCGCCGGGCTGTACGCCCATATTTACTGGCATCTTCAGCATCCGGCGCCAGCACCCAAACCGGTGAGCGTGGCGCAACCGGATACGCAGCTTTCGGATATGCATTATGTCTATATCTCGAAACCGTTTCCGGAACCGAAACCAAAAGTCGCGGAGTATGCCGCACCGCCGCTACCCTCAGACGATCCGTTGATGATGGATAAATCTTTAGACTGGCAACAGGCCCCGGACAATGATATTTCCAGCGAACCGTTGCCCGATACGCACATCGCCCAGCAAGCAACCGATTCCGATTCGTTAAAAGAACGGTTTATGCAGGCATTAAAAGAGCAGCAGCAGGATTATTCGCAGGGAAAAATACCGGATGCACCGGTTGATGAGACACAAGCTGATTCTGAGACGAATAATCGGGTGATAAACCAGACAGCAGCGTTAAAAACGGAAAAAATAGCTACATCAATGCTAAAAAAATCTCCACAGGCGTTAACCCATGGAGATTTGCGGAATGGTTATCAGTAGCGTTCCGGCAGACTGGTGATATTTATTAATTTCCCTTTTTCAACTACAATATACTGGCCTTTTTTCAGGTCTGAGAGAATTTTAATGATGGTACTGCGCGCCAGGCTGGTATATTCCTGAATGTAATCATAAACGTTAATATCACGATTCTGATGAACAATCAGTTCATTAATTTC
Organism: Leclercia sp. LSNIH8; assembly: GCF_002920195.1. Classification (NCBI taxonomy): domain Bacteria; kingdom Pseudomonadati; phylum Pseudomonadota; class Gammaproteobacteria; order Enterobacterales; family Enterobacteriaceae; genus Leclercia; species Leclercia sp. LSNIH8. The sequence continues at coordinate 605,824 of NZ_PQJY01000001.1, read as the reverse complement.
GAGGAGGAATTCACGGACGACAGAATAAGCGCTGCGGGCAACCAGGATATCATCGCGCTTGCTCAGTACGTCGATATACCAGATCAAGAGCTGGCTGAACTCTGGCCACAGGTTTTTCTCGCTAATGATACGTTCGAACTCATCACGTTTGATGGTGCGAATGACGGTGGTATCGCGAACCAGGCCGTACATGTGAGAGGCTCTGTTATAGACGGCAGAGACCCCTAAAAATCCGGCCTGACGCATGGTAAACATACTTAACTCATCGGAGCTCCGACGAATTTCGACTTCACCACTGACCATTACATGAACATATTGGGAATCGGCGGTAATAATCTTCTGCCATTTCTTTAACGTTTTTTCAGGATAATCCGCCGTAGCGGCAATAATGGCGTCAATCGCCTTTTTCGGTCGACTATTTTTAGAGTATAAGTTTAACATTATTATGCCTGTTGAAATTTTTATGGATAAAGCAGCCCACTGCGTCTAAAAAGGCGCAAAGGATAATTCGAAATAACTTTGCTGAGAGTAAGTCTCAAATAATATTTACTTTGTAATAATAGTTAGCAAGCTATATGTACATCTTATATTCGGGTAAATTTAAGTCAATTAACTAAAAATGAATCGCGATTGAACCTAAGATTAATCTTAAGTCGGGTACAGAGTAAAGCCCTTGAACGGCGGGGCTTGCGGCCTATCCCTGACCATATTTTTCAAGTAACGCTTCCGCGACAGCAATTGTTTCTCTATCAGAAACACCATTCCATAATTGCGGTCTGAAATGCATCTGAAAAGCCATAATAATGCGCTTTTGTTGTGAGGGCGAAATATTATCCGGAACATCATATCCGTAGCGAGATAATAAACTGAGGAGTGTGGCACTGTCTGCGGGTTGATAAGGCGGTTGCCCGTTCAGATAAAACGCCACCCGGGCCGGATCCGGCCAGGCGCCAATCCCCTGCTGCGCCAGCGCCTGCCAGGGGAACAACGGACCGGGATCGTCCTTGCGCTGCGGGGCGATGTCCGCGTGGGCGACCACATTCTGGGGTTTAATGTCGTAACGCTGGATAATATCCTTCGCCAGCGGGATCAGGGCAGCGATCTGCGCCGGTTCGAAGGGAACAAAGCGTTTCTGGCCGTTAATTTTTTGCCAGCCGCGGTTTTCCAGCTCAATGCCAATAGAGGTGTCATTAATACGCGTGGCGCCACGCCAGAAGCTGACGCCGGCATGCCAGGCCAGATCCCGCTCCGGCACCAGCTGCCAGATCCGCGGTTTTCCTTTATGCAGGGGCGGGATCGCCGGGATCAAATAATGGGAGCTGACATTTTTATCGGTCAGGGTGGCCAGCGAGCTGTCAAAATCGTCGGCAGTGTAATGGATAACCAGTACCTTAACGCGCGGATAGGCCGCCTGCGCCTGACGCCGGGTGTCCAGCTCATACGCCCCTTTCTCGATGACCCCTTTTTCTGCCGCACAGCCTGCCAGCAGCAACGCCAGCAGGAGGGGCACAAATGCCTGCTTCATCGGCGCGTTTTCACCGCCGTACCGCTGACGCTGACCATCAGCATACTGGCGTCTTTGCCGACGGTTTCGTAGTCGATATCGATCCCCACTACCGCATCTGCGCCCATCGCCTTCGCCTGCTCGCCCATCTCCCTGAAGGCAATTTCACGCGCCTTGCGCAGCTCTTTCTCATAAGCGCCGGAGCGACCGCCGACGATATCGCGGATCCCAGCAAAAAAGTCACGGAAGACGTTGGCGCCGAGTATGGCTTCCCCGGTTACCACGCCGCAGTATTCGCTGATGGGTTGTCCTTCCAGAGTGGGGGTAGTTGAAAATTGCATCCTAGTCTCCTTTGCGCGAGTTAAGAGCCTAAGCGGTTAAGAACAAAATCATTATCTGCTCGTTACGCTATGATTTAAAGGTTAGTTAATTATTGCAGCCTAATAAGGAAATCATCATGCGCTATTCTGCTTTGACGCTTTTAGTGCCTTGCGCGCTGCTGCTCAGCGCCTGCACAACGCCAGTCACCCCGGCCTTCAAGGACATCGGTACCCGCAGCGGCAGCTGCATCACCGGCGGGCCGGATGCCGTGGCTCAACAGTTCTATGACTACCGCATCACGCACCGCAGCAATGACTTCACCGCCCTGCGCCCTTACCTGAGCGACGGCCTGGCCCAGCTGCTGAGCGATGCCAGCCGCGATCCGCAGCACCGTAACCTGCTGAAAGACGATCCTTTCTCCAGCCGCACCACCGCGCCTGAAAAGGCCGAAGTCTCCAGCGCATCGACCATCCCGAATACCGATGCACGAAATATCCCGCTGCGCGTCAAGCTGACGCAGGGCAGCCAGACCTGGCAGGATGAAGTGTTGATGATCCGCGAAGGCCAGTGCTGGGCTATCGATGACGTGCGCTACCTGGGCGGCAGCGTTCACGCCCCGGCTGGCACCCTGCGCCAGTCGATTGAAAACCGCTAAATACGCGCGTTTCAGACCGTTAAGCAGGGGAAAACCCCGTAAAATGTCTGGCATTTCGTGAGGAATGCCGACATTTATTCTCGCCGACCTTAGCTTCCGCTATTTTGTGCTATGTTTAGGTATAGATTCGGTTTATATTTAACTTTTAACGCAGTTATATTGCATAACTATTCTGTCAACGGTACTATTTGCGGCCTCAATTGCTATAGATTGCCTGGATGAGTAAAGACTGCCCCGATGAGTATTCAACTAAACGGCATTAACTGCTTCTACGGCGCACACCAGGCGCTGTTCGACATCACACTGAATTGCCCTGAGGGCGAAACGCTGGTTCTGCTTGGTCCCAGCGGCGCGGGTAAAAGCTCGCTGCTTCGCGTCCTTAATCTGCTTGAAATGCCCCGCTCCGGTACGCTGGATATTGCGGGCAACCACTTCAATTTTGCGAAAGCCCCTTCTGAGAAAGCGATCCGCGATCTGCGCCAGAATGTCGGCATGGTCTTTCAGCAATATAATCTCTGGCCGCACCTCACCGTGCAGCAGAACCTGATTGAAGCGCCGTGTCGCGTGCTGGGCCTGTCAAAAGAGCAGGCGCTGGCGCGTGCCGAGAAGCTGCTGGAACGTCTGCGCCTGAAGCCCTACAGCGACCGTTATCCGCTGCACCTCTCCGGGGGTCAGCAGCAGCGTGTGGCCATTGCCCGCGCCCTGATGATGGAGCCGCAGGTTCTTCTGTTTGATGAACCCACCGCCGCGCTGGACCCGGAAATCACAGCCCAGATCGTCAGCATCATTCGCGAACTGGCGGAGACCAACATTACCCAGGTGATCGTGACCCACGAGGTGGAAGTGGCGCGTAAAACCGCCAGCCGTGTGGTCTATATGGAAAACGGTCATATTGTGGAGCAAGGGGATGCGCGCTGCTTTGCCGAGCCGCAGACCGACGCATTCAGAAATTATCTGTCTCACTAATCGAACCGAGAGAACGACAATGAAAAAAATAGTGATTGCCGCGCTGCTTGCCAGCGTTAGCCTCTCTGCCACCGCAGCTCAGACCATCCGTTTTGCCACGGAAGCCTCCTACCCTCCGTTTGAGTCTATGGATGCGAATAACAAGATTGTGGGCTTTGACGTGGATCTGGCGAACGCCCTGTGTAAAGAGATCGACGCCACCTGTACCTTCTCCAACCAGTCTTTCGACAGCCTGATCCCAAGCCTGAAATTCCGTCGTATCGACGCGGTGATGGCCGGTATGGACATCACCCCGGAACGTGAGAAGCAGGTTCTGTTCAGCACCCCGTACTATGAGAACTCCGCCCTGTTCATCGGTCAGAAGGGTAAATACGCCTCTATCGACGCGCTGAAAGGCAAGAAAGTGGGCGTGCAGAACGGCACCACCCACCAGAAATTCATCATGGATAAGCACCCGGAAATCACCACCGTGCCTTACGACAGCTATCAGAACGCCCGTCTGGATCTGCAGAATGGCCGTATCGACGCCGTCTTTGGTGATAACGCGGTGGTGACCGAATGGCTGAAAGCGAACGACAAGCTGGCCCCAGTGGGCGATAAAGTGACGGATAAAGACTACTTCGGCACCGGTCTGGGCATCGCTGTTCGTCAGGGCAACACCGAGCTGCAGCAGAAATTCAATACTGCGCTGGAAAAAGTGAAGAAAGATGGCACCTACGATTCCATCTACAACAAATGGTTCCAGAAGTAAGATCTGATGAACGAAATTTTTCCATTAGCAAGCGCCGCCGGGATGACCGTCGGCCTTGCCGTTTGTGCGCTGATCATCGGCCTGGTGCTGGCGATGATCTTTGCCGTGTGGGAGTCGGCTAAGTGGCGACCTGTCGCCTGGGCCGGCTCAGCACTGGTGACCCTGCTGCGCGGCCTGCCGGAAATTCTGGTGGTGCTGTTTATTTACTTTGGCTCCTCGCAGCTGCTGCTGACGCTGTCGGACGGCTTTACGCTCAATCTGGGCGTGGTGCAGATCCCGATTCAGATGCAGATCGAAAACTTCGACGTCAGCCCGTTCCTGTGCGGCGTGATCGCCCTCTCCCTGCTCTACTCCGCCTACGCCTCGCAGACCCTGCGCGGCGCGCTGAAAGCGGTGCCGGTGGGACAGAGGGAGTCCGGTCAGGCGCTGGGGCTGTCGAAAACCGCCATTTTCTTCCGTCTGGTGATGCCGCAGATGTGGCGTCATGCCCTGCCGGGGCTCGGCAACCAGTGGCTGGTGCTGTTGAAAGATACCGCGCTGGTGAGCTTAATCAGCGTGAACGACCTGATGCTGCAAACCAAAAGCATCGCCACCCGTACTCAGGAGCCCTTTACCTGGTACATCGTGGCGGCGGCCATCTACCTGGTGATCACGTTGCTCAGTCAGTACATTCTCAAGCGTATTGACCTGCGTGCAACGCGTTTTGAACGGAGACCAGGCTGATGCTGGATTACTTACCCGAACTGATGAAAGGGCTGCACACCAGCCTGACGCTGACGGTGGCCTCGATTATCGTGGCGCTGATCCTGGCGCTGATTTTCACCATCATCCTGACGCTGAAAACGCCGGTACTGGTGTGGATCGTGCGCGGCTACATCACCCTGTTTACCGGCACGCCGCTGCTGGTGCAGATCTTCCTGATCTATTACGGCCCGGGGCAGTTCCCGACGCTGCAGGAATATCCGGTGCTGTGGCATCTGCTCTCCGAGCCGTGGCTCTGCGCCCTGCTCGCCCTGTCGCTGAACAGTGCCGCCTATACCACGCAGCTGTTCTACGGCGCGATCCGCGCCATTCCGGACGGTCAGTGGCAGTCCTGCGGCGCGCTGGGGATGAGCAAGAAAGACACGCTGGCGATCCTGCTGCCCTACGCCTTCAAACGCGCCCTCTCGTCATATTCCAACGAAGTGGTGCTGGTGTTCAAGAGTACGTCGCTGGCCTACACCATCACGCTGATGGAGGTGATGGGCCACGGACAGCTGCTGTACGGCCGCACCTATGATGTGATGGTGTTTGGCGCTGCAGGTATTATCTACCTCATCGTCAACGGCCTGCTGACGCTGCTGATGCGTCTGGTTGAACGTAAAGCCCTGGCCTTCGAACGCCGCAATTAAAACTGCATAAGTTTGATTTAAGAAAGACGGGAAAGCCTGACAGCTTCCCGTATTTTTTATTCTCAAAATAATGTTTAATCATTTTTATTGCATACAAATTCATTAAGTGGCATTGTAACTCTCAGCCGCAGACACGGCACATAATGACAAGATTGACAGACGGGAGCTTCATGATGAAAAAGTTAGTTCTGGCCGCTTTACTCGCTACCTTCGCCGCAGGCGCCTCTGCTGCCGATAAGATCAACTTCGGTGTTTCTGCGACCTATCCACCGTTCGAATCACTGGATGCCAGCAACCAGATCGTTGGGTTTGATATCGACCTGGCGAAAGCGCTGTGCAAACAGATGCAGGCCGAGTGCACCTTTACTAACCACGCTTTTGATAGCCTGATCCCGTCCCTGAAATTTAAAAAATATGACGCGGTGATCTCCGGCATGGATATTACTCCGGAGCGTAGCAAGCAGGTCGCCTTCACCGAGCCGTACTATGCCAACTCTGCGGTGGTGATTGCCAAAAAAGGCCAGTACACCTCCTTTGAGCAGCTGAAAGGCAAGCGCATCGGCATGGAAAACGGCACCACGCACCAGAAATATCTCCAGGATAAGCACCCGGAAGTGAAAACCGTGGCCTATGACAGCTACCAGAATGCGATTATCGACCTGAAGAATGGCCGTATCGATGGCGTGTTTGGCGATACGGCGGTGGTGAACGAGTGGCTGAAGACCAACCCGCAGCTGGGTACCGCTACCGATAAAGTGACCGACCCGCAGTACTTCGGCACCGGTCTGGGCATCGCGGTTCGTCCGGATAACAAAGCCCTGGTCGAGAAACTGAACGGCGCCCTGAAAGCGATTAAAGCTGACGGCACGTATCAGAAAATCAGCGACCAGTGGTTCCCGCAGTAAGCCTGTTTTGCCGGGTGGCGCTGCGCTTACCCGGCCTACAAAACCACAAACCGCACCATCCGTAGGCCCGGTAAGGCGAAGCCGCCACCGGGCATCAGACCGCACCATCCGTAGGCCGGGTAAGCGTTATCGCCACCCGGCGTTTTTATAACGGCACATAGAAGCGAAAACGCGCCCCTTTCGCCGCCTCCATCAGCCTGATCCCCCCGCCGTGCAGCTCCAGCATCCTTTTGACGATCAACAGCCCCAGCCCGCCGCGATTATCCCGCGACGCCTGCTGGCTCAGCGCAGAAGGCCGCATAAAGAGATCGTCGCGCAGGTGTTCATCTACCCCCGGCCCGCTGTCATTCACCTCCACCTGCAACTGCTCGCCCTCCCGCCACACTTTCAGCCCGATCTCGCCGCCCGGCGGTGTATGCCGGATGGCGTTATCCAGCAGATTGGTGACCACCCGCTCGATCATCGACAGATCGGCGTTGATCATCGGCAGCTGGCGCGGCACGTCGATATGCAGCCGCAGCTTGCGCGTCTCCACCGCCAGGTCAAACTTTTGCGCCACGTCGGAGATGAGCTCCCCGATAGCAAAGCGCTCGCGCTGGGGCTTGATGCTGCCGTGCTCAAGGCGCGCCAGCTCAAACAGCTGCTGCGACAGATGGCGCACTTTATGCCCCTGACGCAGGGCAATGGAGAGATAGTGCTGCGTCTCCTCTGCGGATAGCGTGCCCGATTTCAGCGACAAAGTTTCCAGATAGCCCAGCAGCGCGGTCAGCGGGGTACGCAGATCGTGGGAGATATTGGCGATAAACTCCCGGCGCTGCCGGTCACTGTCGGCCAGCTGATCCCACTGGCTGGCAATCTGCTGCGCCAGTTCGATGAAGGTATTACGCAGCAGGGCCACTTCATCAGACGGCGCGGTCTGTATAGGCTGGGTGGCAAGCTGCTTGATAACGTGCATACTTTCGCGATCCAGGCCACTCACCTCGTCGGTCAGTTGCTTGACAGGCCGGGTCACCCAGTACCAGACCAGGCCGCCCGCCAGCGCGCCGAAAAGCGCCACCAGCAGCAGCGACCAGAGCACCGTGCTCCAGAGCGTTTTCTGCCATGCCTGCTCCGCCAGGGCGTTCAGCTCTTCTCCCTGCAAAATGATGTAGAGATAGCCGCGCAGCACGCCGTCCTGATGCAGCGGCACGGCGCTGAAGACCTTCTCTCCCGTCAGGGTGCGGGGATCGTCGCCATAGACCGGCATCATCCCGCCGCTCAGGAACTGCTGTACCGGCGCAACGGCGAGATGCTGGCGTTTGATATGCCCCGGCGGCGCGGCATCGGCAAGGATCTGCCCGTCCGGGGAGAGGATGTAGAGCTCCACGCTGGGGTTGTAAGTCATCAGCCTGTCGAACAGCGGCTTGAGGCGGGAGCGATCGACCTGCCCGTGCGCATCCAGCAGGGTTTCGCGCTGGGCGATGTGCTGCGCCAGCCCGCCGGAGAGACGCTGCACCATGGCGTTGCCATACTGCATGCTGGTCCAGAGCTGCACCGCGCAGGCCACCGCCGCGCAGACCGTCAGCAGAAGGATGAAGATCAGGGTGAGACGACGGATCATAGTGGGCGTTCCGCAAACAGATAGCCTTTACCCCAGACGGTGCGGATGATCTCCGGCTCGGCGGCATCTTTCTCAATTTTTACCCGCAGACGATTGATATGGGTGTTGACGGTATGCTCGTACCCTTCGTGCTGGTATCCCCACACCTGTTCGAGCAGGGCAAGCCGGGAGAAGACCTCGCCGGGATGGCGGGCAAAAAAGTAGAGTAAGTCGAACTCGCGCGGCGTCAGGTCAACCACCTCGCCGCGCAGCAGCACGCTGCGGGCCAGCGGGTCGATGGTCAGGCCGTGGGCGTTAATCAGCCCGGACGTTTGCTGCCCCATCGCCTGCTGACGACGGAACAGCGCCCGGATGCGCGCCACCAGCTCCTGCACCGAGAAGGGTTTAGCCAGATAGTCATCGGCCCCGGTTTCCAGGCCCAGAATACGCTCAGTTTCGCTGCTGCGGGCGCTGATGATAATCACCGGCAGGTAATGGTCCCGGGCGCGGATCGCCCGGCAGAGGGTCAGCCCGTCAACGTTGGGCAGCATCAGATCGAGGATCACCGCGTCCCAGTGAGGTTGCCCGAGCAGCTGCAGCGCCCTGCCCCCGTCCGCTTCATGGGTAATCACGTAACCTTCGTCTTCTAAATTGAGGCGCAGTAACGCGGCGATATCGCCGTCGTCCTCCACTAGCAGGATGTGCTTCATCGGTCAGCCTTATTGAATCTTAACAGCTAAAGCTTACCCGATTTCCGGGGCGGGAAACGTTCACATTTTGTTTAACATTGTGCAGGGGGTTGCCGGGTGGCGGCTGCACCTTACCCGGCCTACGAAACCGTAGGCCCGTACAAGCGCAGCGCCGCCGGGCGGTTCCTCAGGATTTAACTAATAGCGTCAGCACTTCATAGTGCGCAGTATGCGGGAACATATCGAACAGCTGCACCCGCGCAATCCGGTAACCGGGCAGGTCGCGAATGTCTTTTGCCATCGTCTGGGCATTGCAGCTGGAGTAGATAATAAACTGTGGCGCCATCTGGCTCAGGTAGTCGCACAGCGCCTTACCGATACCGCGGCGCGGCGGGTTTACCAGCACCAGCTCCGGCACGTTGCCCTGGCCGGTGGCGAACTGCGTGGAATCGAGCGCCTGGAAGTGCAGATTCGTCAGCCCCAGTTCCGCGGCGGACTGGGTGGCGCAGGCGATCGCCTCGGCGGAGATCTCAATCCCGGTCAGCTGCATCTGTGGGGTGGCGCAGTGCAGGCCAAAGCCGCCGACGCCGCAGAAGAGATCCCACATATGGTTAACCGGCAGACCACGCACCCAGTCGCGTGCGGTGGCGTACAGCTCGCTTGCCACGGTCGGGTTGGTCTGGAAGAAGCTCTTTGGGCGGATCCACAGCGGCACGTCGTTAAAACGCTCTGCCAGCGCCTGAGCGTCGGTGAGGAAGATCTCCTCTTCCCCTTCCATGATCGCCATATGCACTGGCTGAATATTGGCGGTAATCACCTTCAGCTGCGGCAGCTGTTCCTGTAGCCACGGCAGCGCCGCGCGGAGCTGGGGCAGCTTGGCCTCCGAGCGCAGCACGAAGCGCAGCATCATCCCGCCATCAAGCTGGCTTTCGGTGAGCAGAATGTACTTCAGCTCGCCGCGCTTGCGTTCCACGTTGTAGGGCGTCAGGCCCGCGCGGGCGATAAAGGGTTTCAGGGCGGCAAAGACCAGGAAGAACGAGGCCGGATAGAGCGGGCAGTCGGTCAGATCGACAGGGGTGCCGTCGCGGTGCAGCATGCCGAGCAGCGGTTTTTCGACGCTGCCGCTGACCACCATTTTGGCTTTATTGCGAAACGCCTGTTCCGGCCCGCTGACCGGCGCGCACCACTCCGCCACCGGCAGGCCAGACAGCAGCGTCTGCAGGTCGGTCATTTTGGCGGAAAGTTGTGAAGAGACCGGCTGCGCTATCCACTGACAGGAGCGACAGCGACCGGCATCATAGAGTGCGCACTGCATAACGAAACCTTAATACGTCTGGGGGCAGCGATTATACACGTTATTGCAGACGGAAAAACCGTCGGCTGGCCGCAGGGACAAACAGCAGGCCGAGCACCAGGATGTCGGGCAGTTTTTGCATCACCAGGGTGTGGAAAATCTCGCGCTTTGACTCGCCGGGGATGCTGAACAGCTCGGGATAGCCGTAGCCCAGCGATGCGGCCCACAGATAGCCGGTGGCGGTGATCTGGGTCAGCAGGTAGATAATCCGCGCCCAGTTACGCCCTTTCACCAGCGAAAAGGCGCAGTAAATTTCGATAAAGACCAGCATCAGGCTGGCGAAAAAGACCAGCGTCAGGCTCCAGGTCTGTACGCTGCGGTGAACAAACTCGCTCAGCCCGCGCATCCCCAGCGTATTGAAAATCATAAACACATCAAGGCAGCGGATCATGATAATGGCGAGCGCCGCCACCTGCACCAGGGCAGGAACGTTCAGACGGGCATGCGAACGGCTTGTTTTCGTGAAAAATCCCAACGTGATGTCTTCCATGAAACGATGCCGCGATAACGCGGCATCTTAATTTCGCTTCTTTGCAGATTTTAGGAGCTTCAGCCGCGTCTTGCACGTTGGATATCGCGCTGACGTTGTTTTTCAGACCGCGCCATCAGATACCAGGCAATTAACCCGATGATGCCGACCACGCCGAGAATCAGCGTCGCCAGGGCGTTGATCTCCGGGTTAACCCCCATGCGCACGCTGGAGAAGACCAGCATCGGCAGCGTGGTGGCCCCCGGCCCGGAGACAAAGCTGGCAATCACCAGGTCGTCCAGCGACAGGGTAAAGGCCAGCAGCCAGCCGGAGATCACCGCCGGCATGATCATCGGCAGGGTGATGATGAAGAAGACCTTCAGCGGCGTCGCCCCGAGATCCATCGCCGCCTCTTCAATGGAGTGGTCCAGCTCGCGCAGGCGCGAGGAGATGACCACCGCCACATAGGCGGTACAGAAGGTGACGTGGGCCAGCCAGATGGTGAGCATGCCGCGATCCGATGGCCAGCCGATGGCATGCCCCATGGCGACAAACAGCAGCAGCAGCGACAGGCCGGTGATGACATCGGGCATCACCAGCGGGGCAGTGATCATAAAAGCGAAGCCGTTGGCCCCGCGAAAACGACCAAAGCGCACCATCACCACCGCGGCAATCGTGCCCAGAATGGCCGCCATCGTCGCCGCGCAGGCGGCAATGGTCAGGCTCAGGCCCACGGCGCTCATCATCGCCTCGTCGCGGAACAGCTCGCCGTACCAGCGCGTTGACCAGCCCGCCCACACCGTCACCAGCTTGGAGCTGTTAAAGGAGTAGATCACCAGCATCAGCATCGGCGCATAGAGGAAGGTAAAGCCGAGGACCAGGATCAGGATCCGCCACGGCGAGCGCACTACCGGTAAATTGTTCATCCGTGATCTCCCATCTGTTTCTGCTGGTACTTGTGGAACCACATGATCGGCACGATCAGCAGCAGCAACATCACGATCGCCACCGCCGAGGCCACCGGCCAGTCGCGGTTATTAAAAAACTCCTGCCAGAGCACGCGGCCAATCATGATGCTGTCCGGGCCGCCGAGCAGCTCCGGGATCACAAATTCCCCCACCGCCGGAATAAACACCAGCATCGACCCGGCGATAATTCCGCCTTTGGTCAGCGGCACAATCACGCTGAAGAAGGTTTTCATCGGACGGGCACCGAGATCCAGCGCCGCCTCCACCAGCGAGTAGTCGATGCGCGTCAGGGCGGTGTAGATAGGCAGCACCATAAACGGCAGATAGGCGTAGACAATGCCGATATAGACCGCCAGATTGGTGTGCAGAATGGTCAACGGCTGGTCGATAACCCCAAGCCAGAGCAGAACGTTATTCAGTACGCCGTTGTTTTTCAGGATCCCGATCCAGGCATAGACGCGGATCAGGAATGAGGTCCATGAGGGTAAAATCACCAGCAGCAGCAGAATATTACGCGTCGAGGGCTTGCTGTGCGCCACCGCCCAGGCCAGTGGGTAAGCCAGCAGCAGACAGCAGAGGGTTGAAATAGCCGCGACCTGTAGCGATTGCAGATAGGCCTCAAAATAGAGCGGATCCTCGGTCAGCTGCAGGAAATTGCCCAGGTTGAGCATGATCGACAGCTGACTGTCCCCCCACTCCAGCAGATCGCTGTAGGGCGGGATCGCCCGCGCCATCTCCGCCAGGCTGATTTTAAACACAATCAGGAACGGCAGCAGGAAGAGCAAGATCAGCCACAGATAGGGCAGCGCGATCACCAGCTTACGGCCGTGGGCCATCTGCATACGGGTCAGCCAGCTGGTATCAATGCCCGCGGCTACGCGGGTCGCAGGTTCAGGTTTGTTCATCGCCCTTCCTTATACCGTCAGCACAACGCAGCTATCGGCTTCCCAGCACAGACGCACTTCGTCACCCCAGGTTGGTAACCCCTTGCGGTAGCGGAAGGTGTTCTGCAATTGCGCACTGATCATCTGCCCGCTCTTCAGGCGGACATGGTAGATGGAGAGATCGCCGAGGTAGGCGATATGCACCACTTCCCCCACGGCAAAGTTGTAGCCATCCGCGGGCGCCTCTTCGCAGAGGGTGATTTTTTCCGGGCGCAGGGCCACATAGACCGGCACGTTATCCACTACCGAGTTGTCCGCCGCCACTTTCAGCGGGTGGATCAGCCCCGGCGAGTCAATCACCAGCCCGTCCTCTTCACGGCTTTTCAGCAGCCCTTCAAACACGTTCATGGAGCCGATAAATTCGGCGCTGTAGCGGGTGGTCGGATGCTCGTAAATCTCTTCCGGCTCGCCAATCTGCACGAACTTGCCGCGGTTCATGATGGCGATACGCCCGGCCATGGTCATCGCCTCTTCCTGGTCGTGAGTTACCATCACGCAGGTCACGCCCACGCGCTCGAGAATATCCACCACCTCCAGCTGCATACGGTCGCGCAGTTTTTTATCCAGCGCCCCCATCGGTTCATCGAGCAGCAGCAGCTTTGGTCGCTTCGCCAGGCTGCGGGCCAGGGCCACGCGCTGACGCTGGCCGCCGGAGAGCTGGTGCGGTTTGCGCTTCGCAAACTCCTGCATGTGCACCAGGCTCAGCATTTCGGCGACGCGGGCGGTGATTTCCGCTTTTGGCAGTTTGTCCTGCTTCAGGCCAAAGGCGATGTTCTGCTCCACGGTCATGTGCGGGAAAAGTGCATAAGACTGGAACATCATATTGATCGGGCGCTGATAGGGCGGCACCCGGGAGAGGTCAACGCCATCCAGCATAATCTGCCCGGCGCTGGGCTGTTCAAACCCGGCGAGCATGCGCAGCAAGGTCGATTTCCCGCAGCCAGATGCGCCAAGCAGAGCAAAAATTTCACCTTTGTAGATAGTCAGGCTGACATCATCCACGGCATTCTGACCATCGAAAGATTTGGTCAGGTTACGGATTTCCAGCAGCGGGGTCAGCGCTTTACGGGTTTTCGCCTGCGGGCGGGGGATCGCGTCGTTCACGGGGTGCTCTCCGGCATCAATCAAAATGGTGCAGGCGCACCAGAACGGTGCGCCTGTTGCCGGGGGCGCTACGCTTGCCCGGCCTACGACGAACGGTTATTTACCGCTTTTCACTTTCGTCCACGCACGGGTACGAACGCGGTCAATTTTCGGCTCCTGCACGCTCAGGGTAAACATCTTGGCGCGCACCTCTTCCGGCGGGTAGATCCCTGGGTTATCACGCACTTCGGCGCTGACAAGCTTCGTGGCCTCTTTGTTGCCGTTGGCATAGAAGACGTGGTCAGAGATGTGGGCGATCACTTCCGGGCGCAGCAGATAGTTCAGGAACTGATAGGCTTCGTCTTTGTTTTTTGCATCGGCTGGCATCGCGAAGACATCAAAGAAGGCCATTGCCCCCTCTTTCGGGATCGAATAGGCGATATTCACGCCATTTTTCGCCTCTTTCGCGCGGTTCGCCGCCTGCCACACGTCCCCTGCCCAGCCGATGGCTACGCAGATATCGCCGTTTGCCAGATCGTTGATGTACTGGGAGGAGTGGAAGTAACGGATATTTGGACGCAGCTTCAGCAGCAGATCGGTGGCCGGGCCGGTGTAGTCATCCGCTTTGGTGCTGTTGGGATCTTTGCCGAGGTAGTTCAGGACGGTGGCAAAAATCTCTTCAGGCGCATCGAGGAACGACACGCCGCAGCTTTTCAGTTTTTCCAGGTTCTCTGGCTTCAGCACCAGATCCCAGCTGTTTACCGGCGCATCGGCACCCAACACCTGTTTCACTTTCTCGACGTTATAGCCAATGCCGGTGGTGGCCCACATGTACGGCATGGCGTATTTGTTGTCCGGATCGTGTTTGGCGATAAGTTTCAACAGTTCAGGGTCGAGGTTTTTCCAGTCCGGCAGTTTGCTTTTATCCAGCGGCTGGAACACGCCCGCAGAGAGCTGACGTTCCAGGAAGCTGGCTGACGGTACGACCAGGTCAAAGCCGGTGCTGCCCGCCATCAGTTTGCCTTCCAGCACTTCGTTAGAATCGAAGACGTCATAGACGACTTTAATCCCGGTCTCTTTTTCAAAATTCGCCACCGTATCCGGGGCGATATAATCAGACCAGTTGTAGATATGCAGCGTTTTTTGCTCTGCCGCCAGCGAGCCTGCAGAGACCGCCATCAGCGCGCCCGCAACCAGACCCGATAACCATTTTTTATTTAAAGCGATCATAGCGTTAATCCTTCTGAAAGCGCGTTAACAAACGCACTAAAAATGAACACTCTTAGCCTATGCAAGAAACGTGCATAATTTATCACTCTGCCTGTAGCAGAAGATGTTACTCAGGTGGCTGTATCTGCTCGCGTTTAACAGCATCGCAAGAATAAACTGTAGCTTGTCTCCGTAGCTATAGCTCAGATTAAAAAACGCCTTTTAACAATTTTTTATGCAAGAAGTATCTATGTGATAAGCCGAATTGGCGGGATGGCGGTGAATAATTCTTTAAAGAAAGGTTAAAGTCAGCAGAAAAGCGGGTGTTATGCAGCCGCCACAACAGCGACTGCCTAAATGTCAGACAGGTTTAGTGCAGAAAATTGCTCGCAGATTCAGGCTGCTCAGCGCCCTCTTCAGCGTTATAGAGCAGATGATGGGCGCTGGCTTCCAGCATTACCATAGAGATCTGCTCTTCGCTCTGCTGGATAAACGCCGCGAACTGCGGGAAGGTCAGCCCAACGGACGCGGATAAAGACTGGCAAACCACCAGCTTTGGCAGATTATCATCCTGTATATCGAGAAATGCTTTCACCGTCAAAGAACTGGCATTGATGGCGGACAAATCCGATGCTAAGGCCAGCAGCGCCGAGGGTTTGACCTCCGCCAGCGCGGAGAAAAGAATAACGTCATTGATCAGATCGAGCTTGGCATCAAACACGCCGTCAAAGTTTTGCATGTGCGGCAGGTGCAGCGCCTGGCAGGTGTCGCATTCAAAAAAGCTGACGCCCATGTTGTCCAGCCAGTGGCGTAACGTATCAAGTGTCGGTACTACAAGTGAATCCATAACGGTGGAACCCCTTCAAAAAAATAGTGCCTGGCCCAGGCCACACGGCGCGGCAGGCCAGTTATCCGCCCGTTTTCAGGCAAAACTCCGGCGTGGCATGGCGTTCAATCCAGCCGATCATCTTCCCGGCGATATCAATCCCGGTGGTTTTCTCAATGCCTTCCAGCCCTGGCGAGGCGTTGACTTCCATCACCAGCGGCCCTCTGTCGGCGCGTAAGATATCGACCCCGGCAACGTCCAGCCCCAGGGTTCTGGCGGCCAGCAGGGCCATCTCCCGCTCGCGTGGGGTGATCTCCACCACCCGGGCCACGCCGCCCCGATGCAGGTTAGAACGAAAATCGCCCTCTTTCGCCTGACGCTCGATGGCGGCGACCACTTCATCGCCCACCACCAGGCAGCGAATATCGCGCCCTTTCGCCTCTTTAATGTACTCCTGCACCAGAATGTGCGCGTTCAGGCCGCGAAACGCATCCACCACGCTCTCTGCCGCCTGGCGGGTTTCGGCCAGCACCACGCCAATGCCCTGGGTGCCTTCAACCAGTTTAACCACCAATGGCGCGCCGCCGACCATCTCGATCAGATCGTGGGTGTCGTCGGGCGAATGGGCAATACCGGTGATCGGCAGGTCGATTCCCTGGCGGGCCAGCAGTTGCAGGGAGCGTAGTTTGTCACGCGCCCGGGTGATCGCCACGGATTCATTTAGCGGATAACTGCCGAGCAGCTCAAACTGGCGCAGCGCGGCGGTGCCATAAAAGGTGATCGCTGAGCCAATGCGCGGAATAACCGCGTCAAAATGCGGCAGCTGGCGCCCTTTATAGTGAATAGAAGATGCCGCCGGGCTGATATTCATATAGCAGGACAGCGGATCGAGGATTTCCACCAGATGGCCGCGCTGCTGCGCCGCTTCACGCAGGCGTTTACACGACCAGAGCGTTCCATCCCGGGACAATATGGCAATTTTCACCCTGCACCTCTCAGACATGATCTGGTAAAAGCCTGCGTATCATACACGCAGGCAGGCGCAGGATGAATGACCTTATCGCGTTGCCCAGCCCTGTTTATGCAAATAGTCGAGAATAAACGGACGGTTTTCTTTGATGATGGTGCGCCGGATATGGTCGCTCCAGGTGTCGCGGCGGTTATTGGTCGCGCGGCTGAGGTAGTAGTTCGCCAGCTCTTCGTCGTACTGCGCCAGCACCGCTTTATCGACCGGCTGATAGTGGTTTTCATGCATCACCATCGCCGCAGGCAGGCGCGGCTTAACATCCGGGTTATCCGCCGGCCAGCCGAGGCAGAGGCCAAACAGCGGCAGGACGTGCTTCGGCAGCTGCAGCAGCTCGGTCACCGCCTCAATGCTGTTGCGGATACCACCAATGTAAACCCCGCCCAGCCCCAGCGACTCCGCCGCCGTCATCGCATTTTGCGCCAGCATCGCGGTATCCACCACGCCCAGCAGCAGCTGCTCGGCGAGGCCCAGCTGCGCCTCAGGGCAGATTTGCAGATGGCGGTTGAAGTCGGCGCAAAAGACCCAGAACTCCGCCGCCTCGGCCACGTGCTTCTGCCCGCCGGTGAGGGTCACCAGCTGCTCGCGCATCGCGGGATCGGTAATGCGGATAATGGAGCTGCACTGCAGGAAGCTGGAGCTGGAGGTACCCTGCGCACCGGCAAGAATGGCCTCACGCTGGGCATCGCTGATGGGTTGATCGGTAAAATGGCGAATGGAACGGTGGGAACGAAGCAGATCAATTACAGGCGTCATGCGGTCTCTCTGTACGGGCGTTAATGACAATATCGCCAGTATAGGCAAAGAAAAGGCGGCTGTAATTGGCGAAACATAGCCTGGAGATATCAATGTAACAGGCAGAACCTGCTTTTCATTACCGATAGTTATCGGCAATATAGCGTCATTCGCCGTCAGGCTTAGTTTCAGGAGAGAGAACATGTTTGCAGTAATTTTTGGACGTCCAGGCTGCCCTTACTGTGTGCGCGCAAAAGATCTGGCAGAAAAACTGACCGCTGAGCGTGATGATTTTAACTACCGCTACGTGGACATTCATGCTGAAGGCATCACCAAAGCCGATCTGGAAAAAACCGTCGGTAAGCCGGTTGAAACCGTACCGCAGATCTTCCTCGACCAGAACCACATTGGCGGCTTTACCGATTTTGAAGCCTATGCCAAAGCGAACCTCGGGCTGTTTGCTGCCCAGTAAGCCTTTCGCGCCCTCACTCTGAGGGCGTTTTTATTCTCGCACGACGATTCTCCAGCGCCCGGCGCACGAACAGAAAGAACAGCGCCCCCAACGCACACCAAAAGACCCCACTTAACAGCCATGCCATCTCCTGCACGATGGTGCGCGACGGGATAAAGACCAGACGCATCACTACCAGACAGAGGGGCGCAGCGAGCATCGCACCGACCAGCGGCCGGATGACCTCTCCCCCACGGGAGACAAAACTGGCGGCAGCACCTGGTAGGGTGAAGAACAATAATCCCAGCTCAGGACGCCCGGCGGCAATAAATGCCCCTCTTACGTTGAACGTCAGGCAGATGCATACACCAGTAAAAAGTAAAAAACAGCAAGCCACCCCAAACCAGTTACGTTTAATATTCAAATCGTCCCCCTACAGCGTGGGCAAATTCATTTTTCGTCCACTGGACGCACAATCAGATGGTTTATATGGCATTCCATGCCTGAACGGCGCGTCGTTACGCAATCATGAGCAGATGTTGCTGTCTGTTATAAATAAAGTAATAGTTTGGTATTATTATTTGATATATATTATAGTGTGCGGCCGGGAGCCGCAGCGCTCCTCAACACCGGGAAAACAGTAGCCTAAATCACCTGTCCCTTCAACCACTTACTGGTAAACAAGAAGTTATCCTTCGTGAACATAAACGTCGCAGAATTGTTAAACGGGAATTACATCCTGCTATTATTTGTGGTACTGGCGCTGGGTCTGTGCCTGGGTAAATTACGCCTCGGATCAATCCAACTTGGTAATTCTATTGGCGTTTTAGTCGTCTCGTTATTATTAGGCCAGCAACATTTCAGTATTAACACGGATGCCCTTAATCTGGGCTTTATGCTGTTTATTTTTTGTGTAGGTGTTGAAGCCGGACCTAACTTTTTTTCAATTTTCTTCCGCGACGGTAAAAATTATCTGATGCTGGCGCTGGTGATGGTCGGCAGTGCCCTGCTGATTGCGTTAGGCTTAGGCAAACTGTTTGGCTGGGATATCGGCCTGACGGCGGGCATGCTGGCCGGCTCGATGACCTCCACGCCGGTGCTGGTGGGTGCGGGGGATACGTTGCGCCATCTGGGGCTGGATAACGCCCAGCTCTCTATGGCGTTAGATCACCTCAGCCTCGGCTATGCCCTGACCTATCTGATTGGTCTGGTGAGCCTGATCGTGGGTGCACGCTATCTGCCGAAGTTACAGCATCAGGATCTGCAGACCAGCGCCCAGCAAATCGCCCGCGAACGCGGTCTGGATACGGACAGCAAACGCAAGGTCTACCTGCCGGTGATCCGCGCCTACCGTGTCGGCCCGGAACTGGTGGCCTGGGCGGACGGTAAAAACCTGCGCGAGCTGGGCATCTATCGCCAGACCGGCTGCTATATCGAACGCATCCGCCGTAACGGCATTCTGGCGAACCCGGACGGCGACGCGGTGTTGCAGATGGGCGACGACATTGCGCTGGTGGGTTATCCAGATGCGCACGCCCGTCTCGACCCCAGCTTCCGTAACGGCAAAGAGGTCTTCGACCGCGATCTGCTGGACATGCGCATCGTCACCGAAGAGATCGTGGTGAAAAACCACAACGCCGTGGGCCGCCGTCTCGGACAGCTTAAACTGACCGACCACGGCTGCTTCCTCAACCGGGTGATCCGCAGCCAGATCGAGATGCCTATCGACGACAACATCGTGCTGAACAAGGGCGATGTGCTGCAGGTGAGCGGCGACACGCGCCGCGTGAAGACCGTTGCCGATCGCATCGGCTTTATCTCCATTCACAGTCAGGTGACCGATCTGCTCGCCTTCTGCGCCTTCTTTATCGTCGGCCTGATGATTGGGATGATTACCTTCCAGTTCAGCAATTTCAGCTTTGGCATCGGCAACGCCGCCGGTCTGCTGTTTGCCGGGATCATGCTCGGCTTCCTGCGCGCCAACCACCCCACCTTCGGCTATATCCCCCAGGGGGCGCTGAATATGGTGAAAGAGTTTGGCCTGATGGTGTTTATGGCGGGCGTCGGCTTAAGCGCGGGCAGCGGCATTGGCCACAGCCTGGGCGCGGTAGGCTGGCAGATGCTGGTGGCCGGGTTGATTGTGAGCCTGGTGCCGGTGGTGATCTGTTTCCTGTTCGGCGCCTACGTGCTGCGCATGAACCGCGCCATGCTGTTTGGCGCCATGATGGGGGCGCGTACCTGCGCGCCTGCGATGGAAATCATCAGCGATACCGCGCGCAGCAACATTCCGGCGCTGGGCTACGCGGGCACCTATGCCATCGCTAACGTGTTGTTAACCCTCGCGGGGACGCTAATCATCATCATCTGGCCGGGTCTGGGATAAAAAATTTTTGCGCAATGACGAAAAAATTTTCGCTATGCGCAGAACTTTTCTGCCAGACGTCAGTCATAACTATTGCCACTGCTTTTCTTTGATGTCCCCAATTTGTGGAGCCCATCAACCCCGCCGTTTCGGTTCAAGGTTGATGGGTTTTTTGTTGTCTTGAATTTATAATTTTACAGATAAATCACTTAAGCTATTGAATTCCGGCTCCTTCGCAAACAACTGGCGCTAAATACGGCCTTTCTTGTTGCCAGTCGTGGCCCGACGCAACTCCTAACCGCTACCATCGGAATCAAGCTACAGCCTGATATTGTGTTGCTGAGTGCGGCATATCTCTTGCGCCAATTGCTCCATCATACGACCGTGTGAAGCAGGAGCGAGATTCGTAGCAACGCCGCCAACCAATCCACCACCAACGTCCGCACAGCGCAGAGCTACCACTGCAATCTGTAACTAGAAAATATTTTTGGATACCGAAATTCCAGGAGCTGCGCAAAGTGGCCTCCGGGATGGCCATTCACAAAAAATAGCGGCAGACCTACTTTTCCACACCGTCCAGCCTGACCCACAGCGCCTATCCGTTCTGGTCCGGCGCACTCTTCAACCGGGGCCGCGCCAAAGCGGACAAGGTGGCTATTGACCTGACCCACAGCAATCTGGCCCCGGGCCTGCTCTGCCCGGACGGCCAGGACCGCCAGATCGTCACCGTGGAAGATGCGGTGCGTGGTGGCTGTAACCTGTTTGATATCGACCAGCTGCGCATGGAGTACAGCCCGGACGAATACCAGAACCTGCTGATGTGCAAGTTTATTGACGATCTGGCGTCAGTGTTCCCGCTGAGCGAGCTGCAGGCCTGCATGGTGGACAGCTGGGAAGTATGGTCCGATTTTCAGGCGCTGGCGCTACGCCCGTTTGGCTGGCGCGAAGTCTGGATCGGCTATGACCCGGCGAAAGGTACGCAGAACGGCGACAGCGCCGGATGCGTGGTGATGGCACCGCCCACAGTGCCGGGCGGCAAGTTCCGCATTCTTGAGCGGCACTAGTGCCGTGGGATGGACTTCCGCGCCCAGGCTGACACGATCAAAAAGCTGACGCAGCAGTACAACGTGACCTATATCGGCATTGACTCGACCGGCATCGGCCACGGCGTGTATGAGAACGTGAAGGCGTTCTTCCCAGCGGTCCGGGAGTTTGTCTACAACCCCAACGTCAAAAACGCCCTGGTGCTCAAGGCATACGACATTATCAGCCACCGCCGCTTGGAGTTTGACGCTGGGCACACCGACATCGCGCAGTCATTCATGGCTATCCGGCGCGCCACCACCGCCAGCGGCAACCGCCCCACCTACGAAGCCAGCCGCAGCGAAGAAGCCAGCCATACAGACCTGGCCTGGGCAACGATGCACGCACTGTTTAACGAACCGCTGCAGGGCGAAGCCGCCAATACCAGCAATATTGTGGAGATTTTTTGATGGGCAAGAACAAGAAAAACCTTGCCGCAGTTCAGCGCAGCAGCGGCCCGGCCACAGAAGCATTCAGCTTTGGCGACCCGATCCCGGTACTGGACCGCCGGGAGCTACTGGACTATGTAGAATGTGTGCAGATGGACTGCTGGTATGAGCCGCCGGTGAGTTTTGACGGGCTGCGCGCACCTATCGCGCGGCGGTGCATCACAGCTCCCCGATTGCGGTGAAGCGAAACATTCTGACCAGCACCTTTATACCGCACCCGCTGCTGAGCCAGCAGGCATTCAGCCGGTTTGTGCAGGACTATCTGGTATTCGGTAACGCCTATCTGGAGAAACGGACGAACCGGCTCGGCGGTATTCTGTCTCTTGAGCCATCGCTGGCGAAATATACTCGCCGCGGCGTGGATCTGGATACCTACTGGTTTGTGCAATACGGCATGACCACGCAGCCCTATGAGTTCACAAAAGGCAGCATCTTTCACCTGATGGAACCGGACTTAAACCAGGAGATTTACGGCCTGACGGAATACCTGTCCGCCACCTTGTTCCGCCGGAAGTATTATATCAATGGCAGCCATGCGGGATTCATCATGTATATGACCGACGCCGCACAGAACCAGGAGGACGTGAACAATATCCGTCAGGCCATGAAAAGCGCCAAGAGTCCGGGTAATTTCCGCAACCTGTTTATGTATTCGCCGAACGGCAAAAAGGACGGGATTCAGATCATCCCGTTGTCAGAAGTCGCGGCAAAGGATGAGTTTTTGAATATCAAGAACGTGAGCCGGGACGACGATATGATGGCAGCACACCGCGTACCGCCGCAAATGATAGGGATCATGCCAAACAATGTTTGGGGGTTTGGGGATATAGAAAAGGCCAGCCATGTATTCGTAAAAAACGAATTAGTTCCTTTATAAAAAAGAACACAAGAATTTAATAGATGGATTGGGATGAGCATTATAAACTTCGATAAATACATCATCCCGTAAAGTATTCAAGGCAACCTATTATCGAAAGCATGTTTTATCGCAGTGATAAAACATCTTTCTTTAACCTCGTTGTAAAACTCTTCAGCAACCATACTTCTTACTTCGTCCTCATCCTCACCTGCTGTAATTAATTCAGCAGCCACTTCAACATATTTATTAATTAAAGTCATACTCTTATATATGGCATCGCGTCTTTCAGCTTTAACACCACCTATTTCAGGGTTCAAGTTAAAGACCCTTAAGGTCACTTCAGCCATCTTCTTTTCCTGATGACTCAAACCTTCCCTAATTTTAATGGATCCTGTTTCAAAAAAAATGAAATATTTTTCAGGATCATGAACATCTGCCTTGATCAATTCATGATCATCATATTTTTGCTTATCTTTATAAAACCCACACCTGTTTAATTCACCGCATGACCCAAATAAATTTGACCATTCAAATGTTAATTCTTTATAATCATTTTTCCTATAAAAATGTTCAATATGCCTTACGGCTGCTCGGCGTTCGGCTCGAGTATGATCTATTTTTTTTTCACAATATGCGCATAGTTTCCCTTGCATTTTTATAAGACCTTCCCATATTGCTCTTTTGTCTTCTGATGATAACGAATCCCAATTATGATTTATATAGTTGTAATTATTTAAAACAGAAGGCCCATCAATTTGACGAATCAAATGTTTCATTCACTTCATTCCTTTTTTATCTTCTGAACGTTTTTTAATCTTATCTTTAAACTTCAATACTGAGATTAAATCATCACATTCTTTGATTAAAGGATGGTCTTCTCCAAAATGTTCTATAAGGCTTTTTCTCAAACTTAATGCTTCGTTATCAGAATATCGATTAAGCTCAACAAGCTCTTTGTATTTTTCCAATAATATATTAGCCTTGGTATTTGGAATAGGATCAGTTTTCATTCCATATAATAACGCATCTTGATTACTTACTCCTTTTGTTTGGTAATCGGGATGTGATACTATTAATTCATCCTCTCCATCTATATCATTTTTTTGTAAAATACGGACAGACCGACTATTAACAGTCGATAAAACCTGCGGGCTATGTGTAGTAACTACAAACTGGATATTAGGAAAGGTTGATGTTAATCTTTCAATAATTGTCTGTTGCCATTGAGGATGAAGATGCAAATCTATTTCATCAATTAACACAATTCCATAACCCATTAACGGGTTATCTAACTGAGGGTTTAATAAACTCAAACGCCTTGCCATGTCACCGACTAAAGTAAATACTGCTTTCTCCCCTTGGGATAGCTGTTGGATATCAAGCAGCACACCTCCCTTACTTAACTGAAGGATATAATCATCATCACTATATACAAGTTTAATCTCTTCAAATTCAGGTAAAAAAGTAAGTATGGTTTTTATCACCTTTTCATATAAAGAGATTGCTTTATTATCTTTAATTTCAACTTGACTATAACCATCCAAGAAACCTATTTTTTCATTCAAAGATATCTCAAGCCCTCTTATTACATTCATATCGATATTGGAAACGTTAGAGAGTTGAGATAAAGTCAATTTTAATTTGTCAATATCAGAATAAAGGGCATCGAGTGTCTTTTCAGATTTATTTAATCTTTCGTGAGATGCCCTGTTATTGAGAAAAACAAGCCATTGGAAAAAATCAGTAAAGTCATTTCTATCAAATTCTATTTCATTATAGACATCAAATTTGGACCAAATAGACTTTGCTTTGTTAGCTCTCTTTTTTTTATCAACCCCTCCCCCTGCGTAAGAACGTGTAATGGAATAATACGCCATAAGTGGAAGACTGGCGTTATCTACATATCTATTTATAAGTCTATAAATACTGGCTAATTTTTTAACCTCAAATAGATCATTAGTCCTTGAGATTTGCGCACCTTCTTTGGATTTTGTTATCAATACGCCAGTATGTAAGTCTTTGATTTTTATATTTGCTGTAATTGAAGCATAATCCACGTCAGCAGAGTTATTGACCTCATGTAATTTTATATAGCTTCCAGGCTTATTCTCTTTCTCAATATTTGACCTTAACCAGCTTAATGCTATAGCGATCGACTCTAAAATACTGCTTTTACCAAACCCATTATCACCGACAAAAACTGTTAAATCCTCTTCTAAACTAAACTGTAATTCTCTTATTCTCTTAAAATCATGAATAGCCAGTTTATTTAGATGAAACCTTGACTCACTAATGGCAGATTTCAACCTCTCAATTTCTAAAGAATTTTTTAGATATTCTTCATTTTTTACATTCTCTGTTAACGCTAAAAAATCCAAATAGCATTCTTCAATGCTTAATTTATTAATCATTTCTAACATCCCTCCTTCAGAAACCTATCGATTAATTCGTTTCCATACTTCTTTTTCAACCGAAATATAAAATCACCTTCTATATAATTAGCAAAAGTCACTAAGCCCCTTACTTTATTTATATCTTCAGTTGATAACATCCCTAAATAATACTGATGCATCTTTGCATAAAGCATTCTTTTACGTTCTCGTCCTACAGATAACTTCCCTTCCGGAGTCAACGTCACCCCAGTGACATGTCGATTGTGAGCTTTAGAAGTAAATATCGTCTTTGACTCGTTAACTGTTAGACCTGGCACATACTCTGAGAGCATTTTTTTAACCATTTTAGGAACTGATACTAAAAGATCCTTAGTATTTGTAGAAAAGGTTATGTCATCAGCATATCTGGAATAAACAACGCCATGATTCAAACACCAATCGTCAACATTTCGGTCAAAATCGTACATAATAAAATTGCTGATAAAAGGCGAGCTGGGAGCGCCAATACTGAGGATCAAAGTAATGCTTCTTTTAGTACCAGGCCGCCAAAAAAGCAAATTCCTTAATACAAATTTATCCAAGGATTCCAACTCTAAGTTAGAGGCTTCTATTTTTGTAAGAAATAGATCTGGTTTTATTTTATTAAAGAAATTTTGGAAATCCATTTTGAGAACATAGGAGTTATCCTTATGTAGATAAGCATTATCCTTAATACTTTTATTTAACTGGTAAGCCATAGCCTTATGATGGACAGGCAAAATTGGTTCTAACAAAGAAACTATAAAGCGCTGGACGTTCTTTAATTCTTTTGTTGGTTGCGCAATTACTCTAAAACCGGCACCACGCTTTGGAATATAATAAACCTTATATTTTTTGGGTGCTTCATTTAATAACTGTTCAAAAGCTAACCTTTCATAATTAAATTTTTTAATAATTTTTGAAGTTAGCTGCATATAATTTCTCCTAAAACCAAAGCGCTATGCAAAATTGCATAGCGCTCCGACTCTTCACTAAAGACAGCGAAAGACGCAGAGTCCTCCTTCGCATATCTGGTACCAGCCAGGGATGCGAAGGAGGACTCTGTGTCTTTCGCAACCCTAAACTGGACAATAAATTTAAGCCTGGCTAAACACCCGGCTGGAACCTATGTTCCTACGCTAAAGAGCTCTGTGATTTTAATGAACAAGCAATAATATAGCAAGGCGCGCGCTCGTATCCCCGCCACGCCTGCCCGCTTTGTGTAGTGGTTTTCATGCAGGTCCATGACGAGCCGGAAAGCGCGCCAGTTCTGGCGGCCCCGACCCGTTGCGATCCTTTTTGTATCATGCGAATCCATGCACCATAGACATGCACTGCTTTCTCAAACCGCAGGATGCCATATGGAAGGGAGTTTCCCATGGTGCGAAATCACTAATGCGTACTCTCATCATGCCCTACTCCATATTCATTCAGCCTGGTAACCAGATCGCTAGTTAGCTCCGACAACCACGAGATCGCCACCTCTTTGTCGTCATCGCTACAATCTGAGCTGGCGACCAGCCGGGCCATAAGTTCTATCCGCTGCAATGCAAGTGACTCCATGAACAAATCGTTCACAACCCCCTCCCCTTAATACTGTTTATATATACAGTAAAACATATGAATTTAAAGCTGAAATGGTTTTTTACGCAGCTAACTCTTTGATTAATAGATAGCCTCATTACCGCCTTCACATTACCACTGTCGCCATTTGTCATCCTCCTGTAGTCGCAGGTTACGGTAGAAGATGCGCAGTCCAGCTCCAGATGGGATACTGCCCCCACGCAAAAGCAGATCCACTTCCATTTCACTGGCGTCAAAGCCCCTGCATCTCAGCTCCGCATCGAGCTGCAGCCTTTGATGTTCAGTAATTTCCTGTTTGTACCCTTTCCGGCGCTTCGGTTTGACCAGTCTTAGCCTCGCCGTCAGCTCGCGCAGTTCCTTTTTGCTCATGTTCTCGAAGTCCGGCAGCGCTACAAGTTCTTCGCCACCTGGAGATTCGCCCCCTGTTTGATACGTTTTTTCAACAGGGGACAATTATTGCCACGAGTCCAAGGGGCGCAAGCGCCCTGGTCGGCTGTCGCCTCCTGAACGTCAACGGCCTTGCGAACCATTTTCCACTTCATCACGCGCGTGCAGATCCGGCCCTCCACAATCGGAGACCAGATGCCATAGATGCGGATTCCGTGATCGCCGTAGGTGCCCCACTCGTCGTTCAGCTCATATGCGGTACGGATAAGGTGATGTTTGCAGGGAACCAGAACGCCGCCCTGCTTCATGATGTAGGTGGCAAAGCAGCCCGCACCAGCCGCAGCTAACACGGCATCAAGCCGCGCATTTTCCAGCACCCGTGCACCTGCTTTTTTATCGCTATGCGCTCTCGCGGCTTGCCCGGCCAGCAAGCGCAGCTCGCGGTACGCCTGACGGCCAGGGATACCAAAGAAGCGGAATTGCTGAACACGGTGCAGCGAAGCCCAGGCGTTTACGTTCTCAGCGTTATCACGCAGTGATCTGCCCGTTTCTTTACTGATTTCCTGCGCCAACCCGCGCCCGTCGATATTCTTGCTGATGTATTTGGCGATATAGCTGGTCGGTGTACCCTTGCGCGTGTTGATAAGCTCAGACTTGAAGCGCGGCCCGGTATTGGTGCCCAGCTCCTCCCGGTCCTCACGAATGGCGAATTTACGCAGCAGCGCGGTGATGGATTTGCGGTCTTTTTTGCGCATGAAGCACAGCAGGTGCCAGTGCACGGTGCCGTCATGATGTGGTTCAGCAACGCGGACGCCATAACCAAATAAATTGCAAGGTTTTTAGGGAGTGATCCGTGCACTTTTAGGGCTGGATCCCACAGCAGAATAAGACGAAGATTTCAAGGCTGTTTTGAGCCATCTTTATTCATTGACCAATGACACCAGACTTTACACACTTATGTAAGTTCTGCGCGGGGTGCGGGAAGGAAAATGTACATTCTCAAACCTGGTCACCCCGACGGTCGCGTAATGTTCTACATAAATAATAGCAAATTTACTAAGCACATTTTTGTTTCAATTAATAGCCATCAATTTACGCGGTAAAATAAACCTCATATTTTACTGATTTTTGCCGATAAGCTCATCTCACCTTTCACTATATGCGCAAACTGAGGAATACGAATGAAAGTTGAAAGCAATTGGTTCGACGAACTTCTTAAAGTAACAATATACCGCGATCTCTTGTATCGGGCTTCTATCTGGACGCTATTTCCTTTAATAACGCTAATTATTAACTGGAGAAGCAATAATTATTCTGCAGCAGATTATTTAATGAAAGCCTATGCATCAACCATGCCTGCTCTGAATTTTGTTTTTCCGGTAAGCACAATTATGGTACTCATTGCTTTATATACAAAACACCGTGAGAGCATCTCTTCCCCAAAATCTCAGAATGTTAAAAAATTCTATCACACGTTCAGACGTTTCACTTCCGATGTCCTTATCTGGATAGCAGGTGCATTGACCGGTTTAACGCTTTTGACTTTTATCAACTTTGGCATATTGTTTTATGATAACCCTCAAGATTTGACAATAGACAATATCGTCAAACTATTTCTTTCACTGTTCATACTTTTAGCCGTCCTGGGTTATTGTTTAACGACTTATGTTGCGATAAGAAAAGAAAAGACTTTTCACTTTACGTCACCAAAATTAAACAAAGGATGGATTGTCACTGTTATTTATGGTGCTGCAATTGCAGTATGGTACGGTTATCTTAATTATCATAATATTCTTTAGCGACAGCCTATAAATAATGGCAACAACCTGGATCATCAGGACTGCATAACGCTGACTCCAGGTTATTTATTTAGCTTAAATGTCTTTATCACATCCTTTTGCCATGGGATGTTACAAGCGGTCACCGATTTTATTATCATAAAATCCGGTTCGCATACTTCGCCCCCCCCTTCCTCCAATTACCTGTTACGCTTAATACCTGAGCCCTCTCTTCCCCGAGCCCAAGGAGCCCCAATGCTCGCGTTGTACAACACAGTGATCGTGCTTTTAACCGTTGCCGCCATGGAACTCGTCGCCGCTCTGTCCCACAAATACATCATGCACGGCTGGGGTTGGGGATGGCATGAATCGCACCACGAGCCGCGCACAGGCTGGTTTGAGGTGAACGACCTTTACGCCGTGGTGTTCGCGGTGCTGGCGATTGTGCTGATTGCGCTGGGAACGTGGGGCCTGTGGCCGCTGCAGTGGATTGGTGCCGGGATGACGGCCTACGGCGCGCTCTACTTTATGGTGCATGATGGGCTGGTGCATCAGCGCTGGCCGTTTCGCTATATCCCGCGCAAAGGTTATCTCAAGCGCCTCTATCTGGCGCACCGCCTGCACCATGCGGTGCGGGGCAAAGAGGACTGCGTCTCCTTTGGTTTTCTCTATGCCCCGCCGGTAGAAAAATTGCAGGCGACGTTACGCCAGCGCAAGGCGCGTCGCGCAGCTAGCGAGGGCGCTGCCAGAGCTGAGCCGGACGCGGCGACGGCGTCGCAAAACGAGAAGTAAGCGCCAGCAAGGCGCCTTTTAGCAGTAATCCCGATTTTTCCACCGAGCTGGTGCCCTGCCGATTATCCCAGGCGCGGGCACCCGCCGCGCTCACCTTCACGCCAATTTCACGGTAGACCCCGTGCGCCGAGGCAATTGCCCACGCGGATCGCAGCGGTAGCCCAGCCAGACCTTGCCGGGCAGAGGCATAGTAAGGCTCGGCTTCGGCTACCAGCCTCTGGGCAATGCCCGCGAGGGGTTGGCGCATCTGGGGTGAGGTCATTGCCGCTGGGTCGATGTCCGCCTCTGCCAGCCACCGGGCCGGCAGATAGCAGCGACCAACCCGGGCATCCTCGACAATATCCCGGGCAATATTAGTGAGCTGAAACGCCAGGCCTAAATCACAGGCGCGATCGAGCACCGCTTCATCGCGCACACCCATCACCCTCGCCATCATCAGCCCCACCACCCCCGCCACGCGATAGCAGTATTGCAGGGTGTCATCGAAGGTCTCGTAATGGGTCTCGCGCACGTCCATGGCAAAGCCATCCAGATGATCGTAAGCCAGCTGGAGCGGGATATTGTGCCCCAGCGCCACCTCCTGAAAAGCGGCAAAGGCGGGTTCATGCATCTCACCCCCCTCCCAGGCGCGCAGGGTCTGGCGTTTGAGCATCTCAAGGCGTTGCTCGGCCGGGGCGATCTCCACGGGAGTGACGTTAAACCCCAGCTCCTGCCCGTCGATCACGTCGTCGCAATAGCGGCACCAGGCGTAAAGCATCAGCACGCTACGCCGGGTGGCGGGATCGAACAGCTTCGCGGCGGTGGCAAAACTTTTTGATCCCACGGCGATGGTGTCGGTGGCGTGATCCATCAGGGTTGTGTTCATCGGGAAAGCGCCTCCAGCATCAGTCCTGCCGTTGCTTTGGCCGAGCCGATCACCCCAGGAATACCGGCGCCTGGGTGGGTACCCGCCCCGACCAGGTAGAGGTTGGGGATGCGGCTGTCGCGATTGTGCGGCCGGAACCAGGCGCTCTGGCGCAGGATCGGTTCTACCGAAAAGGCGGAGCCCAAATGCGCCCCAAGCTGGTCGCGAAAATCAAAGGGGGTAAACATGCGGTGAGTCACCAGCTGGCTACGCAGCCCTGGCATGTAGTGGGCTTCGAGATAGGCAAAAATCCTGTCACGCAGGCGCGGCCCCTCAACGTCCCAGTCGAGATCCGCCGTCCCCAGATGCGGCACGGGCGCTAACACGTAGTAGCTGCCGCAGCCCGGCGGGGCCAGGGAGGGGTCGGTGACACAGGGGGCATGCAGGTAGAGGGAAAAATCCTCCGCCAGGGCGTTTTTATTAAATATCTCGTCGATAAGCGCTTTATAGCGCGGCCCGAAACAGACGGTGTGGTGGGCCAGATCGTGCTGCTTGTTGAGGCCAAAATAGAGCACAAACAGGGAGTTACTCATCCGTTTGCGCTTGAGCGAGGCCGCGCGCGCCGCCCCTGTGGGATGATGTCCCAGTAGCTTTTCGTAGGTATGCACCACGTCGGCATTGGAGGCCACCGCTGCGACAGGGATCGTCCGGCCATCTTTGAGCGTGACGGCGCTGATATGATCGCCGTCGGCCTGCAGCCGGGTCACCTCCGCATTCAGCTGTAGCTCGCCGCCCAGGTCCTGGTAGAGCTTCACCAGCCCCTGCACTAACGCCCCGGTTCCCCCGCGGGCAAACCAGACGCCCCACTCCCGCTCAAGGGCGTGGATCAGGGTGTAAATGGACGAGGTGGCGAAGGGATTGCCCCCCACCAGCAGGGAATGAAACGAGAACGCCTGGCGCAGCTGTTCATTCTCGATAAAGCGGGAGACCATGCTGTAGACGCTGCGCCAGGCCTGAAGGCGGGTAAGCTGCGGCCCGGCGCGAAGCATATCGCGAAAAGAGAGGAACGGCACCGTGCCAAGCTTGAGATAGCCCTCGTTAAACACCTCCCGCGAATAAGCGTGAAACTTGCGGTAGCCCTCCACGTCGCGCGGGTTAAATCGTCTTATCTGCTCTTCCAGCCGGGTCTGCACGTTGTCGTAATCAAAGACTTCTCCCGTCTCCCAGCAGAGGCGATAGAACGGGGTCACCGGCAGCAGCTCGACATAATCGGCCATGCGTTTGCCGGCCAGTGTAAAGAGCTCTTCGATGGCGCTGGGATCGGTTATCACCGTCGGCCCGGCGTCAAAGGTGAATCCCTCGTCGTGATAAACGTAAGCGCGTCCGCCGGGCTTATCCCGCTGCTCCAGCAGAAGCGTGTTGATGCCCTGCGCCTGCAGCCGAATGGCCAGCGCTAATCCGCCAAAACCGGCGCCAATAATCACTGTTTTATTCATGGTGAAACGCTCGCATCCGGGGAGTGAGTTTCAGTATGGCGAGCATCGCTTCGCCGACGGGTACCGGGGGCTTGCCTGCCAGGATCCGCGCTTTATCGGCCAGGGTCAGCTGCCCGGCGTAAAAGCGGGCAATCAGCCCTTCGTTAAGAGAGTAAAACCGCTGCATCACCTGCCAGCGCTTATCGGCATCCCCCGCCAGGAACAGCATGCGGTTGAGGGAGCGGAAAAAGCGCTGCTCGCGCCACTGGCGCAGGGCGTAGCGATGGATAACGGAAAAAAGCGCGGCTGCGCTGCTATCCGCGCTTGCGGCAATGGCCTCGGCCAGCGCCACCGCGTGGGGCAGGGAATAGCCGGTGGTGGCATGAAACAGCCCGGCGCGCAGTCCGCTGCACGGCTGTTTGTCTCGCCCCTGCCAGTAGGCCGGGAAATTGCCCGCCAGCATAATGGGAAGGTCGCCCTGCTCTTCGCGCTCAAGATGCGCCAGCCCCCAGCCCTGCTCGCGGGCGTAATCGGCGATG
The DNA here is from genome assembly GCF_002920195.1 of Leclercia sp. LSNIH8. NCBI lineage: Bacteria > Pseudomonadati > Pseudomonadota > Gammaproteobacteria > Enterobacterales > Enterobacteriaceae > Leclercia > Leclercia sp. LSNIH8. Next base: position 573,437 of record NZ_PQJY01000001.1, on the reverse strand, counting down.
TTTTGCCGCGCAACACCAGCATCCAGTCGGGCGGCGTCAACGTAGTGGGTATCTTCGATCAAGAGTTCGTTCGCAGAAAGCGGCAGCGTGTAGACAAAACGATACCCGCCCTGCTGATTGACCGTGGCATCCATCAGGATGGGCCGGGTCAGGCCGTGGGGCTGGCTCAGACGCCACTGCTGGCCGAGAAAGGACTGGCTCCCGGTAGTAAGATGCCTGTCCGCCATGTAGCCCCGACCATCAATGACCGCCCGGGCCTGGAGCGTGGTACCGTCAGCAAGCGTCACCGACGTCGGCGTGAGCGCGGTGACAGCGGCACGGGTATGCAGATTGTCGCCGCAGGTCGCGGTCAACACCTCGGCAAAACGTTCGGAAGTGATGCTGAGATAGTCCCCGGGAAGGGTGCGGTTCAGGTCAGGAAAGCGGACGTCATACCCCTGCCAGCGGTGAGCCACCAGTGGGGCAACCCAGCGATGCTGTTCCGGTGTAATGTCGCCCTCATGAAAGGACCAGGTGTGATTCCCGCCAGGCTTACTGTCAGCCTCAAGAAGCAGTACGCGCAGCGTCGGCTGTAGCTGTCGCAAGCGTAAGGCGATCAGCCCGTTGGCCAGTCCGCCGCCCGCTAAGATGATGTCCCACGCTGGCGCCATTACGTTTGTGCCACCAGCGTGGCCTGACGCAGCTGGGCCAGGTTTGCACTGCCAGTGCAGAAGCAGGCGACGCGCAGCTGGTCGATGATCACCTGAAAATGGTCGATAACCGCCTCGCTGGAGGTTAACGCGCTTTGCAGCACGCCGGCCGCCTGCCCCACCAGGCTTGCGCCTAAGCGGATCGCTTTTGCCGCTTCAATGCCGTTGGCGATCCCACCCGAGGCCACCAGCGGCATATCGGGCAGTGCCTGATGCAGATCCTGAAGCGCCGTCGCGGTCGGGATCCCCCAGTCGGCAAAGGCCATCGCCACCGCCCGGTCGTGGGCGTTAACGGCGCGTTCGCCCTCCACCGCCGCCCAGCTGGTGCCCCCGGCACCGGCGACATCCAGCATCGCCACTCCCGCCGCCGCCAGCTTGCGGGCTACCGGAACTGAAATTCCGTTACCCACCTCTTTCACCACCACCGGCACATCCAGCGCCTCGACGGTGCGATGGATGGCGTCGATGACGCCGTACCAGTTGCGATCCCCGCCGTGCTGCAGCGCCTCCTGCAGCGGGTTAAGGTGGATGATGAGCGCATCCGCCGCGAGGGTCTCGACGGCCCGTTTGGCATAATCCAGCCCCTGTGGTCCCGCGATTTGCGCCGCGCCGAGGTTCGCCATCAGCACAATGTCCGGGGCAAAAGATCGCAGTTCGCGCGTCAGGCCATATCTGGCGTCACTCTCCAGCGCCACGCGCTGGGAGCCCACCCCCATCGCCAGCCCCAGTGTCTGTGCGGCAATGGCAAGGTGTTGGTTAATCTGGCTCGCCCGTCGGGTGCCGCCGGTCATGGAGCTTATCAGCAGCGGCGCGTTCAGGGTTCGGCCAAACAGCGGGGTCGAGAGGTCAATCTCATCAAGATGCAGTTCGGGCAGTGCGCAATGCCCGAAGCGCCATTTTTCAAAGCCGCTGGTACATTTTTTTACGCCGGGCATGCTGTTCAGTACGATATCGAGATGATCGCTTTTACGTTGCGACAGGCTGCTCATTGACACTCCGACAGGGATAACGACAGGCTCTGGCTGATAAGCGTCAGCTGTTTTTCAAACCAGATGTGAACATAGTAGCGGGCGGTATTTCCCGGCTGACAGGCGGTAGCGATATGCTGATCGGCGCTGCGCACGTGTTCGCGCAGCCGCAGGAAGACACTCTCTGCCCCGAGCACGGCTACCAGCGTCGATTTGTCTTTATCCTGATGCGGATCTTTGCCGTTGGCACTGGAGCCATCGGTCAGGTCATCAATCAGCTGGAAGGCCTGGCCGAGATCGCGGGCAAAAAAGCGCAGCCGTTCGCTGACCGGAGGCGGCGCGTCGGCGGCAATGGCCGCCAGTTGCAGAGCGGCGTTGAACAGGCTGCTGGTTTTCAGCTCATTGGTCAGCAGGATCTCATCGGTATTTCGGCTCTGGCGGGCCTCATTGAGATCGCGGAATTGCCCCTGCACCAGCCCCATATGCCCCACCGACGCAGAAAGCTCAGCCATCGCCCGCGCTTTTGCCTCGTGGGTCAGCGAAGGCGCGCGGGAGATAACGCAAAAAGCGTGACTGAGCAGCGCCACCGCCGCCAGGATCGCCACGTGTTCGCCATACTGGTAGTGAACCGTAGGCCGCCCGCGGCGGAGCGTCGCGTTGTCCATGCAGGGCATGTCATCCAGGATCAGGGAGGCGACATGGACCATCTCAATGGCGCAGGCCAAATCGAGAATGCCCGTCGGCTCTGTTTTGTAGCCCATATCTCGCGCCGCCAGCAGCAGCAACAAAGGGCGCATACGCTTGCCCGCGACAAGCGTGGCATCACGCATGGCTGCATAGACTTGCCCTTCCTGCTCCCCCGCGGGCAAAAGTTGTTCGAGACGTTGCTCAAACGCAGACAGCAGCATCTTCACATCATCTTCATGACTGTGGGTCATAGTGGCTTCCCCGGTGTTATGGTGGCGACGTCCGCAGAAGAGGTAAAAACGCTTGCCGCAGGCTGGTTTACAAAGCGTAGCGTATCCTTCTGCGTTTTGTTGCCTGACAGGAAAAGAGAAAGCAGGGGTAGATTTTAATCTTTTTAAAATCAATACATTGAAATAAAAACCAACCAGCAAATTGCACAAAAATTTACATTTGTAGAGATTTTAGGCGTCGTGGCTCTCTTCCTCTTTGCCAAAAGCTAACCGTAGCGCGTACTCGCGAATATCCTGCGGCCAGCTTGCGATACTGGCCGTAAATGCCGCTTCATCGTCGGCAAACAGCGCGCGCATGCTGGCCTCGTAGCCAGGAAGATCCCCCGCGATTTCGTACATAAAGTGATAGGCGCGGTCGTGGCGCTGGCGCTTGTTATCCGCCGGTTTAGCGCTTTTCCTCGCCTGATCGATAAGCCTGCGCAGCGTGGCGGAAGCGCCGCCGGGCTGCGTGGCCAGCCACTCCCAGTGTCGGGGCAGCAGGGTGACCTCTTTTGCCGACACGCCCAGTTTTGGTCGTCCACGGGTTTTCACCGCGGTACTTTCCGCCAGCTCCGGGTAGACCGCCAGGGCGCTGGCAATATCTTCATGAAGATGAATATCGAGGCGTTTGCCGCTGCGATCGTTGAAAATGAAAACGGTTTCACGACCGATGTTAACGGATTGTAGCTGCTGCATCAGTTCGCTCAGGGTTCCGTGCGCAATCTGCTGCTGCCGCCAGAAGGCAGTGAGGGTGATAGCGGGCATGTGCTTGCCTTTTTATCCGGGTAAAAATATAAGCGTAGGCAGATAATGAGAATGGTGCCAATTTTACCCGGGTAAAATTTGTTATGCCCGTTTAGCCTGACGTGACGCTTTCAATTTGTGCGTAAAAGTAAAATCACTATCATCGTTTGCGGCAGAGGCTGCCGCTGGCCTGGAGCTTATCTCCCCTCCCCCGCAATCCGCCCTACCATCGCCCTTAACTCTTCTCGTGAAAGCGGCTGCCGGTCGGTAACAAAATGCAGCGTCATCCCTTCAATAAACGCATCCAGCGCGCGGGCAGTGACTGGATCAAACCACTGCTCCAGCGTCGTCTGGCTGGTTTTCATCCAGTCCTGCATCACGCTTTTTAACGGCGGGCTGCGGTTCATAAAGGCATAAAGCTGGTACATCAGCGCCATATTGTGCGGCGTGGTGACCTGGGAGCTGTGAATCAGGGTGGTAATCGACTCGCAGGCCATCTCCGGCCCCGTCACTCCGGCAAAAAACTCGCGGTACTGCACCGACATCTGCTGCGTAAACCAGGTGAACGCCTCCTCAAGCAGCGCATCCATCCCGGAAAAATAGTAGGTCATCGACCCCAGCGGCACCCCGGCGCAGCTGGCGATTTTGCGGTGGGTGACGGCGTTCAGGCCGTGTTCGGCAATGGTGTCCAGGGTGGCCTGCAATATCCGTTCCCGCCGTTGCGGATCGTTGGGTCGTCTGTTCATTTTTACCTCAGCGAATTTATGTACAAATGTACACAAACTTGCTAGTGTTGTCTCCTGTGTTGTCCCTCTGGTACAGAAATCATGACCGACATCTCATCGCGCAAAAAGCTGCAACGCCGCCTGTGGGCGCTGTTTATGTTCTTCTTTATCCCCGGCCTGTTGATGGCCTCCTGGGCCACACGTACCCCCGCTATCCGCGACATTTTGTCGGTCTCGACGGCGGAAATGGGCATCGTGCTATTTGGCCTGTCGATAGGCTCGATGAGCGGCATTCTCTGCTCCGCCTGGCTGGTTAAGCGCTTCGGCACGCGGACCGTGATCCGCACCACCATGTGCTGCGCGATTCTGGGTATGATGATGCTCAGCGCTGCGCTGTGGTCTGCCTCCCCGCTGGCGTTTGCCCTCGGGTTGACCGTCTTTGGCGGCAGTTTTGGCGCGGCAGAAGTGGCGATCAACGTCGAAGGCGCCACTATCGAGCAGGAGATGAACAAAACCGTGCTGCCGATGATGCACGGCTTTTACAGCCTCGGTACCCTGGCAGGCGCCGGTATCGGCATGGCACTCACCGCCTCCGGTATCGCCGCCACGACCCATACTTTGCTGGCCGCGCTGGTCTGTATCGCCCCGGTTCTGCTGGGGATCACCGCCATCCCGGACGGCAACGGCAAGAACCAGGCCGGTGAGAGCAAAACGGGTGAGAAAGGCCTGCCGTTTTATCGCGATATGCAGCTGATGCTGATTGGCGTGGTGGTGCTGGCGATGGCCTTTGCTGAAGGGTCAGCGAATGACTGGCTGCCGCTGCTGATGGTGGATGGTCACGGCTTCAGCCCCACCTCCGGCTCGCTGATTTACGCCGGGTTTACGCTGGGTATGACCGTCGGGCGCTTTACCGGCGGCTGGTTTATTGACCGCTACAGCCGCGTGACGGTGGTACGCGCCAGCGCCCTGCTGGGCGGGCTGGGCATTGCCCTGATTATTTTTGTTGATGTCGACTGGGTGGCCGGCGTGTCGGTGGTGCTGTGGGGGCTGGGTGCCTCGCTCGGCTTCCCGCTCACCATCTCGGCAGCCAGCGACACCGGCCCGGATGCGCCAGGGCGCGTCAGCGTGGTCGCCACCACCGGCTATCTCGCCTTCCTGGTGGGTCCGCCGCTGCTGGGCTTCCTCGGTGAGCACTACGGCTTACGCAGCGCCATGCTGGTGGTATTAGGATTAGTGATCATTGCCGCCCTGGTCGCCCGGGCGGTCGCTAAACCGACGTCGCAGAATGAATCTGTCATGGAGAATGGATAATGAGCGTTAAGATGATTGCGGTTGATATGGATGGCACCTTCCTGAACGATGCGAAGGAGTACAATCGCGCGCGCTTTCTGCGCCAGTATGCGCAAATGAAGGAACGGGGCATACGGTTTGTGGTCGCCAGCGGCAACCAGTACTACCAGTTGATCTCCTTTTTCCCGGAGATAGCCGATGAGATCGCCTTCGTCGCTGAAAACGGCGGCTGGGTGGTAAATGCCGGAGAAGATGTTTATAACGGCGAGCTGACCCAGGCGCAGTTCGCCACCGTCGCGGAGTTTCTCTGTTCCATCCCGGAAGTGGAAGTGATCGCCTGCGGCAAAGGCAGCGCCTATACCCTCAAGCACTATGGCGAAGCGTTTCACGACGTTGCCGCGAAGTATTATCACCGCCTGGAAAAGGTGGATAACTTCGATAACTTTAACGATATCTTCTTTAAATTCGGGCTGAATCTGCCGGATGAGGAGATCCCGCGTATCCAGGAGATGATCCACGACAAACTGAGCGATATTATGGTGCCGGTAACCACCGGCTACGGCAATATCGACCTGATCCTGCCGGGGATCCACAAGGCCAACGGCCTGCGTCTGCTTCAGGAGCTGTGGGGCATTGATGACAGCGAAGTGGTCGCCTTTGGCGACAGCGGTAATGACATGGAGATGCTGAGCCAGGCCGGGTTTAGTTTTGCCATGGCCAATGCCCGGGATCACATCAAAGCGGTCGCCCGCTATGAAGCGCCGCACAATAACGAAGAAGGGGTGCTGGAGATTATCGACCGCGTCCTGAACCGCGAGGCGCCGTTCAACTAAGGTCATGCCCGGCGGCGCGTTGCTTGCACGGGCCTGCGACTTTGTAGGCCGGGTAAGCACAGCGCCATCCGGCCTGATTGTTTACTCCGGCTGTAACGAACTGCCCACCCGCTTGTCTTTCAGGAACACAAACATCAGTGCCAGCCACAGCAGGCCGTTTACCAGGTTAAACAGGCTGAACAGCCCGTTACCGCCGCTGCTGAAGGCGTGTTTGCTCACCTCAATGCCCACGGTAAAGATCAGCATCTGTAACATGCCCATCGCCGCCGACACCGTTCCTTTGCTCACCTCGCTGGCAAACAGCGTCAGGCGCACCAGCCCGGCGTTTGCCAGCCCAATGCCAAATGCGTAGATGCTGAGCCCGGCGGTCATCCACAGGTAGGCGTGCGATGAGACGACCGTCGCCACCGCGGCCACCACCAGCCCAATCACGATCGGCCAGCCGCCCATAATAATCAGCGAGCGTACGGTACGGCGCGAGGTCAAACGGGCCAGCACGATGTTACCCACAATCAGCGCGCCAAAAATCGGCACCTGCAGCAGGCCATATTCGTAGCTGCTGAGGTTTTCGCCGCTGATGATGATCACCGGCGACTGGGCGATCCACGCCAGCAGCGGCAGGCAGACAAAGCCAATCGCCAGCGCCCCGGCCACAAAGCGACCGTTTTTCAGCACCTCTTTATAGTCGCGCCCCAGCTCCTGCAGTGAGAGCTTTTCGCCGATGCGGGTAGCCGTTTCGGGCATCGCCCGGTGCAGACCGTAAAACGAGATGGCGGCCAGCGCCGCAAACAGCACAAACATCCCCTCCCACGGCGCGACATGCACCCACGCCGCCCCCACCAGCGGGCCCAGCAGCGGGGCAATGAGCGCCACGTTAGCCATCAGGGCGGTGATTTTGATGCACACCGCCTCCTCAAACGACTCCTGGATGGCGGCGTACCCAACCGCGCCGATAAAGCACAGGCTGATCCCCTGTAAAAAACGCAGCACCATAAACTGCTCGATGGTTTGCGCCAGCAGGGTCGCCAGGCAGGTGACGATAAACCACGCCACCCCGGTGAGCATCACCGGACGACGGCCAATACGGTCCGACAGCGGGCCGAGCAGCCACTGCAAAAACATCCCTCCTGCCAGATAGGCGGTCATGGAGGTGGGTACCCACTCAATCCCGGCGTTGTACTGCTCCACCACGGCCAGCATGCCGGGCTGGATCATATCGTTACCGATATAGGTGGAGAATTCGTAAAGCACCAGGCACAGGGGGAACAACAACGCCTGACGCCCCAGGCGAGTGCCAGAAGAAGAACGGTTTAACATGGAGTCTCAATATCCGATAAAAAATCGCGCAGAGTGTAATGAAATGGTCGCGCCAGCGATAGCAGATTCACGCAGCAGTACAGAAATAACGCACAAATCGCCGTCGTTTAAGGTTTCCTTAAGTTGGCATCCGTATGCTTAGGCTTTTCCAGTCATTGACCTCAATTATGACACAGATTTCCTCCGCTTCAGAATTGTCTAAGTTAAAGAGTTCTAAGACAAAACCGCTTTACCCTTTGCCGGTACGTTTTTATGTTAACCAGTTCATTGTGCTGCTGGTGCTGGCCGCGGTTTTTACCTGGCTTTCGCGGGATGAAACCCTCGACAGGGTGCTGACCGGCTACTGGTTTGACGCGGCGAGTCAACACTTTCCGCTGCAGCAGAACGTGCTGCTCGATCTGCTCAATCATCGACTGGCGAAATATCTGACCATCGCCCTGGCTGCCGGGACGTTGCTGTACGGTATCTGGCGACGCAACGCTCAGTTGGTGACCGGGGCTTTGCTGATGGGGCTTGGCACGGCGGTGGTGGGCATACTGAAAGCTACCAGCCATCACAGCTGCCCCTGGGACCTGGTGGAGTATGGCGGCAAAGTGCTGTCGTATCCCCTGTTTGATCCCGCCCCTGCCGGCAGTGGCCCCGGGCGCTGTTTTCCGGGCGGGCACGCCTCAAGCGGCTTTATGGTGATGGGGCTGTTCTTCGCCTTCTGGCGTGAACGTCCGCGCCTGGCCTGGGGAATGGTCGCCGCGGGTATCGCGCTCGGGCTGGGGATGGGCTATGGCCAGGTGATGCGCGGTGCACATTTCTTCTCCCATAACCTGTGGGCAGGCTGGTGGGTGTGGTTTTCTCAGGTGGTGGCCTATGGCCTGGTGTCCGCCTGGTTTGCAAAAGAGTAACGAGGATATGTTAGAAGATCTGAACTACGGATTGTTTCATCTGATCAATGCTACCCCTGCTTCAGCGGAGTGGAGCATCAATCTCGCCACCTTTGTGGCGAAAGACCTGATCAGCATCGTGCCGGCGCTGATTGCGATCCTCTGGCTATGGGGACCGCGTAAACAGGTGGGTGCCCAGCGTCAGCTGGTGATTAAAATTGCTATGGCGCTGGTGATTAGCCTGGCGGCGTCGTGGCTGCTGGGGCATCTCTTCCCTCATGACCGCCCGTTTGTCGATCGTGTCGGCTATAACTTCCTGCCTCACGCCGCCGATGACTCCTTCCCGAGCGATCACGGCACCGTCATTTTCACTTTTGCGCTGGCGTTCCTGTTCTGGCACCGCGTCTGGTCAGGCATCGTCTTAATGATGCTGGCCTGCGCTATCGCCTGGTCCCGCGTCTATCTTGGCGTGCACTGGCCGATGGATATGCTGGGCGGGCTGATGGTCGGCTTGTTGGGCTGCCTGAGCGCGCAGATCCTCTGGAATCTGTTTGGTGACGTTATCTATCAACGTCTTTCGCAGCTTCACCGCTTCTGCTTTGCCCTGCCTATCCGCAAAGGCTGGATACGTGACTAAGTCGGGTTTAGCGGGTTAAACTTGAGCCCCCGGCGTAACGGGGGTTCATTTTTGGCTCCGAGGACCTATGGAAACACGACGTGACGAACGGCTGGCTCAACTGATTAATGCGCTTAAGCGCAGCGACAAATTGCATCTGAAAGAAGCCGCCGCGCTGCTGGGTGTCTCTGAGATGACCATTCGACGGGATCTCAACAGCGAAAGCGGCCCCGTGGTGCTGCTTGGCGGCTATATCGTCCTCGAACCCCGCAGCGCCAGCCACTATCTGCTGAGCGATCAAAAGACCCGTCTGGTGGAAGAGAAGCGCAAAGCGGCACGTCTGGCCGCCTCGCTGGTGCAGCCCCATCAAACGCTCTTTTTCGATTGCGGTACCACCACCCCCTGGATCATCGAAGCCATTGATAACGACCTGCCCTTTACCGGCGTCTGCTATTCCCTGAATACGTTCCTCGCCCTGCAGGAAAAACCGGGTTGCCGGGTGATCCTCTGCGGCGGCGAGTTCCACGCCAGCAATGCCATTTTCAAACCGCTCAATCTGCAGGACACGCTCAATAACCTCTGCCCGGATATTGCCTTTTACTCCGCGGCGGGTGTGCATGTCCGTCAGGGCGCGACCTGCTTTAATCTGGATGAACTGCCGGTAAAACAGTGGGCGATGAGCATGGCTCAGTACCATGTGCTGGTGGTGGATCACAGCAAGATAGGCAAAGTGCGCCCGGCCCGAATGGGCGAGCTGACCTGTTTTGATGCCATCGTGAGCGACTGCCGTCCGGATGAGGAATTGGTTGCTTATGCTAAGGCGCAGCAGATAAAGCTGATGTACTGAGTGGGGTTTAATGCCCGGCGGCGCTGCGCTTGCACGGGCCTACGATTCAGGCGTTTGGGCCGTTCGTAGGCCGGGTAAGGCAAAGCCGCTACCCGGCGCTGTTTAATTTACTTAAACCACCCCCCAAACCATTCGTGGAATTTCATCATGACGAAATCCCACATCCGGCCAAAGAAGCCGCCCTCTTCTACCGCTTCCATCACAATCAGCGGACGCTGCTCGATAGATTTGCCGTTCAGCTGGAAATCGATGGTGCCGACCACCTGGCCTTTTTTCAGCGGCGCGGTAAGCTGTTTGTCAGTGAGGGTGTAGCTGGCTTTCAGGTTTTTCAGCTGGCCGCGCGGAATGGTCACGGAACCGCTCTCCCCGGCGCCGAGCTTAACCTCGCTCTTGTCACCAAACCAGACGCGCTGGCTGACAAACGTCGCATCCGGCTTGATAGGGGTAACAGTTTCGAAGAAGCGGAAGCCCCAGGTCAGCAGTTTTTCCGACTCATTAAAGCGGATGCGGTCGGTTTTGGTGCCCAGCACTACTGAGATCAGACGCATATCGCCCTGGGTCGCCGACGCCACGAGGTTGTAGCCAGCCCCCGCCGTGGTTCCGGTTTTCATCCCGTCAACGTTAAGGTTGCTGCTCCAGAGCAGGCGGTTACGGTTCGGCTGGCGGATTTTGTTGAAGGTAAACTCTTTCTCTTTGTGGATCGCATACTCTTCCGGCACGTCATGAATCAGCGCCTTACCGAGCAGGGCCATATCGCGGGCGGTACTGAACTGGCCCGGCGCATCCAGACCATGAACGGTTTTAAAGGTGGTGTTGGTGAGGCCCAGTCGCTGGGCATAGCCATTCATCAAACCAATAAAAGAATCCTTGCTGCCGGCCACATAATCGGCCAGCGCGATACAGGCATCATTCCCTGACTGAATGATTACCCCTTTGTTCAGGTCAGAAACCGCCACCTGATCGCCAGGCTTCAGGAACATGACCGAGGAGCCGCGCAGCGCCGGATTACCGGTCGCCCAGGCGTCTTTACCGATGGTCACCATGTCGGTGAGCTTGATTTTGCCCGCTTTCAGCGCCTGCCCTACCACGTAGCTGGTCATGATTTTGGTCAGGCTTGCAGGATCAAGTTTCTCGTCTGCGTTGCCCTCAGCCAGCACTTTACCGCTGGCGTAGTCCATCAGTATCCAGGCGCGCGCATCAACCGGCGGTGCCTCTGGGGCCGCCTGTTCCGCTGCGTACAGCGAAGGTGCAAAAAGGACCAGCAGCGCACTACCTGCTACCAGACCACGTAAATAAGAAGTTTTTCGCATCATGTTGCCACCCGAATGTCCATTCCAAAAATCACGTCATACCGCCGTGTCGCAAGAAACGTTGATTAATAACGTACTAATGGCTTTAAAAAAACTAAAACCTGGTAAACTTTTTTAAAGTTTACGCAATTACAATCCGATACGCTTTGACCCCATCGATTTTTTTCGCCTCTGTTGCGTATTTGTTAGGTTTATCTCACCATGGGTGATCATAAACACGGATTTCATCCTGAGATCGGCTTTAATTATAAGGGGTTATTATGATTACTTTGTGGGGCCGGAACAATTCAACGAACGTCAAAAAGGTGCTCTGGACGCTGGAAGAGCTGGATTTACCCTTTACCCAGATCATGGCGGGGATGCAGTACGGGGTGAATAAAGAGGCGGAGTACCTGGCGATGAACCCCAATGGCCTGGTGCCGCTGCTGCGCGATGACGAAACCGACCTGACGCTGTGGGAGTCCAACGCTATTGTGCGCTACCTTGCGGCGCAATACGGGCAGAACAGGCTGTGGATCGATGCGCCTGCGAAGCGTGCCGTCGGCGAGAAGTGGATGGACTGGGCCAACCAGACGCTCTCCCCTGCCCACCGTGTGATCCTGATGGGGCTGGTGAGAACCCCGGAAGCCGAACGTAACTATGCGGCGATTAACGCAGCAAAAGAGAGCTGCGAATCCCTGTTCGCCATGCTGGATGAGGCTCTCGCGACACAACCGTGGCTGTCGGGCGATGAGTTTGGCGTGGGTGATATCGCCGTCGCACCGTTTGTCTGGAACCTCACCAACGTCGATCTTGAGTGGGCGCCCCGCCCCAATCTGGCGCGCTGGCTGACGAACCTGAGCGAGCGCCCGGCGTACCGCAACGTGGTGATGATCCCGGTCAGCTAAGCTATGTCCCGGACGGGCTGACCTTTAACAGCTGCCCGTCCGACTCATCGGTAAGTACGTATAAATAGCCATCCGGCCCCACCCGCACATCGCGAACCCGCTGATTGCGATCCCCCAGAATACGCCCCTCTTCCGTAACGCGATTGCCATTGACGTTCAGCACAATCACATCTTTGTCTTTCAGCGCGCCGATAAAGAGTTTATTCTTCCACTGCGGGAAGCGATCGCTGTTATAGAAGGCCATGCCGCTGATGGCCGGGGACTGTTTCCAGACAAACAGCGGCGGCTCGGTGCCTTCCACTTGTTCACCCTTCGCTTCCGGTATCGGCAATCCGCTGTAATTGATGCCGTGCGTCGCCAGCGGCCAGCCGTAGTTTTTGCCCTTTTCCGGAATATTGATCTCATCGCCGCCGCGCGGACCGTGCTCATTAAGCCACAGCGTGTCGCTCCACGGGTTCATGGCTAACCCCTGCGGGTTACGGATGCCGTAAGACCAGATCTCGGGTCGGGCGCCCTGGCGGTTTACGAACGGGTTATCGTCCGGTACGGCCCCCTGGTCGGTAAGACGCACCACTTTGCCCTGCAGCTTATCCAGATCCTGGGCGGTGGGACGCTGGTTATTCTCGCCCAGGGCGATATAGAGATAGCCTTTCCCGTCGAACACCAGCCGGCCACCAAAGTGATTGCCGGTGGAGAGTTTTGGCTGCTGGCGGAAGATCACCTTAAACCCCTCCAGCCGGGTATTGTCGTCGCTGAGACGGCCATACCCTACCGCCGTGCCCGCTTTACCGTCATCCCCCGCTTCGGCATAGCTCAGCCAGACCCGGCGCGACGTGGCAAAGTCAGGGGCCAGCGCCACGTCAAGCAACCCACCCTGGCCGTTAGCCCAGACCTTCGGCACGCCGACGATGGGATCGGAGAGACCTTTGCCCGCCTGCCAGCGTTTAAGCTGCCCGCCTTTCAACGTGATGAGCATCCCCTGATCCTGTGGCAAAAACGCCAGCGCCCAGGGGTGATCGAGTTTATTTTGCAGCACCGAAACCTTCACTTCGGCTGGTGCGGCAAACAGCGAGGCGGAGATTAGCAACAATGGCAGGAAAATAAGCGAGGATCGACGCATGACGTACTCCTTTTCGACGTATGCCTTAAAGGTAGCCACTCAGCGCAGGGGCATTATTAATTTTACAAAAGCTTAAGCAGATGGGGGAGTTGCCTCCCCCAGGGTCAGCTCTGAATCAGCGGTGTATGCGATTTCAGATACTGGATGCAGAGAGTGAGATCGTTCAGACAGTTTTCCAGCTTCTCTGCGTTGACGGCGATGAACGTCGGGCAATCATGGTTGCCGGTCATCATACAGACGCCTGCGGTGGTGAGCGAACCGGCGGCACGATAGAGCATCGCCTGCTCCTCAGCATTGCAGTGCGCCCTCAGTTCAGGCGCTTTTTCACGCATGTAAGTACAAAGTTCAAAGAAGTTGTCACGCAGATGGTCGCTTTCGCTGACTGACATATACCCCTTCGCTTTCCTCAACTGCAGATAGGCCGCGAGATCGATTCGGGCGTTGATCATCTTGTTAAGAAGATCGCGTTTCAGTCTGTCAACGGACATGCTTTTTCCCCCCTTGTCAGCCTTAGAACATTCTTAGATTATGTCTATTTTTTGTTCAATTTAATGCGTCAGGTCAATAATCCGTGACGGATTACTGACATTTACAATGTTAAATCGACCTGAGCGAGCCGCTCCAGAGAGGTACCGGCGCGCGCTCACGCCCCGTTCAGGATGCTTGCCTCCCCATTGCACAGACCGCTATAAATTCTCTGCGGAAATCTGTACAATCCCTGCCCTGATAACTCCATAACTGACTACTTTTTAATCTATGAGCAATGTGACACACCAGCCGAAAATCGGCTTCGTCTCTCTGGGCTGCCCGAAAAACCTGGTGGATTCCGAACGTATCCTGACCGAGCTTCGCACCGAAGGCTATGACGTGGTACCAAGCTACGACAACGCCGATATGGTGATCGTTAACACCTGCGGCTTTATCGATAGCGCCGTACAGGAGTCTCTGGAAGCCATCGGTGAAGCACTCACCGAAAACGGCAAGGTGATTGTCACCGGTTGCCTGGGTGCCAAAGTCGATCAGATCCGCGAAGTCCACCCTAAGGTGCTGGAAATCACCGGTCCGCACAGCTACGAGCAGGTGCTGGAACATGTGCATCACTATGTGCCAAAACCAAAGCATAACCCGTTCCTGAGCCTGGTGCCGGAACAGGGCGTGAAGCTCACCCCACGTCACTACGCGTACTTAAAAATTTCCGAAGGCTGCAACCATCGCTGCACCTTCTGCATTATCCCGTCCATGCGTGGCGATCTGGTGAGCCGTCCGATTGGCGAAGTGCTGGCCGAAGCCAAGCGCCTGGCCGATGCGGGCGTGAAAGAGCTGCTGGTGATCTCCCAGGACACCTCCGCCTACGGCGTGGACGTGAAGCACCGCGCCGGTTTCCACAACGGCGAGCCGGTGAAAACCAGCATGGTCGGCCTGTGCGAACAGCTCGCTAAGCTCGGCATCTGGACGCGTCTGCACTACGTCTACCCTTACCCGCACGTGGACGACGTGATCCCGCTGATGGCGGAAGGCAAAATCCTGCCGTATCTGGATATCCCGCTGCAGCACGCCAGCCCACGCATTCTGAAGCTGATGAAGCGTCCTGGCTCTGTTGACCGCCAGCTGGCGCGCATCAAGCAGTGGCGTGAAATCTGCCCGGATCTGACCCTGCGCTCCACCTTTATTGTCGGCTTCCCGGGTGAAACCGAAGAAGATTTCCAGATGCTGCTCGACTTCCTGAAGGAAGCGCGTCTGGATCGCGTGGGCTGCTTCAAGTACAGCCCGGTTGAAGGGGCGACCGCCAACGAACTGGCGGATCAGGTGCCGGAAGAGATCAAAGAAGAGCGCTGGAACCGCTTCATGCAGCTGCAACAGCAGATCTCTGCTGAACGTCTGCAGGAGAAAGTGGGCCGCGAAATCATGGTCATCATCGACGAAGTGGATGAAGAAGGCGCGATTGGCCGCAGCATGGCCGACGCCCCGGAAATCGACGGTGCGGTCTACCTGAACGGTGAAACGAAGGTCAAACCGGGCGATATCGTGCGTGTGAAAGTTGAAAACGCCGACGAATATGACCTGTGGGGCAGTCGGGTTTAATCACACCGCTACATAGATTAAGGGGACGTCACGTCCCCTTTTTCATTGCGATTAATACTCGAACTGCCGATAGTAACGGCGGATATCCAGACTGTGGCCGGTGTAATGCTCGAAGTGGGCGGCAAGACGGTCCACCAGCAGGGTTGAGATAACGCACGGCGCCAGCAGCCAGCGGAACGCATCGTCAATGCCCGCCAGAGTGTAATCACGCGGATCAAACACCACCAGATTATCGGTAATTTTCGCCGCGAAACGTTCGACACGGTCGTCCAGCGCCCGGCATTTACCCTCGCCTTTGACCAGGAACAGCGGCACCTCTTTCTCCAGCAGCTCCAGCGTGCCGTGGAAGAACTCCGCCGAGGAGACCGATTTGGTGCGCTTCCACTGCATCTCCTCCAGAATACACATCGAGAAGAGATAGACTTCGCCCCACATCTCCGCGCCGCCAATCCACATCATATAATCGGCGGTATGGTATTTTTGCGCGATGGCATCCGCCTGCGGATCAAATTGCTTTTTGGCGTTAAGGAGATTCTCAGGTAACAGCTCCAGCTGGCTGGCAAAGCGGTCGTAATCCGCAAATTCCCCGTTACGATGCAGTAAACGGAAGAATACCCAGTAGAGCAGCATATACTCATATTCCACGCCGTTCTTGTGCCGCATCGGAATATGCCAGGTGGCAGCATTCGCCAGCGGTGAGTCGCTGTTTTTGGTGATCGCCACCACGCGGATCCCCTGCGCCTTGCACCATTCGGCAATCGCCGCCGACTCTTTGGTATCCCCCGATTTCGAGAGCGTAATCACCACGGAATCTTTATTTAAGCGTTTATGTCCGGCATGAATTAATTCCGCCGCCTGTTCAAGGTAAACCGGCATTTCGGTTAATTCCCGGGCGAAGGCGTTAATGGCCATCATCGGCGCCAGCGATCCCCCTACCGAGGCGAAAAATAACGTGCTGAAGCCCTGCTGAATAATCTCATCAGCAACTTGTTCCGCCTGTTTACGCGCAGCAACAATCTCACGAGCACTGGTCAGGTACTCGTCCTGATTAAAACCTAACATAGTTGTTCTCCTGCTATATTTTGCTTTTTAAAACCCGATCGAAGTCATCGAAGATACGCACCGAGAGATCGATGCCTTTGGCGCAGGCGGTACGCCAGGCCAGAATTTGCATGGGGACAATCAACAGCAGCGGCGAGAGCAGATGATCTACGGAGCAGTTCAGCGCCAGGGTATTTTCCTGTTCCTCGCCCGTCAGCGTCACCAGAAAGGTCTGTTTAACCGCCGGAGCCATATAGTCCCTGAGCGCCCGCAGGCGCGGGTTTGGCGCATCCTCAATAAAGAACATCACATGCTCTGCGTTGGCCTCCAGATAGGGGCCATGCATGTAGGCCTCCAGCTCAAATCCACCGGACGGCACCCGCACCGTTTCGGTGAACTTGGTCTCAAACTCCTTCGCCACCCCGGTCAGGGCCCCTTCACCGATGGCAACAAAGCGTGTGCCCTCCTGAAGGATGTGCTGATGGTGCGCGAAAAACGCCTCCGTGCGGGCGATGGTGTCGGGGATGGCCGCCGCAAGCTGGTGCAGCGCCTTCAGGTAGTCCTGTGCTTCCCGCTCATCAATCTGCTGTTGCGCCCGGGCAAGAGTGAGCGCTACCAGCAACAAATTGAGCACCGTTGCGCTAAAGCCGCGGGTCACAAACCCCACCTTCTCGATCCCGGTATGGATATCCAGCACACGATCGCAGCGGCGACCTATCGGGCTATCCGGGTCCGACGTCAGAGCGAACACCGGCAGCCCGGCGGCCTGCACTTTCTCCATTGCCGCCAGCGTCGAGGCGCTTTTTCCGCTCTGGGAGACCACCAGCGCCATGTCGGTGTGCGGGTCGATGGCTTCATAATGCACAAAGTTGTACGGCTCCTTGATTTCCACCAGCAGGCCGAAGCGGTGTTCAAAGAAGTAGCGCGCGCACATCGCCGCATTCAGTGAAGATCCGGTCGCCAGCACCAGCAGACGGCGTACCGGGTGCTGACGGGCAAAGGCCTCCAGCGAGTCGAGATGAGCCGGATAGTGCCGGAGAATATTCTCCAGCGCCGCAGGCTGCTCCTCGATATAGGTCATCATTGTTGGTTGCATCGTTTTCTCCGCTTAAAACAGACCGATCCACGAACCCAGAATGCCCACCAGCGCCATGCCGCCGATGATGGTGAGCGGTTTTACCTTGCGCCCCAGCAGCCAGTAGACAATGCCGAAGCTGATAAGGGGCAGCAGACAAGGCATGATGTTGTCGATGATCCCCTGGACCTCGGTTTTCGCCTCTCCCGCGCCAAAGGAGATAGGGATAGTGATGTTGATCATCGAGGCGGCCATCGCCCCCACTACCATCAGCCCGATAATCGACGCCCCGTAGGTAAGGCTCTCCATCATCCCGCTCTTCTGCACCCGATGGAGCACCCCGGTGCCCAGCACGTATCCCCAGCGGGTAAAGAGCCAGCGCACCAGAATGTGCGGCACGTTAAACACCAGCAGGAACAGGATTGGCCCCAGGATATTGCCCTGCAGCGCCAGGCTGGTGCCGATCCCGGTGGCGATCAGGCGCAGCGTTCCCCAGAAGAAGGAGTCCCCCAGCCCGGCCAGCGGCCCCATCAGCGACGCCTTCACGTTGTCGATCGCCGTACCGTCCATCTCGTTTTGCTGGCTGTTTTTCTCCTCCATCGCGGTGGTGATACCCAGCAGCAGCGTGACGATATGCGGCGTGGTGTTGAAGAACACCAGGTGGCGTTTTAACGCCGCCGCCAGCGCGGCCTTTTGTGGATAGAGCTTTTTCAGCACCGGGATCAGGGCATAGACGAAGGCAAGGTTCATCTGCCGCTCATAGTTCCAGGAAAACTCCATCTGGAACGACCGCCAGAACACCCGGCGCAGATCGCAGGCGTTGATCGCGTTCTCATCCTGCGTCTCGGGCAGGGTCTCTTCAGAAATCTTCGTCGTCATCAGCGACTCCTTGATCAGTCGTTGTACGGGGAGCGTTAGGGGCGGTCATATTGACCATCACCACCGCTACAATGGCACCGAGAATGGCGATACCGGTGACGGGTATTTTCAGGTACGCCATTAGGGCAAAGCCGAGGAAGAAGAACGGAGCCACTTTTTTGTTGATCAGCAGCCGGGCGAGCATGGCAAAGCCCAGCGCCGGAATGATCCCCGTCGCCACGCTTAACCCGTGCTTAATAAATTCCGGGATGGCATCCAGCAAGGATTTCACCGCGCTGCTGCCGACCAGGAATGACACCGTCACCACCGCCGCCAGCATCAACGACAGACCAAACCCGGCGATAAGATGCATCCGCTCAATGCCGCCGGTATCCGCCTGTTCGGCATAGCTGTCGGCCTTCTGGCTGAGCATGGGGATAAACATGCCGAGATAGACGTTTTTCAGCACCAGCGTCAGGGTGGCAATCGGCAGGCCGAGCAGCAGCGCCGTTTCCGTTCCTGCCCCGGAGGTGATGGCAAACGCCACGCCGAGCACTCCGCCGGTGACCACGTCCGGCGGAATTGACGCCCCCACCGAAAACGACCCGATAAATGCCAGCTCGAGCGTCGCGCCCATCACCAACCCCGTCTGCACATCGCCCAATACCAGCCCGGTTAACAGGCCGGTGACAATGGGCCGGGAGAGCAGCGAGGTGCCGAGGGCATATTCAGACTGGGCGATAAACGCCACCAGTCCGAGTAAAAGTGCCTCTACCATAGTGAGTCCTCAGGAATTACAGCGATTCCGCTAATAACTGTTTGCGATCATTCGGCACCTGGCGTATTTCGACTTCAACACCGTTGCCGACCAGTTGAGTAAGTTTTTCTATTTCGTCCGGCAGCAAATTAATGGCCTTAGAGATATTGCGCGCCCCCTCTTTCGCTTTAACGCCGCCAAGATTAATGCTTTTAATACCGTCTACCGCCGAAGCTAAACGCCAGGCATCATCCACAGACTCCACGACGATAAAAAGATGATATTTATCGGTGACGCCGCTTTTAATGGCTTCAATCGAGTCGTTGATATTTTTAATCACCAGCTTCACCGCGGGTGGCTTAGCCAGCTTGATGGTGGTTTTGCGTAATTCATCATTCGGCACGCTGTCGTTGGCAATTAAAATGCAATCCGCCCCGACATACTGGGTCCACGAAAAGGCTACCTGTCCATGTAATAAGCGGTGGTCAACACGCAGTAACGTAATCATTATTATTCCTCCTGATCAGAAGTCTTTATCCGCCTGCAGCGCACTGGCAATAGACTGGTTGCAATACTGAATACTCTCTCTGGAACTGAATAACGCTTCGTGAATTAATTTCTCGCTATCCTGCTCATCCGCTGAAATCAGTAAGCCGATCACCAACGGGAGATTGAGGCCTGCGATCAAATGAAAATTTGGTCGGTGCAAAAAGCGGATAAATTCGTTGTTGACGCTACCGGCAAAAATATCGGTGATCGCAATCACCTCATCCTCTTCGGGCAGGCTGGCGAGTAAGGTTTCTACCTGCTCGGTTAAATCGCGGTGCTCGTCGACGTAGGCGCAGAGCGTATGGATGTCCTGCTGCTTGCCGAGGATCAGCTCAACCGAATCGAGTAACCCGCGGGCAAAGGTGCCGTGACTGGCAAAAATGTAATGTCGTTTCATCCTGTCCTCGAAAGCTCATTCCACTGTGCAGCGATGTGCTAAACAGAGATTGCAACCCACGTGCCAGAAAAAGTGGCGCGTGGGAGGAGAGAAGGATGGGAGGGTTTAAAACTCTTGATCTGCCTGAATAAATTCAGTTTCCAGGGTCAGAATATTGTGGATATAGCAGAGCTCGACGACGGGTATTTTGACACTATAACTGCTCTCAATGACACTAAAGGCCTGGCGCAGCAGCGCCAGCTCGCTTTCAGGACACTGTTGTCCGGCATAGGTGGAAGGTGACGCGTTACGGATGAGCCGCTCAATCAGACAGCTGATGTGCACATAGAGCGCCACCTTGCGTTCGTTTGGTACCTGGTAGCCAGCCAGATGCTCGTAGCGAAAGACAAACTGCTCCACCTGGTTAATCACTTTGGTGGTATCCAGAATGGTGACCGACTCAATCACCCGCCGCAGGGAGAAGTTCTTCAACAGTAGATTGTTGATCTCATCCACCTGCTCCTGGGTGGCAATGTCACCGAAGATGCTCATCAGCGGTCGCGTTCCCTCCCCGGCAATCAGCGAATCCAGCGAGATCCAGGGGACGTCGGGCACCTGTGGATCGAAGGTGCCGACAATCGCCAGTATGTCGTAGCGGTTGAAGGCCACCGCCCGCTCCTGAGGGTCGCTGAGCATCTCGTAGTCACAGGCGATCACCTCTATCCCCAGCGCCTCCGGGATGCTGGCCTTCAGCAGATGACAGAGATTGGCCGCCGCGCCGATCCCGGTGATGCAGGTGGTAAGTATGACCCGGGGTTTACTGGCCTGCGGCCAGAAGATCTGGTGCTCTACCGGTAAATCCGCGCCAACCTCCTGAGCGATCGCCTCGATGTGGTGCCCTTGCAGGATCCGCTCTCCGACATAGAGCGCCATGCTGGTGGAGACGTTATTCACAATCGCCACCGGGGTCGAGAGGCGACGCTGAAAGTGGCTATGGATAGCATTAAGCGACCCCATATCCACCAGGATCATCAGCCCGGACGTCACGGCGTTACTTTCGATGTAGTGCATGACCTGCTGAGCAATCGCCTCCGGCGTGACGTCGAGAGGCATGTCGAAGGATTCAAAAACGGTCTGTTTCAGTAAGCGGTTCGCCACGTTAGTAATACTGCTGGCGGTAGCGTAGCCGTGGGCCAGGATCACCGCCCGCGTCACCTGGGATTGACTCACCGCCCCGGCTTTATGCAACCACAGCACAAGTAGCAGGGCGTCGATGCGCTGGGCGTCGATATCGAGTTTTTGCGTCAGGGCGGCGATCATCGCCTGGCAAAAACGGTACAGCTGGGGGTACTTTTGCGCCAGGAAATCATCCAGCAGACGGACACGCTCCTGGCTCAGGGCCGAGAGGCCCCCATGGGCGCGATGCACCAGATAGTGGCTCAGGGCGTAGATCCCATTGCCGTTAAACTGCACATTGAACTGCTGCTCCAGGCGGTAAAACGCCTCCCGCACCTGCTGGGTGGTGAGCTGCAACAGTGGCGAGGCGGTAGTCTCGCGATGATGAAACACCAGCCTGTCGAACAGGGTTTCGATCTCCTCCCCCATCCGCCGGTGCACATCCTCCCAGTCTGACCGACCGGCGATTACCTCTTCGTACAGGGCCAGCACCTGACACTGGGTGTCATGGATCAATCCCTGGGTCCGGTCGTGGGCGCGGAGCAGCCACAGCAGGTTGGTCTCAGGTTCGATGGTCAGCGGCTCTTCCACTACGGGCGCGTCGCTCAGCGTCGGGATAGCAGCCAGCACCTTCTCCGGCAGATCCTGAAGGGTAACGCTAATAGCCTCCTGCCCCCGCTGCCTGGCCCACGCCGCGGCGACCGCATACTTAACCACGTTTTTCAGCTCGCCCACGTTACCGCGATAAAGGACGTGGAGAAGCACCTGGCGCAGTCGGGGCGTAAGGGTCAGGGGGACATCCAGCTTCTTCGCTTCCCGCCAGAAGAACTGAAGGATCAACGCCTCTTTTTCCTGGCGGGAACGCGCGTTAAGGTCGGGCAGCGTGACCAGAATGGGAATACGCCGCAGGAAGGTGGTTAAGAAGGTGCTATGCAGATCCTCGGTGGTGGCAAAGACCAGCCGGGTGGTGATGGGACGACCCTGGGCTGTTTCCCCCACCCGGTAGATCTCCTTGCGGTCGAGCCAGGTAAAGAGTTTCTCCTGGCCTTCGGCATTCAGGCGATGCACTTCGTCGAGAAACAGCATCCCGCCGTCGGCGGCCTCAAAGGCCCCCTGCCTGTCGGTCTGCGCGCCAGTAAAGGCCCCTTTCACATAGCCAAAAAGGTTTGCCGCCAGCAGCTCCGGGTTGCTGGCGTACTGAGCGCAGTTGAAGCTGACAAAGGGGGCATCATCCGCCAGTAGCCCCTGTGAAATGGCGTAGGCATGCATCAGGTTCGCCATATAGCTTTTGCCGGTGCCGCTCTCCCCTGTGATCAGCAGCGGCAAACCGCCATCGGGGTAAAAGAGCGCCGTTTTCAGCTGGGCAATTGCCTTCTTCAGGCTGCCATCATGACCGATCAGCAGCGAAAAGTGATCCGGCGGTTCCTGCCCGCTGTCGCCGTCATTCAGCAGCTGCGCGATGCTGTCGTATTCGTTGCCTGACGGGGGGAAGAACTGCTGGCTGAAGGCTTTCTTGTGCAAAAAGTAGACTGGCCGGGTATTGGTTTTAACCAGCTCGCCCTGGGCCACCAGCTGATTCAGGTAGTGGCTGGCGGTGTTGCGTTTGAGATCAAACCGCTCCGCAAGGTAGCTGGCGGTGAAGACCTCGCTCAGGTTTTGCGGGTCAAAAAAATCGGTCTGGTTGGCCAAAAAGCTCAGGATTTCATTACGCATGGCTTATCCCACAACTGGAGTGTCATGGGAGTATGATGCCCGCAAACGCGCGGACGGAGGGAACGCGACGGCGGGTTATGTGCGCTTTTGTGGGGGAGTGCACAGAATGCCAGCGGGGGAACAATGCCCAGGCCGGGTAGATTTACATCTTTTCTGAAGGCGCCTCGCAGGATTGAATTCTGCGCTATTTCCCTGCTTTAACCGTGCCTGTTTGCGGCGTAGGGTGTCTGTACGCCAATAACATCAAACCGAATCGGGCTATGACCGTTTCCCTCACGATAACGTGAAAAGATGACAGCTAAGGAAGGCTGATGAAATGCGCAATTTATCGCTCCAGGAAATACACGAGCAGTGCCTTAACACTACCCAAAAAATCATACAGGGTTTCGGTTGGGGCAGCATCGTAGTCGGTGCGTTAAGTCAAAAAGACAAAAATTATCTTCATAAAGAGAGCAATAACGCTGTTCTCAACTGGCGATGGGGGATGGAGCATTATCATGGAAACGCTAACGATGACGGCATTTTAGATATCAGCCTAAAAAGTACGAAGGCTAACGATCCTAGTGCGCTGCATGCAGCGATAATGTGCAAATATGATGCTCGCCGCGAAGAGTTCGCCATTTGTATGCTGGAAAATCTGATAACTGATGAATACTCTGCACTTACAGGCAACGTCTTTATCATTGCACTGGTCTATTCGACAGTATTTTGCAGCATGATGGACCCTGAGGATGTGGTCATAGAAAATCCATTGGAGGAGATAAAACCACGATATCGAGCATATGGGTTCTCACAAGTTTTTTACGCGCCCAATAAAATGTCTTCTTCAGTAGTAGATATTCAGGCAATGATTCGACGTAAAGTGATGAGTATGACCTGACATAAAAATGGACTGTTTGTCAGGCAAAGACGACCGCTGTAAACTCAGATACAATGGTCAAAAACTAACCGGGAGAGGTTATGATCAAGCAAAACAAAAAAATTGATACCACCAAAGCGATGGCTGCGGCCCAACGCGCCGCAGACTTCTGGGCAACGATTGACGGCAACAAACTTGCACAAGTAGGCCAGCGTGAAAAAGAGAGGGATCTTGTGGGTCCAACAAAGAAGGCTGAATACGTCAAATTAGGCTAAGGAATTTCCCCTCTTTCCAGCCCTCTCTAAAGAGAGGGGCTGACTATGCACAGAGTTAAATCGTAATCTGGTAGCGAACGTAGTCATCCACCGTGGCCAGCTTGTCATACAGCGCCCGGGCCGGATTGCCCTCCCGCGTCACCCAGTAGACCTTCGACCACCCCTTATTCCGGGCCTCAGCAATAATGGCTTCGATCAGCGCCCTGCCCGCCCCTTTGCCGCGCGCCGCGTCATCCACAAACAGATCTTCCAGATAACACAGCGGCTGGGTTACCCAGGTACCTTCATGCAGCACGCAGATGGCAAAACCCACCACGCCCTGTTCGGTTTCTGCCAGTCGGCAAAACAGTCCCGAATCCGGGGATAATACCCGGCGCCAGGTCGCCAGCGTCACCGCCTCATCCAGCCCGGTGCCGTAAAAATCGAGATAGCCTTGCCACAGCGTTAACCATGCTGCGTAATCTTCCGCTTTCGCTTCACGCACGTTAATCATTGGTGTGATCCTTGATGTGTCTGATATTTCCCGATGATAACAAGGATTGCCCGGAAGCTGCCGTAATCATTCTGAAACTGCCCTCCCTCGGGGGATGGCTTCGCTGAACCAGGCTACCTTTATAGCTATCCACATCACCGGAGAAAACAATGAAAGTATTAATGGTTCTCACCTCTCACAGTGAACTGGGCAATACCGGCAAGAAAACCGGCTTCTGGCTGGAGGAGTTTGCCGCCCCGTATTATGTCTTCAAAGACGCGGGCGCCGAGGTGGTGCTGGCGTCTCCCCAGGGTGGCCAACCTCCTTTAGATCCCAAAAGCGATCAGCCCGATTTCCAGACCGAGATGACCGATCGCTTTAAAGCCGATCCGGCCGCGCAGCAGGCACTCGCTAACACGGTCAAACTCGACAGCGTGCGCCAGGAGGATTTCGATACTGTCTTCTATCCGGGTGGCCACGGTCCGCTGTGGGATCTGGCGGAATCCCAAACCTCCATCGCGCTGATTGAAGCCTTTACCCGCGCGGGTAAACCGACCGGCTTCGTCTGCCATGCCCCAGGCGTGCTGCGCCATGTGAAAACCGCTTCTGGCGAGCCGCTGGTCAAGGGCCGCAAGGTGACCGGTTTTACCAACGGTGAAGAGGCCGACGTGGAACTGACCGACGTGGTGCCTTTCCTGGTGGAAGATGAGTTGAGCGCGCTGGGTGCGCACTACCAGAAAGGCCCGAACTGGGGCTCGTATATTGTCGAAGATGGTAAGCTGATCACCGGGCAGAACCCGGCAAGCTCCGAAGAGGCGGCCAAAGCGCTGGTTGCTGCGCTGCGCTAACCCCTAACCCGGCCGCTGGCCGGGCTTTTCGCCTGCGTGAACCGCAAAGAGTGTTAAATGCAAAACAGTTTCAGGCTGTTAAGATTTTGCGCTTCACACGGGAGAACGCATGAACACCATTATTGACCTGTTTAACGACCATAAAAGCGAGCGCAGCTTCACCGATCAAGCCATTGATGACGCCACGCTCGAACGCATTATCAGCACTGCTTACCGTGCTCCTACCTCCGTCCATTCCCAGCAGGTGTCGGTGATCGTCACACGCGATGCCGAAAAGCGGGCGCAGATTTCGCAGATCGCCGGCGGCCAGCCGTGGATCGCCAAAGCCCCGGTGTTTATCACCTTTGTGCTGGATATGTACAAAACTGAGGTTGGCATGAAGCTGGCGGGCAAGGAGCAGATAGCGCACCAGAGCATAGAGAGCCTGGTGGCTGGCGCAACCGACGTGGGCATTGCCCTGGGCTCGGTGATGGCGGCTGCCCGCTCCGAAGGGCTGGGGATTGTGCCAATTGGCGGGATCCGTCTGAAGCCGCAAGAGCTGATTGAGTTGCTTGAGCTACCGGAACACACCTTCCCGGTGGCGGGCGTGGTGATTGGTCATGTCGATGTGCCATCCCATCACAAACCGCGTCTGCCGCTGGAGACCTTCCGCCACGACGAAGCCTATGTCACCGAGGGGCTGGAAGCGAAAATCACCCGCTACAACCAGCAGATGACCGAACACTGGCAGGCGATTAACCGTACCGACGGGGATACCTGGAGTGAAAGCGTGAGCGGGTACTACCAGCACATTTACTTCCCGGACGTGCTGCCAGCCCTGATTAAGCAGGGCTTCGGCGTCGACAAGTAATTTCTGCCATTGCCTGGCGGCGCTTCGCTTGCACGGGCCTACGGGTTAAATGCCGTTTGTAGGCCGGGTAAGCGTCAGCGCCACCCGGCATAAATGCGAGCACAGTCTGTAGGCCGGGTAAGCGCAGCGCCACCCGGCATAAATGCGCGCGCAGTCTGTAGGCTTGGTAAGCGCAGCGCCACCCGGTAAAATGCGCGCACAGTCTGTAGGCCGGGTAAGCGCAGCGCCACCCGGCAAAATGCACGCACCCGATCACCCCTTAATGCGCGGGTCCAGCGCGTCCCGCAGCCCATCTCCCAGCAGATTAAACGCCAGTACGGTGAAAAAAATCGCCATGCTCGGGAACAGCGCCACGTGCGGAGCAATCACCATATCGGCCCGCGCCTCGTTAAGCATCGCTCCCCACTCCGGGGTCGGCGGCTGGGCGCCTAAGCCGAGAAAGGACAGGCTCGCCGCTGAGATAATCGACACCCCGATACGCATGGTGAAATAGACCACGATGGAGGAGACGGTGCCCGGCAGGATATGGTTAAACAGAATCGTGGTGTCGCTGGCACCGATACTGCGCGCCGACTCGATAAAGGTCTGCTGTTTCAGCACAAGGGTATTGCCGCGCACCAGACGGGCGAAGGCTGGAATCGAGAAGATCGCCACGGCGATAATCACGTTAGCCATGCCGTTGCCCATCACCGCTACCACCGCAATCGCCAGCAGAATGCCGGGAAAGGCAAAGAGCACGTCGCAGATGCGCATGATAATCCGGTCCCACCAGCCTTCATAATAACCTGCCAGCAGGCCCAGCACCGTGCCGATGGCCGCGCCAATCAGCACCGCAAACACCCCCGCCGCCAGCGAGATCTGCGCCCCCATCAGCACCCGGCTGAAGATATCACGCCCCAGGGAGTCCACGCCGAACCAGTGCATCATCGATGGCCCCTCGTTCAGACGGTCGTAATCGAAATAGTTCTTCGCATCGAAGGGGACGATCCACGGGGCCAGTATCGCCACCAGGATCAACATCAGCACGAACAGCCCGGCGGCGATCGCCACCGGCTGCTTGCGAAAGCGTCGCCAGAATTCATGCCACGGAGTGCGGATCTGATCCGGTTTAAGTCCCGGCATCGCCTTTAACATGGCCTGCCGGCGCCAGTTTAACAGTCGCATCTTACTTGTACCTGATAGCCGGATTAATGGCGGCATACAGGACATCCACCACTAAGTTGATAAGAATAAACTCCAGCGAAAAGAGCAATACTTCCGCCTGAATCACCGGGTAGTCGCGCATGTCGACGGAATCGACCAGCAGGCGCCCGAGCCCCGGCCAGTTAAAGACCTTTTCCACCACGATGGAGCCGCCGAGCAGGAAGCCAAACTGCAGCCCCATCATGGTGACCACCGGGATCATCGCGTTGCGCAGGCCATGCTTGAGAATCACCCACCTCTCGCTCACCCCCTTCGCCCGGGCGGTGCGCATATAGTCTTCATTCAGCACATCCACGAATGAGGCGCGGGTGAAGCGGGCCATCACTGCCGCCACCGCCGCGCCCAGCGTCAGCGAAGGCAGGATGTAGTGCCGCCAGCTGTCCGCGCCCACGGTGGGCAGCCAGCCCAGCTCAACGGAGAAGATCTGCATCAGCAACATCCCCAGCGCAAAGGCCGGGAAGGAAATCCCCGTTACCGCCAGCGCCATACCCAGCCGGTCTGGCCAGCGGTTACGCCACACGGCCGCCACAATCCCGGCCATCAGGCCAAATAGCACCGCCCAGGCCATGCTGGCGAGAGTCAGCCAGAAGGTAGGCATAAAGCGGCTGGCAATCTCCGCGGAAACGGGCCGACGGGAGACCATCGAGATACCAAAATCGCCCCGCAGGACATTGGTAATGTAGTGCCAGAACTGCCGGTAGAGCGGCTGATCCAGCCCCAGCTGCTTACGTACCAGCTCAATGACCGTGGCATCCGCTTCCGGGCCGGCAATCAGCCGCGCCGGATCCCCTGGCAGCATATGCACAAATAAAAAGACCAGCACCGCGACAATCAGCAGCGTCGGGATCAGCCCCAGCAGGCGTTTAATCACATAATTCAGCATGCACATTCCTCTCATCCCGCAGGCGCATACCTGCGGGAATGAGTGCTCTATTTCAGATCCGCGTCGTCAAAGCTAAAGCCGGTATCCGGCATGATGTAGAATCCGGTCAGCGCCTTGTTGTGCGCCGAGACCAGCTTCTCTACCACCAGCGGCACCCAAGGCGACTCCTTCCAGATGGTGTCCTGCGCGTCCTTGTACAGTTTCGCTTTCTCTTCCGGCTGGGTAGTTTTCAGGGCATCCGTCAGATCTTTATCCACCTGCGGATTACTGTAAAACGCGGTGTTGAACAGGGTTGGCGGCCAGTTTTGCGAGGCGAACAGCGGCGACAGCGCCCAGTCGGCTTCGCCGGTGGAGGCCGACCAGCCGGTGTAGAACATCCTTACCCCGCTCTCTTTCTGCCCTTTGCCTTCCACTTCGGCGGCACGCTGTCCGGCATCCATCGCCGTCACCTTCACCTTAATACCCACCTGCGCCAGCTGCTGCTGGGTAAACTGCAGCACCTTCTGGGCGGTGCTGTGATTGTGCGACGACCACAGGGTAGTGCTGAAGCCATTCGGGAAGCCAGCCTCTTTCAGCAGCGCGCGCGCTTTTGTCGGATTGTATTCCCACGGATGGTACTGCTGGGAGTATGCAATAGACGGCGGCACCACGCCCGTTGCCGGAGTGGCATAGCCCGCAAAGGCCACCTTCACCAGCGCCTCGCGGTTGATGGCGTAGTTGATCGCCTCGCGCACTTTCGGGTTATCGAACGGCTTTTGCGTCACGTTCATGCTGATGTAGCGCTGCATAATGGACGGGCTGGCGACCAGCTCCAGCTTGCTGTTTTTGCCGAGCAGCGCCGCCTGCTCATAGGGGATCGGGAAGGCAAACTGCGCTTCGCCGGTCTGTAGCATCGCCGCGCGGGTGTTGTTATCCACCACCGGACGCCAGGTGATGGTGTCCAGCTTCGGCAGCCCTTGCTGCCAGTAACCGGCAAACTTCTTCACCTTCACAAAGTCGGTCTGGTTCCAGGTCACCAGCTCATACGGCCCGGTGCCCACCGGATGAAAACCAATCTCTTTGCCATATTTTTTCAGCGCCTCGGGGGAGATCATCGCCGTGGCCGGGTGCGCCAGAATGTTGATAAAGGCGGAGAACGGTTCCTTGAGAGTAATTTTTACCGTGGTGGGATCGACGGCTTCAGTGCTGGCGATATTTTTATAGAGGTTGTAGCGCTTGAGGCTGTTGTCCGGGTTGCTGGCGCGATCGAGGTTGACCTTCACCGCCTCGGCATTGAAGTCGGTGCCGTCCTGGAACTTCACCCCGCTGCGCAGCTTGATGGTGTAGACCAGCCCGTCGTCAGAGACGGTATAGCTCTCGGCCAGCACGTTTTTCAGCTGCATCTCTTTATCGAGGCCGAATAGCCCCTGATAAAACGACTTTGCCACCTGCTGGGAGAGCGTGTCGTTGGCGTCATAGGGATCGAGGGTGGTGAAATTGGAGGCCACCGCCACTACCACATCTTTTGCTGCGAAGGCCGGCGTGGCCGCGAGGGCTGCCGTTACGCTCGCGGCTAACAGCCATCTGCGAGCAACAAATTTTGTCATGTTCTTCTCCTGTTGTTCCCTGCTGTCTTAAGTTATAAACGCGAAAAAGCATTGTCCTGACGCGGCGGTGCGACAAAATGGCCGGGGCTGACCTCCCGCAACGCCACGCGCTCGGTGGGTTCTCCCCGCTGGCGAATGTTACCCGGCAGCTCGTCCTGCAACAGCACCCGTCGGGCCTGCCGGTGAGCCGGATCGGCCACCGGCACCGCCGCCATCAGTTTGCGGGTGTAAGGGTGCTGGGGATTTTCAAACACCGCCCGCCGTGGGCCAATCTCGACAATCTGCCCGAGGTACATCACCGCCACCCGGTGGCTGATGCGCTCCACCACCGCCATATCATGGGAAATAAACAGAAACGCGATGCCCATCTCCCGCTGCAAATCGAGCAGCAGGTTAATGATCTGCGCCCGGATGGAGACATCCAGCGCCGAGACGGACTCGTCGGCAATCACCACCTTCGGGTTCAGCGCCAGCGCGCGGGCAATACAGATCCGCTGCCGCTGGCCGCCGGAAAATTCATGGGGATAGCGCCAGGCATGTTCCGGTTTGAGGCCCACGCGCTCCAGCAGCCACGCCACCCGCCGCTGGGCGGCATCCCCGTCCAGCAGATTATGCACCCGCAGCGGCTCCATAATCGAATAGCCCACTGTCTGGCGGGGATCGAGGGAGGCGTAGGGATCCTGGAAAATAAACTGAATATCCCGCCGCAGGGGTTGCAGCTTCCCGGCCGGCAGGGTGTCGATGCGCTCGCCGTTAAAGGTGATGGTGCCCTCCTGGGCCTCCACCAGCCGCAGCAGCGCCCGGCCAGTGGTCGATTTGCCGCTGCCGGATTCGCCCACCAGCGACAGCGTTTCGCCGGGCCATAAATCGAAACTGACGCTCTCTACCGCGTGGACTTCGCGCTTGACGCGGTTAAACAGGCCGCCGCGCAGCGGAAAGCGGGTCACCAGGTCGCGCACCTGCAAAATGGGTTCGCCGGGCACCACGGTATCCTGCTCGGTTTCAGCCTCCTGATAGCCGGGTTCGGCAAGGGAGAACAGCGGAAAACGCCGGGGCAGATCGCTGCCGTTCATCGCTCCCAGACGTGGCACCGCGGCCAGCAGCGCCTTCGTATAGGGGTGCTCAGGGGCATGGAAAATCTGCTCCACGGTGCCGGTTTCCACCGCCTCGCCCTGATACATCACCAGCACCCGATCGGCGATATCCGCCACCACGCCCATGTCGTGGGTAATAAAGATCACCCCCATCTCCATCTCCTCCTGCAACACCTTAATGAGCTGCAGGATCTGCGCCTGAATGGTGACGTCCAGCGCGGTGGTCGGTTCATCGGCAATCAGCACCGCCGGGCGACAGGAGAGCGCCATGGCGATCATCACCCGCTGGCGCATGCCGCCGGAAAGCTGGTGCGGATAGCGCGACAGCACGGCGTCGGCCTCCGGGATCCGCACCTGCTCCAGCATGCGCCGGGCTTCCGCCAGCGCACCCTCGCGGTTCAGACCCTGATGCAGGCGAATGGATTCGGCGATCTGCTCCCCCACCGGAAAGACCGGATTGAGGGAGGTCATCGGCTCCTGGAAAATCATGGCGATATCCGCGCCGCGCACGCTGCGCATCTGGGAGGCGTTCAGGGTAGTGAGATCGCTCACCTGGCCGTTACGACGGCGCAGCAGCAGGCTGTCGCACGCCACCTGCCCGCCGGACTGTTCAATCAGGCGCATCAGCGACAGCGCGGTCACCGATTTACCGGAACCGGACTCACCGACAATCGCCAGCGTCTCGCCGCGTTTTAGCGAAAAAGAGAGGTGTTTAACCGCCGGGATCGACTGACGGTTGTCGGGAAAGGCAACGTTCAGGTTGTGCACCGCCAGCACCTGCTGACTGTCCAGTTCATCACTGTGCGGCATGCCTCTCCCCCTTATTCACGGTAAATTCCGGTGCTTGGCGTATCGCCTGCGTATCCCCAGGCACGGTACATGCCCTCACTGTTAAACGGTAGTGCCACATTGCCCTCGCGATCGATGGCAATCAGCCCGCCGCTGCCCTCCAGCGCCGGGAGTTTTTCCATTACCACCCGCTCGCAGGCTTCTGCCAGGCTTAAGCCGCCGTAATCCATCAGCGCGGCAATGTCATAGGCAGCCAGGGTGCGGATAAACACTTCGCCAGTGCCGGTACAGGAGACCGCCACGCTGGCGTTATTGGCATAGCAGCCTGCACCGGGCAGCGGGCTGTCGCCCACCCGACCGGGCAGTTTATTGGTCATTCCCCCGGTGGAGGTGGCCGCGGCCAGATTGCCCGCTTTATCCAGCGCGACGGCGCCCACGGTACCCATTTTGCTCGCCTCGTCCAGCGGGGCGGCGTGGTCGAGCCGGGTTTCACCCGCCCCGCGCGCCGCCAGCAGCTGCTGATAGCGCTCCGGGGTAGAGAAAATCTCCGGCGACACCGCCTCCATACCGTGGGCAAGGGCGAATTTCTCGGCGCCCTCCCCGACCAGCAGCACGTGCGGGCTCTGCTCCATCACCAGACGGGCGGCCAGCACCGGGTTGCGCAAATGGCTGACCCCGGCCACGGCGCCCGCTTTCAGGGTAATGCCATCCATCACGCAGGCATCCAGCTCGTGGGTTTCGTCGCGGGTAAACACCGCGCCAATCCCGGCGTTAAACAGCGGGCACTCCTCCAGCAGGCGTACCGCTTCGGTGACCACATCCAGCGCGCTCTCTCCCGCCTCCAGCATTCGCTGGCCGGTTTCCACAATCGATGAGAGCGCCTCAACGTAGCGCCTTTCCTGTTCCTGACTAAGCTGCGCGCGGGTGATAGCCCCGGCGCCGCCGTGGATTGCAATGACTGCCTTCCCCATTTACTTTACCTTTGGGCACGTTATGGCCGCTTTTTTTATAAATATCATTATCGTGGCTGACAATTCATATAATTTTTGAATATAGAAAGACGTCACGGTGATGTAAAGGGTAAGCCCATGGTGTCATACAGTTAACGGCACTTTTCTGCCATAATGGCCGCCTTCGTTATTCTCTCCCTGGAGTGACCCATGGATTTTACCGCCGGACTGATGCCGCTTGAGACGGCACTCACCCAGATGCTCGATCGTATTTCTCCGCTTACAGAGCAGGAAACCTTACCGCTGCTGCGCTGCTTTGGCCGCGTGACCGCCGCCGACATCATCTCTCCCCTGAACGTGCCGGGCTTTGATAACTCAGCGATGGATGGCTACGCCGTGCGTCTGGCGGATCTGGCGGCAGGTACCGCGCTACCGGTGGCGGGAAAAGCCTTTGCCGGTCAGCCTTTGCAGGGTGAATGGCCTGCCGGAAGCTGCGTGCGCATTATGACCGGCGCGCCGGTGCCGCCAGGCTGCGATGCGGTGGTGATGCAGGAGGAGACCGAACAGACCGACGATGGCGTGCGTTTTACCGCCAGCGTTAAGCCGGGACAAAATATCCGCCGCAGCGGGGAAAATATTGCCCTCGGCGCGACCGTCTTCCCGGCGGGGACAAAACTGACCGTCGCCGAACTGCCGGTGCTGGCCTCGCTGGGCATTGCGGAGATCGCCGTGGTGCGCCAGGTGCGCGTGGCGCTCTTCTCCACCGGCGACGAGCTTCAGCTGCCGGGCCAGCCGCTGGCCGAGGGGCAGATTTACGACACCAACCGGCTGGCGGTGCACCTGATGCTGGAGCAGCTCGGCTGCGAGGTGATCAACCTCGGCATTATTCCTGACGATCCGCAAAAACTGCGCGAAGCCTTTATCGAAGCGGATCGTGTGGCCGACGTGGTCCTGAGCTCCGGCGGCGTCTCGGTGGGCGAAGCGGACTACACCAAAACGATCCTCGATGAACTGGGTGAGATCGGCTTCTGGAAGCTGGCCATCAAGCCCGGCAAGCCTTTTGCCTTCGGCAAACTGCCGGATAGCTGGTTCTGCGGCCTGCCAGGGAACCCGGTCTCTGCGGCGCTCACCTTCTACCAGCTGGTGCAGCCATTGCTGGCGAAGCTCTCCGGCAACCGGGCGCACAGCCTGCCTGCCCGCCAGCGCGTGCGCGCCGCCACCCGGCTGAAAAAATCGCCGGGCCGTCTCGACTTCCAGCGCGGCATTCTGGCGCGTAACGCCGACGGCGAGCTGGAGGTGAGCACCACCGGCCATCAGGGCTCGCATATTTTCAGCTCCTTCAGCCAGGGCAACTGCTTTATCGTGCTTGAGCGCGAACGCGGTAACGTGGAAGCGGGTGAGTGGGTGGAAGTCGAGCCGTTTAACGCCCTGTTTGGAGGCTAACCATGACGGTGGAGCTGAGCGACAACGAGATGCTGCGCTACAATCGCCAGATTGTGCTGCGCGGTTTTGATTTCGACGGCCAGGAAGCGTTAAAAGCCGCGAATGTGCTGGTGGTCGGCCTCGGCGGATTAGGCTGCGCCGCGGCGCAGTATCTGGCGGCGGCCGGTGTCGGGCGCATGACGCTGCTCGATTTCGACACCGTGTCGCTCTCCAACCTGCAACGCCAGACCCTGCACAGCGATGCGACACTGGGCGAGCCGAAAGTGGTCTCGGCCCAGGCATCGCTTTCGCGCATCAACCCCAACGTGCAGTTTACGCTGCTCAACGCCCTGCTTGACGACGCCGCGCTGTCTGACCAGATAGCCCAACACGATCTGGTGCTCGACTGCACCGACAACGTCACCATTCGTAACCAGCTTAACGCCGGCTGTTTCAGCCATAAAACACCCCTGGTCTCCGGGGCGGCTATCCGCATGGAAGGCCAGGTGAGCGTCTTTACGTACGCGGAGGGCGAGCCTTGCTACCGCTGCCTGAGCCGTCTGTTTGGCGAAAACTCCCTGACCTGCGTTGAGGCGGGAGTGATGGCGCCGCTGGTGGGGGTGATCGGTTCGATGCAGGCGATGGAGGCGATTAAAGTGCTGACCCGTTACGGCACACCCGCGGCGGGGAAAATCGTGATGTACGACGCGATGACCTGCCAGTTCCGCGAGATGAAGCTGATGCGCAATCCGGGATGTGAGGTGTGCGGGGGGTAAAAACATGCCGGGTGGCGGCTTCGCCTTGCCCGGCCTACAAAAACCTCGAACCGTAGGCCGGGCAAGCGTTAGCGCCGCCCGGCAATAAGGTCAGATCGATGTCCGTCCAAAGGCGTTCTGCCAGTCCTGCTCGAATTTTGCGATCGCGGCGTCCACCGGCGGAGAGGTAATCAGTTGCTGGGCCACGTCCAGCGGCAGGGTGATGGATTCACAGCCCGCCAGCAGGCAGTCCAGCGCCTGACGCGGGGTTTTGAAGCTCGCGGCCAGCACTTTGGCGTGCGGCGCGTGGAGCGTCAGCAGCTGTTGCAGCTCCGCCACCGTCTGAATGCCATCCCCGCCCTGCGCATCCACGCGGTTGACATAGGGCGCGACATACTCCGCCCCCGCCAGCGCCGCCATCAGCCCCTGCGCCGCGCTGTAGACCGCCGTACCGAGCGTTGGCACGCCCTGCGCTTTCAGCATCTTAATGGCCGCCAGCCCTTCTGCCGTGACCGGCACTTTGACCACCAGATCCGCGACGATACCGCGCAGCTTCAGCGCATCTTCCACCATCCCTTCCGCGGTGGTCGCCATCACTTGGGCAAACAGACGACCCTGGCCGCCCATCGCCTCCTGCAGCTGCGGCAGCAAGACTTCCAGCGGCGTTTTGCCCGCGGCAACAATGCTTGGGTTGGTGGTGACGCCTGCCAGCGGAAAGACGCGGGCCAGTTTTTTAACAGTAATGACGTCGGATGTGTCGAGATACAGTTCCATGATGGGGTCCTCAAAAATGACTATGCCGTAACCCTAGCACGGCAAAACCTGCCTCAGAGTTGATTTGCGTCAAGATAACTTTCATTCGAAAGTAATTTAATCTTCATACGCAACAAGAGGCGACATTATGATCTTCAACATTCAGCGTTATTCGACACACGACGGCCCCGGTATTCGTACCGTGGTCTTTATGAAAGGCTGCTCTCTGGGCTGCCGCTGGTGTCAGAACCCGGAAAGCCGCGAACGCTCGCGGGATCTGCTGTTCGACGCTCGCCTGTGCCTGGAGGGATGTGACCTCTGCCAGCAGGCGGCGCCCGCGGTCATCCACCGCACGCTGAATGGCCTGGTGATCCACCGCGAAAAACTCGACGATACCCACCTGGATGCCCTCACCCACTGCTGCCCGACCCAGGCCCTGACCGTCTGCGGTGAAGAGAAGCAGGTGGAAGAGATCATGAGCACCGTGCTGCGGGATAAGCCGTTCTACGATCGCAGCGGCGGCGGCGTCACCCTCTCCGGGGGCGAACCTTTTATGAACCCGACGCTGACCCGCGCCCTCTTCCAGGCCAGCCACGACGCGGGCATTCATACCGCCGTGGAAACCTGTCTGCATGTGCCGTGGCACTATATCGAACCGTCGTTACCGTACATCGATCTGTTTCTCGCCGACCTGAAACATGTCGACGGCGCGGTCTTTAAGCAGTGGACCGACGGCTCGGCGAAACGGGTGCTGGATAACCTCAGACGCCTCGCTGCCGCCGGGAAAACGCTCACCATTCGCGTGCCGCTGATCCAGGGCTTTAACGCCGATGAAGCGTCAATTACCGCGATTACCAATTTTGCCGCGGATGAACTGAACGTCCGTGACATCCATTTTTTACCGTATCACACGCTGGGCATGAACAAATACACCCTGCTCGGCCAACCTTACTCTGCCCCAGATAAACCGCTCGATAATCCTGCATTACTGGACTTTGCCCGGCAGTACGCCGCCCAGAAAGGGTTAACCGCGACCTTACGAGGATAATGTTATGACACAGCTGAATCTTACTACCCTGAGCGATCGCATTAAGGCGCATAAAACTGCCCTGGTCCACATTGTTAAGCCGCCGGTCTGTACCGAACGTGCGCAGCACTATACCGAAATGTACCAGCAGCATATGGATAAGCCGATCCCGGTCCGCCGCGCGCTG
This sequence comes from Leclercia sp. LSNIH8, assembly GCF_002920195.1. NCBI lineage: Bacteria > Pseudomonadati > Pseudomonadota > Gammaproteobacteria > Enterobacterales > Enterobacteriaceae > Leclercia > Leclercia sp. LSNIH8. The sequence goes on along the minus strand of NZ_PQJY01000001.1, from coordinate 536,680 downwards.
GCCCTGGCGCATCACCTGGCGCAGCGCACTATCTGGATCAAACATGACGAACTGATTATTGGTAACCAGGCAAGCGAAGTGCGCGCCGCGCCGATCTTCCCGGAATACACCGTCTCGTGGATTGAAAAAGAGATCGACGATCTCGCCGACCGTCCGGGCGCGGGCTTTGCGGTAAGCGAAGAGAACAAACGCGTTCTGCATGAACTCTGCCCGTGGTGGCGTGGCCAGACGGTGCAGGATCGCTGCTACGGTATGTTCACCGATGAGCAAAAAGGCCTGCTGGAAACCGGGATTATTAAAGCCGAAGGCAACATGACCTCCGGCGACGCCCACCTGGCGGTGAACTTCCCGCTGCTGCTGGAAAAGGGGCTCGACGGCCTGCGCCACAAGGTGGCCGAGCGCCGCTCCCGCATCAACCTGACGGTGCTGGAAGATCTGCACGGTGAACAGTTCCTGAAAGCGATCGATATTGTGCTGGAAGCGGTAAGTATGCATATCGAACGCTTTGCCGACCTGGCGCGTGAGATGGCCGCCAGCGAAACCCGCGAAAGCCGCCGCGACGAGCTGCTGGCCATGGCGGAAAACTGCGATGTGATCGCCCACGAACCGCCAAAAACCTTCTGGCAGGCGCTGCAGCTGTGCTACTTCATCCAGCTGATCCTGCAGATTGAGTCCAACGGCCACTCCGTCTCCTTTGCCCGTATGGACCAGTATCTCTACCCGTACTACCGCCGCGACGTGGAGCTGAACCAGTCTCTGGATCGTGAACACGCCATCGAACTGCTGCACAGCTGCTGGCTGAAGCTGCTGGAGGTGAACAAGATCCGCTCCGGCTCGCACTCCAAAGCCTCTGCCGGTAGCCCGCTGTACCAGAACGTCACCATCGGCGGTCAGAAACTGGTGAACGGTGTGGCGATGGATGCGGTGAACCCGCTCTCTTACGCGATTCTGGAATCCTGCGGTCGTCTGCGCTCCACCCAGCCGAACCTGAGCGTGCGCTACCACGCGGGTATGAGCAACGACTTCCTCGACGCCTGCGTGCAGGTGATCCGCTGTGGCTTCGGGATGCCAGCCTTCAACAACGATGAGATTGTGATCCCGGAATTTATCAAGCTTGGGGTAGAGAAAGAGGACGCTTACGACTATGCGGCCATCGGCTGTATCGAAACCGCCGTGGGCGGCAAGTGGGGCTATCGCTGCACCGGCATGAGCTTCATTAACTTCGCCCGCGTGATGCTGGCGGCGATGGAGGGCGGCCGCGACGCCACCAGCGGTAGAGTATTCCTGCCGCAGGAAAAAGCGCTCTCGGCGGGCAACTTCAATAACTTTGACGAAGTGATGGCCGCCTGGGATAGCCAGATCCGCTATTACACCCGCAAGTCCATCGAAATCGAGTACGTGGTGGACACCATGCTGGAAGAGAACGTCCACGACATTCTCTGCTCGGCGCTGGTGGATGACTGCATTGAGCGCGCGAAGAGCATCAAGCAGGGCGGCGCGAAGTACGACTGGGTATCCGGCCTGCAGGTGGGCATCGCCAACCTCGGCAACAGCCTGGCGGCAGTGAAGAAGCTGGTCTTTGAACAGGGGGCGATTGGTCAGCAGCAGCTGGCGGCGGCCCTTGCGGATGATTACGAGGGACTGACCCACGAGCAGCTACGCCAGCGTCTGATCAACGGCGCGCCGAAGTACGGTAACGACGACGACAGCGTGGATCTGCTCCTGACCCGTGCCTACCAGACCTACATCGAAGAGCTGAAGCAGTACCATAACCCGCGCTACGGTCGCGGCCCAATTGGCGGCAAATATTACGCCGGCACCTCGTCCATCTCCGCCAACGTGCCGTTTGGCGCGGCAACCATGGCGACCCCGGACGGGCGTAAAGCGCATACTCCGCTGGCGGAAGGGGCCAGCCCGGCCTCCGGTACGGATCACCTGGGCCCAACCGCGGTTATCGGCTCCGTGGGCAAACTGCCGACCGAGGCGATTCTGGGCGGCGTGCTGCTGAACCAAAAGCTCAACCCGGCGACGCTGGATAACGACAGCGACCGCCAGAAGCTGATGGTGCTGTTGCGTACCTTCTTCGAGGTGCATAAAGGCTGGCATATCCAGTACAACATTGTGTCGCGCGAAACGCTGCTGGAAGCGAAGAAACACCCGGATCAGTATCGTGACCTGGTAGTGCGCGTGGCGGGTTACTCGGCGTTCTTCACCGCCCTGTCGCCGGATGCGCAGGACGATATTATTGCGCGTACTGAGCACACGCTGTAAACAAACGCCCGGTGGCGCTACGCTTACCGGGCCTACAATTCCCCCCGTAGGCCGGGTAAGCGTCAGCGCCACCCGGCTTTTCACTTTCATTCGAAATTAAATTTGTGGTTTTGGTCACATTGTTATTAGAATGTTGCTGGTCGCAGTTATATCCAGGAGCGCAATGTATGACCGTTAAAGTTATCGTCACTGATATGGACGGGACTTTTCTTGATGACGCCAAGCAGTACGATCGTGACCGCTTTCAGGCGCAGTTCCAGCAACTTCAGGCCCGGAATATCGAGTTCGTTGTCGCCAGCGGCAACCAGTATTACCAGCTCATCTCCTTCTTCCCGGAGCTGAAATCGCAGATCTCCTTCGTGGCGGAGAACGGCGCGCTGGTGTTCGATCACGGCGAGCAGATTTTCCACGGCGAACTGACCAAACATGAGTCGCAGATTGTCATTGGCGAGCTGCTGAAAGATAGCGCCCTGAACTTTGTCGCCTGCGGTCTGGAGAGTGCTTATGTCAGCGACAAGGCACCTGATGCCTTTGTCGACCTGATGTCAAAACACTATCACCGCTTACAGCGCATCAGCGACTATCGCGACATCGACGACGTGCTGTTTAAATTCTCGTTGAATCTGCCGGACAGCGATATCCCGAACCTGATTGACGCCCTGCATGTCTCTCTTGACGGCATCATGAAGCCGGTGACCAGCGGGTTTGGCTTTGTCGATCTGATCATTCCCGGCCTGCATAAAGCCAACGGCATCAGCCGCCTGCTGAAGCGCTGGCACATCTCCCCGCAGGAGTGCGTGGCCATTGGCGACAGCGGTAATGACGCCGAAATGCTGAAATTTGCCCACTACTCCTTCGCCATGGGTAACGCGGGCGAAAATATCAAAGCCATCACCCGCTATCAGACCGACGACAACAACCACCAGGGCGCGCTGAACGTGATTCAGGCCGTCCTCGATAACACCCCGCCTTTCAGCAACTGATTTTCTCGCCGGAGCCTCCTCCGGCGAACCTTCCTCTTTCTCTCCGGGTTGTGCACTTCATCAAGTTATTTAACTTGCATTAACTTATTTTTAACCTAAAGTATCACTTGTAATTACTTTTACTTTCGAATGAAAGATAGCGAGGCTGTTATGACCTTAACGTTTACCAGTGAAACTTTGCCCGCTGACCATAAAGCGGCCATTCGCCAGATGAAACGCGAGCTGTGGGCGCAGATTGGCGACGTGCAGGGCGTGTTTGATCGCCTGAGCGATAAAATTGCCAGCCGCGTGGCAGAAATTAATGCCCTGAAAAGCAAAGGCGATCCTGTCTGGCCGGTGATCCCCTTTGCGGACGTGCAGAGCGGTAACATCAGCCCGGCGCAGCGCGAGGCGGTGAAACGCCGGGGCTGTGCGGTGATCAAAGGTCATTTCCCGCGCGAGCAGGCGCTGGCGTGGGATAACGCGATGCTCGACTATCTGGATCTCAACCGTTTTGATGATGTCTATAAAGGTCCGGGGGATAACTTCTTTGGCACCCTCACCGCCTCCCGCCCGGAGATCTACCCGATCTACTGGTCGCACGCCCAGATGGAAGCCCGTCAGAGCGAAGAGATGGCCCAGGTGCAGTCATTCCTGAACCGTTTATGGACTTTTGAGAGCAACGGCAAGCAGTGGTTCAACCCGGACGTGAGCGTGATCTACCCGGACCGCATTCGTCGTCGTCCGCCGGGAACCACCTCAAAGGGGCTCGGAGCGCACACTGACTCCGGCGCGCTGGAGCGCTGGCTGCTTCCGGCCTATCAGCAGGTCTTTGCCCGGGTCTTTGATGGCAATATCGAGCAGTACGATCCGTGGGATGCCGCCCACCGCACCGAAGTGGAAGAGTACACCGTGGAGAACACCACCAAATGCTCGGTGTTCCGCACCTTCCAGGGCTGGACGGCGCTCTCAGACATGATCCCGGATCAGGGGCTGCTGCACGTGGTGCCGATCCCGGAAGCGATGGCGTACATTCTGCTGCGTCCGCTGCTGGATGATGTGCCGGAAGATGAACTCTGCGGCGTGGCACCGGGTCGCGTGCTGCCGATTTCCGAGAAGTGGCATCCGCTGTTAATGGAAGCCCTGACCAGCATCCCGGCGCTGGAAGCGGGTGACTCCGTGTGGTGGCACTGCGATGTGATCCACTCGGTGGCACCGGTTGAGAACCAGCAGGGCTGGGGCAACGTGATGTACATTCCGGCGGCGCCGATGTGCGAGAAAAACCTCGCCTATGCGAAGAAGGTAAAAGCGGCGCTGGAAACCGGCGCCTCGCCGGGCGATTTCCCGCGTGAAGATTATGAAGCGACGTGGCAGTCACGCTTCACCGTTGATGATCTGAACATTCACGGCAAGCGCGCACTCGGCATGGCCTGATCCCTATACGGCGGCGCGTCCAGTATGGGCGTCGCCGCCCCGCTTAATCTCCCCCCCGGTAATTTTGTGACCGCGCTCCGGTTACGTTAAAAATCATTTTTCTTAACGCAAACAACAGGTCATGATGTCTCACCGCATAACGGTTACAAAGTGTGTGCCGCTTTTATCCCGCTTTTTGCACGAAACTGCCTGATTTCCGCCCGCCGCCGGTTCTCCCTTCTTTTTAGTTGTCATACCAATTTTCCGATAGCTATATGACAGGTGAAATGGTGCCATAATTGGTATACCAATTATATAAACGCATTGATATCGTGTGTATATACAAGAAGTTATGAAAAATGCGGGGGAAAGCGTGCAGACTGGGGGAAAGCAGACCCTCCCCGGACGGGAAGGGTCAGAAACGGATGATTAGCCGTCGATACCTTTGCTGCGCAGGTAGTCTTCGTAGTTACCGCTGAAGTCCACCACGCGCTCTGGCGTAATCTCAATCACGCGGGTCGCCAGCGAGCTGACGAACTCACGGTCATGGGAGACGAAGATCAGGGTGCCCTGATACATCTCCAGCGCCATGTTCAGCGATTCAATCGATTCCATATCCAGGTGGTTGGTCGGTTCGTCCATTACCAGAATGTTCGGTTTCTGCATCATCAGCTTGCCGAACAGCATACGGCCCTTCTCACCCCCGGAGAGTACCTTCGCCGGTTTTTTGATGTCGTCCTGGCTGAAGAGCAGACGGCCCAGGAAGCTGCGCACTACCTGCTCATCGTCGCCTTCTGATTTCCACTGGCTCATCCATTCGAAAACGGTCAGGTCGTTTTCAAACTCATACTCGTGGTCCTGCGCGTAATAGCCGATAGAGGCATTTTCGGACCACTTCACGGTGCCGCTATCCGGCTGCAGTTCGCCTACCAGGGTCTTCAGCATGGTGGATTTACCCACGCCGTTGGCACCGATAATCGCGATCTTCTCCCCCACTTCCAGCAGCAGGTTGAAGTTTTTAAACAGCGGTCCCTCTTCAAAGCCCTTGGTGAGAGCTTCCACTTCCAGTGCGTTACGGAACAGTTTCTTATCCTGCTCGAAGCGGATGAACGGGTTCTGACGGCTGGAGGCTTTAACCTCTTCCAGCTTGATCTTGTCAATCTGACGGGCGCGGGAGGTGGCCTGACGGGATTTAGAGGCGTTGGCGCTAAAGCGGCTGACGAAGGATTGCAGGTCCGCAATCTGCGCCTTTTTCTTGGCGTTGTCAGCCAGCAGACGCTCACGCGCCTGGGTCGCGGCGGTCATGTACTCGTCGTAGTTGCCCGGATAAACGCGCAGCTCGCCGTAGTCGAGATCGGCCATGTGGGTGCAGACCATGTTCAGGAAGTGACGGTCGTGCGAGATGATGATCATGGTGCTGTTACGCTCGTTCAGCGTCTGCTCCAGCCAGCGAATGGTGTCGATGTCCAGGTTGTTCGTCGGTTCGTCGAGCAGCAGGATATCCGGGTTGGAGAAGAGCGCCTGCGCCAGCAGAACACGCAGCTTCCAGCCTGGCGCGACTTCACTCATCGGGCCGTAATGCTGTTCAACCGGAATACCGACGCCGAGCAGCAGCTCACCGGCGCGGGCTTCGGCGGAGTAGCCGTCCATTTCGCCGTACTGGGTTTCGAGATCGGCCACTTTATAGCCATCTTCTTCGCTCATTTCGGCAAGGCCGTAGATGCGATCGCGCTCCTGCTTCACTTCCCACAGCTCAACGTGACCCATGATCACCGTATCAAGCACGGTGAACGCTTCAAAGGCGAACTGATCCTGACGCAGCTTACCGATGCGCTCGTTCGGATCGAGAGAAACGTTGCCCAGGGTCGGCTCTAAATCGCCGCCGAGGATCTTCATGAAGGTGGATTTTCCGCTACCGTTGGCACCAATCAGGCCGTAACGGTTGCCGCCGCCAAACTTGACGGAAATGTTTTCAAACAGCGGCTTACTGCCAAACTGCATAGTGACGTTGCTGGTAACTAACACGGGAGATTCCTGCGAGAAGTGTGATAAACCCGGCATTATGCCACAATTCCGAAATGAGATCCCGCTTAACAACGTAGCGCTACACTTTAACAGAATTGAAAAAAGTGTGATTTAGTACACATCCGAATTCCATGCGGGTGGGAATGCACATATAATGCGCTCCCTAAACCGTTCTGACTTTTAAACAACCTGCCAACGTGGCACAGATACCTCGCACAACATGAATATGAAATTAACTTCGCTTTTTGCGGCGGCGTTTGCCGTAGTAGGGTTTTGCAAGACCGCTTCTGCTGTCACCTATCCACTGCCAACCGACGGTAGCCGTCTGGTCGGTCAGAACCAGGTTGTGACCATTGAAGAAGGCAACAGCCAGCCGCTGGAATATTTCGCAGCAGAATATCAGCTTGGCCTCTCCAACATGATGGAAGCTAACCCGGGCGTCGATCCGTACCTGCCGAAAGGCGGCACCGTGCTGAACATTCCTCAGCAGCTGATCCTGCCGGATACCGTACATGAAGGTATCATCATCAACAGCGCCGAAATGCGTCTGTACTACTACCCGAAAGGCACCAACACCGTAATCGTGCTGCCAATCGGTATCGGCCAGCTGGGTAAAGATACCCCGATGAACTGGACCACCAAAGTTGAGCGTAAGAAAGCGGGCCCAACCTGGACCCCAACCGCGAAGATGCACGCTGAATACATCGCCGCGGGCGAGCCGCTGCCAGCCGTTGTGCCTGCGGGCCCGGATAACCCGATGGGTCTGTACGCGCTCTACATTGGCCGCCTGTATGCGATTCACGGCACCAATGCCAACTTCGGTATCGGCCTGCGCGTGAGCCACGGTTGTGTGCGTCTGCGTAACGACGACATCAAATTCCTGTTCGAAAACGTACCGGTGGGTACTCGCGTGCAGTTCATCAACGAGCCTGTAAAAGCGACCACCGAGCCGGATGGCAGCCGTTACCTCGAAGTGCATAACCCGCTCTCTACCAGCGAAGAGCAGATCGACAATAACGTGACTGTGCCAATTACCCTGACCAGCAATGTTCAGGCGGTGACCGGCCAGCAGGATGTGGATGCGACCATCGTTGAGCAAGCGATCAATAACCGTTCCGGTATGCCAGTTCGTCTGAACTGATGGTAGTAGGAACAATTCTGTTGTAACGGTGGAATTGTTCCGTTCACTAAAGCATCTCTGCATTATGTTCACCCTGCTGCGGTGAACGTGTTAAGGGGGCTATCGCCGCCCCCTTAACAATCCCGGCTCCCGGCAAAGAAAATCGCCGCTTCGCGGTCCCCTCAGCTTATTCCTTCCGGCTTTCGGGTCGGGCGTGATCCTACATCCATGTAGGTCACGCCCTCTCGGCGCATCCATGCGCCTCGCCCCGGCCTACAGGAAACGCTTCGGCGATTTTCAGCCGGATTCACGTTCCCTCCACCTTCTTAATCTTTTGAATGAATCATTTTAAGTCATTAGTTAAGGCCCTATTTCATAGCCTGAATGTGGCACGGGGGTTGAGTTCCCGCTGAAATCGGCGAACCGGAGACCGGATGACAAGGGCTGGACGCCAGGGATGGCGGCCAGAGGCGAATCGAGACAGGCTGTCGAGTTGAGCCGACCGCAGGCAGCAGGTCGGGAGGTGAGCGCAGTGCGAAGCACCGATTTCTTGCGGGGCCGCGGGGATTGAAAAGGGGGCCGCGGCGGCCCCCTTTTCCCGTTCACGTGTGCTGGCAATTTATAATCTACGGGTCTCAAAGTGAACGGAACACACTACCGAACTCACCCAGATGCCCCTCCCCTGCTACCAGCAATCATCCCCTCGGCGCATCCCCAAACACAGCATAATCCGGCAGCTGCACCTCCTGATACGGCTCCCATCCCCCACCAAGGGCTTTATAGAGCGCCACCAGATCCAGCGCGCTCTGTACCCGGGCCTGATCCCGCTGCTGCTGCGCCTGGGCCAGCTGGCGCTGGGCATCCAGCACGTCGATAAAGGTAGCGATCCCCTGACGATAGCTACTGCTCGCCAGATCGAAAGCGTTTTGCAGCGCATCAATGGTTTTGCTTAATCCCGCCTCCCGCTTCTGGTCGGTGCGGTAGCTGACCAGCGCATTTTCCACATCCCCCAGCGCGGTAAGCACCGTCTGACGATAGTCCAGCACGGCGGCGCCCTGCTGCGCGCGGGCAACCTTCACGCTGGAGATCAGCCGTCCGCCCTGGAAGATGGGAATAGAGACCTGCGGCCCGACGCTGTAGAAGTGGCTGCTCCAGTCGGTGAGCCAGTTAGCCTCGCTGTTACGCAGCCCAAACTGGCCGCTGAGCGAGACGCTGGGGAAGAGCTGTGCCACCGACACGCCGATCTGCGCGGTGGCCGCATGCAGATTCGCCTCGGCCTCACGCACGTCCGGGCGGCGTCGCGCCAGCGTGGACGGGATCCCGGTGGGGACAATTTCCGGCAACGCGGGCAGCGGTTTGCTGGCCTGCAACTCGCCGTCCAGCGCCCCCGGCGGTTTGCCCAGCAGGATCGCCAGGCCGTTCATCGCCTGCCGCGCCTGGGCTTCATATTGCGGAAGCTGCGCCTCCAGATTGCCGAGCTGGGCGCGGGCGTTCTCCACGTCCATCTGCGGCGACAGCCCACCGCGCTGGCGGCTGCTGGTCAGCTCCAGAGTCTGCTGTGCACTCTCGATCTGGGTGTTGAGCGTCGCGATGCTACTCTGGGCACCGCGCAGCTGGAGCCAGGCGCGGGCGACTTCCGCCTCCAGCGACACCAGCGCATCGTTACGCTGCTCGATAGCCGCCTGCTGCTGAGCGTTGGCGGCTTCCACCTGACGGCGCACCTTGCCCCACAGATCCAGCTCCCACTGGGCGTCAAAGCTGCCCTGGTAGAGGTTAATCGGCTGGGTCAGCGGTCCCAGCGCCCCGCGCAGTTCAGGGTCGACATCATCAAGCTGGTCGTACACGCCGTGGGATTTCAGCTCCCCCTCCAGCCCCAGCTGCTGCCGGGTGGCCTGCAGGTTGCCGTTCACCGCCGGGAAGAAGGCACCACCCGCCTGGTTGATCTGCTCCCGCGCCCCGGCGATGCGCAACACGGTTTGCTGCAGAGACAGGTTGCCGGCGATGGCGCGCTCAATCAGGCTGTCCAGCTGCGGATCGCCAAAGGATTTCCACCAGCGAGGATTGATGGCGGTCGACGCGGTTTGCGATTTCACGCCGCCGTCGCCCGGATCGTTCCAGTGCGTCGGGGTTTGCGGCGCGGGCTGCTGGTAGTCGGGCCCCACGGCACAGCCTGCTAGCAGCAGCATTAACATCAGGGGGCTTAAACGTCGAATCATCAGTGTGCTCCTGCACTCCCCTCGCTCTTAACCGGCGAGAGCAACAAACAAAACGGAATCAGTAAAAGGGCCACCACGCTCAGAATGGTGAAGACATCCACGTAGGCCAGGAAACGCGACTGCTCGATCATCGCCTGGTACATGCGCCCGGTGGCGATGCCGGTGGGGTCGCCCACCTGGGTGGTAAAGTTCTGGATCGCCTGGGCCAACTCGCGGATCGTCTGCTGGAACGGCTCGTCAAACGCCGAAGTATGCGTGGCGAGATGGGCGCTGTGGGCCTGGGAGCGCTCGGTGATGGCCGCCGTCGAGAGCGAAATGCCTACCGACCCCGCCACGTTGCGGAACATGGTAAAGAGCGCCGCAGCGTCGGCGTTCAGCCGCCGGGGGATCGAGATAAAGGCGATGGTGGTCAGGGGCACAAACAGGAACCCCAGCCCAATCGACTGGGCGCTGCGGAACAGCACCAGGGTCTCGAAGTCGATATCCGGCGTCAGCGTCCGCGACCAGAAGAAGGCCGTCGCCAGGCAGGCAAAGCCGAAGGCGATGATCCAGCGCGTCTGCACAATCGGCATCAGCTTCAGCACAAGCGGGATGGTCAGCACAATGAGGATCGCGCCGGGCGAGAGCACCAGCCCCGACCAAGTGGCGGTATAGCCCAGATCCTGCTGCGCCAGCTGCGGGATCACCACCGAACTGCCGTAGAGGATCATCGCCATACCGGCCATCAGCAGGCTGGAGACGGCGAAGTTTTTATCCTTCATGCAGTGCAGATCCACCACCGGCTTTTTGGCATACAGCAGCCAGTAGATAGCGCCGATAATGCCAATCAGCGTCAGCACCGCGAAGGTGCGCGTAAAGTTCGAGTTAAACCAGTCTTCGTCTTCCCCGCGGTCGAGCATCACCTGCAGGCAGCCGAGGCCAAGGGCGATCAGCCCGATGCCCGTCCAGTCAACGGAAAGTTTCTCCTTCGATTTACTCTCCCACGGCGGATCTTCCAGCAGCTGATAGATCGCCAGCACGGTCACAATCCCCACCGGAATGTTGATAAAGAACACCCAGCGCCAGGAGTAGTTATCGGTGATCCAGCCGCCGAGCGTCGGACCCAGCACCGGGGCGACAATAATGGCGATGGACGACAGGCCAAAGGCTTTGCCGCGATCTTCCGGCTTAAAGTAGTCGAGCAGCACCGACTGCTGGGTCGGCTGCAGCCCGCCGCCGAAGAAGCCCTGCAGAATACGGAACAGGATGATCTGCCACAGCTCGGTGGCAATCCCGCACAGGAAGGAGCAGATGGTGAACATCACAATGCAGATCAGGAAGAACTGCTTGCGGCCAAAAAGCCGGCTCAGAAACGCCGAGATGGGGAGCACGATGCCGTTCGCCACCAGATAGCTGGTGAGCACCCAGGTGGATTCGTCATAGCTGGCGGAGAGCGAACCCGCCACGTGGGGCAGCGCCACGTTCACGATGGTGGTGTCGAGGATCTCCATAAACACCGCGAGGGTGACGACGATCGCCACCGCCCACGGGTTGCTGGCGGGCCGCCAGTTTTCATGGCTGTGGTCGGTCATTCCACGGTTACCTTCGGCTCAACCGACAGACCCAGCGGCAGCGGATTATTGGGATCCAGCCCTTTATCAATGACAATTTTCACCGGTACGCGCTGGACAATCTTCACGAAGTTACCGGTGGCGTTTTCCGACGGGAAGGCGGCAAAGCGCGAACCGCTGCCCTGCTGGATAGAGTCGACATGCCCTTCCAGCTCCATATCTGGCCAGGCGTCCACGCTCAGCGTGACCTTATTACCGGGGCGCATCCGCTCCAGCTGGGACTCTTTAAAGTTGGCGACCACCCAGATATCGCTCGAGACCAGGGAAAAGAGCGCGGTGCCCGCCTGCACCAGGGTACCGGTCTGGACGTTGCGCTTCGTGATGTAGCCATCAAAGGGAGCACGAACTTCGGTGTAAGAGAGGTTGAGCTCGGCGGTCTTCAGCTGGGCACGCGCTTGTTCCACCTGGCGCTCCCGGGCTTCGACGTTGGTCTCCTGCTGACGAATTTGCAGCTGCACCTGGGAGGCCACCTCAAGCTGTGCTTTGGCGCTCGCAAGCTGGGCCTGGGCGCTGCGCAGTTGGGCGTTGGCCGCGTCGATGCTCTGTTGCGTGGTGGCGCGGGGATCGACGCCGCGCTGACGGCGATACTCCGCCTGGGCATTGGCGAGATCGGCCTGGGCTTTGATCACCTGGGCGTTAGCTTCGTCGCGCTGGGCGGGGTATTGCACTTTCGAGAGCGCCAGTTGCGCCTGCGCCTGATGCAGTTGGGCCTCGGCCAGACCGAGCTGGGCTTTAGCCTGATCGCGCTGGGCGAGCGTATCCCGGGGATCGATCGTAACCAGCAGATCGCCTTTTTTCACCCGCTGGTTATCCCGCACCCGCAGATCGGTGACGTAGCCAGCGGTTTTCGGGGCAATTGTGACAGCGTCACCTTCGGTGAAGGCATCGTCGGTGGTCTCCTGGTTGCGGGTCATAAACCACCATACCAGCGCCACGATGACCATGACGATCACCACAATACCCAGAATAATCAGCGGCTTTTTGCCGGGGCGTTTACGTTCAGTCTCTTTATTTTCTTTATTATCGGTATCTTCAGAGGTGTGGTTTTCTTCTGCCATAGAACAGCGTCCGTCCTGTTAGTGAGCGGCATCACAATTTATACCGCTCAATAAAGTTAGGACGTTGCTATACATTTGCCAGGAAAAACTGACAAATAGGGCACTATATGAGAAGGAATAATCCGAAACCGACGAACCCGGCCCAGACCAGCATCGGCAGCGACCAGAGATGGAAGCGCCACCAGATACGACAATCGTTTGCCATCCGCAGGGCGATGAGGTTTGCGAGGGAGCCCGGCAGCAAACCAAAGCCCCCGACATTCACCGCCCAGGCCAGTAGCGCCGTCGGCGGCACATAGTTCAGCAGCAGAATGGTAGAGGGTACGTTGCTGATAAACTGCGACAGCCCGATGGCGGTGAGCCACAGCCCCGGCTGCGACAGATGGGTGACATTTTGCAGCATGCCCTGCAACGCCGGCACCTGAATCAGCAGGTGCACATCGATAAACATCGCCATAAACACCAGCAGCAGCGTCCAGTCCACGCTTATCAGCACCCGACGCGCCAGCAGCAGAAAGCCCCCCGCCACCAGCAGCACGCCCCATAGCTCCTGTTTCAGATCGAGAGCCACCAGAAAGACCAGATAGAGCGCCAGACAACTCCATGCCAGCCGCGGTTTCGCCTGGGCGATGGCGCTGCCGCTGTGATAGCGCAGCGGCGTTGCCGGGAAAGCAAACCAGCACAGCAGCGCCAGGGTTAACATCATCACCAGCGCCAGCGGCGCCATCTGCCAGGTAAAAGCGGCGAACGACAGCCCGGAGCGCCCCCACAGCAGGATGTTTTGCGGGTTACCAATCGGGGTCAACAGCGATCCGGCGTTAACCGCCAGCGCCTCGAAGATGATCATCCGGTTGACCGGGATCTCGCACAACTTGCGCAGCGTGAGCGTCAGCGGCACCACGATAAACAGCGCCACATCATTGGTCAGGAAGGTCGAGAGCAGCGCGGCCGAGAAGACCATAAACAGCGCCAGGCGCCGCTCGGTGGCGAAACGGCGCACCATCTTGCGCCCGAGCACGTCAAAAAAGCCGCTCTGCTCGACCCCTTTGGTGAGCATCATCAGCCCGGCGAGGGTAATAATGGTGTGCCAGTCGATGGCGGCAGGCCAGCGCTCAGGTGCGAAGGGAACCAGAAAACTGAGCCCAATCCCGACCACCAGCAACAGATGAAAGAAACGATCGCGGGCCAGCGCCCGCAGGCCTGGAAGGGTCATTCTGCGGCGGATCCGTGTTTCAGCGTAAAGGCCAGGAACTGCTGCAACGTCTCTTCGCTGACGTGGTGTTCCATTCCTTCGGCATCCCGGCGGGCAATCTCAGGGCTCACGCCCAGCACCAACAGGAAGTTTTCGACAATCTGATGGCGCTCGCGGCTCGCCTGCGCCAGCTTTTCCCCTTCCGGAGTGAGAAAGACGCCGCGCCAGGGGATCATTTCGATCAGGCCCACCGTGGACAGACGCTTGAGCATTTTTGCCACCGTCGGCTGGGAAACGCCAAGACGCGCCGCCATATCCACCTGACGGGCCTCCCCTACTTCGCGGATTAGATCCGAGATCAGCTCGACATAGTCATCAATCAGTTCGCGGCGATGCGCTTCGCGAACCTGGCGAAAGCCTTCGACATGCTCTTCGACATTGACCAGTTGCGTCATTTTTTTTGTTGTTGGTTTACCTGCACGGCGATTCATTGTGCTTCCTCAATCCGGTGACACATCAAGCGTATCAATGCATAAGCGGCCATTGTAAACCATCGCTACACAAGCACAAAAAATTAACGTAATAGCCATAGCTATACAACATAGCCTGTGCTATATCTGTATGTAATGCAGTCACCCTTCAAGGATTGAAGGGATCAACCCGCAGGAGGTCATATGAACGAATTCAAGAGGTGTATGCGCGTGTTTAGCCACTCTCCCTTTAAGGTACGCTTAATGCTGCTGAATATGATTTGCGACATCATCAACGGCAAGCCAGAGCAGAACAAACCTTCCCACTAAGCGGCGTCGCGGTACGCCGCTTCATTTTTTTGTCATTTATCATCGCTATACTCCCTCGCGGACGGCTATTCCCCGATCTTTTTTACGGAAATGCAGCCCTCTTCGCAAAACACCCCTTTTATATCTGTTGACGTTATACCTTACTGGCTCTATCTTCTTGCAGCCCTGCACTTTTTGCGGCTCGCAGATGCGGACCTCAATCCCCCTTCTTCGCATTCTCAGGCAGGTTTTGACCCTTGGCGCCAGGGTGAGCACATGGCGTTTTCGCGATAGTGACCTATGAATTTAACCCTGAAAGAGACGCTCATTACCCGCAGCCGGGCCTTAAGCCCGTGGACCGGATTCTATTTTTTACAGTCGCTGCTGATTAACTTTGCCCTGGGCTACGAATTCAGCCTGCTGTACGCCGTTGCCTTCACCTGTATCCTGCATCTTTTGTGGCTCAGCGCGCCGCGATTGCAGAAAGGGGTGGTTGGGATCTGCTCGCTGGTGGCGGCCATGTATTTCCCTTTTGGTCAGGCATACGGCGCGCCGAACTTTAATACCCTGCTGGCGATGCACTCCACCAACATGGAAGAGTCGACGGAGATCCTCACCATCTTCCCGTGGTACAGCTATATCGTCGCCCTGTTTATCTTTGCGCTCGGCGTGATTGCCGTGCGCCGTAAGCCGCAGCCCAGAAACGCGTGGAGCAAAATCGACAGCCTGTGCCTGGTCTTCAGCGTGGTGGCCTTTTTCGTCGCCCCGGTGCAGAACCTGGCCTGGGGCGGCGTCTTCAAGCTGAAAGATACCGGCTATCCGGTGTTTCGCTTCGTCAAAGATGTGGTGGTGAACAACCAGGAAGTGGTTGAAGAGCAGGCCCGGATGGCCGAACTGTCGCAGATGAAGGACACCTGGAACGTGCTGGGGGTAAAACCGAAGTATCACATCTATATGGTGGTGATCGGTGAAAGCGCCCGCCGCGATGCGCTGGGGGCCTTTGGCGGCCATTGGAATAACACCCCGTTCGCCAGTAAGGTCAACGGCACGCTCTTTACCGACTACATTGCCGCCAGCGGTTCAACCCAGAAGTCGCTGGGGCTGACGCTTAACCGGGTGGTGGACAACAAGCCGCAGTATCAGGATAACTTTGTGACCCTTGCCAACCGCGCGGGCTTCCAGAGCTGGTGGTTCTCCAACCAGGGGCAGATCGGCGAATACGATACCGCCATTGCCAGCATTGCCAAACGTGCGGACGAAGTGCATTTCCTGAAAAGCGGTGATTTCGAGGCGGATAAAAATACCCGGGATGAGGCATTACTGAAGATGACCGAACAGGTCTTCAGCAGCCATCGCACTCAGCCGCAGCTGATTGTTCTGCACCTGATGGGTTCCCATCCACAGGCCTGCGATCGCACTCAGGGGAAATATGCCGAGTTCGTGCAGTCGAAAGAGACCTCGTGCTATCTCTACACCATGACCCAGACCGATGACCTGCTCAGCAAGCTCTATGCCCAGCTGCAAAACACCGGCGAGAGTTTCTCGATGGTCTATTTTTCCGATCACGGGCTGGCGTTCAAAGAGCGCGGAAAAGAGGTGCAGTATCTGGCGCACGACGACGCTTATCAGCAGAACTTCCAGGTGCCGTTTATGGTGCTGTCGAGTGATGACAAAGCCCATCGCATCATCAAAGCGCGCCGCTCAGCGAATGATTTCTTAAGTTTCTTCTCGCAGTGGACGGGGATCAGGGCCAAAGAGATCGCGAATAAGTACCGATTCCTGTCGAACGACAAAGCGCCGCCGGTGTATGTGACCAACTTTAAATTACAGAAAGTGGATTACAACCATCTGGGGACGGATCTGTTTGAGACGAAAAGCCGGTAGGTTCGTGCGGGCTGATGTTCTCACCCAATCCTTCTCTACATAGCTGGAGTGAGAGAGAACATGCAGCAAAGTTAGTTGTTCCGTTCACTTTACGTTCAGTCTCTCTCTGTATGCCACGTCACCTGTGAACGTGCTAAGGGGGCTCGCCGCCGCCCCCTTAGCAATCCCGGCTCCCGGCAAAGAAAATCGCCGCTTCGCGGTGCCCTCAGCTTATTCCTCCAGGCTTTCGGGTCGGGCACCAGCCTGCATCCATGCAGGCTATGCCCTCTCGGCGCGTCCCTGCGCCTCGCCCCGGCCTTCCGGAAACGCTTCGGCGATTTTCAGCCGGACCAGGGAGCCGCTGTAAGTTAGGTATTTTTTTAAATTTGATCATTGCTGTAGACGCGAAAATATTACCGGTGGCTCTTCAGTCGATAGGATCAGATAAAAACAAAAAAACCCGCCGAAGCGGGTTTTTATATTGGCTCACCGAAGTGATTAGAAGCGGTAACCTACGCCCGCGATCCAGGTGCCAACGTCAACGTTACGGATGCGGCTCTGCTCATAAGAGAAGTCCAGCGCAACGTTTTCAACTGGGTTGAACTGCATACCTGCGCCATAGGAGAAACCGTAGTCGCTATTGCTTGCAGTGCGGTTGAAGCCCTGGTTTTCAGTCTGCTGGAATTTACCGTAGCCAACACCCACAACACCGTAGATGCTTGCCCAGTCGTTCAGACGGTAAGCCGGGCCAGCAGTGATGCCGTAGTACTGAGCTTTGTTGTACGCGCCGTCTTCAGAACGGTCTTTCTCAGTGTAGGTGAAGGAACCGATAACACCCAGTGGGTTGTTATCCTGCTCGTAGCGATATTTCAGGTTGAAACCGTTGGTTTTGTTCATTACGCCCTGCATATCGCTCTGAGCGTAACCGCCGGTAACGGTGGACGTATCTGCCATTGCGGAACCTGCGGAAACAGCCAGAACGGCCGCCAGTGCTGAAAGACATGCAATTTTTTTCATAACCACCTCAAATGTGCTTCAAGTAAATCCGTAAGTTTTAAATATATCAAAAAAACTTGTGAACTCTTTGTGATTCGTGATGTCTAACGCGGGTTTTCATGTAACTAAACATTTCTACCAGCAGCTATCTTGTTCAAAAAACACCACATTTGTGTTTCATAACGCTAATAGTGCGCGTCAGTCACAATACATTCATCCAGATGATTCCTAATCTGTTACAGAAATCATTCTGCCGCATGAGGCCATTTTACGGATTTGTGACGACTTTTTTCAACAAAGTCTCAACCGCCCGGCGTTATTTCCTTTACACTCCTCCTCTTTACTTCCTTTGACACAAACTGACAGGAGAAAGGATGCCTGGGTTGTCTCGCAGGGCGCCGGTCTGGTTGCCCGTAATCGTCATTCTTATTGCCATGCTCTCCATACAGAGCGGCGCTTCGCTGGCAAAATCGCTCTTTCCGGTGGTGGGTGCCCCTGGCGTGACGGCGCTGCGTATTGCGCTCGGTACCCTGATCCTGGTTGTGATTTTTAAACCCTGGCGGTTGCGCTTTCAGAAGGAGCAGCGCCTGCCCCTGCTCTTTTACGGACTGTCGCTGGGGGCGATGAACTACCTCTTTTACCTGTCGATTCAGACGGTGCCGCTGGGGATCGCCGTGGCGCTGGAGTTCACCGGCCCGCTGGCGGTAGCGCTCTTCTCCTCCCGACGCCCGGTGGACTTTATCTGGGTAGTGCTGGCGGTGCTCGGGCTATGGTTTCTTCTGCCGCTGGGCCAGGACGTCTCGCACGTTGATCTCACCGGCGCAGCGCTGGCGCTGGGGGCAGGTGCCTGCTGGGCCATCTATATTCTGACCGGACAGCGCGCCGGCGAAGAGCATGGTCCGGCCACCGTGGCGCTGGGATCGCTTATCGCCGCTATCATCTTTGTGCCGCTGGGGATGGCCCAGGCCACAGAATCGATCTGGCAGTGGTCAATCCTGCCGGTGGGGTTGGCGGTGGCGGTGCTCTCCACCGCGCTCCCCTACTCGCTGGAGATGATTGCCCTCACGCGTCTGCCTACGCGAATTTTCGGTACCCTGATGAGTATGGAACCGGCGCTGGCGGCGATATCCGGAATGATATTCCTCGGCGAAACCCTGACCTTCACCCAGACCCTGGCGCTCTGCTCGATCATTGCCGCCTCGATGGGTTCGACCCTCACCCTGCGCCGGGAGAGTAAAGTCGAAGAGGTGGATATTCGCTAGCGGGCGTTATTTTGCCGGGGAGCGGTTCCCCGGCAAAATATTCCCATTCGCATTAGCGTCATTATTTTGAAATATTTTACGCCCCTCCTTCAAAGTCCTTCAAAAATAAGATTAATTTACCCACCGATATAAGTATCCATTTGTTTTCAAATAGTTATATATCACAACCAACCTTTTACTATTAAACCGATAGGCAGGACCCGGTCGCGCTATCTATAGCCGGTGCTATACTTAATTTCGAAATAACTTTGGACGCCAACATCAAGAGGAAATGAGATTATGCCTACCGCTAAACTGGTAAAAACAAAAGCACCTAATCTGCTGTATACCCGTAACGATGTGTCAGACAGCGATAAGAAAGCGACGATTGAGCTGCTGAATCGCCAGGTGATCCAGTTCATTGACCTGTCCCTGATTACTAAACAGGCTCACTGGAATATGCGCGGTGCCAACTTTGTTGCTGTGCATGAGATGCTGGATGGCTTCCGCACTGCACTGACTACTCACCTGGATACCATGGCTGAACGCGCTGTACAGCTGGGCGGCGTGGCGCTGGGTACAACCCAGGTGATCAACAGCAAAACCCCGCTGAAGAGCTACCCGCTGGATATCCACAGCGTTCAGGACCACCTGAAAGAGCTGGCGGATCGTTATGCTGTTGTCGCCAACGACGTGCGTAAAGCGATTGGCGAAGTGAAAGACGAAGACACGGCGGATATCCTGACCGCGGCTTCTCGCGACCTGGATCAGTTCCTGTGGTTCATCGAGTCTAACATCGAGTAATCCATAGCATTTTGCTATCACACCCTCGCTCCTGGCGGGGGTTTTGCACTTTTATGGTGCAGTCATTTCTCCTCTCCCCCGCCAAACGTAAAGCATTTGTAATAATCACCTCACACAATCGTTAATGAAAGATTGTTTTCTCATCAATATTTGCGCTAAATAGCATAACCGTTAGTGATGGCGTTTCACTGCACCAAAACAGTGCTTCGTTATGGTGCAATTGACCGCCATTGTGACCTTTTTTGTGCAATGAAATCCGTCCTGGCCTTGCAAAAACAACACGTTGTAAAGTTGGCACGATTTTTTCATAGAGCGTTCGTTCTCGCAGGGGATCGCCCCGTGGATATAAAAGGAAATGCTATGAAGTCTGTATTAAAAGTTTCACTGGCTGCACTTACCCTGGCTTTTGCGGTCTCTTCTCAGGCTGCTGATAAGAAACTGATTGTTGCCACCGACACCGCCTTCGTACCGTTCGAATTTAAACAGGGCGACCAGTACGTTGGTTTTGATGTGGATCTTTGGGCGGCTATCGCGAAAGAACTGAAGCTGGACTACACCCTGAAGCCTATGGACTTCAGCGGCATCGTTCCGGCACTGCAAACCAAAAACGTTGACCTGGCGCTGGCCGGTATCACCATTACTGACGCACGTAAAAAAGCGATCGACTTCTCTGACGGCTACTACAAAAGCGGCCTGCTGGTGATGGTGAAAGCGGATAACAACGACGTTAAAAGCGTGAAAGATCTCGACGGCA
Organism: Leclercia sp. LSNIH8; assembly: GCF_002920195.1. Lineage (NCBI taxonomy): Bacteria > Pseudomonadati > Pseudomonadota > Gammaproteobacteria > Enterobacterales > Enterobacteriaceae > Leclercia > Leclercia sp. LSNIH8. The sequence continues at coordinate 516,376 of NZ_PQJY01000001.1, read as the reverse complement.
AAGTGATTGCGGTGAAGAGCGGGACCGGTTCTGTTGATTACGCCAAGGCCAACATCAAATCGAAAGATCTGCGCCAGTTCCCGAATATCGATAACGCCTATATGGAACTCGGCACCAACCGTGCTGACGCTGTGCTGCACGACACACCAAACATCCTTTACTTCATCAAAACCGCAGGCAATGGCAAGTTCAAAGCGGTAGGTGATTCCCTGGAAGCACAGGAATACGGTATCGCCTTCCCGAAAGGCAGCGACGAGCTGCGTACTAAAGTGAATGGCGCGCTGAAAACCCTGCGCGAGAACGGCACTTACAACGAAATCTATAAAAAATGGTTCGGTACTGAACCTAAATAATTCAGCCTGACCCAGGCTCTGTCAGGCCCGGTGGCGCGCGCTCACCGGGCCTGCAATTTTAGTCACGCACACTGTCGCTGACTGTTTGTTTTCACCACGGTATACAGGAACTCATCATGCAGTTTGACTGGAGCGCCATCTGGCCCGCCATTCCTCTTTTGCTTGAAGGCGCCAAAATGACCCTGTGGATTTCGGTCCTCGGTCTGGTTGGCGGGTTGATTATCGGCCTTGTCGCCGGTTTTGCCCGCACTTACGGCGGCTGGATAGCCAACCACGTAGCGCTGGTTTTCATCGAAGTGATCCGCGGCACGCCGATTGTGGTGCAGGTGATGTTTATCTACTTCGCCCTGCCGATGGCCTTTACCGACCTGCGCATTGACCCCTTCAGCGCGGCGGTGGTCACCATCATGATCAACTCCGGCGCCTATATCGCCGAGATCACCCGCGGTGCGGTACTGTCGATCCATAAAGGCTTCAGCGAGGCTGGTCTGGCATTGGGTCTCTCCCGTCGCGAAACCATCCGCCACGTGATCCTGCCGCTGGCGCTGCGCCGTATGCTGCCACCGCTGGGTAACCAGTGGATCATCAGCATTAAAGACACCTCGCTGTTCATTGTTATCGGCGTGGCTGAACTGACCCGTCAGGGCCAGGAGATCATTGCCGGTAACTTCCGTGCGCTGGAGATCTGGAGCGCCGTGGCCGTGGTCTATCTGATTATTACGCTGGCGCTGAGCTTCGTGCTGCGTCGTCTTGAAAAAAGGATGAAAATCCTGTGATTGAATTTAAAAACGTTTCCAAGCACTTTGGTCAGACCCAGGTGCTGCACAACATCGACCTGACTATTCAGACCGGCGAAGTGGTGGTCATTATCGGGCCGTCCGGCTCCGGTAAATCGACCCTGCTGCGCTGCATCAACAAGCTGGAGGAGATCACCAGCGGCGATCTGATTGTCGATGGCCTGAAGGTCAACGACCCGAAAGTGGACGAACGCCTGATCCGCCAGGAAGCGGGCATGGTGTTCCAGCAGTTTTATCTCTTCCCGCACCTGACGGCGCTGGAAAACGTGATGTTTGGCCCCCTGCGTGTGCGCGGTGCCGACAAAGCGGCAGCCGAGCGGCTTGCAAAAGAGCTGCTGGCGAAAGTGGGGCTGGCGGAGCGCGGGCATCACTACCCGTCCGAGCTCTCCGGCGGCCAGCAGCAGCGCGTGGCCATCGCCCGTGCGCTGGCGGTGAAACCGAAGATGATGCTCTTCGATGAGCCAACCTCGGCCCTCGACCCGGAACTGCGCCACGAAGTGCTGAAGGTTATGCAGGATCTGGCGGAAGAAGGGATGACCATGGTGATCGTGACCCACGAAATCGGCTTTGCTGAGAAAGTGGCCTCACGCCTGATCTTTATCGACAAAGGCCGTATTGCCGAAGATGGCAATCCGCAGACGTTGATTGAGAACCCACCGAGCCAGCGTTTGCAGGAGTTTTTGCAGCACGTTTCGTAAGTTTTTGCCTTTTGTAAGCCGGGTAGGCGTAGCCGCCACCCGGCTTTTTTATTGCCGGAATTCTCCCAAAAACCCCCCGCTTCCGCTCGCCTTCTATACTTATCACTTTGCACAATTTTGTCACCGGAGGACATCGTGCCGTGGATTTTGCTGCTCCTGATAAGCCTGTTTTGTCTGCCTGCCCAGGCCGTCAGCCTGCCGGGCATTCCCGCCGCCACTGCCAGCGAGCAGAGCACGCCGCCACCGGAGCCGGACGTTGAGCAGAAAAAGGCGGCCTACTCGGCGCTGGCAGATGTGCTGGAAAATGACGCCTCGCGCAAGGAGCTGATCGATCAGCTGCGCAGCGTAGCTGCCACACCGCCTGAGACACCGGTGCCTAAAATAACCCCGCCGGAGATCACCGAAGAGAAAACGGTGCTGGAGAACGTCACTGATATCAGCCGTCACTATGGCGATGCCCTCGCCTCCCGTTTCGCCCAGCTCTACCGCAACCTGATCGGCTCCCCGCATAAGGCCTTTAACCCGCAAACCTTTACCGCCGCCGCGCAGCAGTTTCTGATCCTGGCCGGACTGGTCTTTGCCTTTTACTGGATGGTGAGGCTCTGCGCCTGGCCGTTGTACCGCAAAATGGGGAGCTGGGGGCGCAAAAAGAACCGCGAAACCAGCAGCTGGGTTCATCTGCCGCTGACCATCGCCGCGGCCTTTATTATCGATCTGCTGCTGCTGGCGCTAACCCTGTTTATTGGCCAGATGCTGCGCGAGTACCTCAACACCGGCAACCCGACCATTGCCTTCCAGCAGGCGCTGTTCCTCAATGCCTTCGCGCTGATTGAATTCTTCAAAGCGATCCTGCGGTTGATATTTTGCCCGCGGGTGCCCGATCTGCGACCTTTCGCCATTAACGACAGCGCCGCGCAGTACTGGTCGCTACGCCTGAGTATTCTGAGCGGCCTTATCGGCTATGGCCTGCTGGTGGCGGTGCCAATTATCTCCAATCAGGTCAACGTGCAGATTGGCGCCCTGGCCAACGTGCTGATCATGCTCTGTATTACCGTCTGGGCGCTGTACCTGATCTTTCATAACAAGCGCGCCATTACCGAGGGGCTGCTCCACCTTGCCGACCGTTCGCTGGCCTTCTTCAGCCTGTTTATTCGCGCTTTTGCCCTCGTGTGGCACTGGCTGGCGAGCGCCTATTTTATTGTGCTCTGCTTCTTCTCCCTCTTCGATCCGGGCAACAGCCTCAAGTTTATGATGGGGGCGACCTTCCGCAGCCTGGCCATCGTCGGCATTGCCGCCTTTGTGTCGGGGCTGCTCTCCCGCTGGCTGGCTAAAACCATCACCCTCTCACCGCACGTGCAGCGCAGCTACCCGGAGCTGCAAAAACGGCTCAACGGCTGGATCTCCGTGTCGCTGAAGGTGGCGCGGTTCCTGACGGTCTGCGTGGCCATTATGCTGCTGCTCAGCGCCTGGGGGCTGTTCGATTTCTGGAACTGGCTGCACAACGGCGCAGGGGAAAAGACGGTCGATATTCTGATCCGTATCGCGCTGATCCTCTTCTTCTCCGCCATCGGCTGGACGATCCTGGCGAGCCTGATCGAAAACCGGCTGGCGTCAGATATTCATGGCCGCCCACTGCCCAGCGCCCGCGCCCGAACGCTGCTGACGCTGTTTCGTAACGCGCTGGCGGTTGTCATCAGCACCATTACCATCATGATTGTGCTCTCGGAAATTGGCGTCAACATCGCTCCGCTGCTGGCAGGGGCCGGGGCGCTGGGGCTGGCGATCTCTTTTGGTTCCCAGACGCTGGTGAAGGACATCATCACCGGGATCTTTATTCAGTTTGAAAACGGGATGAATACCGGGGATCTGGTGACCATCGGGCCGCTGACCGGCACGGTGGAGCGGATGTCGATTCGTTCGGTGGGGGTGCGGCAGGATACCGGGGCGTATCACATCATTCCGTGGTCATCGATCACTACCTTTGCCAACTTTGTCCGCGGCATCGGGTCGGTGGTGGCGAACTATGACGTGGACAGGCATGAAGATGCCGAAAAAGCGAAAGATGCGCTGAAAGCGGCGGTGGATGAGCTGCTGGAGAGAGAGGATATTCGCGGGCTGATTATCGGCGAGCCGTCGTTTGCCGGGATTGTCGGCCTGACCAGCACCGCCTTTACCCTGCGCGTGTCGTTCACCACCCAGCCGCTGAAACAGTGGACGGTGCGTTTCGCCCTCGACAGCATGGTGAAAAAGCACTTTGACCTGGCGAACGTGCGGATGCCGGTGCAGATGTATCAGCTGTTGCCGTCGCCGGGCACGACACCACCAGCACCGCAGGAGCCCACCCTGTAGCCCCGGTAAGCGCAGCGCCACCGGGGAGAAGCGGTTAACGCTGGCGGCGTTTGGCGTTGTCCATAAAGGTCCAGGCGATAAAGCGGCTCTGCTTCTGTCCCTGGGCCATCTCTTTTTTCACCACTTTCACCGCGCCGACGTCGGTCAGGGCGCGGTAGAGCGGCGGCAGGTTTTCGCTGCGGGAGACCAGGGTGGTAAACCACTTCACCTGACGGGCAAACTGGGCGCTTTCGGCAATCATCTTTGTGATAAACGCCACTTCGCCGCCTTCGCACCAAAGCTCCTGCTGCTGGCCGCCGAAGTTCAGCGCGGCATCGGCCGCCTGGCCGAGGTTGCGACGCTTACGCTCGCTGCCCGCCCGGGCGGATTCAGCAGAATCATGGAACGGCGGATTGCACAGGGTGGCGTCGTACTGTTCGTTTTTATGGATGATACCCGTGAAGATCGCCGAGGCCTCTTTCTGACGACGCAGACGGATGGCGCGGCTCATGCCGGGGTTACCGTTAATGATGGCCGTGGCGTTGGTAAACGCCTGCGGGTCCACTTCGCTGCCGGTAAAGCGCCAGCCATATTCATGTACACCAATCAGCGGATAAATGAGGTTCGAGCCGGTGCCAATATCCAGGAGGGTTGCCTCTGCGGGAACGACGCCGTTGTTACCCTCCGCCAGCAGATCGGCGAGATGGTGAATGTAGTCGGCACGCCCCGGCACCGGTGGGCAGAGATAGCCGTCCGGAATATCCCACTGCGTCACGCCGTAGAAATGCATCAGCAGCGCTTTATTAAGCGTCTTCACCGCCTGTGGATCGGCGAAGTTCACCGTTGGCTCGCCTGTAGGCGTCTGGGTGATAAATTCGCGCAGCGCCGGACAGCTCTCGCATAAGGCATTCATGTCGTAACGGCTACGGTGGCGGTTGCGAGGGTGCAACCCCGGCTTCTGGGATGTCATGGCGTTCTCCTGTAAACAGCGGCGTAAGATACCCGTTGCGGGCGCAACGGTAAATATTTCTCTGCGTCGCAGAATAAAACACCAGAAATCAGTCACCTGTATGTCGCTGATTTGTCATGAAATTGTCAAAAAGTGTCGTTCAAAAAATAAGCAGATCATCATCAATTTTTTGCCCTAAATCACACTCTGCCCCGTTCTACACTTACTGTGCATCACCCGTTGTCAATCAGAGGAAGTGATTATGAAAAAATACCTGGTAATGCTCGCTGCCGCTTCACTGGCAGGTGCGTCGTTTGCTGCATGGTCAATCGAATCACTCAGCAATGGCGATACCGGTCAACTAAGACCAGCCGGAACCGTGCAGGCTTCTGGCGCAAGAAACCTTGACGATCTGCAGGACAAACTGGCTGAGAAAGCGCGTGAACAAGGTGCTAAAGGCTATGTGGTGAATTCTGCCAGCGGCGACAACACCATGTTCGGTACCGCCACGATTTACAAGTAATTCCCCGCCCTGCACTGCAACTGCATCCCCCGGGGTGCAGTTCATTTCTTGCCCGAAATCCACTTTGTGAAGTTTTTTAGCAGGCAATGTAAATTTACGTATTTCATTTTGTTGACGAGAGTGATAAAAAGTCACGCCAAATGATAATGTTTATCACAATTATTATCATTTGTAGGCTCATTACAAATATCACGTGGCACAGGATAAGGCGCATACCTGCCTGACAACGTAATGGAAACTCAATACTAAAAATTATAAGTCGCTAAACAATATGGATAAAAATCGCAACGTTCCGAACAGCTTTAACTCGCTGACCTTTTTTGCGGGTCTGTGTATCGGTCTTTCCCCGGTGGCGACAGCTCTTGCCGCAGACAGCACGGATAACAAACCTGACGATACCCTGGTGGTAGAGGCCACCCAGCCTTCGCTCTATGCCCCACAAAAGTCTGCGGACGCCAAATTCAGCCGCCCGGTGGCAGACACGACTCGTACCATGACGGTGATCTCCGAGCAGGTGCTGAAGGATCAGGGCACCACCAATCTGACCGACGCGCTGAAAAACGTCCCGGGTGTCGGCGCCTTCTTTGCCGGTGAAAACGGCAACTCCACCACCGGCGACGCGGTCTACATGCGCGGCGTGGATACCTCGAACAGCATCTACGTTGACGGTATCCGCGACATCAGCACCACCACCCGCGACACCTTCAACACCGAACAGGTGGAAGTGATCAAAGGGCCGTCCGGCAGCGATTACGGACGCAGCGCCCCGAGCGGCTCGATCAATATGATCAGCAAACAGCCGCGTCTGGATTCCGGTATTGATGCCTCTGCCAGCATTGGCAGCGCCTATATGCGCCGTGGAACCCTCGATATTAACCAGGTGATGGGCGATACCTCGGCGTTTCGTCTGAACCTGATGGGGGAAAAAACTCACGATGAAGGGCGCGATAACGTTAAAAACGAGCGCTACGGCGTGGCCCCTTCCCTCGCCCTGGGGCTGGGAACGGAAAACCGCCTCTACCTGAACTACCTGCATGTCACCCAGCACAACACCCCGGATGGCGGCATTCCGACCATCGGGCTGCCGGGCTACTCTGCCCCATCGGCGGGCACCGCGGCGCTGAATCACTCCGGCAAGGTGAACACCAGCAACTTCTACGGCACCGATTCCGATTACGACGATTCTACGTCTGACACCGCCACGATGCGCTTTGAGCACGACTTTAACGACAACACCACCCTGCGCAACACCACGCGCTGGTCGCGGGTGAAGCAGGATTATCTGATGACCGCCGTGATGGGCGGGGCCAGCAATATCACCCAGCCGGATCGCAACAACGTGGACACCTGGACCTGGTCGCGCAACGCCAACACCAAAGATGTCAGCAACAAGATCCTCACCAACCAGACCAACCTGACCACCAAATTTTATACCGGCAGCGTCGGGCACGACATCAGCACCGGGGTGGAGTTCACCCGCGAAACCCAGACCAACTACGGCGTGGATGCCCTCACCCCGCCGCCGGTCAATATCTATCACCCGAACAGCAATATCGACATCGGCGGTCTGAACAACAGCGGCGCCAACGCCAATGGCCGGACCGATACCTTCGGTCTGTATGCCTTCGATACGTTGCAGGTCACCCGTGACTTCGAGCTGAACGGCGGGATTCGTCTGGACACGTACCATACCGAATATGACAGCGCCAGCATCTGCGGCGGCACGGGGCGTGGGGCTGTGGCCTGCCCGGCCGGCACGCCGAAAGGTTCCCCGGTCACGACGATTGATACCGCTACCTCCGGTAACCTGGTCAACTGGAAGGCTGGGGCGCTTTATCACCTGAACGAATACGGCAACGTCTATGTGAACTACGCCATCTCCCAGCAGCCGCCGGGCGGCAATAACTTCGCGTTGGCCCAGGGCGGAACCGGTAGCAGCGCCAACCGCACCGACTTTAAGCCGCAGAAGGCTAAAACCAGCGAGCTGGGCACCAAATGGCAAGTGCTCGATAAGCGTCTGCTGCTGACCGCGGCGATCTTCCGCACCGACATCGAAAACGAAGTCGAGCAGAACGACGACGGCACTTACTCCCAGTACGGTAAAAAACGCGTCGAAGGTTATGAGCTGTCGGCAGCGGGTAACATCACCCCGGCCTGGCAGGTGATCGGCGGCTATACCCAGCAGCGCGCCAGCGTGCGCACCGGCAATGACGTGGCGCAGGATGGCACATCTTCCCTGCCGTATACCCCGGAACATGCCTTCACCCTGTGGAGCCAGTACCAGGCCACGGACGATCTCTCCGTTGGCGCAGGCGCCCGCTATATTGGCAGCATGCATCGCGGCGCTGACGGCGCAGTGGGTACGCCGTCGTTTACCGAAGGGTACTGGGTGGCGGATGCCAAACTGGGCTATCGCGTCAACCGCAACCTCGACATGCAGCTCAACGTCTACAACCTGTTTGATGAAGACTATGTCGCCTCCATCAACAAGAGCGGCTACCGTTACCATCCGGGCGAGCCACGCACCTTTATGTTAACGGCGAACATGCACTTCTGATCCCGCGTGGGGCTTCGGCCCCACCTTTCGGAGAACCTTTTATGATGTATCACATTCCAGGCGTGCTGAACGCCGATGAGGTAGCGCAGTTTTGCGCCCAACTGGAGCAGGCCCCCTGGATTGACGGGCGCGCTACGGTAGGCAACCAGGGCGCGCAGGTTAAAAACAACCAGCAGGTCGACACCCAAAGCCCGCTCTACGCCACGCTACAGGCCGCGGTATTGCAGGCGGTGAATCAGCACCCGCTCTTTTTTGCCGCCGCTCTGCCGCGCCAGATCTCAAGCCCGCTGTTTAACCGCTACCAGCAGCAGGAGACCTACGGTTTTCACGTTGACGGCGCCGTGCGCAGCCATCTACAAAGCGGCTGGATGCGGACCGATCTCTCTGCCACCCTCTTTTTAAGCGACCCCGACAGCTACGAGGGCGGCGAGCTGGTGGTGAACGACACCTACGGTCAGCACAGCGTCAAGCTCCCGGCGGGGGATCTGGTGCTCTATCCCTCCAGCAGCCTGCACTGCGTCACGCCGGTCACCCGCGGCGTGCGGGTAGCTTCCTTTATGTGGATCCAGTCGATGATCCGCGACGATAAAAAGCGCGGCATGCTGTTCGAGCTGGATCGCAACATCCAGACCCTTCGCGCCCGCCACGGCGAAAGCGACGAAGTGCTCTCCCTGCTGAATCTCTATCACAACCTGCTGCGTGAATGGTCTGAAATCTAGCCGTTCGCCTTGATTGTACGTTTTTTGGCCCCATAGTTACTGAACAGCGCAATAACCTGTCAGGAGGGGTCTATGGCTTCCGGTTGGGCAAATGATGACGCCGTTAACGAACAGATCAACAGTACCATTGAAGATGCGGTGGCGCGGGCGCGGGGCGAAATTCCGCGAGGCGAAAGCCTGAAATTCTGCGAAGAGTGTGAAGAGCCGATCCCCGAAGCGCGGCGTAAAGCGGTGCCTGGCGTGCGGCTGTGCATCGCCTGTCAGCAGGAGAAAGATTCACATAACGCATCACATGCAGGATATAATCGCAGAGGATCGAAAGACAGCCAGTTGCGATGACTGGCCGGGCGGCGACATCGCCACGCAAGCGATTACCTTTTAGCGCACGCTTTTTCACCGCAGGTTTGGCAAAATGTGCCCTCACCGCCGCGTCTGTAAAGCGCAACGGCAAGAAACGTAAATCCATTCACTGAATTTATTAATATTCAATAACTTATTTGTCATTCAAATTTTTCGAATGATGACGTCAATTCTCTTCGATTTTATCGCTCGCAAAAAAGCGTGATACTTATCACATCGACGGAACAACGTCCCCTTAACAGAATAACCTGCGAGATACTGACCATGAAAACCATCAAATATGCTGTTGCTGCTGTTGCCCTGACCACCCTCTCTTTCGGTGCTTTCGCTGCGGAATCTGTAACCGCTGCCCAGGCAAACAGCATGAATAAAATCGGTGTGGTCAGTGCAGAAGGCGCGACCACTCTGGATGGTCTGGAAGCACGCCTGGCGGCGAAAGCTGAAGCGGCTGGCGCGACCGGTTACACCATTACCTCCGCTAACACCAACAACAAACTGAGCGGCACTGCGGTTATCTACAAATAACCTGACCCTTATCTCTGCTCTGCTCGCCGGTTCGCTGGCGAGATGTTCCAACCCTCATTGACCCTGTTGTTATTTTTTGGCCCGTCCATCGCTGGACGGGCCTTTTTTTAGTTAAAAACTCTGGTTAACCCGCTCAAGCCCGGCCTCGACCGTTTCAACCTGACCCGTCGCCAGCAGGCAACAGGCCATCTGCAGCTTGAGGGAGTGCGGCACCGCTTCGCGCCCGGCGAGGCAGCCCTCAATCCAGCGCGCCGTGGTTTCGGCATCTTTTGCCTGCGGCAGCACAACGTCGCTGTTCTCTTCGCCGCGCTCCAGCACCACCCGGGTGCCCGCTGCATCAATCAGCGTTAGCTGCGGACAGCGCTGCGGGTTGGCATAGACTTCGCCTTCCGTCCCGTGCATCAGGAGCCCTCTGCCGCCGATATCGGCAAAAAATGTCGCCACGCGGGTGACATATTCCGGGTGAGACACGCTGGAAAGGCGTAGCGCGGCATCTTCTGCAAAGGGCGTCGCCAGCTTGGCAAGGGTGTGGGCGCTGTTACGTACCCCCATGCGCCAGCGCATCGCCAGCTGTTTTTCCAGCGGCGGACAGAGAGTGCTCACCGGGATATAGACCGGGTGATGGCCGTCGAGCTTCGCCTGCGCCTGGCCGCCGTGACGGGTCGGCTCAATGCCCAGCAGGGTGAAAATGGTTTCCGTCAGCACACGGGTTGGATCTTCACTCACACCGTGCACCACCACCGGGAAACCCAGCTTATGCAGCAGGATCGCCAGCAGCGGAGTCAGGTTGGCCTGCTTGCGTGCGCCGTTGTAGCTCGGGATCACAATCGGCATCGGCTTCGCAACCGGCGGCGTCAGGCGCAGAGTTTGTGCCTGCATCGCCTCATAGAAGCCACGCATTTCGCCTTCGCCTTCACCCTTAATGCGCAGGGCAATCAAAATGCCGCCCATCTCCAGGTCCGGCACCTCGCCGTTCAGCATCGCGGTATAGAGCGCCCGGGCGGTCTCCTGATCCAGGTCGCGGGCGTGGTTTTTCCCCCGCCCGACCTCTTTGATAATTTTGCGATAATCCACGTTGTTTCCCCTTGTGACATCTTGTTAACACTATAGCGTTGATAAGGGGCCATCGGACAGACATTTCTCTTATTGCTGCCGGGCGGCAATAACACCATCCCACTGTAATTACAGTAAAAATAAAAAATCAAGCATTAATGAAATCACTATTGACCGGGTCAATAGTTATCTGCCAACGATTAATTTCGTAAATTACCCCCGGTAAAAAGTCGCCCCGCTTTTTTCCAAAAATTAATCACAACGGATGTTATAAACACCGGAATTCACTCAGGAATTATTATGCGTAAAATTGTCTCCGGCACCTTTATTGCCACTGCATTATGTTGTTCTGTCTCTGCCTGGGCTGCAACCAGCGGCGAGGGGCAAATTAATTTTACGGGTGAGATCATCGACTCCGCCTGCCAGGTGGTCAATGGTGTCAGCAGCCCGCTGGATGTTTCCCTCGGCAAAGTGTCGCAAACGGCCTTTACCGGTTCCGGCTCCACCACTGCGACAACCCGTTTTGATATTCAGCTGAAAGACTGCCCGGAAACCATCACCAGCGCGGCCATCACCTTTGGTGGCTCCGCTGACGGCACCAACGCCAACGTGCTGGCCGTCACCCCAGGTACTGGTGCGGCAACCGGCGTGGGTATTCAGCTGCTGGATAAAACCGAAAATCCGCTGAGCCTCTATACCGCCTCGACCAGCTATGCGCTGCAGTCTGGCACCACCACCAACGATCTGGTATTCGGCGCACGCTATATCCAGACCGGCAGCACCATCACCGCCGGTTCGGCTAATGCGGTCTCCACCTTTACCGTCATGTACAACTAATCCTGCGGCGCCTGGCCTCTGCGGCCAGGCGTTGTCAGCTTTATTCAGAGTCCCACCATGCGTAAATCTATTTTCATCGCCTCCCTGTTAGTTATGACCACTGCCGCTCACGCCGGCGTGATTATCGAAGGGACCCGTTTAATTTATCAGGGAGATAAAAAAGAAGCGTCGTTAGGGATTTCGAACCCGGATAACCTCGACTACCTGGTGCAGTCCTGGGTAGAGAACGCCGATGCCGGGCAGGATAAAGCGCCGTTCCTCATCACCCCGCCACTGTTTCGCCTTGATGGCAAACAGGACAACGTCCTGCGCGTGGTGCGCACCGGGGGCAATCTGCCAGACGACCGCGAATCGCTCTACTGGCTGAATATCAAATCCATTCCCTCCACCTCCCGCAACGAGAGCAGCAACACGCTGCAAATCGCCATTAAAACGCGGATTAAACTGATCTACCGTCCGAGCGGAGTGAGCGGCAAGCCGGATGAGGTGGCGGATAAATTACGCTGGCACAAACAGGGTAATAACCTGGTGGTGAGCAACCCAACACCGTTTTACATGAACTTCCAGGCCATCACCGTAGGCGGCAAAAAAGTCAGCAACGTCACCTGGGTAGCCCCGGCCAGCGACGCGCACTTTGCCGTGCCGGGCGGCATCACCGGAAACACCGTTTCCTGGAAAATCATCAACGACTATGGCGCGGTGAGCCACGCCTTGTCTGCGCCTCTGCAATAAGCCCGACGCTGCCATGGCCTGGGACTACTCCACCAAAGCCCCCCGTAATCCCCTGCGCGCTCTGCTGGTTGCCCTGGGCTGCGCGGTGCTGAGCGTGGGGGTGCAGCAGGTGCTGGCGGAGGATTACTTCAACCCGGCGCTGCTGGATATCGACACCCCCGGCCAGGGCAAAACCGACCTCTCGCTGTATGAGAAGGGCCCGGGCATCGCGCCGGGGAACTATCAGGTGGATGTCTATGTGAATAATAATAAAGTCGCCAACAGAAAAATTGCCTTTGGCCTGCAACAGCCGGCCAATGGCCCGGCCACCCTGCAACCCTGCCTCTCGCAAGACACCCTCAAGAGCCTGGGTATCCAGAGCGATAAATTCAGCGTCACAACGGATGACGGCTGTGTCGATCTCTCTGGGTTACCTGCCGCCAGCGCCACTTTCCGCCCCGGCCAGCAGCAGCTGCTACTGAGTATCCCCCAGGCGGCCATCACACCGGTGCCCCACGGTTACGTGGCGCCGGAAGAGATGGACAACGGGATCAACGCTTTTCTGCTGAACTACAGCTACTCCGCCGGGGATAGCCACGGCCGGGGTGAAGAGAGCAGCCACGAGCGCAATGAATACCTGAACCTGCGGCCGGGACTGAACCTCGGCGCCTGGCGTCTGCGCAACTACTCCACCTGGAGCCGGACCCGGGACGATCGCACCACGCAGCACGACTTCTCCCCGGTCTACAGCTATGCCCAGCGCAATATCCTGTCGCTGGGCAGCATCGTCACCCTTGGGGAAAGCTCCACCCCTTCCGACGTGTTTGACAGCCTGTCGTTCACCGGGGCGCAGATCGCCTCCGACGATGACATGCTGCCGGACAGCCTGAAGGGCTTTGCCCCGCGCATTCGCGGCGTGGCGCACAGCAACGCCCAGGTGGTGGTGCGCCAGAACGGCTACGTGATCTATCAGAACTACGTCGCGCCTGGCGCGTTCGAAATTAACGATCTCTACCCTACCGGCGGCAGCGGCGATCTGAACGTCACCGTCAAAGAGACCGACGGCAGCGAGCAGCACTTCGTGGTGCCTTACGCCTCGGTGCCGGTTTTGCAGCGTGAGGGCCGGTTCAAGTACAGCCTGACAGGCGGGCGCTACCGCAGCTATGACCACAGCGTGGAGAAGACGCCGTTTCTGCAGGGCACCGGGATTTACGGCCTGCCGTACGATATCACTGCCTACGGCGGCATCCAGACCAGTGAATATTACGATGCCCTGGCGCTTGGCACCGGGAAGAACATCGGTAACTGGGGAGCGTTTTCCGTGGATATGACCGCGGCAAAATCGCAGATGGCGGGACAGAAAACCTCCCGTGGCCGCGCCTGGCGGGTGCGCTACAGCAAAGACTTCGCTAACACCGGCACCCACTTTACGGTGGCCGGGTATCGCTACAACAGCGCCGGGTTTGAGACCATGGCGGATGTGTTTGACTCCCATACCCACAACGATGACTGGAGCCCGGCGGATCGCCGCCGCAACCGCCAGGAGGCCACCGTCGATCAATCCCTGGGCGGGTCCCTGGGATCGATGACGTTAAGCCTGGTGAAAGAGAATTACTGGCACAGCGACCAGAGCATGACCTCGCTGAGCATCGGCTATAACGGCAGCTGGCACGGCATCAGCTACGGTATCAACTACGGCCTGAGCAAAAACGTGCAGGATGAGGATGACAATGACGATGACCAGCGGGAGAACGAGCAGACCTTCGGCTTTAACGTCTCCGTGCCGCTGGATCGCTGGCTGAGCAATACCTGGGTCAATTACACCTTTAACAACAGCAAGCATGACACCAGCCAGAGCATCGGTCTGAACGGTACCGCGCTGGCGGGCAACAACCTCAGCTGGGGCATACAGCAGGGCCACAGCCACGCGTCCGGCTACAGCACCAACCTGAACAGCGATTACAAAGCCACCTACGGCGAGATGACGGCGGGCTATTCCCAGGATAACCAGCAGCGCCAGCTCAACGTCGGCGTGCAGGGGAGCATGATTGTTCACGCCCACGGCGTTACCCTCGGCCAGCCGATGGGCGATACCGTGGCGCTGGTGGAGGCGCCGGGGGCCAGCGGCACCGGGATCCAAAACCAGACCGGGGTCAAAACCGACTACCGCGGCTATGCCATCGTGCCTTACGTCACGCCATACCATCACAACACCGTGGCGCTGGATACCGAGAGCCTGCCTGCGGGGGCCGACGTCGGCCAGGCGGCCAAAGTGATCACCCCGACCCGGGGAGCGGTTGTGCGTACCCACTTTGATACCCGCGTCGGCAGCCGCGTGCTGCTGACCCTCACCCGCGCCGACGGCCGTCCGGTGCCCTTTGGCGCCACGGCGGCACCGGCCCATGAGAGCGGGGAGTTTATCGTTGGCGACGGCGGCCAGGTCTACCTGACCGGGATGCACGCCCGGGGCAGCGTCAACGTCAGCTGGGGCAAAGGGGCTGCCGCCCACTGCTCCGCCCACTATCAACTGCCGTCCCGCTCCGCTGACCCGGTGATTCGCGTCACTGCGCAGTGCTCATGACGGCACCGAGGAAAAGATGAAACCCTTCCGTTACGGCTGTGTTCTGGCCCTGTTTGCCCTTCTGATTCTGTGGATGCCGCAGGCGAAAGCGGCCTGTTCCACCCCGGATCTGCCCTGGACCGCCACGCCGGGGACGCTGACGATGCCCGCCACCCTCGGCACTGGCAATGTCATCCCGGGTTCCGCCCGCTCGCATACGGTCAAAGGGACATGCGATGCTGCCGACAGCGGCAAGCCGATCACCGCCTGCCATCTGGGCGAAGGCGAGGAGGTGCCGGGAATGCCTGGGGTTTACCGCAGCGGTATCGAGGGGATCGGCATTGAGCTGCTGAACAGCGCCGGCCAGCCGGTGCGCGGTCGCGCCGCCCACTGCGACAGCCGCAGCACGCCGCTGGGCTACGTCAGCAGCGACGGCAGCTTCAACGTGCCGCTGACGATGCAGCTGATCAAAACCGGCACCACCACCGGCCACCAGACGACGGTACGCAACGGCATCTGGTCCCTGGGCATCTACCCGGATCACACTCTTGGCCAGCTGAATGCCGTGCGCTACGGCGGCAACCTGGCGCTGAAGGCCACCACCTGCTCGGTGGATCCGAGAAGCCTGGTCGTTAACCTGGGGGATTTCCCGGTCAGCCACTTTACCCAAATCGGCAGCACCAGCGACATGAAAAGCTTTAACCTGACGGCAACCTGCACCGACGCGGTGACCATTACCGCCCGGATCACCAGCCCTGACGGCGCCACCTCAATCAGAGATGGTAATGACGTGCTGAACATTGCGCCCGGCAGCGACAGCGCCACGGGAGTCGGGGTGAAAATGACGGTGGGCGGGGTGGCGTTGCGCTACGACTACCCGATCCCCTTTGGCGACCAGACCGTCCCCAACCAGCCGTTCGATCTGCCCTTCCTGGTGCAGTATTACCAGATAGCCGATCAGGTGACCGCCGGCAGAGCCAATACGCTTGCCACTATCGATATTGAATACCAGTGAGATCCCGATGAAATATGTTGCCCTGCTTATGCTGCTGGCCAGCCTGCCCGCCTCAGCCACCGACGTGATCCTCAGCATCAAAGGCAATATTTACGACACGGCCTGCGAGGTGGACAGCGCCAGCCAGAACAAGGTGGTCGATCTCGGCCAGGCGGTAGCCAGTGATTTTAAAGCGCCGGGGGATGTCGGCGTGTGGAAGAATTTTGATATCACCCTCTCGCACTGTCCGCAAAGCCTGACTCTGGCAACCATCAACCTGGAGGGGAAGCGCGACACGCTCCACCCGTTCAAGTTCGCCAACACCGGTACGGCGAGAGGGCTGGCGCTGGAGCTGGCCGACCGCACCGACTCGATCATTCTGGCGCCGGAAGCGCGCTTCAATGCGGTAATTGACCCAATCACCCACACCGCCGATTTCCCGATGGCGGCACGCTATTACGCCTCGTACGTTCCGGTCCACGCGGGGGAGTTTTCAAGCACGGTGCTCTTTACCTTCACTTACCAGTAGGACCGCGCCCCTTAGCACGGATGCTTTTCCTGCGCCCGGCGGCAATCTTGGCCGGGCGTTTTTTTACCTCCGGCACCCCGGGCTGCTCAATGGGAAAGACCGGCAGGGCGTTCAGCAGGCGCTTGCCGTAGTTTTTGGTCAGCAGGCGCTTATCGTAGATCACCACTTCTCCCCAGCAGCTGTGGCTGCGAATCAAACGCCCGACCTGTTGGATCAGGTTGAAGGATGCCGCCGGCAGGCTCTGCACTTCAAACGGGAAGCGGTTGAGGCTCTTCAGCCACTCGCCCTCGGTCAGCACTACCGGGCTGTCGATGGGGGGGAAGGCGATCTTGTGAATATGCACCTGGGTCAGATAATCGCCCTTCAGATCCAGCCCTTCAGCAAAGGACTGAAGCCCCACCAGCACGCTGCGCTCCCCGGCATCAATGCGTTTGCGGTGCAGCTCCACCAGCCGGTAGCGGGGCTGATCCCCCTGCACCAACAGCAGCAGACGCAGATCGGTGACAAAGGTTAAAAACAGGTTCATTGCCCGGGCGCTGGCGAACAGCACCAGCATGCCGGGGTATTTTTTGCTTTCCAGCTGTTCGCGGAAGTAGGCCGCCATCTCGGCCAGATGCTGCTCTTCGTTGTCGATCAGCGGCTCATACTGCATGCGCGGGATCACCAGCTTGCCCTGCTCGCAGTGGTTGAACGGCGAGTCGAGGGCCACAAAGCGATCGCCCGCTTTCTCCTTCAGGCCGCTCATCTCCTGCAAGCGCGAGAAGCTGTTCAGCGAACGCAGCGTGGCGGAAGTTACCACCACATGCGGGACGCTGCGCCAGAGCAGTTTTTCCAGCTGATCGCTGACGCGAATGCCCGCGCAGTGGAAGAAGAGATGCACCTGCCCCTCCCTGACCTCCCGCGTCGCCCATTTGGTGACCGGCGCGCCGGAGGCCTGGGCCATCGACGCCAGCCGCCACAGCTTGCTCTGCCCCTCGAACATGCCCAGGGCGCGGTTCATCTGCAGCAGCACCCGGTGCACACGCACCACGTCATGGGTGCCCGTTTTCTCACTGAGATCGTTTAAAAACAGCTCCGCCAGCCCACGCAGTTTTTCGATAAGCTGCGCCAGCTCGCGGCAAACATCCATGATCTCCTCCGGCAGCGTGCCCATCTCAAAGCGGTGCTCTGCCTCCTGGCCGGGTGGCAGATAGAGATTGAGGATGTTGTTCAGGGAGGCGATATGGCTATAGATCGTTTCACAGTGCTCGCTGAGGCGCTCCGCAACCGCCAGCGGCGGGATCGTTTTCGGCCGGAACTGATCCATGCAGGTCGCCACCAGCTTGCAGAACAGATCGAGCTGCAGGCGGAACCAGGTGGCAGTTATCTCGGCGCTCATCTCCAGGGCGTCGCGGGCGACGTCCGGCAGGTGATGGCCCTCATCCAGCACCAGCAGCAGATTTTTAGGATCCGGCAGCACCGCTTCGCTCTCCATCGCCGCCATTACCAGCGCGTGGTTGGCGACCACCACTTCGGCCTCCTGAATTTCACGGCGGGCGACAAAGAACGGGCATTCGCGATAGTAGTGGCAGTTGCGGTTCAGACAGCTGGCCTTATCGGTACTGAGCCTGCGCCACAGATCGTCGCTGAGCGCCTGATCGGTGTGATCCCGCAGGCCATCCCATTTATAGCTATCGAGATCGGCCTTAAGCCGGGCGCACTGCTCCTGCTCAGCTTTATTGTTAGGGGTCAGTTCGTCATCGAGAAAGGCCAGCAGATCCTGCTGGGTGGGCTCGGTGCTGGCAAGGGCGGTTAAGTTGCGCGGGCAGACATAGCGCCCGCGACCAAAGGCGGCAGTGAAGCGCAGCTCGGGAATAATTTTGCGCAGCAGGGGCAGGTCTTTGCTGTAGATCTGATCCTGCAGGGCGACGTTGGCGGTACTGACCACCAGCGTCTTTTGTTCTTCCCGGGCGATAGCGATGCCGGGGATCAGGTAGGAGAGGGTTTTACCGACGCCGGTCGGGGCTTCAATTGCCAGATGTCGACCCTCGTCACCGGCCAGCGTTTTTGCCACATCGGCAATCATCTGCCGTTGCGGTGCGCGGGGAATGAAGTCGGGGATCTGCTGTTGTAGCGCCTTATACCAGGCGGCAATTTGCGCTTTCAGCGCGGCGGTTAAAGCCATGATGAACCTGAAATACTGTATAAACAGCCACTATTGTGGCACTTTCTTAAGCGGGCCGCAAAAGAAAAGCCCGGCTTTACGACCGGGCTTCCAGATTACTGCGCGCTGGCAGGTTTGCGCGGACGGCGTCGGCGCTGGCCTTCACCTGCCGGTTTCGCGTCGCCATCGCGACGCGGTGGCTTGCTGGCCGCTTTCGGCGCGCCGCCTTCGCTACGGCGCGGCTGCTGCTGACCACGGCCACCGCCGCCCTGCCCGCGTCCACCACCCTGACCACGTCCGCCCTGACGCCCGTTCTGGATCGGCTCAGCTTTGATGGACGGATCTACCTCATAGCCCTCGAGGGCGATACGCGGGATCTCTTTTTTCAGCAGGCGTTCGATGTCGCGCAGCAGCTTGTGCTCATCCACACAGACCAGCGACAGCGCTTCGCCCGTTGCCGCCGCGCGACCGGTACGGCCGATACGGTGGACATAATCTTCCGGAACGTTCGGCAGCTCGTAGTTCACCACGTGCGGCAGCTCTTCGATATCCAGGCCGCGGGCGGCGATGTCGGTTGCCACCAGTACGCGGATATCACCAGATTTGAAATCGGCCAGCGCGCGGGTACGAGCCCCCTGGCTCTTGTTACCGTGGATGGCCGCACTGCGGATGCCGTCTTTGTTCAGCTGTTCCGCCAGGTGGTTCGCCCCGTGCTTGGTACGGGTGAAGACCAGCACCTGCTGCCAGTTCCCTTCGCCAATCATCTGGGAGAGCAGTTCGCGCTTGCGCTTTTTATCAACAAAGTGAACGTGCTGGGTCACCTGTTCGGAAGCGGTGTTGCGACGCGCCACTTCTACTTCCAACGGATTGTGCAGCAGCTTTTCCGCCAGGCCTTTGATCTCGTCGGAGAAGGTGGCAGAGAAGAGCAGGTTCTGACGACGGGCCGGCAATTTTGCCAGCACGCGACGAATATCGTGAATGAAGCCCATGTCGAGCATGCGGTCGGCTTCGTCGAGCACCAGGATCTCCACGCTGTCGAGCTTAACGGCGTTCTGGTGTTCCAGGTCGAGCAGACGACCCGGGGTGGCGATCAGCACATCCACGCCGCCGCGCAGTTTCATCATCTGTGGGTTGATGCTCACCCCGCCAAACACCACCAGCGAGCGGATGTTGAGATAGCGGCTGTACTCACGCACGTTCTCACCCACCTGGGCGGCCAGTTCACGGGTTGGGGTCAGGATCAGGGCGCGCACCGGGCGACGGCCTTTGGCGTGCGGTTCGCTTGAGATCAGGCGTTGCAGCAGCGGCAGGGTAAAGCCGGCGGTTTTACCGGTCCCGGTCTGGGCGCTGGCCATCAGATCGCGGCCTGCCAGTACAGCGGGAATGGCCTGCCGCTGAATAGGGGTCGGTTCGCGGTAACCCTGCTCCGCTACAGCGCGCAGAATTTCCGGGTTCAGGCCAAGGGTATCAAAAGACATAACAACTCCGAACCGCCCCGACCATTTTCAGGTGTAGTTTTCAGGGAGATATAACAAATGAAAGGACAAAAACCACGGTGTCGCGAAGCAGCGGAGTGTAGCAGCTTTTGTGATACAGCGCATAAATATCCCGTCGGGGGCTGCATTTACGCTATTAAACAAGCCGGATACCGGCAAGAAAACTGGACACGCTCAAAAAACAGTCATACTCTTAATCAATCGATTGATTAATTTTGTGTGCCGCTATGAATCCGATCCCGACCACCACCAAAGGTGAGCAGGCTAAAAGCCAGTTAATCGCTGCCGCGCTGGCGCAGTTTGGCGAATATGGGCTGCATGCCACCACCCGCGATATCGCTGCGCAAGCCGGGCAAAATATCGCCGCCATCACCTACTATTTTGGCTCGAAAGAGGATCTCTACCTCGCCTGCGCCCAGTGGATCGCCGACTTCATTGGCACCCAGTTTCGCCCCCACGTGGAGGAAGCCACTGCGCTGCTTGCCGAGCCGTCGCCGGATCGCGCCGCCATTCGTGGCCTGATCTTAACCGCCTGCAACAACATGATTCAGCTGCTGACCCATGACGATACGCTGAACCTGAGTAAGTTTATTTCACGCGAGCAACTCTCGCCCTCTGCCGCTTACCAGCTGGTGCACGATCAGGTTATCGCCCCGATGCACACCCACCTGACCCGGCTGGTGGCGGCCTATACCGGGCGTGACCCTCTTGATACGCAGACCATTTTGCATACCCATGCCCTGCTGGGGGAAGTGCTCGCCTTTCGCCTGGGGCGTGAAACCATTCTGTTACGCACCGGCTGGACCGAATTCGATGAGGATAAAGCGCTGCAAATCAGTCAGGTCATCACCTGTCATGTCGATTTGATCCTGCAGGGCTTAACGCAAAGGAGCCTGGAGTCATGAAAAAACCTGTCGCCATTATTGTGGCTGTGGTGGTTGTGCTGGCAGCCGGTATCGGCGGCTGGCTGTGGTATCAGAGCCAGCAGGATAAAACGCTGACCCTGTACGGTAACGTCGATATCCGCACCGTGAACATGAGCTTTCGCGTCGGCGGACGGCTCGCCTCCCTGAGCGTGGATGAAGGCGATGCTATTACCGCTGGTCAGACGCTGGGCACGCTGGACAAGGCCCCCTACCAGAACGCGCTGTTGCAGGCCCAGGCGGGGGTTGCCGTGGCACAGGCGCAATACGACTTAATGCAGGCGGGCTACCGTGACGAAGAGGTCGCCCAGGCCGCCGCCGCCGTTAAACAGGCGCAGGCCGCCTATGACTATGCGCAGAACTTCTTTGTCCGTCAGCAAGGGCTGTGGAAAAGCCGCACCGTGTCGGCCAACGATCTGGAGAACGCCCGCTCCTCGCGGGATCAGGCTCTGGCGACGCTGAAATCCTCCCAGGATAAGTTGCGCCAGTACCGCTCCGGCAACCGCGAGCAGGATATCGCCCAGGCAAAAGCCAGCCTCGAACAGGCCCAGGCTCAGCTGGCGCAAGCGCAGCTGGATCTGCACGACACTACCCTGGTGGCCCCAGCCAACGGCACCCTGCTGACCCGCGCCGTGGAGCCCGGCAGTATGCTGAATGCGGGCAGTACGGTACTGACCCTCTCCCTGACGCGTCCGGTGTGGGTGCGCGCTTACGTCAATGAAGCCAGTCTCGGCGAGGCGAAACCGGGGCGCGAAGTACTGCTTTATACCGACAGTCGCCCCGACAAGCCGTATCACGGGAAAATCGGCTTTGTCTCCCCGACCGCGGAATTTACGCCAAAAACCGTCGAAACCCCGGACCTGCGTACCGATCTGGTCTATCGCCTGCGCATTATCGTGAACGATGCCGACGATGCCCTGCGCCAGGGGATGCCGGTAACCGTCAGCTTCGACAATGGGCAAGCCCATGAATGACGCGGTGATCCAGCTTACCGGCCTGGTCAAACGCTTTGCCGGGATGGATAAACCCGCCGTCGCGCCGCTCGACTGCACGGTGCATAAAGGCTACGTCACCGGGCTGGTCGGCCCGGACGGCGCGGGCAAAACCACCCTGATGCGGATGCTTGCCGGCCTGCTGAAGCCCGACGAAGGCAGCGCCAGCGTGCTGGGGCTGGACCCGGTTCGCGACGATCGCGCCCTGCATGCGATGCTGGGCTATATGCCGCAGAAGTTTGGTCTGTATGAAGATCTGACGGTGATGGAGAACCTGACCCTGTATGCCGACCTGCGCAGCGTCACCGGTGAGACGCGGGAGAAAACCTTTCAGCGGCTGCTTGAGTTTACGTCGCTCGGCCCCTTCACCGACCGGCTGGCGGGCAAGCTCTCCGGCGGCATGAAGCAGAAGCTGGGGCTGGCCTGTACGCTGGTGGGGCAGCCGAAGGTGCTGCTGCTGGACGAACCCGGCGTTGGCGTCGACCCCATCTCCCGCCGCGAGCTGTGGCAGATGGTGCACGAGCTGGCGGGGGACGGAATGTTAATCCTCTGGAGCACCTCCTATCTCGACGAAGCGGAGCAGTGCCGCGACGTGCTGCTGATGAACGAAGGGGAGTTGCTCTATCAGGGCGATCCCACAGCCCTGACCCGGAGCATGACCGGGCGCAGCGTGCTGCTGCACTCCCCTCATGAGAATAACCGCCGCCTGCTGCAACGGGTGCTGAAGCTGCCCCAGGTAAGCGACGGCATGATCCAGGGGAAATCGGTGCGGGTGATCCTCAAAAAAGAGGCCAGCGCCGACGATCTACGCCAAAACGCGGATCTGCCGGATCTGGCGATTGATGAGACTGCGCCGCGGTTTGAAGATGCCTTTATCGATCTGCTCGGCGGCGCAGGCACCGCCGAATCGCCGCTGGGGGCGATCCTGCATACCGTGGAGGGCACCCCCGGCGAGACGGTGATCGAGGCCAAATCCCTGACCAAAAAGTTCGGTGATTTTGCCGCTACCGACAATGTGAACTTTACGGTAAAACGCGGCGAAATCTTCGGCCTGCTGGGCCCCAACGGCGCGGGTAAATCCACCACCTTTAAAATGATGTGCGGCCTGCTGGTGCCCACCGCCGGCAAAGCGCTGGTGCTGGATATGGATCTGAAGGTCAGCTCCGGCAAAGCGCGCCAGCATCTGGGCTATATGGCGCAAAAGTTCTCGCTCTACGGCAACCTGACGGTTGAGCAAAACCTGCGCTTTTTCTCCGGCGTCTACGGCCTGCGCGGGCGAGCGCAGAGTGAAAAGATTGCCCGCATGAGCGAGGCCTTTGGTTTGAGCAGCATCGCCAGCCAGGCCACCGACGCGCTGCCGCTCGGGTTCAAACAGCGGCTGGCGCTGGCCTGCTCGCTGATGCACGAGCCGGACATTCTGTTTCTTGATGAACCCACCTCCGGGGTCGATCCCCTCACCCGCCGCGAATTCTGGCTGCATATCAACAGCATGGTGGAGAAAGGGGTGACGGTGATGGTGACTACCCACTTTATGGACGAGGCGGAGTATTGCGACCGGATTGGGCTGGTGTACCGCGGCAAGCTGATTGCCCACGGCACGCCCGACGATCTGAAAGCTCAGGTGGCGGACGAGCAGCAGCCCGATCCCACCATGGAACAGGCGTTTATCACGCTCATTAACGACTGGGATAAGGAGCATGGCCATGTCTGACAAAGCCCTCTCCTGGCGTCGGGTCCGCGCCCTGTGCATCAAAGAGACGCGGCAGATTGTGCGTGACCCGAGCAGCTGGCTGATTGCGGTGGTGATCCCCCTGCTGCTGCTCTTTATCTTCGGCTACGGCATAAACCTCGACTCCAGCAAGCTGCGGGTGGGGATCCTGCTGGAGCAGCACAGCGAAGAGGCGCTGGACTTCACCCATACCCTGACCGGCTCGCCCTACATCGACGCCACCATCAGTGACGATCGCCATAAGCTCACCCAGGTGATGCAGGCCGGGCGCATTCGCGGGATGATTGTGATCCCGGTGGATTTTGCCGCCCGCATGGCGCGTCCGAACGACACCGCCCCGATCCAGGTGATCACCGACGGCAGCGAGCCCAATACCGCCAACTTTGTGCAGGGCTACTCAGAGGGGATCTGGCAGCTGTGGCAGATGCAGCGGGCGGACGATCGCGGCGAGACGTTTGAGCCGCTGATTGACGTCCAGACCCGCTACTGGTTTAACCCGGCGGCCATCAGCCAGCACTTTATTATTCCCGGCGCGGTGACCATTATCATGACGGTGATCGGCGCCATTCTGACCTCGCTGGTGATTGCCCGCGAATGGGAGCGCGGCACCATGGAGGCGCTGCTCTCCACCGAAGTGACGCGCACGGAACTGCTGCTGTGCAAGCTGATCCCCTACTACTTCCTCGGAATGCTGGCGATGCTGCTCTGTATGCTGGTGTCCGTATTTATTCTCGGCGTGCCCTATCGCGGCTCGCTGCTGGTGCTGTTCGCCATCACCAGCCTGTTCCTGCTCAGCACGCTGGGGATGGGGTTGCTTATCTCCACTATCACCCGCAACCAGTTTAATGCCGCCCAGGTGGCGCTGAATGCCGCGTTTTTGCCGTCGATTATGCTGTCCGGGTTTATTTTCCAGATCGACAGTATGCCGGCGGTGATCCGCGCGGTGACCTATATCATCCCGGCACGTTATTTCGTCAGCACCCTGCAAAGCCTGTTCCTGGCGGGCAATATTCCGGTGGTGCTGATGGTGAACCTGCTGTTTTTGATTGCCTCGGCGGTGATGTTTATCGGCCTGACGTGGATGAAAACCAAACGGCGATTAGATTAGGTTTCGCCCGGTGGCGCTGCGCTTACCGGGCCTACGGGTCTTGTAGGCCGGGCAAACACAGTACCGCCCGGCGTTTTGAGGAGTGACTATGTTTCACCGTTTATGGACATTGATTCGCAAAGAGCTGCAATCCCTGCTGCGCGAGCCGCAGACCCGGGCGATATTAATTCTGCCGGTACTGATCCAGGTGCTGCTCTTCCCCTGGGCAGCCACCCTGGAGGTAACCAACGCCACGATCGCTGTCTATAACGAAGATAACGGCAAACATTCGGTGGAGCTGACCCAGCGTTTCGCCCGCGCCAAAGCCTTTACCCACGTGCTCATCCTTAACAGCCCACAGGAAATACAACCCACCATCGACACGCAAAAGGCGCTCTTGCTGGTGCGCTTCCCGGCCGATTTTTCCCGTAACCTCGACACCCTGCAAACCGCCCCTATGCAGCTGATCCTCGACGGGCGTAACTCCAACAGCGCGCAAATCGCCGCCAACTACCTGCAACAGGTAGTGAAGGATTACCAGCAGGAGCTGATGGTGGGTAAACCGAAACCGAACAACAGCGAGCTGGTGGTGCGCAACTGGTATAACCCGAACCTCGATTACAAATGGTTTGTGGTGCCGTCGCTGATCGCCATGATCACCACCATTGGGGTGATGATCGTCACCTCCCTGTCGGTGGCCCGCGAGCGCGAACAGGGCACCTTCGATCAGCTGGTGGTCTCCCCGCTGGCGACCTGGCAAATCTTTGTCGGTAAGGCGGTCCCGGCGCTGATTGTTGCCACTTTCCAGGCCAGCATTGTGCTGGCGATTGGCATCTGGGCCTATCACATCCCCTTTGCCGGATCGCTTCTGCTCTTTTACTTCACAATGGTGATTTATGGGCTGTCGTTGGTGGGGTTTGGTCTGCTGATCTCGGCGCTCTGCTCGACCCAGCAGCAGGCGTTTATCGGGGTGTTCGTCTTTATGATGCCCGCCATTTTGCTCTCGGGCTATGTCTCGCCGGTGGAGAACATGCCGGTCTGGCTGCAGAACTTAACCTGGGTGAATCCGATCCGGCACTTTACCGATATCACCAAGCAGATCTATCTCAAGGATGCGAGTCTGGATATTGTCTGGGGGAGTTTGTGGCCGCTACTGGTGATAGCGGCCGTGACGGGTTCAGTGGCGTACGCGATGTTTAGGCGGAATATCGCGTAGCTTTTTGTCTTTGGTTAACAGTGAAACGATCGCGGGCCCAGCAAGGATAGCCAGCCCTGCGACAGCCAGCAAAAAGTTGTTTTGCAGCACGCGGGACAACAGCCACAGCACAATCAATGCCGCGCCAAAATACCAGGTGGTGGTGAGCTCTTCGAGCACATCTGCCACTTCGCGCCAGCGCGCTTCATGATGACGCTGTAAAAAGAGCATCAACAGGACAGTCACGCCGTACAGCACGCATAATCCTAAGCCGACCCGCACCAGGGTACCGCTCATCCAGGCCATCACCAGCACGGCCACCACCAATAAATGCAACATAATCTGCCAGCAACTCAGGCCGGTTGCGACGCGTATGCGTTGTTGCCACTTCATGGCACTCTCCTGAAGGATTTTACTCTGCCTGTTCAGACTATCGCACTTTACGGAAAATTCCGTAACACAGCACCTTTTTGTGACGACGACTACACTTTATTTTCATCAGGATAGTGACGCGGGAAGGAGTGTATGGCCCAACAAACCCGGCATTTTTCGCTTAAAGTGTTAACAATCAATATTCACAAGGGATTCGCGGCTTTTAACCGCCGTTTCATTCTGCCCGAACTGCGTGACGCTGTACGAACCGTCAGCGCGGATATCGTCTGCCTGCAGGAGGTGATGGGCGCGCATGAAGTGCATCCTTTGCATGTGGAAAACTGGCCCGATACCAGCCACTACGAATTTCTCGCCGACACCATGTGGAGCGACTACGCTTACGGGCGTAATGCCGTCTATCCCGAGGGGCATCACGGCAATGCCGTTCTCTCCCGCTACCCTATCGAACACTTTGAAAATCACGATGTCTCGGTGGGCGAGAGTGAAAAACGTGGGCTGCTTTACTGCCGTGTCGCGATCCCGGAGCTGACCAGACCGCTGCATGTGGCCTCGGTCCACCTTGGCCTGCGCGAAGCTCACCGCCAGGCGCAGCTGCAGATGATGACCGAGTGGGTCAACGGCCTGCCAGAAGGGGAACCGGTGGTGGTCGCCGGTGATTTTAACGACTGGCGCCAGCGCGCCAACCATCCGCTGAAAACGGGGGCCGGGTTAGAAGAGATCTTCACCCTTGCCCACGGCAGGCCCGCCCGTACCTTCCCGGTGAGATTCCCGCTGCTGCGTCTGGACAGGATCTATGTCAAAAACGCTCACGCCAGCAGCCCTACCGCGCTGGCCCTGAGCAACTGGCGTCACCTTTCCGACCATGCGCCGTTAAGTGCGGAGATTCATCTATGAAATGTTCATGGCAAAGCGGCAACCGGATAAAGCTGCTGGAAAATGGCGATCAATATTACCCGGCGGTATTTGCCGCCATCGAGAAAGCGCAAAGCCGGGTACTGCTTGAAACCTTTATCTGGTTTGAAGACAACGTGGGGCGAAAACTGCATTCGGTGATCCTGCGGGCGGCCCAGCGCGGGGTGCATATCGAAGTGCTGCTGGACGGCTACGGCTCCCCCGACCTCAGCGATGAATTCGTGGGGGAACTCACCTCAGCAGGCGTGGTATTCCGCTATTACGATCCACGCCCGCCTCTGCTGGGTATGCGCACCAACGTCTTCCGCCGCATGCACCGTAAAATTGTGGTGGTGGACGATCAGGTGGCCTTTGTGGGCGGCATTAACTACTCCGCGGAACATATGTCGGACTACGGTCCTGAAGCCAAGCAGGATTATGCCGTCCAGGTCGAAGGCCCGGTGGTACAGGATATTTTGCAGTTTGTCGTGGAAAACCTCCCCGGCAAAGCCGCAGTGCGTCGCTGGTGGAAGCGGCGTCATCGCGCCGAAGAGAATACCAAACCGGGTGAAGCGCAGGCGCTGTTTGTCTGGCGCGATAACGAAGAGCACCGGGACGATATTGAGCGGCACTATCTCAAGATGCTGACCAACGCCCGTCGGGAGGTGATTATCGCCAACGCCTACTTCTTCCCGGGCTATCGCCTGCTGCACGCCATGCGTAACGCAGCCCGGCGCGGCGTGCGGGTTAAGCTCATTGTGCAGGGCGAGCCGGATATGCCCATTGTGACCGTGGGCGCCCGCCTGCTCTACAACTATCTGGTGAAAGGCGGCGTCGAGATTTACGAATACCGCCGCCGTCCGCTGCACGGCAAGGTCGCGCTGATGGACGATCACTGGGTAACTGTCGGCTCCAGCAACCTCGATCCCCTTAGCCTGTCGCTGAATCTGGAGGCCAACCTGATTATTCATGATCGTGAGTTTAACCAGACCCTGCGTGACAATCTCACCGCCATCATCGCCGAGGATTGCGTCCGGGTGGATGAGTCGATGGTGCCGAAACGCACCTGGTGGAATCTGGGCAAAAGCGTGGTGGTGTTCCACTTCCTGCGCCATTTCCCGGCGCTGGTCGGCTGGTTGCCTGCGCATACGCCTAAACTGGCGCAGGTCCCCCCGCCGGTACAACCCGAGATGGAGACTCAGGATCGCGTTGAGGCGAGCAACACGGGGGTAAAACCCTGATGAGCAAAAAACATTCGCGCTGGCGTCTGGCAAAAAAGATCCTCACCTGGGTATTTTTTATAGCCGTTGCAGTGCTGCTGGTGATTTACGCCAAAAAGGTCGACTGGGGCGAGGTGTGGAAGGTCATCCGCGACTACGACCGTGTATCGCTGATGGGCGCCGTGGCGCTGGTGGTACTGAGCTTCCTGCTGTATGGCTGTTACGACCTGCTGGGGCGAGTCTACTGCGGGCATAAGCTGGCCAAGCGCCAGGTTATGCTGGTGTCGTTTATCTGCTACGCCTTTAACCTGACCCTGAGCACCTGGGTGGGTGGTATCGGCATGCGCTACCGCCTTTACTCCCGTCTGGGGCTACCCAGCAGCACCATCACCCGCATCTTCTCCCTGAGTATTACCACCAACTGGCTGGGTTATGTCCTGCTGGGCGGGGTCATCTTCACCGCGGGCGTGGTGCAGTTGCCTGCTCACTGGTATATCGATCAGTCAACGCTGCGCATTATTGGCATCGTGCTGCTGCTGGTGATTGGGTTCTATCTGTGGGCCTGCGCGTTCGCTAAGCGGCGCCATGTGACCATCAAAAAGCAAAAGCTGGTACTTCCCTCCTGGCGTTTTGCCCTGGCGCAGATGGGCATTTCCGCCGCCAACTGGATGGCGATGGGGGCCATTATCTGGCTGCTGATGGGTGAAGATATCAACTACTTCTTCGTGCTGGGTGTGCTGCTGGTGAGCAGTATCGCCGGGGTGATTGTGCATATCCCTGCCGGGATTGGGGTGCTGGAAGCGGTGTTTATCGCCCTGTTAGCGGGGGAGCATGTCTCTCACGGCACCATCATCGCCGCCCTACTGGCCTATCGTATGCTCTATTATTTCCTGCCTCTGGGGCTGGCGACGGTCTGTTATCTGGTGCTGGAGAGCCGGGCGAAGAAGTTACGAGCCAAAAACGAACAACAGATGGCGAAGTAATGATGGGAAATGCCGGGTGGCGCTGCGCTTACCCGGCCTACGGTGTTGTAGGCCCGGCAAGCGAAGCGCCGCCGGGCAAGGCAATCAACGACGGTTGCCGAAGATGCGCAGCAGCATCAGGAACAGGTTGATGAAGTCCAGATAGAGCGTCAGCGCCCCCAGAATGGAGTATTTACGCAGATTTGAGCTGTCGCGCACGTCAATCTGTTCGCCAATGTTTTTCAGCTTCTGGGTGTCATAGGCCGTCAGCCCGACAAAGACAATCACCCCGATATAGGTCACCGCCCACATCAGCGCTTCGCTCTTCAGCCAGAAGTTCACCAGCGATGCCAGCACGATACCAATCAGCGCCATAAACAGCATGTTGCCAAAGCCGCTCAGGTCGCGTTTGGTGGTGTAGCCGTAAAGGCTCATCGCACCAAACATCCCGCCGGCCACCACAAAGGTGCTGGCGATGGAGGAGTAGGTGTAGACGAGAAAAATACTGGAGAGCGTCAGGCCGGTCAGCGCCGAATAGAGCATAAACAGCGTGGTGGCCATTCCTGCGCTGAGCTTATGCACCAGCCCGGAGAGGACAAACACCAGCGCCAGTTGGGCGATGATCAGGCCAAAGAAGGTGATTTTGCTGGAGAAGACAAACATCATTACGGCAGGCGTGTTTGCTGAGAACCACGCGACAAACGCGGTAAGCAGCAAACCGCAGGTCATCCAGCCATAAACCTGGGCCATGTAGGTTTGCAGCCCGGTACGGCTCTGCTGCACGATGGAATCGGAACGGGGAAATCTGTCCATAACACACTCCTTTTT
The DNA here is from genome assembly GCF_002920195.1 of Leclercia sp. LSNIH8. NCBI lineage: Bacteria > Pseudomonadati > Pseudomonadota > Gammaproteobacteria > Enterobacterales > Enterobacteriaceae > Leclercia > Leclercia sp. LSNIH8. Next base: position 486,024 of record NZ_PQJY01000001.1, on the reverse strand, counting down.
AAGTGGACACACTGTTAAAGCCTAACACATCCCGGCAATCCGGCTACCAGCGGTTGGCGGCTTCCTTGTCGCTGTCGCGGGACTCGACCCAGCGATCGCCCTCCGGGGTCGCTTCGCGCTTCCAGAACGGGGCGCGGGTTTTCAGATAATCCATAATAAACTCACCCGCCGCAAAGGCGCTGCCGCGATGGGCGCTGGTGACGCCGACAAAGACGATCTCCTCCCCCGGCCACATCTCGCCGATGCGGTGGATCACGGTCACGCGGCCGAGCGGCCAGCGCTGACGCGCCTGTTCAACGATCTCCGCCAGCGCTTTTTCCGTCATGCCAGGATAGTGCTCAAGGGTCAGCGCCTTCACGCTGTCGCCCAGATTATGGTTACGCACCTTGCCGGTGAAGGTGACCACCGCGCCATCTTCGTCACGCTCCGCCAGCCAGTTATACTCCGTGCCGACGTTAAAACGCGCCTGTTCAACCAGGATTTTGGTGTCACTCATCTCAGCCCCCGGTCACCGGTGGGAAGAAGGCCACCTCATCGCCCGGTTTGACCGGATGCGTGAACTCCACCAGCGTCTGGTTCACCGCCGCCAGCAGTTTGCTCGCGTCCAGCGCCAGCGCCCAGCGGTCGCTTTGCGCCGCCAGATGCGCCCGCAGCGCTTCGACGTTTTCCACCTCGATATCCAGCGTCAGGCTGTCGGTATTCACCAGCTCGCGCACCTGCGCAAAAAACAGTACTTTAATCATTCTCTTGTGCCCTGAAATCACCCGATTTTCCCCCGCTTTTCGCCAGCAGGCGAACCGGGCCGATAACCATGTCTTTCTGCACCGCTTTGCACATGTCATAGATGGTTAACGCCGCCACGGAGGCGGCAGTTAAGGCTTCCATCTCCACGCCGGTTTTCCCGGTCAGGCGGCACAATGATTCGATGCGCACGCGGTTGTGCTCCGGCTCGGCCCGCAGGTTGACCTCCACTTTGCTGAGCATCAGCGGATGGCACAGCGGGATAAGATCCCAGGTGCGTTTCGCCGCCTGGATCCCGGCGATCCGCGCCGTAGCGAAGACGTCCCCTTTGTGGTGGCTGCCGTCAAGGATCATTGCCAGCGTTTCGGGAAGCATGGTGACGAACGCTTCCGCGCGGGCTTCGCGCACCGTTTCGGCCTTGGCGGAGACATCCACCATATGGGCTTCGCCCGCGGCGTTAATGTGGGTCAGTTGCGACATAGCTTATTTCTTCAGGTGAGGATGGAAATTACACGGACGCGTGCGGGCATCCAGCTGCGGGGCAATGATATTTTCCCACGCGGTGCGGCACGCTTTGGTGGAGCCTGGCATGGCGAAAATCACCGTGTTGTTGGCGATCCCGGCCACGGCGCGCGACTGTAGGGTGGAGGTGCCAATCTCTTCAAACGAGAGCATACGGAACACCTCGCCGAAGCCTTCTATCTCGCGATCGAAGAGCGGCAGCAGCGCTTCCGGGGCCTGATCGCCTGCGGTAAAACCGGTGCCGCCGGTGATCAGCACCACCTGGACGTTATCGCTGGCGATCCAGCGCGACACTTCCGCGCGAATGGCGTAGCGGTTCTCTTTGATGATGGCCTTGTCGACGATCTGATGCCCGGCCTCGTGGGCTGCATCGCGCAGCCAGTGGCCGGAGGTGTCATCCTCTTCGCCGCGGCGTTCAGAAACGGTAAGAATAGCAATACGCGTCGGGATAAATTCAGCGCTTACCTGACTCATCTTCTGGTTCCTTGTAGCGATTACCCGCCAATGTATGACAGGTTCTGGGTGATCCCGGTGTTGCCCTGATGCAGGAAGTGGGTCTGTTTTTTGTGCATCAGCGCCTCAGAAATGCGTGCTTCCAGCGCCGCCTGCTGCGCATCATCGGCCAGCAAGTCGCGCAGATCGACGCCGCCGTCGCCAAACAGGCAGAGGTGCAGCTTGCCCACCGACGAGACGCGCAGGCGGTTACAGCTGGCACAGAAATCTTTTTCATACGGCATGATAAGGCCAATCTCCCCTTCGTAGTCGGGGTGGCAAAAGACCTGCGCCGGGCCGTCGCTGCGCTGGCGAAGCTGGTGGATCCAGCCGCGTTTGAGCAGCTCATCGCGCAATACCATGCCGGAGATGTGATGACGGGAGAAGAGGTCGCTGCCCTCGCCGGTTTCCATCAGCTCAATGAAGCGCAGCTGAATGCGGCGGGGCTTGATCCACGCCAGGAAGGTATCCAGCTGATGATGGTTCACATCGCGCATCAGCACGGTGTTGACCTTCACCTTGTCGAAGCCAGCCGCAAAGGCCGCGTCGATACCGTCCATCACCTGATGGAATTTATCCTGGCCGGTGATGGCATGAAACTGACGGGCGTCCAGGCTGTCGACGCTGACGTTGATGGCGGTCAGCCCTGCGTCGCGCCACTGCGCGACATCGCGCGCCAGGCGATAGCCATTGGTGGTGACCGCAATCTGGCGGATGGCGTCGTTTTCACGTACCGCCGCGATGATATCGGTGAAGTCCCGGCGCAGCGAGGGTTCGCCGCCGGTAAGACGGACCTTCTCCGTTCCCATGGCGGCAAACGCGCGCGTGACGCGGCGCACTTCATCCACGGAGAGAAAGCCGTTATTGGTGACGCTGCCAAGCTTATAGCCATCCGGCAGGCAGTAGGTGCAACGGAAGTTGCACACATCGGTAATCGACAAACGCAGGTAAAAAAACTTACGCGCGAATGCATCGGTAAGTTGTGAAGCCATGTACACCTTTCCTGATACGGGAGGCACAGTCATTTCTTCCTGTACCCTGGTGGCAAAAGCGCCACGGCCAGAGCGCCATATCTGTCGACACAGGCGCAAAGGCTAGAGTGTATGTTTTCAATGATGAAAACGTGGTTATGTCGATAGTAGCGTGTTAAAGCAAGTTTCGCTATCGTCGACTTACGTTATATAAATGTGCATATAACGAGCTAATCGTGCCATTTCGGTTCAGAATACGTCATTATCACATTTTTGCATTGATATACGTCATTTTGCGCGGGTCGCAGCATCGTCATTTAGGAGTAGTTGCGTTACTGTTTACATGTTGGTCTTAATAAGGAATTTTTATGCGCAATCGCACTTTTGCGGATCTTGACCGGGTGGTCGCTCTCGGCGGAGGCCACGGACTGGGCCGGGTCATGTCCTCCCTGTCATCGCTCGGCTCCCGCCTGACAGGGATCGTCACGACCACCGATAATGGCGGCTCAACCGGGCGCATCCGCCGCTCCGAAGGCGGCATCGCCTGGGGAGACATGCGCAACTGTTTAAATCAGCTTATCACGGAACCGAGCGTGGCTTCGGCCATGTTTGAGTATCGTTTTGCCGGTAATGGCGAACTTTCCGGGCATAACCTTGGAAATCTGATGTTAAAGGCGTTGGATCACCTCAGCGTCCGGCCTCTGGAGGCGATCAATTTAATTCGCAACCTGCTTAAAGTGGACGCCTTTCTCATCCCCATGTCCGAACTTCCGGTTGATTTGATGGCCATCGACTGCAACGACCATGAAGTGTATGGCGAGGTAAATATCGATCAGCTTGCCCTGCCCCCGAAAGAGCTGATGCTCTACCCCACTGTCCCGGCGACCCGCGAAGCAGTAGAAGCGATTGGTGAAGCGGATCTGATCCTCATCGGCCCCGGTAGTTTTTACACCAGCCTGATGCCGCTCCTGCTGATTAAAGAGCTGGCCCAGGCGCTGCGGCGCACACCCGCCCCGGTAGTCTATATCGGCAATCTGGGTCGCGAGCTCAGCCCGGCCGCCGCCGGGCTTTCGCTGGCCGCAAAGCTGGCGCTGATGGAGCAGTATGTCGGTAAAAAGATCGTCGATGCGGTAGTGGTCGGGCCGAAAGAGGATATCTCAGGTATGGAAGGCCGGGTGGTGGTGCAGGAGCCGCTCGAAGCAAGCGACATCAAGTACCGCCACGATCGGCATCTGCTCCGCGTGGCGCTGGAGAGAGCGATTCAGGCGTTGGGTTAGCTTGTACGGCCTGTAATGCCCGGTGGCGCTTCGCTTACCAGGCCTACAGGCAGAGTGCCGTTGTTGAGCCGGTAAGCGCCACCGGGTACAAACTACGACGCGGCGATGAATAAATCCCGTAGCTGATGCAGCTGGTCGCGGATCTGCGCGGCCTCTTCGAACTCCAGGTTCTGTGCGTGCTGCATCATCTGCCCTTCCAGCTCGTGGATTTTCTGCTGCAGCGCTTTCGGCGTCAGTGCCACGGTATCGGCCTCAACCGGTGAGCGCGACTTGCCGCGTCCCTTGGTTTTGGTTTTCGCGATATTCTGGCCAAGCTGCAGGATATCCACCACCTTCTTGTTGAGCCCCTGCGGAACAATCCCGTGCTCTTCGTTATAGCGCTGCTGCTTCTCGCGACGGCGTTCGGTTTCGCCGATCGCTTTCGCCATCGACGGGGTGATCTTATCCCCGTAGAGAATCGCTTTGCCGTTAACGTTTCGTGCCGCACGGCCAATGGTCTGGATCAGCGAGCGCTCGGAACGCAGGAAGCCCTCTTTATCGGCGTCCAGAATCGCCACCAGCGACACTTCTGGCATATCCAGCCCCTCACGCAGCAGGTTGATCCCCACCAGCACGTCGAACTCGCCAAGGCGCAGATCGCGGATAATTTCCATGCGCTCCACGGTGTCGATATCCGAGTGCAGATAACGCACCTTCTCGCCGTGCTCTTCAAGGTATTCGGTCAGGTCTTCCGCCATCCGTTTGGTCAGGGTCGTCACCAGCACACGCTCGTTAATGGCCGACCGGGCGCGGATCTCCGAGAGCAGGTCATCCACCTGGGTGGCCACCGGACGCACTTCGATAATCGGATCCAGCAGGCCGGTCGGACGCACCACCTGATCCACCACCTCGTCGCCCGATTTCTCCAGCTCGTAGTTGCCTGGCGTTGCGGAGACGTAGATGGTTTGCGGCGCCAGCGCCTCGAACTCTTCAAACTTCATTGGACGGTTATCCAGCGCCGACGGCAGGCGGAAGCCGTACTCCACCAGGGTCTCTTTACGCGCCCGGTCGCCACGATACATCCCGCCGATCTGCGGAATGGTGACGTGGGATTCATCCACCACCAGCAGGCCATCCGCCGGCAGGTAGTCAAACAGGGTTGGCGGCGCTTCGCCCGGCCCACGGCCAGAGAGATAGCGCGAGTAGTTTTCGATACCGGAGCAGTAGCCCAGTTCGTTCATCATCTCGAGATCGAACTGGGTACGCTGGCTGATACGCTGCTCTTCCAGCAGCTTGTTATTTTCTAACAGCACCCTGCGGCGATCCGCCAGTTCAACCTTGATGTCCTCCATCGCCTGCACGATGCGCTCGCGCGGGGTGACGTAGTGGGTTTTTGGGTAGACCGTGAAGCGCTGAATGGTCGATTCCACATGGCCGGTCAGCGGGTCGAACAGCGACAGCCGCTCCACCTCTTCATCGAAAAGCTCGACGCGCAGCGCGAAGTCGTCCGACTCCGCCGGGAAGATGTCGATCACTTCACCGCGCACGCGGAACGTACCGCGCTGGAACGCCTGATCGTTACGGGTGTACTGCAGCTCGGCCAGGCGACGCAAAATAGCGCGCTGATCGATAATCATCCCCACGGTCAGGTGCAGCATCATCTTCAGGTAGAGATCCGGGTCGCCGAGGCCGTAGATGGCCGATACCGAGGCCACCACCACCACATCACGGCGCTCAAGCAGCGCCTTGGTCGCGGAGAGACGCATCTGCTCGATATGCTCGTTCACCGAGGCATCTTTCTCGATAAAGGTGTCCGAGCTGGGAACGTAGGCTTCCGGCTGATAGTAGTCGTAGTACGACACGAAGTACTCTACCGCATTCTCGGGGAAGAACTCTTTCATCTCGCCGTAGAGCTGCGCCGCCAGGGTTTTGTTCGGGGCGAGCACCATTGTGGGGCGCTGGAGATCGGCGATCACGTTAGCGACGGTGAAGGTTTTACCCGACCCGGTCACCCCCAGCAGCGTCTGGTGCGCAAGCCCATCCTCCAGCCCCTCTTTCAGACGGCGAATCGCTTCAGGCTGATCGCCGGAAGGACGAAAAGCGGAATTCAGTTTGAACGGTTTACTCATGAACGGCGACCTGATGATGGTTGATACGGCAGGTGAGTAATTTTACTCTTGATGGCTATTTTTGCCAGTAAATTATACTGGACATAAACACAGTGGCAACTGCGACGTTTTGTGCCACCCTGGGCAAGAATCAAACGAAGCTGCACAAAATTTCGCCTGCGACGGGATAAAATTCCATCAACGCACGGTTATCCCCAGAACTTTTTATTTTTTAACATTTGTCAAGGCGAGACGCCGAACTTAAGCGCATTATCGTGACCGTTTAATGACAAAGATTGATTTTATTTAACGCATTGATTGCATTTATTATTTTCAAAAAGACGCGTTTCGCAGCAATTCAGGCGCAGGCCGCGTATTCTCTCGCTTACCCCGCGTTTTCTAACTCTAATGCACATGGTTATCCACAGGAATAGTGGATAACTGCCTCCAGCCCATACGGAGCGTGACTCGGCTAATTCCCGGTTTTTACCCACAGCGAGACGGTAAAAAATTTTTATGACCCAATTTTGGCGATCTTATGACAATAAAACGTTCACCTCCCAGTGAGACATTGCTCACATTTTAACTAAAATAGTACCTGCACCAGGTGAATCATACGGGGCACCGGCGCAGTGCATCCCCCTCTCCTCGCAGCGCTTATTTTTGCGCCTAATCTGAAAAAAGGCGGTTTAAACGCTATTTTTTGGCCAGTGGCAAGAGTCTTGCAAAGTATCAGGGGACACTGATGTCTGAAAAGGAGTAAGACCATGTTGAGCCTGCGTGCCGTTAATCAGTATTACGGGGATCGCCACACCCTGTGGAACGTTGACCTCGATCTGCCGCCCGGCGTCTGTACCGGGGTGGTCGGGCTGCCCGGAATGGGGAAAACCACCCTCGTAAACTGCATTGCCGGCCTGCTGCCTATCGCCAGCGGTACGATGGTCTGGCATGACGCCGGAGCCTCGCCTTGTGAGTGGCTTCCGGGAACCGAAATTGGCTTTGTCCCACAGGACAGGCGGATTTTTTCCCAGCTGACGGTAGAAGAGAACCTGCATATCGCGCGGATGGCAAAAGGGAGTGTAGGCGGGTCGGTGAGCAGCGAAATTTTTGAGTTCTTTCCGGAACTTTACCCGCTACGCCAGCAGCGGGCGTCAGGGCTGAACGACGACCAGCAGTACCAACTGGCACTGGCGAACGCGCTGGTCACTCGCCCTCGCCTGCTGATCCTCGACGAGCCCAGCCGTGGCGCCAGCCCGCTGTTTAGCATCAGGCTGGCGCAGCTGCTGCTGAGGTTTAACCGCGAACTGGGGCTAACGGTGCTGCTGGCCGAGCAGCACCTGTCGCTGATCCGCCGGGTGGCGGAGCGCTTCTGCCTGCTATACCGCGGGCGAAACGTGGCCCAGGGCCGCGTCAGCGAGCTGGATGACCCGCTTATTGCCCACTGGATGGGGCCGACGGCGCCAGTGCGCTGAGAGAGAGATAACGCCCAATATCCGCCGTGTCGGCCTGCTCGCCAAGCCAGGGGATTTCGCCCAGCAGCGGTGCAGGCAGTACGCGTTTCAGCGTTGCCATGTATTCGCCGTGACGTTTGCCGGGTGCCACCACCCCGTTCGCCACCCAGCCCGCAAAATGCAGCCCCGCCTGGCGGATTGCCTGGGCGGTCAGCATGGCGTGGTTGATGCAGCCCAGCTTCACCCCCACCACCAGGATCACCGGCAGGCGCTCGGCGATCGCCCAGTCGGCGAAGGTCTGCTCCGGGGAGAGCGGCGTAAACCAGCCGCCCGCCCCTTCCACCAGCACCCAGTCGGCCTGGCTTTCCAGCGCACGTAGCCCGGCGGAAAGCACGCTAAACTCGATGGGACGCTGCTCATCGGCGCTGACAATATGCGGCGAGGTGGGCTCCGCGAAAGTGTAAGGGTTCACCGCCTGATAGCTGAGCGCCACGCTGCTGTTGCGCTGTAGCGCAAGCGCATCGCTGTTACGCAGCCCTTCCGGGGTCATTTCGCTGCCCGAGGCCACGGGCTTATACCCGGCGGTGTTGCGCCCCAGCGTCCGCGCCGCCTGTAGCAGGGCGGTGCTGGCGACGGTTTTTCCGACCTCGGTGTCGGTGCCGGTGACAAAATAGCGTTCAGTCACGTTCGATAATCCCATGAAAAAGTTGATAAGAGAGCGGGTATTTGCCATCACGCTGCGGCCAGGCCTGCGCCAGGTTCTGCAGCTGTCCTCGGGTTAAGGGCCTGGCGGCCCGCCCGGCGTGCAGATGGGTGGCGCCGATCCCCTTCAGGGAGTGCATGGCGCTGAGCGCATCGTCAAAGTGCAGCGTGATGGTCTGGATCGCACAGCGGTGCCGCCAGCCATCGAGGGCATTGTTTACCTCTTCCCGGCTCAGAAAGCGGTTGGTGTGCGGCTGCGTATCTACTGCCTGCCAGGCCTGCTTCAGCTCCGGCAGGGAGCCGTTCAGCAGCGTGGTAAAGGCCACCCTGCCCCCGGGCTTCGCCACGCGCCAGAGCTCCGCCAGCGCCTGCGGCAGGCTGGCGCACCACTGCACCGCCAGATGGCTCCAGACCAGGCTGAACTGCGCATCCGCCAGCGGAATAGCTTCGATATCCGCCTGCAGGTAGTGGTCAGCCGCCCGGTTGCGGCGCGCCTCCTCCAGCATCGGGGCGCTGAGATCCATCGCCGTCACCACGCTACCACTTCTGCGCCAGGCGAGGCTGTTGCTGCCCGGGCCACAGCCAGCGTCCAGCACGCTGGGGAAGGTGTTTTCTGCGAGCAGCGTCCGCAGCCCGTCAGCACTTTGCCGCTGGAGCGCGTCGTGGCGGGAATAGCTCTGCGCCGCCCGGCCAAAGGCGGCGGCAATGGCCTGTTTATTCACTTGCGACATGCAGCGCCTCCAGTAACGCGGTGATGTCTGCCGCTTCATGGGCCGCCGTCAGGGTCAGGCGTAAGCGCGCCGTGCCCGCCGGTACAGTGGGCGGACGAATGGCCGTCACCCAGATCCCCTTCTCTCTGAGGGTCTGCGCCAGATGCAGGGCGCGCGCGTTTTCGCCCACAATCAGCGGCTGAATGGCGCTTTGCGACGCGGTGATCTCAAGCGGAAGGCCGCTCACGCCTGCGCGGAACTGGCTGATAAGTGCCGAGAGCCGTTGCCGCCGTGCCTCCCCTTCCTCGCTGCGAATAAGGTTAAAGGCCGCCAGCAGCGCCACCGCCTGGGCCGGGGGCATGCTGGTGCTGTAGATGAGATGGCGGGCAAACTGCAACAGATAATCAGCCACCGGGTCGCTGCACAGCACCGCCGCGCCGCTGATACCCACGCCTTTGCCAAAGGTGACCACCAGCAGCTCGGGTTTGACGCCCTGATGTGCCGCACTGCCGCGTCCTTCTGGCCCGGTGACGCCAATGCCGTGGGCATCGTCCACCAGCAGCCAGCTGCCCTTACGGCGGGCCGCAGCATGGATATCGACCAGCGGGGCGCTGTCGCCATCCATGCTGAAGATCCCCTCGGTCACCACCAGCTGCTGGCCCTCGCAGGGTTTATCCAGCAGCGAAGCGAGCTGAGCGGCATCGTTATGGGCGAAGCGCCGGAGCTGGGCCGGGCTGTGACTGGCCGCTTCCAGCAGGGAGGCGTGGCTTAAACGGTCGGCCACGATGCGATCGTCCTTGCCGGTCAGGGCTGCAATCAGCGCCTGATTGGCAGCAAAGCCGGAGATAAACAGCAGCGCCCGCGGGTAGCCGAGCCAGTCGGCGAGCTGCTCCTCCAGCGCCCGGTGCGCGCGGGTATAGCCGCTGACATGGCCGGAGCCACCGCTGCCCACGCCATACTGCTCCGCCCCCTGTTGCCAGGCGCGGATAAGAGCCGGATGCTGGCTCAGGCCGAGATAGTCGTTGCTGGAAAAATTAGAGTAGCGCCGCTGGTCGCAGGTGAGAAAACGGCCTGCGCCGTTTTCTACCGGGGTGCGCACGCGCAGCGCCTCTGCCGCCCGACGGGCATCGAGGGCGGCATCAATACGTTGCTGCCAGGTCATAGCGTCGCCGCGTTGTAGAACTGGTCGGTATCGGCGTTGAAGAGCTGCTGTTCCAGCTGGTGCTGCTGTTCGTTATCGCCGGTGAGAACCGCGGTCTGCTGCGGATTTAGCCCCAGCTTGCGGAACAGCTGGACATCTTTGTCCTCTTCCGGGTTCGGGGTGGTGAGCAGTTTGCAGCCGTAGAAGATGGAGTTGGCCCCGGCCATAAAGCACATCGCCTGGGTCTGCTCGTTCATCTGCTCGCGGCCTGCCGAGAGGCGCACATAAGAGGTTGGCATCATCACCCGCGCCACCGCAATGGTGCGGATGAAATCAAAGGCGTCAACGTCGTCGTTATCGGCCAGCGGGGTGCCCTTCACCTTCACCAGCATGTTGATCGGCACACTCTCCGGCGGGGTCGGCAGGTTCGCCAACTGCAACAGCAGACCGGCGCGATCGGTGACCGTTTCGCCCAGACCCACGATGCCACCCGAGCAGACCTTAATGCCCGCCTCACGCACTTTATCCAGCGTGTCCAGGCGCTCCTGGTAGGTACGGGTGGTGATGATGTTGCCGTAGAACTCCGGGGAGGTGTCGAGGTTGTGGTTGTAATAATCCAGCCCCGCCGAGGCCAGGCGCTGCGCCTGGCTGTCGTCCAGCGTGCCGAGGGTCATGCAGGCCTCCAGGCCCATCGCCTTAACGCCCTGCACCATCTGTTCGAGGTAAGGCATGTCGCGCTCGTGCGGGTTTTTCCACGCCGCGCCCATGCAGAAGCGGGTTGACCCGGCGTTTTTCGCCTGACGCGCCGACTCCAGCACCTGCTCCACCTCCATCAGCCGCTCGGATTCGAGGCCGGTTTTGTAGCGCGCACTTTGCGGGCAGTATTTACAGTCTTCCGGGCAGGCGCCGGTCTTGATCGACAGCAGCGTACTGACCTGAATCTGCTGCGGATCGAAGTGCTGACGGTGGATCTGCTGCGCTTCAAACAGCAGTTCAAGAAGGGGTTTTTCAAATAATGCAGTGACTTGCGACATTGTCCAGCGAGTCTGGTGAGCCATGGGGCATCTCCAAAGGGGTTTAGTTCAGTGTGGTTTCGGTTTATACTTGTAAACCTAAATGTTTTCAAAATGGTTTACAAGTCGATTATGACAACGGACGATCTCGCCTTCGATCGGCAACATATCTGGCATCCTTACACCTCCATGACCCAGCCCCTGCCGGTCTATCCGGTGACGGAAGCCCACGGCTGCGAGCTGACGCTGGCCAGCGGCGAGCAACTGGTAGACGGCATGTCCTCCTGGTGGGCGGCCATTCACGGCTACAATCACCCCCGGCTGAACAGCGCGATGAAAGCGCAGATTGACCGCATGTCGCACGTGATGTTCGGCGGGATCACCCATCCTCCCGCGGTAGATCTCTGCCGTCGGCTGGTGGCGATGACCCCCGACGCGCTGGAGTGCGTGTTCCTAGCCGACTCCGGCTCGGTGGCGGTGGAGGTGGCGATGAAAATGGCCCTGCAGTACTGGCACGCCAAAGGCGAATCCCGCCAGCGGTTCCTCACCTTCCGCAACGGCTACCATGGCGACACCTTTGGGGCAATGTCGGCCTGCGATCCCGACAACTCGATGCACAGCCTGTGGAAGGGCTACCTACCGGAAAACCTCTTTGCCCCGGCGCCGCAGAGCCGCTTTGACGGCGAGTGGGATGAGATGGACATGGTGGGCTTTGCCCGCCTGATGGCGGCCCATCGCCACGAGATTGCCGCGGTGATCCTTGAGCCCATCGTGCAGGGTGCGGGCGGCATGCGCATCTACCATCCCGAGTGGCTGAAGCGCATCCGCAGGATGTGCGACCGGGAAGGTATCCTGCTCATTGCCGACGAGATTGCCACCGGCTTCGGGCGCACCGGCAAACTGTTTGCCTGCGAACACGCGGGGATTACGCCGGACATTCTCTGCCTCGGCAAAGCCCTGACCGGCGGCACCATGACCCTCTCGGCCACCCTCACCACCCGCCTGGTGGCCGAGACCATCAGCAACGGCGAGGCGGGCTGCTTTATGCACGGCCCGACCTTTATGGGTAACCCGCTGGCCTGCGCCGTCGCCAGTGAGAGCCTGGCCCTGCTGGAGAGCGGCGAGTGGCAGACCCAGGTGGCCACCATTGAAGCCCAGCTGCAGAATGAGCTGGCGGCAGCGCGGGATTCAGCATTCGTCGCCGACGTGCGGGTGCTGGGGGCTATCGGCGTCGTCGAAACGACCCATCCGGTGAACATGGCAGCCCTGCAACGCTTCTTTGTGGCGCGCGGCGTCTGGGTGCGGCCGTTCGGCAAACTAATCTATCTGATGCCGCCGTATCTGATCAGCCGTGACCAGCTCAGCAAGCTGACCGCCGCGGTGGTAGATGCCGTTCAGGAACCTGCGCACTTCAGGCTCTAGTTTATGCGTTACACTTCTGGCAGAGCTCATTACGGAGGAACAGAATGAAACTCATCAGTCAGGATCTGCGCGACGGCGATAAACTCCCGCTGCGCCACGTGTTTAACGGTATGGGTTACGAGGGAGATAACATCTCTCCGCATCTGGCGTGGGATGAGGTGCCGTCAGGCACCAAAAGCTTTGTCGTGACCTGTTATGACCCGGACGCCCCTACCGGCTCCGGCTGGTGGCACTGGGTTGTCGCCAATATCCCGGCCGATACCCGCGTACTGCCGCAGGGCTCCGGCTCCTCGCTGGTGGCGCTGCCGGAGGGTGCTATAGAGACCCGCACCGATTTTGGTAAAGCGGGATACGGCGGCGCAGCACCGCCAAAAGGCGAAACCCATCGCTATATCTTTACGGTGCATGCCCTGGACGTGGAAAAAATCGAGGTGGATGAAGAGGCGAGCGGCGCGATGGTGGGCTTTAACGTCCATTTTCATACCCTGGGCAGCGCGTCCATTACGGCGATGTACAGTTAAATAAAAAAACCGGCACATTGGCCGGTTTTTTTGTAGGCCCGGTAAGCGAAGCGCCACCGGGCATGTTTTACAGGAAGGCCGGTAACAACCCAACCAGACTGCCTTTATCCAGCAGCCCCATCGCCGCATCAATATCCGGGGCGAAGAAGCGGTCATCATCATAGTGCGCCACCTGCTCCCGCAGGATATGACGCGCCTGCTCCAGCAGCGGGCTGGAGGTGAGGCCATCACGCAAATCGCAGCCCTGCGCTGCCGCCAGCCACTCTACCGCCAGCACGCCACGGGTATTGCCCGTCATCTCCCATAAGCGACGACCTGCCGCCGGAGCCATTGAGACATGGTCTTCCTGGTTGGCAGAGGTAGGCAGGCTGTCCACGCTGTGCGGGTGCGACAGCGCCTTGTTCTCGCTCGCCAGCGCCGCGGCGGTGACCTGGGCAATCATAAAGCCGGAGTTCACGCCGCCGTTGCGCACCAGGAACGGCGGCAGCTGGGACATATGTTTATCCATCATCAGCGCAATACGGCGTTCAGAGAGCGCACCGATCTCGGCAATCGCCAGGGCCAGATTATCCGCCGCCATCGCCACCGGTTCGGCGTGGAAGTTGCCGCCGGAGACCACCTCACTTTCCGCCGCGAAGACCAGCGGGTTATCGGAGACGGCATTGGATTCCACCAGCAGCACCTCTGCCGCCTGGCGCATCTGCGTCAGGCAGGCGCCCATCACCTGCGGCTGACAGCGCAGGGAGTAGGGATCCTGCACCTTGTCGCAGTTGTGATGCGACTCGGCAATGGCGCTGGTGTCGGTCAGAACGTAGCGGAACAGCGCTGCGGCGTCGATCTGCCCGCGCTGGCCGCGCACCTCGTGGATACGGGCATCAAATGGACGACGGGAGCCGAGCACCGCTTCGGTGGTCAGCGCCCCGCAGACCACCGCCGAGGCAAAGAGATCTTCGGCTTCAAACAGGCCGCGCAGGGCAAAGGCGGTGGAGGCCTGGGTGCCGTTCAGCAGGGCCAGCCCCTCTTTTGCCGCCAGCGTCACCGGGGCCAGCCCCGCTTTTTGCAGGGCGGTGGCGGCCGGGAGCCATTCGCCACGGTAGCGGGCTTTGCCTTCGCCGAGCAGGGTCAGAGACATATGTGCCAGCGGCGCCAGATCGCCAGATGCCCCCACCGAGCCTTTGGCCGGGATCCACGGGTAGACGCCCGCATTGACCATGGCAATCAGCGCTTCAATCACGCTCAGGCGGATGCCGGAGAAACCGCGCGCCAGGCTGTTGATCTTCAGCACCATCATCAGGCGCACCATGTCATCATCCAGCGGGTCGCCCACGCCCGCCGCGTGGGACAGCACCAGCGAACGTTGCAGATTTTCCAGATCGTGGGTGGCGATGCGCGTCTGCGCCAGCAGGCCAAACCCGGTGTTGATGCCGTAGGCGGTGCGCCCTTCGGCGACAATGGCTTCCACGCAGGCGACGCTGTCGTTAATCGCCTTATGGGCCGCCTCATCGAGCGTGAGCTGGAGCGGCTGCTGCCAGATCTGGCGCAGCTGGGCCAGGGTCAGGGAGCCGGGCGTCAGGGTTAAGGCGTTCATTAGTGCTTTCCTTGTGTGGCCGCGATCATCGGCAGGTTGAGTCCCTGCTCTTTCGCGCAGTCGATGGCAATGTCATACCCGGCATCGGCATGGCGCATAACACCTGTCGCCGGATCGTTGTGCAGGACGCGGGCAATACGGGCCGCGGCTTCATCAGTGCCGTCGCAGACGATCACCATCCCGGCATGCTGGGAGAAGCCCATGCCCACCCCGCCGCCGTGGTGCAGCGAAACCCAGGTGGCGCCGCTGGCGGTGTTGAGCAGCGCGTTCAGCAACGGCCAGTCGGAGACCGCGTCGGAGCCGTCCTGCATCGCTTCGGTTTCGCGATTCGGGCTGGCAACCGAGCCGGAATCGAGGTGGTCGCGACCAATGACGATAGGCGCGGAGACTTCACCGCTGCGCACCATTTCGTTGAAGGCCAGGCCCAGCTTCTGGCGCCACTCCAGCCCAACCCAGCAGATCCGCGCCGGCAGCCCCTGGAAGTTGATGCGCTCGCGGGCCATGTCCAGCCAGTGATGGAGGTGCGCATCATCGGGGATGATCTCTTTCACTTTGGCGTCGGTTTTGTAGATATCCTCCGGGTCGCCGGAAAGGGCTACCCAGCGGAACGGGCCAATCCCGCGGCAGAACAGCGGACGGATATAGGCCGGGACAAAGCCCGGGAAGTCGAAGGCGTTGGTCACGCCCATCTCTTTTGCCATCTGGCGGATGTTGTTGCCGTAATCGAAAGTCGGTACGTCCTGCTGGCTGAAGGCCAGCATCGCGTTAACGTGGTCAGCCATGGAACGCTTCGCCGCCAGTACAGTGCCTTCTGGATCCTGCTGCGCTTTCTGCTGGTACTCTTCCCAGCTCCAGCCTTTTGGCAGGTAGCCGTGCAGCGGATCGTGGGCGCTGGTCTGGTCGGTGACCAGGTCCGGGCGCACGCCGCGCGCCACCAGTTCCGGTACGATGTCGGCGGCGTTGCCGCACAGGGCAATGGAGACGGCCCGTCCCTCGGCGGTATATTTCTGGATGCGCGCCAGGGCGTCGTCAAGCGTTTCGGCCTGCTCATCAACGTAGCGAGTCCGCAGACGGAAATCGATGCGGCTCTGCTGGCACTCAATGTTCAGGGAACAGGCCCCTGCCAGCGTTGCCGCCAGCGGCTGTGCGCCGCCCATGCCGCCTAAGCCCGCGGTGAGCACCCAGCGGCCTTTCAGGGAGCCGTTATAGTGCTGACGGCCCGCTTCGACAAAGGTCTCGTAAGTGCCCTGGACGATGCCCTGGCTGCCAATGTAGATCCAGCTGCCGGCGGTCATCTGGCCATACATCGCCAGCCCTTTCGCATCCAGCTCGTTGAAGTGTTCCCAGGTGGCCCAGTGCGGCACCAGGTTGGAGTTGGCGATCAGCACCCGAGGGGCGTTTTTGTGGGTTTTGAACACCCCGACCGGTTTGCCGGACTGCACCAGCAGGGTTTCGTCGCTTTCCAGTTCGGTAAGCGCGGCGACAATGGCGTCATAGCACGCCCAGTTGCGCGCGGCGCGGCCAATCCCGCCATAGACCACCAGCTCGTGAGGATTCTCCGCCACGTCGGGATCGAGGTTATTCATTAACATGCGCAGCGGGGCTTCGGTGAGCCAGCTTTTGGCAGTCAGCCTGGTGCCACGTGGGGCGCGGATCTCTTGCTGGCGAAACTTACCTGACGACATTGTGTGCTCCTCATTGGGACAGAATATACAGTAAGATATACTTGTATAGACAAGTGCACACAAGACCGGTTTTAACAATTAAGATACATTTTTGTCATATTGCGTCAGCAATCACGCTTTTGGCTTATGACATGAAATGGCCCTGCAGCCGGTAGCGGTTGCCGGGGAACAACAGCCGGGCATGGGAGACGATGTGGGAGGCTGACCAGGTGCGGCGGTGGATCAGCAGGCAGGGATCGTGCTCCTTGATGCGCAGCAGCTCGCACTCCTTCGGCGTGGCCCGCACCGCCTCGACGATATGCTCCCCTTCCGTCAGCGGCGCAACCCGCGACAGATAAGCATGGGGCGTGGTGGTGGTGTAGTCCTGCTGGAGGTAGTCCGGCACCAGCGCGGCATTGACGCAGCGATCCTCTATCTGCACCGGAACGTCGTTTTCATAGTGCAACATCAGGGAGTGAAAGATGCGCGATCCCTCTTTGACGTTCAATGCCACCGCCTGGGCAGCGCTGGCCTGCGTCTCTTCGAGGAACTGCACTTCACACCGGTGCTGATGGTTGCGGGAGGCGATCTCATCGGCAATGCTGCGGATCTCAAACAGCGCTGACTGCCCTTTTGGCTCGGCGACAAAGGTGCCGACCCCCTGCAAACGCACCAGCAGCCCTTCATCGGTCAGCTCCCGCAGCGCGCGGTTGATGGTCATCCGGCTAAAGCCGAACTGGGCCACCAGCTCCGCCTCGGACGGGATGCGATCGTGGGGACGCCAGACGCCGGTGGCGATCTGATGGCTGATCGCCTGCTTGACCTTTTCATAGAAAGGGGCTGGCGCACTGGCCTGCTGCTGCGGGGCGCGAGAGAACATAGCAATTCCTTAAGCCGTCATAAAAAATCGAGTATATACAAGCTTTATGCCCACCAGTGAGCGATTTGCCACGCCAGCCGTGCGGCGAGCTTCGCCCCCTGGCCGTCGCAATCGAAGCCGGGACTGAACTCAACCAGATCGGCCGCCTGCAGTTTGCCGCTGCGACAGATCTGCTCGATGACCGGGAGCAGATCCCGGGCGGGAACCCCCAGCGCGGCGGGGGCCGATACTGCGGGCATCTCCCCGGCAGGCATCACGTCGAGATCGATAGTCAGGTAGACACGGTCTGCCTGTTCAAGAAGCGTTGTGAGCGCGTCCAGCGCCTGCTGCCGGAAATCGAGATCCTCCACCAGCGTAACGTTCAGGCGCGCAGCCTCATCCCACAGCGCCTGGGTATTGGCCGCCCGGCTGACACCCAGACAGGCATAGTGAAACTCACGCTGCTGCGCGGCGCAGTACCGGGCCAGCTGGCGGAACGGCGTGCCGGAGGTCGCCTGACTGGCGTTTCGCAGATCGAGATGGGCATCGAGGTTGACGATCGCCACCCGCTCGCCGGGAAAGGCATCCAGCACGCCGCGACCATGGCCCCAGGCGGTTTCGTGTCCGCCGCCAAAAACCAGGGTGCGCATGCCCGCCTGTTGGCAGGCGGTGACCGTCTCGCTCAGGGCCTGCTGGGCCGCCTCCAGCGCATTGTCCTCTACGCCAACATTACCCATATCCATCAGCCGATCGTGCCCCTGATGGCTCGCCATGTTCGCCAGCGCACGGCGTAACACATCCGGCGCCTGTGCGGCGCCGGGGCGTCCCTGATTGCGTCTGACCCCTTCGTCACAGGCGAAGCCAATCAGGGCGATACCGTCACCGGTCGGCGTTGGCGTGTCGCTAAGTTGCACTGTCTGGAACAGGCGCAGCGCATTGCTGGCCTCGCTGCTGTCGTCACGTCCTTGCCAGACGTCCGGTGAAACCGGCTGCCACAGGCTCATACTGTTTTTCCTCTGAATACGCGCTGATAAAGCGGGTTACGACCCGGCTCATAGACCATCTCCACCGGGTTTTTCGCATCCCAGATGGCCAGATCGGCGACAAACCCGGCCTTCAACTGGCCGTGGGTCTCACCGCGGCCCAGCGCCTTCGCGGCATGCCGGGTGACACCTGCCCACGCCTCTTCCGGGGTTAAGCCAAACTGGACGCAGGCCATGTTCATCGCCAGGTGCAGGCTGGCGAACGGACTGGTGCCCGGGTTGTAGTCCGTGGCGACCGCCATCGGTATCCCCCGCTGGCGTAACAGCGCAACCGGCGGGCGCTGGCGCTCCTGTAAAAAGTAAAATGCGCCGGGGAGTAAGACCGCCACGGTGCCGCTCTGCGCCATCGCGTCGACACCAGCCTCGTCGAGATATTCAATATGATCGGCGGAGAGTCCGCGATATCGGCTGACCAGCGCAGTACCGCCGAGATTGGAGAGCTGCTCAACGTGGCCTTTAATGGGGATGCCCAGCGTCTGCGCCGCCTGGAACACTCGCTCGCTCTGTTCAGGCGTAAACCCGACATTTTCGCAGAAGACATCGACAGCTTCGAAGAGTCCTTTTTCCCACAGTGCAGGCAGCATATGCTGACAAACATGGTCGATGTAGGCATCCGGATCGTGGCGATACGCCTTCGGCACGGCGTGCGCCGCCAGTAGCGTCGGGCTGATCTCTACCGGGTTGGTCTGTGCAAGACGCCGGGCCACGCGCAGCATCTTCTCTTCGGATTCGTCATCCAGGCCGTAACCCGACTTAATCTCAAGGGTGGTGACGCCCTCGCGCATTAAGCGCTGCAAGCGCTCCTGCGCGAGCTGTTCGAGCTGCTCAGGCGTGCTCTCCCGGGTGGCAGTGACCGTGGCGTTAATGCCGCCGCCCTGAGCGCTGATGGTCTGATAAGAGACCCCGTTGAGTCGCTGCTCCCATTCAGCGGCACGATCGCCGCCAAACACCAGATGCGTGTGGCAATCGATCAGGCCCGGCGTCACCAGCTGCCCCTGTAAATTGATGGTGTTGGGCAGATCCTCCGGCAGGTCTGATTCCGGCACGATGGCCAGGATGGTCTCACCGCGCACAATCAATGCCCGGTTTTCCAGCAGGCCATAGGGAGTGTTGTGGTCGGGATCCAAGGTCGCGAGGCGCAGGTTACGCCAGATCAGATCATCAGGATGAAGTTGCAGCATCGGGCTTCCGCTTGTCATGGGTTGTATAGACATTTATTTTCATTCCTGTCGCCCTGTCAATCGCCTTTACCGAGATTGTTATTTATTTGTGACAACTTCCCCGCTAACCACGGGAAGAAAAAGCAACTTTTTGCCTTTTATTCTTCCCGTTTCGCTCAACTTAGTATAAAAAAGCAGGCTATTTCAGTTGTCCCCCTATTGATATGTTTTGCAGGAGCTTCCCTTGAACATTTCCAGGATTTCTCGTCTGGCGCTGGCACTCGCATTTGGCGTGACGTTATCGGCGTGCAGCTCTACCCCGCCGGATCAACTGCCATCAGAGCAGGCTGCGCCGGGCACGGCTTCCCGCCCGATCCTTTCCGCTGACGAAGCGAAAAACTTCCAGCAGGCTCGCTACTTTACGGCCATGGATCCGAACGCGGCGCCGTGGAGTCCTTATGCCATCCGCCTGCCTGAGCAGCCGAACTTTGTGGTTGGCCCGGCGGGAACCCAGGGCGTGACGCACACCTCCATCCAGGCGGCAGTCGATGCTGCCATTGCTAAGCACAGCAGCTCCCGTCAGTACATCGCCATTTTACCGGGCGAATACGAAGGTACCGTCTATGTGCCTGCTGCGCCGGGGAGCGTGACGCTCTACGGTACGGGTGAAAAACCGATTGATGTCAAAATTGGTCTGGCGATCGACTCCGAGATCGACACTGCAACCTGGCGTCGTCTGGTTAACCCGGGTGGTAAATACATGCCGGGCAAACCGGCCTGGTATATGTTCGACCGTTGCCAGAGCAAGCACAGCGCCACCGTTGGCCTGATGTGTTCCGCGGTCTTCTGGTCGCAGAACAACGGCCTGCAGCTGCAGAACCTGACGATTGAAAACAATCTGGGTGACAGCGTGGATGCCGGTAACCACCAGGCGGTGGCCCTGCGCAGCGATGGCGATCAGGTGCAGATTGACAAGGTGAACATTCTGGGTCGCCAGAACACCTTCTTCGTCACTAACAGCGGCGTTGACAACACCCTGAAAAACAACCGTATCACCCGTACGCTGGTGACCAACAGCTACATTGAAGGGGATGTGGATATGGTTTCTGGTCGCGGTGCCGTGGTGTTTGATAACACCGATTTCCGCGTCATGAACACCCGTACCCAGCAGGAAGGCTATGTCTTCGCCCCTGCGACGCAGTCCAATCTGTTCTACGGCTTCCTGGCAGTGAACAGCCGCTTTACCGCGATGGGCGACGGCGTGGCGCAGCTCGGCCGCTCCCTGGATGTCGATTCCGCCACTAACGGTCAGGTGGTGATCCGTGACAGCGTGATCAACGAAGGCTTTAACATGGCTAAACCGTGGGGCAACGCCGCCATCTCTCAGCGTCCGTATGCGGGTAATACCGGTGCGGTGGATGAAAAAGGCAACGTGCAGCGTAACCTCAACGACGCTAACTTCAACCGCATGTGGGAATACAACAACCGCGGCGTGGGAAGTAAAGTGATCGCAGAGCCGAAGCAGTAAACGTTTAGCAAAAAGGGGGAGCAACTCCCCCTTAATGCTGCGGCTGAAAACGTCAGGCACCAGTTTTAAGATACGCATCCAGCAGTTGCAGAACTGCAACCATGAGTTGCAGGAACAGAATTATCCATCCCATCATGCTCATACGCCACTCCTTGGGTCAGGAGCACTTCCACTGACTTACCTTTCCGCTGCCTGTCGCCAGTGGGCGTTGGTTTATGTTGATGTGCTCCGCAGTTAAGGCACTGACAGCACCACCCGCCAGCCAGGACTTAAAAGTGATCCCAGATTGCGGACTGCCACACATCCACACCAACAGTTCTGATTATAAGCAGACGAGACTGGATATTTAAACAGTCTTTCATCAAATAGGAATTTATAAAGGAGCGAGACTAAAAACAATATTATTCAAAGCATTAAGTAAATATCACTACAAGTCACTCTTTCAGGATTAAGCAACTGACGTTGTGCAAAGGGTCAGCACGACGCTAATATAAGGCGGTTGGTTTATGTTGATGTGCTCACCCGGCTACCACCGGGCATAAAAAAACCTCGCATTCGCGAGGTTTTTTTGTTTCATCCGTTTTAGTGCGCGTTCACCACCACCCACATTGGCCCCTGGCCGACGGCGTAACGTCCCTTCTCTTCCAGCAGACCCTGCTCGCCCTGAATCTCATACAGCGCGATATGGTGCGATTTTTGCCCCGCCGCAATCAGGAATTTACCGCTGTGATCGACGTTGAAGCCGCGCGGCTGCGTTTCGGTTGGCTGGAAGCCTTCGATAGCCAGCACGCTACCATCTTCCGAAACACTGAACACGGTGATCAGGCTGGAGGTACGGTCGCAGGTATAGAGGTGACGGCCATCAGGCGTGATATGGATATCTGCCCCCCAGCGGGTATCGGTGAAATCAGACGGCATCATGTCCAGGGTTTGCACACACTCAATCTTACCGTGCGGATCGCGCAGGGCCCAGACGTCCACCGAGCAGTTCAGCTCGTTCACCACGTAGGCGTACTGCTGATTCGGATGGAAGGCCATATGACGCGGACCGGCCCCTTCAACAGTAGTCACTTCCGCCGGGTTCTGCGCGGTCAGCTTGCCGTCATCGCCCAGCGTAAACAGGCAGATACGATCCTGCTTCAGCGCCGGTACCCACAGGGTGCGGTTATCCGGGGAGATGTTCGCCGAGTGGCACCCTTCCAGCCCTTCAATCACCTCAAAGGTTTCACCAGGAATACCGTCATCCAGACGGGTTACGCTGACGCAGCCAGCATTGTAGGAGCCGCTAAAAATGAAGCGTCCCTGCAGATCGGTGGAGATATGCGTCGGGCTGCCCGGCAGCGCGGCTTCGGCCGTGTATGTCAGAGCGCCATCTTCAGGCGAGATACGGTACGCGAGCACGCGGAATTCCGGGCGAACACCCACATACAGGAAACGTTTATCCGGGCTGATCACCATCGGCTGAACCTGGCCGGGAACATCGACAACCTGAACCAGGGTGAGCGAACCTTCGGGATTCAGACGCCAGACATGGATCTGCTGGCTTTCAGGACTGGCGGTATAAACGGTTTGTTTCATGAATGCTCCTTTCCTCACTGCGCGTAAAAGTAATGTACCAGGATAGTCGTTTTTAACGGTGAATGCTGAATTTTAACCAGGAATTTTGCAGCGTTAGTTGCACGGTGTACCATCTGCGCATCCCCTCCTTTCAACATTAACCCGGAATATCAAATGACCTCGCGTGTGATTGCACTGGATTTAGACGGTACGCTGTTAACGCCGCAAAAAACCCTGCTCCCCTCTTCGCTTGAAGCACTGAAGCGTGCCCAGGAGGTAGGATATCAACTCCTCATCGTTACGGGTCGGCATCACGTTGCTATTCATCCTTTTTATCAGGCACTGGCGTTAGATACACCTGCAATTTGTTGTAATGGAACCTATTTGTATGATTATCAAGCAAAAAAGGTTCTGCAGTCCGATCCGCTGCCTGTCCCTCAGGCGCTGCAACTGATTGAACTGCTCGATGAACATGCCATTCACGGCCTGATGTATGTCGACGAGGCGATGATGTACGAGCGTCCTACCGGCCACGTGATTCGCACCAGCAACTGGGCACAGGCGCTGCCGGAAGCGCAGCGCCCGGTGTTTACGCAGGTACCGTCCCTCGCCCAGGCCGCCCGTGAGGTCAACGCGATCTGGAAATTTGCCCTGACCGGTGAGGACACAGGCAAACTTAACGACTTTGCCTCACAGGTCGAGCAGACGCTGGGGCTGGAGTGCGAATGGTCATGGCACGATCAGGTGGATATCGCCCGTAAAGGCAACAGCAAGGGGAAACGCCTGACGGAGTATGTGGAATCCATCGGCGGCTCTATGAAGGACGTCATTGCCTTTGGCGATAACTACAATGACATCAGCATGCTGGAAGCGGCTGGTACCGGGGTGGCGATGGGGAATGCGGACGACGCCGTCAAAGCGCGCGCGAATGTGGTGATCGGCGATAACACCACCAACAGCATCGCCGAATTTATCTATACCCGTCTGCTGTGATCAGGTGGTGATGGAGACGCTCTTGATCTGCGCGTAAAGCCAGAGGCCAGGTTTGATCCCCAGTTCATCCCTGGCCCACGGGCTGATGCGGGCCCACAGCGTGCGGCTGCCAATCTCCAGCTGCACTTCCACCTGGCCGTTATCGTCGTAACACTGGGCGACTTTGGCGCGCAAAATATTACGGATGCTGCTCTGTAGCGGCGGCTGGAGTACCAGCGAGACATCGGACGCCTGAATGCGAATGCGCAGGTTGGTTTGCAGCGGTTTATCCAGCTTGTTGACCCAGACATGCTGATCCCCGATAGCCAGGGCGGTCATGGCATAGTGCGGATGGTGTTCCAGCACGCTCACCTTCAGAATACTGCTCTGCTGCTCCTGCGGCAGCCAGGGATGCATTACGCTGCTCCCCCACACCTCTTCCAGATTACCGAACGCTTTCACGCTGCCATTTTCCAGCACCAGTACCTTATCGGCCAGATGCAGGATCTCATCCAGCGAATGGCTCACATAGAGCATTGGGATGTTGATTTCGCGGGCCAGGCGCTGCAGATAAGGCAGCAGCTCGCGCTTGCGCGGGATATCGAGGGAGGCCAGGGGTTCGTCCAGCAGCAGCAGTTCCGGGGCGGTGAGCAGCGCCCGGCCTATCGCCACGCGTTGCTTTTCCCCGCCCGACAGCGACGACGGCAGCCGGTCAAGCAGGTGCTCAATGCCCAGCAAAGCCACCAGCTTATCGAACTGCCCGGCCATGCTTTTCGCCATGCCGTAACGCAGGTTACCCAGCACTTTGTAATGGGGAAAAAGCCTGGCGTCCTGGAAGACATAACCAATCCGGCGCTTTTCTGGCGCGAGAAAAATACGCTTTTCGACATCGTTCAGCACCCGATCGTTGAGTACGATCCGCCCCGTCTGAGGTCGTGTCAACCCGCTGATCGCGTTGATTAGCGACGTTTTGCCCGCGCCGGAGACACCAAAAATGGCGGTAATGCCGCTGGCAGGCAGGGTTTCGTTGAGAGTCAGGCAGTGATCGCCCAGCGTCTGGGTAAAATTGAGTTCCAGCATGATTATTTTCCCATCCGTTCACGGCTGATGCGCGACAGCCACTCCGACACCAGCAGCGACACCAGCGCCAGCACAATGGAGATCAGGCACAACCGCGCCGCAGCCCCCTCGCCACCCGGGGTCTGGATCAAGGTATACATGGCCGACGGGAGAGTGCGTGTTTCGCCCGGAATGTTGGAAACAAAAGTGATGGTGGCGCCAAATTCCCCCAGCGAGCGGGCAAACGCCAGCACCGTGCCGACAATAATGCCTGGCAGCGTCAGGGGAAGCGTGATGGTGAAAAAGACGCGCCAGCGTCCGGCACCGAGGGTACGGGCCGCCTGTTCAAGTTTAAGATCGACCCCTTCAAGCGCCAGGCGTATCGCCCGCACCATCAGCGGGAATGACATCACCGCCGCCGCCAGCACGGCACCGCGCCAGCTGAAGGCAAAGCTGATGCCAAACCACTCATACAGGCGTTCGCCGATAAAACCGCGCCGCCCCATGGCAATCAGCAGCAGATACCCCACCACCACCGGCGGCAGCACCAGAGGCAGGTGCAAAATACTGTCGAGAAGCGCTTTGCCCGGAAACTGACAGCGAACCAGTAACCAGGCGAAAAAGACCCCAAAGGGCAAACTCAATGCAACCGCGAGGGAAGAGACTTTCAGGCTCAGCAGCACGGCCTGCCATTCGGGATCGGTCAATATCATTCGTGCGTCGTAAATCCGTAACGTTTAAAGATGGCAGACGCCTGCGGCCCCTTCAGATAATCGTAAAAGGCGCTGACGGTTGCGTTTTTATGTCCATCAATGATGGCCACAGGATATTCCACTTTCTTATGCGAGTCTTCAGGGAACGTACCCACCACTTTCACCCCTTTTTCAGCAACCGCATCGGAACCGTAGACGATCCCAAGCGGCGCTTCATTGCGCGCCACCAGCGCCAGTGCGCCACGCACATCTTCTGCCGGTGCCAGTTGAGGTGCCAGCGTCTCCCAGGCACCCAGTTTTTGCAGCGCCTCTTTGGCATAAATGCCTGCCGGAACGTGTTCCGGATCGCCCACCGCCAGACGCCCCCCTTTCAGCAGGCTGGTCCAGTTTGTCTCCTTGTTGATACTCACCTCGCTCTGAGTGCTGGCTTTAGGCGCCACCACAACCAGGCTGTTGCCGAGCAGGGTGACACGGCTCGCTGCATCAACCGCTTTTTTATCGACGGCGTAATCCATCCACTTTTGATCGGCCGAGATAAAGAGATCGGCAGGCGCGCCTGCTTCAATCTGTCGCGCCAGGGTGGACGAAGAGGCAAATGACGACACCACGTCGACGTTTTTCTCTTTTTTATACACCGCGGCAATATCCTGCATTGCGTTCGTCAGCGATGCGGCGGCAAAGACGGTGATCTTGCCTTCGTCTGCCAGCGCCTGGCTGGCCAGCGTGAGTGTCAGCGTCACGCCGGTAACAAATCCTGACCATGTACGTTTCATTTAAAGCTCCTGCAAAGACCGTTATATAAATCGAAATATAACGATAACCGTCAGGTTTGCCCAGCGTTAAATCGTACCGATCGGGGAGTAGATCAATTTTGTACTAAAAATAGTATCGGCGAGGAAGGGGGAAACTTGAGAGCAAAACGCCCGGCGGAACCGGGCGTTTTTAAAGGGAATTAATGCTGTTTTTTCGGCTGTTTTCTGTGGCCGACATTGGAAAAGATGTTGAACACCTCACCCAGGCCGTAGATGGCACCGAGGATGATAGCCATCACCACTGGTACCATGATCACGGCGAATACCAGACTTTTCAGCAACTCTAACATGGCTTTCTCCAGACAATGTGAATTGCCTTATTCTAACCGGAAAAGCGAGAATTACATCCCCTTTTGTGCGGTACAGTTTGCGCCGGTAACGAATTACGTCACAATAACCCTTTTGCCAGGACATTGTTATGCAGGCCGAAATTCTCCTCACCCTACGTCTTTCGCAAAAACTGTTCGCCGATCCCCGCCGCATTGCCCTGCTCAAGCAAATTGAGCAAACCGGCTCCATCAGCCAGGGGGCAAAAAACGCCGGAATTAGCTATAAAAGCGCGTGGGATGCCATCAACGAGATGAACACCCTGAGCGAACAGACCCTGGTCGATCGCGCCACCGGCGGCAAAGGCGGCGGCGGTGCCATCCTGACACGCTACGGGCAGCGGCTGATCCAGCTCTATGACCTGCTGGCGCAGATTCAGCAAAAGGCCTTCGATGTCTTAAGCGATGACGACGCCCTGCCGCTGGACAGCCTGCTCGGCGCCATCTCGCGTTTCTCTTTGCAAACCAGCGCCCGTAACCAGTGGTTTGGCACGGTCACCGCCCGCGATGATGACCAGGTGCAGCAGCATGTCGATATTTTGCTCGCCGACGGCACCACCCGCCTGAAAGTCGCCATTACGGCCCAGAGCGGCAAGCGGCTGGGGCTGGATGAGGGCAAAGAGGTGCTGGTGCTGTTGAAAGCGCCCTGGGTCAGCATCACGCTGGACAGGGAAACGGCAAAACAGGCGGATAACCAGCTACAGGGAGTTATCAACCATATCGACCGTGGCGACGAGCAGTGTGAAGTGCTGATGACCCTGCCCGACGGTCAGACGCTCTGCGCCACCGTACCTGCGGCCCAGAGCCAGGATTTAGAAGAAGGTGCTGAGGCGACCGCATATTTTAATGCCGACCGGGTGATTATCGCCACGTTGTGCTAAGCGCATTGACATGTGTGCCGACAGTAGGTTATCCCTGATGCTTATTGCTGCAAAAAATGGGATAAATCATGTCATCATTGCAAATTTCGCAAGGCACGTTTCGTCTTAACGACACGCGTACGCTCACCCTCGCTGATTTTACGTTGAATGGTGGTGAAAGCTGGGCTTTTGTGGGCAGTAACGGCAGCGGCAAATCTGCCCTCGCCCGCGCCCTGGCTGGCGAGCTGACGCTGTTGAAGGGCGAACGCCAGAGCAGTTTCACCCGCGTGACCCGCCTCTCCTTCGAGCAACTGCAGAAACTGGTCAGCGACGAGTGGCAGCGTAACAACACCGATATGCTCAGCCCCGATGAAGACGATACTGGCCGAACGGCCGCCGAAATCATTCAGGACGAAATTAAAGATGAGGCCCGTTGCCGCCAGCTGGCGGAACAGTTCGGCATCGCTCACCTGCTGGACCGACGCTTTAAATACCTCTCTACCGGCGAAACCCGCAAAACATTACTGTGCCAGGCCCTGATGGCCGACCCCGACCTGCTGATCCTGGATGAACCTTTTGACGGCCTCGACGTGCAATCCCGCAGCCAGCTGGCGGATCTGCTGGCCTCGCTTAATCAGCAGGGCTATACCTTGGTGCTGGTGCTGAACCGTTTTGACGAGATACCCGATTTTGTGCAAAACGCGGGGGTGCTGGCCGACTGCATCCTGACGGCGGTGGGGGATAAAGCGACCCTGCTTAACCAGGCCTTGATTGCCCAGCTTGCGCACAGTGAAAAACTGAACGGGGTCACCCTGCCCGAACCGGATGCCCCGTCTGCGCGTCACGGTTTGCCGGAAGGCGAAGCGCGGATTGTGCTGAATAACGGCGTGGTCTCCTATAACGATCGTCCGATCCTCAACCAGTTAAGCTGGACGGTAAATCCCGGCGAGCACTGGCAGATTGTCGGCCCTAACGGCGCCGGTAAATCGACCCTGCTGAGCCTCATTACCGGCGATCACCCCCAGGGCTACAGCAACGATCTCACCCTCTTTGGCCGCCGTCGCGGCAGCGGCGAAACCATCTGGGATATCAAAAAACATATCGGCTACGTCAGCAGCAGCCTGCACCTCGATTATCGCGTCAGCACCACGGTGCGCAACGTCATCCTGTCCGGTTATTTCGACTCCATCGGGATTTATCAGGCGGTGTCTGACCGGCAGCACAAGCTGGCGCAGCAGTGGCTGGATATTCTGGGGATGGATAACCGGGTGGCGGATGCGCCGTTCAGCAGCCTCTCCTGGGGACAGCAGCGGCTGGCGCTGATTGTGCGCGCGCTGGTGAAACACCCGACGCTGCTGATCCTCGACGAGCCGCTGCAGGGGCTGGATCCCCTGAACCGCCAGCTTATTCGCCGTTTTGTTGATGTCCTGATTAACGAAGGTGAAACGCAGCTGCTGTTTGTTTCTCACCATGCCGAAGACGCACCCGCCTGTATCACCCACCGCCTGGAATTTGTCGCCGACGGCGACGGCTATCGCTACCAGGTTGGCCGCATCTGACATCCTGACGGGGGCCACGCCCCCGCTCTTTTTCGGACAACCTGCAACATCCCACCCCAAGCGCTTTGATCTACAATCCTTTTTTAGCCGGAGAGCAGCTGCGTTTTGTGCAGTGTAAACGATTCCACTATTTTATCCCATGTCACACTTTCCTGCTCTCTGTTATGCTAGGATTATCTCATACCATAAGCCTAATGGAGCGAAATATGCGAGTTCTGGTAACAGGTGGTAGCGGTTACATAGGAAGTCATACCTGTGTGCAACTGCTGCAAAATGGCCATGACGTCATCATCCTTGATAACCTGTGCAACAGTAAACGCAGCGTGCTGCCGGTTATGGAGCGCCTGGCCGGTAAGCAGCCTGCTTTTGTCGAAGGCGATATTCGTAACGAAGCGCTGATGACTGAGATCCTCCACGATCACGCCATTGATACGGTGATCCACTTTGCTGGCCTGAAAGCGGTGGGCGAGTCCGTGGCGAAGCCGCTGGAATATTACGACAACAACGTAAACGGCACGCTGCGTCTGGTCTCTGCCATGCGCGCGGCGGGCGTCAAAAACCTGATCTTCAGTTCTTCCGCCACCGTCTACGGTGACCAGCCGCAAATCCCTTATGTTGAAAGCTTCCCGACCGGTACGCCGCAAAGCCCGTACGGCAAGAGCAAGCTGATGGTGGAACAGATCCTGACCGACCTGCAAAAAGCACAGCCGGAGTGGAGCATTGCCCTGCTGCGTTATTTCAACCCGGTGGGCGCACACCCATCCGGCGACATGGGTGAAGATCCGCAGGGTATTCCTAACAACCTGATGCCCTATATCGCCCAGGTTGCGGTAGGCCGTCGTGACTCGCTGGCGGTGTTCGGCAACGACTACCCCACCCCGGACGGCACCGGCGTTCGCGACTACATTCACGTGATGGATCTCGCTGACGGCCACGTCGCCGCCATGCAGCAGCTGGCCGATAAACCGGGCGTTCACATTTACAACCTCGGCGCAGGCGTCGGCAGCAGCGTGCTGGATGTGGTGAATGCCTTCAGCGCCGCCTGCGGCAAACCGGTGAGCTATCACTTTGCCCCGCGTCGCGAGGGCGATCTGCCCGCCTACTGGGCCGATGCATCGAAGGCGGATAAAGAGCTTAACTGGCGTGTCTCCCGCACGCTTGACGAAATGGCACAGGATACCTGGCGCTGGCAGTCTCGCCACCCCCAGGGCTATCCGGACTAAGGACCTGTCATGACCCAATTTAACCCCGTCGATCACCCGCATCGTCGTTTTAATCCATTAACCGGGCAGTGGATTCTGGTCTCTCCGCATCGCGCCAAACGCCCCTGGCAGGGCGCGCAGGAGACACCGTCCAGCGAGACGCTGCCCCAGCACGATCCGGACTGTTTCCTCTGTCCGGGGAATACCCGCGTCACCGGCGATATCAACCCGGACTACAAAGGCACCTTCGTCTTTACCAACGACTTTGCCGCCCTGATGACCGACACGCCGGACGCCCCACAGAGTGACGATCCGCTCCTGCGCTGCGAAAGCGCGCGCGGCACCAGCCGGGTGATCTGCTTCTCGCCGGATCACAGCAAAACCCTGCCGGAGCTGAGCGTCGAGGCGCTGACCGAAGTGGTGAAAACCTGGCAGGAGCAGACCGCCGAACTGGGACAGACCTATCCCTGGGTGCAGGTCTTCGAGAACAAAGGCGCGGCGATGGGCTGCTCCAACCCGCATCCCCACGGCCAGGTGTGGGCCAACAGCTTCATGCCTAACGAAGTGGAGCGGGAAGATCGGTTGCAAAAAGCCTATTACGCTGAGCAACAGTCGCCCATGCTGCTGGACTATGTTCAGCGCGAGCTGGCTGATGGCAGCCGCACCGTCGTGGAAACCGAACACTGGCTAGCGGTGGTGCCATACTGGGCGGCATGGCCATTCGAGACCCTGCTGCTGCCGAAAGCCCACGTTCTGCGGTTAACCGATCTGAGCGACGCCCAGCGCAGCGATCTGGCGCTGGCGCTGAAAAAACTGACCAGCCGCTATGACAATCTGTTCCAGTGCTCCTTCCCCTATTCCATGGGCTGGCACGGGGCGCCCTTTAACGGCGAAGAGAATCAACACTGGCAGCTGCACGCCCACTTCTATCCGCCGCTGCTGCGCTCCGCCACCGTACGTAAGTTTATGGTCGGCTACGAGATGCTGGCAGAAACCCAGCGTGACCTGACGGCGGAGCAGGCCGCAGAGCGTCTGCGTGCAGTGAGTGATGTCCATTTTCGCGAATCCGGAGAATAACAATGAGTCTGAAAGATAAAACCCACGCCCTGTTTGCTGAAAAATTTGGTTATCCCGCCACTCACGCAATCCAGGCGCCAGGCCGCGTTAACCTCATCGGCGAACACACCGACTACAACGACGGTTTTGTCCTGCCCTGCGCCATTGATTACCAGACGGTGATCAGCTGCGCGAAACGCGACGACCGCAAGGTGCGCGTGATGGCAGCGGATTATGACAACCAGATCGATGAATTTTCGCTGGATGAGCCGATTGTTGCCCATGACAGCCAGCAGTGGTCTAACTACGTCCGCGGCGTGGTGAAGCATCTGCAAAAACGTAACAAAGAGTTTGGCGGCGCGGATCTGGTGATCAGCGGCAACGTCCCACAGGGTGCAGGCCTGAGCTCCTCTGCCTCACTGGAAGTGGCCGTCGGCACCGTCTTCCAGCAGCTCTATCACCTGCCGCTGGATGGCGCGCAGATCGCCCTTAATGGCCAGGAAGCAGAGAACCAGTTCGTCGGCTGTAACTGCGGCATCATGGATCAGCTGATCTCGGCGCTGGGCAAAAAAGGCCACGCGTTACTGATCGACTGCCGCTCGCTGGGCACCAAAGCGGTCAGCCTGCCGAAAGGCGCGGCGGTGATCATCATCAACAGTAATTTCAAACGCACCCTGGTGGGCAGCGAGTACAACACCCGTCGTGAGCAGTGTGAAACTGGCGCACGCTTCTTCCAGCAGTCTGCACTGCGTGATGTCTCGCTCAACGAGTTTAATAAAGTGGCCCACGAGCTGGACCCGGTAGTAGCAAAACGCGTTCGTCACGTCCTGACCGAAAACGCCCGTACCGTAGAAGCAGCAGCTGCGCTGGAGAAAGGCGATCTGCAACGGATGGGTGAGCTGATGGCCGAGTCGCATGCCTCTATGCGTGACGACTTCGAAATCACCGTCCCACAGATCGACACCCTGGTTGAGATTGTGAAATCCGCCATTGGCGATCAAGGCGGTGTGCGTATGACCGGCGGCGGCTTCGGCGGCTGCGTGGTAGCGCTGGTACCGGAGGAACTGGTGCCGGTTGTTCAGCAAGCCGTGGAACAACAGTATGAAGCCAAAACCGGTATCAAAGAGACTTTCTATGTTTGTAATGCATCACAAGGAGCTGGCCAGTGCTAAACGAAACACCTGTTCTCGCCCCTGACGGCCTGCCGTATCGCCTGATCACCCTGCGCAACGAAGCAGGGATGGTCGTCACGCTGATGGACTGGGGTGCGACGCTGCTCTCCGCCCGCGTCCCGATGACCGACGGCAGCGTCCGCGAAACCCTGCTCGGCTGTGCCTCGCCTGAGCAGTATGTGGAGCAAACGGCCTTCCTGGGCGCCTCGGTAGGCCGTTATGCCAACCGTATCGCCAAAAGCCGCTTTGAACTGGACGGCGTGCGCTATGACCTGCTGCCAAGCCAGGGCGAAAACCAGCTGCACGGCGGCCCGGATGGATTTGATAAACGTCGCTGGCGCATTATGCAGCAGAACGATGCCGAAGCGCTGCTGGCGCTCGACTCGCCGGACGGTGATCAAGGTTTTCCGGGTAACTGTGCGGCGAGTGTACGTTACCGCTTAACGGATGATAACCGTATCGCCATTGAGTATCGCGCCACCGTGGATAAGCCCTGTCCGGTCAACCTGACCAACCACGCTTATTTCAACCTCGACGGCAGCTGCAGCGACGTGCGCCAGCACCGCCTGCAACTGCTGGCGCAACGCTATCTGCCTGTGGATGAGATGGGGATCCCGCAGGAAGGATTAAAAGACGTTGCCGGTACCAGCTTTGATTTCCGCACCACCAAAGCCATCAGCCAGGATTTCCTGGCGGATGAACACCAGCGCAAGGTGAACGGTTACGATCATGCTTTCCTGCTTGATGCCCAGGGCGATCTGAACCAGCCCGCGGCGCATCTCTGGTCTGCCGATGAAAAGCTACAGATGACGGTCTATACCACCGCCCCTGCACTGCAATTCTATTCCGGCAACTTCCTCGAGGGTACCCCGGCGCGCGAAGATGGAGAATACCGGGCCTGGCAAGGTCTGGCGCTGGAGAGCGAGTTCTTACCCGACAGCCCGAATCACGGGGAATGGCCGCAGCCTGACTGCATACTGCGCCCGGGCGAAGAATACATCAGCGTCACCGAATATCACTTTATTGCGCAATAAAAACGAGC
Organism: Leclercia sp. LSNIH8; assembly: GCF_002920195.1. NCBI lineage: Bacteria > Pseudomonadati > Pseudomonadota > Gammaproteobacteria > Enterobacterales > Enterobacteriaceae > Leclercia > Leclercia sp. LSNIH8. Next base: position 452,802 of record NZ_PQJY01000001.1, on the reverse strand, counting down.
CCTCCTGCCGGAGGGCTTTTTTTATCCATCTTGCTGAAAATAGCGCCAGTTACGGACAAAATCACAACCCCTCATTCACAAGCATCTTACACTGCGACACTATTTTCGCTATGGTTAGGGTTAAGCGTTGCCCGCGGCTCAGCCGCAGCAATATAATGAGAATTGTTATCATTCAAATAATGCTTGTTCTGGAGGAGTAAAATATGGCTGTAACTAAGCTGGTTCTGGTACGTCATGGCGAAAGCCAGTGGAACAACGAAAACCGTTTTACCGGTTGGTATGATGTTGACCTGTCCGAAAAAGGTGTTGGCGAAGCGAAAGCAGCGGGCAAACTGCTGAAAGACGAAGGCTTCAGCTTCGATTTTGCTTATACCTCCGTGCTGAAACGTGCCATCCATACCCTGTGGAACGTGCTGGACGAACTGGATCAGGCCTGGCTGCCGGTTGAGAAGTCCTGGAAGCTGAACGAGCGTCACTACGGTGCGCTGCAGGGTCTGAACAAAGCCGAAACCGCAGAGAAATACGGTGACGAGCAAGTTAAACAGTGGCGTCGCGGCTTCGCGGTCACCCCACCAGAGCTAACCAAAGATGACGAGCGTTATCCGGGCCACGATCCGCGTTACGCGAAACTGACCGATGCTGAACTGCCAACCACCGAAAGCCTGGCGCTGACCATCGATCGCGTTGTTCCTTACTGGAACGAAACCATTCTGCCACGCCTGAAAAGCGGTGAGCGTGTCATCATCGCTGCGCACGGTAACTCCCTGCGCGCGCTGGTAAAATACCTGGACAACATGGGTGAAGATGAGATCCTCGAGCTGAACATCCCAACCGGCGTGCCGCTGGTGTACGAGTTCGACGAAAACTTCAAACCAATCAAGCACTACTATCTGGGCAACGCTGACGAAATCGCGGCTAAAGCAGCGGCGGTAGCGAACCAGGGTAAAGCTAAGTAATAAAAAAGCCCGGTCGCGATGACCGGGCTCTGCGTTCTGAATGCCGGATGCTTATCCGGCTTTTTTTTAGCCGCGACGGGCTTTCACCGCGTTCGCCAGCTGGCGCAGTACCGTTTCGGTATCGTCCCAGCCGATACAGGCATCGGTGACGCTCTTACCGTAGACCAGCGGCTCGCTGCCTTCCAGATTCTGATTGCCTTCCACCAGGTGGCTTTCAATCATCACGCCGATAATCGCCTTTTCACCGCTGGCAATCTGCTGGCAGACATCGGCGCCTACCTCCATCTGCTTTTTGAACTGCTTGCTGGAGTTGGCATGGCTGAAGTCGATCATCACCTGCGCCGCCAGACCGGCTTTTTCCAGGCCCGCCTTCACTTCGGCGACGTGCGCCGCGCTGTAATTAGGCTCTTTGCCGCCGCGCAGAATGATATGGCAGTCGCCGTTCCCGCTGGTGTTCACAATCGCGGAGTGACCCCACTTGGTGACGGAGAGGAAGCAGTGCGGCGCCCCGGCAGCGTTAATGGCGTCGATCGCCACTTTGATGGTGCCATCGGTGCCATTTTTAAAGCCAACCGGGCAGGAGAGCCCTGACGCCAGCTCGCGGTGAACCTGTGACTCGGTGGTACGCGCGCCAATGGCGCCCCAGCTCATCAGGTCAGCGAGATATTGCGGGGTGATCATATCGAGGAATTCACCCGCCGCAGGCAGACCGCTGTCGTTGATGTCCAGCAGCAGCTTACGGGCGATGCGCAGGCCGTCGTTGATCTGGAAGCTGCCATCCATATGCGGATCGTTAATCAGCCCTTTCCAGCCTACGGTGGTACGCGGCTTTTCAAAATAGACGCGCATGACGATTTCCAGCTCATCCTTCAGCGCTTCGCGCAGGGTCAGCAGTCGCGCCGCATACTCTTTTGCCGCCGCAGGATCATGAATGGAGCACGGACCGATTACTACCAGAAGACGATCGTCATTACCTTTCAGGATCTTGTGGATCGCTTTACGGGCATGAGAAACGGTGTTGGCGGCGTTTTCGGTGGCGGGAAACTTCTCAAGGAGCGCTACAGGGGGTAATAACTCGTTGATCTCTTTAATACGTAAATCGTCATTCTGATAATTCATGTTCGTTCCAGCGTTGCCATACTTTTATAAATGAATGCAATCCCTCCAATCTATCTTGTCAGTCAGGAAGTGTAAACTCAATTTTACACTAGGCACAGATAAATCCTGGAATTCGCTTAAAAAACGCAACAAAGTAGCGAAAAACGAGATACACCCTAAACTTTTTAACTGTATGCACTGCATTTATAAACTTTATCGCGATTCCATACTGACCTAAGTAGGGATCATGGCATCTTTAACCACTGAGCAGTATATCGATTTCGCATATGCACTGTGGAAAGAAGTTATCCAGAACATAACGACCAGAACAGGAGCAGCATGATGAAAATGACTAAACTCGCAACCCTCTTCCTGACAGCTTCGCTCACGATGGCGAGCGGTGCAGCCCTGGCTGCTGATAGCGCCACCGGCTCTAACACCAATAATGGCCAGGCGAATGCCGCCGCTGATGCAGGGGCCGTTGCGCCTGATGCACGCCAGAATATTGCTCCAAACAACACCGGCAACAGCCAGATTAATACGGGTTCTGGTACAACCGGCACCACAGGTACGACCGGTACCGGCACAACAGGTACGGGTACAGGGACTGGCACAGGTTCTATGCTGAACTCAGATGGTACGAATTCCGGCAGCACCGGAGTGACCAATGGTACCGGCAACAGTTCAACCACTGGCGGCACTAACTCTGTCATGGGTAATGATGACCCAAGTAAGATGGGTAATGACGGCATGTCCAAGGACGATCAGCACAAAAATTCAATGTGTAAAGACGGTAAATGCCCGGATCAATCCGGCAAAGTTGATTCTGAAAGAACCCCGCAAGAACAAAAAACTGACGGCACTACTCAGTAATTAAGGGTAATGCAGTTATGATGAAGGAGAGCTACGGCTCTCCTTTATTTTTTGTGCAAAATGTTAAAAACTCTACACTTACAATAATAATTTACCGGGAAAGTATTCATGGCGCACTCCCACTCGCACGCCCCTTCTTCACAGGATGAAAATGCTAAACGCTTAACACTGGCGTTCGGCGTCACCGCCACCTTTATGGTCATTGAGGTGATTGGCGGGTTGTTTTCCGGCTCGCTGGCGCTGCTGGCCGATGCGGGTCATATGTTAACGGACGCCGCTGCGCTGCTGTTTGCGCTGCTGGCGGTAGTATTCGCCCGCCGCCCGCCAAGCCACGGACGCACTTTTGGCTGGTTACGTCTCACGACCCTCGCCGCCTTCGTCAACGCTATCGCGCTGGTCTTGATCACGATTTTAATCGTCTGGGAAGCCTTCCAGCGTTTCCGCCATCCGCAGCCTGTCGCGGGTGTCACCATGATGGTGGTGGCCGTGGCCGGGCTTATCGCTAATATCCTGGCGTTCTGGATTTTGCATCGTGGCAGTGGAGAAAAGAATCTCAACGTGCGGGCAGCAGCGCTGCATGTGCTGGGGGATCTGCTGGGGTCGGTGGGGGCCATCGTTGCGGCGCTGGTGATCCTCTGGACCGGCTGGACGCCCATCGACCCGATATTGTCGATTCTAGTCTCGTGCCTGGTGTTACGCAGTGCCTGGCGGCTTCTGCAGGAGAGCATCAATGAGCTGCTGGAAGGAGCGCCGGCGACGCTGGATATCCCGGCGCTGAAGCGCAACTTAACGCGCTCCATTCCTGAAGTGCGCGATGTGCATCATGTACACGTCTGGATGGTGGGAGAAAAACCGCTGATGACGCTGCATGTTCAGGTTATCCCGCCTCACGATCATGATGCGTTACTGGGGCGTATTCAGCACTTTCTGGAGCACCATTACGCCATTGCGCACAGCACCATTCAGATGGAATACACCCCCTGTAACGGACCGGACTGCCACCTCAACGAGATCCCGTCCGGTCACGCCCATCACCACCACCATTAACGTGCCAGCGCGTGTGAACCCCGTTCACGCGCGCTGTTAATCCACATCCTGCTGCCGTTCAGGGCGATGAAGGTGAGGATCATGTACTCCAGCGACATGGCGTAGACGCCCTGCAGGGCAAAGATCGCCACGCTTATCACGTTAATAATCACCCACAGCAGCCAGTTTTCGACATATTTGCGGGTCATCAGGATCATGGCGGCAATCGACAGAACCATCATGCATGAATCCCAGAACGGGAAGGCATCAGGCTGCAGCTCCGGCATGGTGACGTTCAGCCCCAGGATATTCATCACCGAGACCGCTACGCGGGTCAGGAAGGCGAACACCGGGTCGATATAGACCGTCATCAGGCCAATGGCTACCACGCAGGCAGCCAGCCAGCCCATGGCCTTCGGCAACGGTAGCCAGCGGATCTGCAGTTCCGCCTCCTGCTGGCTGTTCTGCCGGGACCAGGCGTACCAGCCGTAGATATTGGCTCCAAAGAAGAACAGCTGCAGCAGCAGGCTGGCATACAGCTGGATCTGGAAGAAGATGATGGCGAACAGCGTAACGTTCACCAGGCCAAACGCGTAGTTGACGATCTTCTCCAGACTGGCGAGCCAGATACAGAGCAGACCTGCAATCGTCCCGACCGCTTCAATCCATGACAAGTCATAGCCGCCAGCGCCAATCGGTATATGTACCAGAATGTTTTGCGTGCTAAAAAAATCCATCTTTTCCCCTGAGCGTTACGTTTACGTGGTTTAAGGACGTAGTGTAGCCGCAAAATCCAGCATTCGGTTAAGCGGAATTAACGCCCCCTCTCGCAGCGCGGCATCAACATGGATTTCATGGGCGGCTCCGCCCGTCTCCAGACCGTCTGCAATCGCTTTGAGCCCGTTCATGGCCATCCACGGACAGTGCGCGCAGCTGCGACAGGTTGCCCCCTCGCCTGCGGTCGGTGCTTCCAGCAGCTCTTTCTCTGGCACCGCCTGCTGCATTTTGTAGAAGATGCCGCGATCGGTCGCCACAATCAACTGGCGATGCGGCAGCCTCTTCGCGGCAGCGATCAGCTGGCTGGTTGAGCCGACGGCATCCGCCATATCAACGATCGCCTGCGGGGATTCCGGGTGAACCAGAATGGCTGCATCCGGGTAGAGCCCCTTCATGCGCGCCAGCGCCTGCGTTTTGAATTCATCATGGACGATACAGGCGCCCTGCCAGCAGAGAATATCCGCTCCGGTCTGTTTCTGGACGTAATTGCCAAGATGTCTGTCCGGTGCCCAGATAATCTTCTCGCCCAGGCTGTCGAGATGCTCGATCAGTTCAACGGCGATACTGGAGGTGACAACCCAGTCGGCGCGTGCTTTCACCGCCGCAGAGGTATTGGCGTAGACGACGACCGTTCTGTCAGGGTGGGCATCACAGAAGGCGGTAAACTCGTCGATCGGACAGCCCAGATCGAGCGAGCACTCCGCATTCAGGGTCGGCATCAGAATCGTTTTTTCCGGGCTGAGGATTTTGGCCGTTTCGCCCATAAAACGGACCCCGGCCACCAGCAACGTCGAAGCAGGATGCTTAGCACCAAAGCGCGCCATCTCCAGCGAGTCCGAGATACAACCGCCCGTCTCTTCTGCAAGCTGCTGAATTTCAGGATCGGTATAGTAATGGGCCACCATAACCGCATCACGCTCTTTGAGCAGACGCTTAATTTTCTCACGGTAAAACTGCTTTTCGTCCAGGCTCAGCGGGGCAGGCTTTGGTGGGAAAGGATAGATAGCGGCTTCTGGATCAAACATCACACTCATTTTGGCTTCTCGTTTTACAGGCTTAACAAATTTGCCATGCTTTAGCGATGATAACCAAAGTGACGGCAATTGTGTTTTGTATACTAAACAAGATAGCGAATCTGAGAGGGAAAGTCACATCAAAAAGCGTGCGGGCAGCATTTGTCGGGTGGCGCTTCGCTTACCCGACCTACGTAAACCCGCGCATTTTTAATTCTGGAATAACAGATAGCAAAAAGGCGCCTTTAGGGCGCCTTTTTACATTGGTGTGTCGTACAGGATGACTCGGCTTCGCCTCGCCCTTCGGGCCGTTGCTAAAGCAACGTTATCCTTCACGTTTAATATCTGAGTCAGATATTAAAATTGGTGGGTCGTGCAGGATTCGAACCTGCGACCAATTGATTAAAAGTCAACTGCTCTACCAACTGAGCTAACGACCCCTTGCGGGATGTACTGCTTTTCTTCGAAGTGGTGGGTCGTGCAGGATTCGAACCTGCGACCAATTGATTAAAAGTCAACTGCTCTACCAACTGAGCTAACGACCCATTCGGGTGCTGACTTCGAAGATTTTACTCGGTACCACCAGAAAGTGGTGGGTCGTGCAGGATGACTCGGCTTCGCCTCGCCCTATGGGCCGTTGCTGACGCAACGTTATCCTTCACGTTTAATCCCTGAGTCAGAGACTAAAATTGGTGGGTCGTGCAGGATTCGAACCTGCGACCAATTGATTAAAAGTCAACTGCTCTACCAACTGAGCTAACGACCCGAGTGGTGGGTGATGACGGGATCGAACCGCCGACCCCCTCCTTGTAAGGGAGGTGCTCTCCCAGCTGAGCTAATCACCCGATACTACGCTGGATACTACTTACTACTTAGTTAGTGGTGGGTCGTGTAGGATGACTCGGCTTCGCCTCGCCCTACGGGCCGTTGCTGACGCAACGTTATCCTTCACGCTAACCTACTGCTTTCTACTTAAGTAGTGGTGGGTCGTGCAGGATTCGAACCTGCGACCAATTGATTAAAAGTCAACTGCTCTACCAACTGAGCTAACGACCCACTATTTCGGCTGCTTCTGGGGTGTTTGATATCCCTTGGCAACGGCGGCATATATTACTGATTTAAGAATTCTGCGCAACTAAAATTTTGATGAATATCACTTAACTGCTTACGAATTATGCGGCAAGACCAGAAATAAAGCGATTTCTGGTCATGCGGCAATCATCCCATCGCAGCAAGGCGTTTTTGCGCTTGTTTTGCCCCTTCGGTGCCCGGGAACTTTGTGACTACCTGCTGGAAAACGGCTTTCGCTTTTGCGGTGTCGCCTTTGTCCTGCATGATCACACCGACCTTATACATCGCGTCAGGTGCTTTCGGTGATTTCGGGTAATTTTTAACGACTGAGGCAAAATAGAATGCCGCATCGTCTTTTTTACCCTTGTTGTAATTCAACTGTCCCAGCCAGTAATTTGCGTTTGGCTGATAAGTCGAATCCGGGTATTTCTTCACGAAGTTCTGAAACGCCGCCATCGCCTCGTCCTGGCGCGAGTTATCCTGCACCAGGGCAATTGCCGCATTGTAATCAGTATTCGCATCACCGCTCTGCACAGGCGCAGCGGTCGAGGCTGATGTGTCAGCCTGAGGCGTTGCCGCAGCACCCTGATCCCCTGCTGCCGGTTGCGCTGCTGCGCCGCCATTATTCAGGTTATCAATCTGCAACATGATCTGCTTCTGGCGCTCCACAACCTGATTGAGCTGATACTGGCTTTCCTGGATCTGTCCGCGCAGTGAGTCAATATCGGTTTGGTTGTCAGAGAGCTGCTGCTGAAGTTGGGTTAAAAGCTGGCTGTGAGCATTAGAAATACGCTCGAGTTGGGTGACTCGGTCTTCTACCGAGCCTGAGCCGACACTACTGATTGGTGCCTGAGCAAAAGCGGCCCAGGGGGCCGCTATACCAACCAGTAACGACAGACTCAACAGATGATGTCTGAAGTTACTGCTCATGCAATTCTCTTAGTAAACCAGTACGGCACGACGGTTTTTGGAGTAAGCCGCTTCGTCGTGGCCCAGTACTGCAGGTTTTTCTTTACCGTAAGAAACGATGGAGATCTGGTCAGCAGAAACGCCTTTACCCTGCAGGTACATTTTAACGGCGTTAGCACGACGCTCACCCAGGGAGATGTTGTACTCAGGAGTACCACGTTCGTCCGCGTGACCTTCTACGGTGACTTTGTAAGACGGGTTGCTACGCAGGAAGTTAGCGTGCGCATCCAGCATCGCAGCGAAGTCTGAACGGATGTCGAACTTGTCCAGATCGAAGTAAACAATGTTGTTCTGCTGCAGCTGTTGCATCTGAAGACGCGCCTGCTCTTCAGAAGACATATTGCCGTTGCCGTTTGCGTCCATACCGGTGCCGGCACCCATCATGCCTTCGCCGCTCTGGTCGTTGCTGGCGTTCTTGTTAGAAGAACACGCTGCGATTGCCATAACAGGCAGAGCGATCATCAGCCCTTTCAGCACTTTGTTCAGTTGCATTTCTATGATTCCTATATTATTCAATTAATTATTATTACAGGTACGGCGACCAGGCAGGTGATTTTACCTGTCCATCAGTTGCCGGAATACGCGCTTTGAAACGCCCATCGGTAGAAACCAGATTCAGCACGGATCCCATCCCCTGAGAAGAGCTGTAGATAACCATAGTGCCGTTAGGTGCCAGACTTGGCGTTTCATCCAGGAAAGTCGACGACAGAACTTGTACGCCGCCCCCGCCCAGATCTTGTTTAGCAATGTGCTGCTGACCACCGGCCGAGCTAACCATTACCATAAATTTACCATCAGCGCTCACGTCGGCGTCCTGGTTCTGAGAACCTTCCCAGGTGATACGTTGTGGTGCACCGCCATTAATATTAACTTTATAGACCTGTGGACGACCCGCCTGGTCAGAGGTAAAGGCCAGGTTCTGGCTGTCCGGGAACCAGGTTGGTTCAGTGTTGTTGCTGCGACCATCGGTTACCTGACGGATCTGGCCAGAGGCGATGTCCATCACGTACAGGTTCAGGCTACCGGTTTTAGACAGGGCAAACGCCAGTTTAGAACCGTCAGGCGAGAATGCTGGTGCGCCGTTGTGACGTGGGAAAGAGGCAACCTGGCGTACCGCGCCGTTAGACAGCGTCTGGATAACCAGCGCCGAACGACCGCTTTCGAAGGTCACGTAGGCCAGCTTAGAGCCGTCCGGAGACCAGGCCGGAGACATCAGCGGCTGTGGTGAACGGTGAACGGTGAACTGGTTGTAGCCATCGTAATCAGAGACGCGCAGCTCATACGGGAATTGGCCGCCGTTGGTCTGTACAACGTAAGCGATACGGGTGCGGAATGCGCCTTTGATGCCGGTCAGATTCTCGAATACCGCATCGCTGGCAGCATGGGCCGCATAGCGCAGGTACTGTTTAGTGACCTTGTAAGAGTTCTGAGACAGAACGGTCCCCGGTGCGCCGCCGGTATCTACCAGCTGATAGGCCACGGTGTAAGAGCCGTCCGGGTTAGGGGTAACCTGACCTACAACCACGGCATCAATTCCCAGTGCAGACCACGCCGCAGGCTGAACTTCCTGCGCGTTACCCGGCTGCTGAGGCAGGCGAGAACGGTCTAACGGGTTGAATTTACCACTGTTGCGCAGGTCAGCAGCCACGACGCCGCCTGCGTCTTCAGGCGCCGCACCAGGGCCAGTCCACTGGAACGGAACCACACCAATCGGACGTGCCGAATCCACTCCCTGGGTGATTTCGATACGCACTTCTGCGTGCAGCACCGCTGCCCACAGCATTAAGAAACTCATTGCAACACGTAATGCCTGCTTCATCATATCTCCCATATCCGGGTAACCTTACCCGCATAATTTAGCAGAATGTTAACAAACCCAAATAAACAAAACTACCAGAACGCTAAGACTAAACCTGGCCTGTTTTTCCCCGTTTGCACAGGGAAATTAAAACTTAAGGCTTGAAGTCCAGCGGTGCATTTTTGAACGTTTCATACACAGCCTGTGAAGGCGGTTTCGGGAACTTCGTCATCCTGCTGGTTGCAGATAACATCTGCTGACAGAAGGCCTCGTCGCCCCCCTCTTTTTTCACGCTGAGGATGGTTCCGTCCGCGGCCAGGTTTACCCGAAGCGTACAGGTTTTCCCGCGATAGCTATCCCAGTCGTACAGATGCCCACGAATGGCGGCCTGTACCTGTGCAATATACGACGCAATCTCAGCCTGAGATGCACCGCCTTGCCCTGGCTTACTTCCTTTAGCAGGAGAAGTGCCACCTGCGCTACCGCTGTTGGTACCTTTCGGCGCATTCTTACCTGAGCTTAAGTCACCGAACAGGTCGTCAACGTCCGATGCGGCCGCTTTTTCTGCTGCGGCTTTCTTAGCGGCAGCGGCTTTCGCGGCGGCAGCTTTGTCAGCAGCAGCTTTATCGGCAGCCGCTTTCTTTTCTGCAGCCGCTTTTTCTGCTGCGGCTTTCTTCTCGGCTGCGGCTTTTTCTGCGGCAGCCGCTTTCTTCTCAGCAGCCGCTTTTTCAGCAGCAGCCTTTTCAGCTGCCGCGGCTTTTTCCGCAGCAGCCGCTTTCTTCGCTGCTTCAGCAGCCGCTTTTTTCTCGGCTTCCTGGGCGGCTTGTTTAGCGGCTTCTGCTTCCGCTTTTTTCTGTGCGTCGGCAGCGGCTTTCTTAGCCGCTTCCGCTTCTGCCTTTTTCTTCGCGTCAGCCGCTGCTTTTGCGGCTTCGGCTTCAGCTTGTTTCTGGGCATCGGCTGCAGCTTTTTTCGCTGCGGCTGCGGCGGCTTCAGCAGCTTCTTTTGCCTGAGCATCTGCCTTCGCTTTTGCTTCCGCTGCGGCTTTGGCTGCCGCCTCTTCCGCCTGCTTCTGCTGCTCCTGCGCTTTTTTCGCGGCGGCTTCAGCCTGTTTTTGCTGCTCCGCCTGCTCTTTCGCCGCTTCCTGCGCCTGCAAACGTTCTTTCTCAAGCTGCTTCAGGCGCTCCTGCTCGGCGGCCTGCTTTTCACGCAGCTCCTCCGCCTGCTGTTGCGCCTGCTTTTCACGCTGCTCTTCAGCGCGCTTTGCACTCGCCTGCTGCTGCTGCTGACGGTTATAGTTCTGAACGACCGCGCCGGGATCGACCATGACGGCATCGATGGATGAACCTCCACCACCTCCGGCAGCGGCATCCAGATGCTCATCGAACGAACTCCAGATCAGTCCTGCAAAAAGAATGACATGCAGCACCGCCGAGATAATTATCGCCCGTTTAAGCTTATCGTTTTGTTCGGTTGCCTTTGACACTATGGGTTCCCAAAAACTCTGTTGTTTACGCAGATAATCAAATAGGCTGCGTCATCAAGCCGACTGACTTAACGCCCGCGCTATGCAACAGGTTCAGCGCTTTAATTATTTCATCGTAAGGCACGTCTTTCGCACCACCGATTAAGAAGACCGTTTTCGGATTGGACTGCAGACGTCGTTGCGCTTCCGCAATGACCTGCTCCGGCGGCAACTGATCCATACGATCTTTTTCCACCACCACGCTGTACTGCCCTACTCCGGATACCTCAATGATGACCGGTGGATCGTCATTGGTGCTTACAGCCTGAGATTCTGTCGCATCCGGCAGATCAACCTCAACGCTCTGGGTGATGATGGGTGCTGTCGCCATAAAGATCAGCAGCAGCACCAGCAGCACGTCCAGCAGCGGTACAATGTTGATTTCGGACTTCAGTTCGCGACGACCCCGTCCACGCTGTCTGGCCATGGTTTACCCCTTGTTGCTCTCGGTGCTGGTAAACGCCTGGCGGTGCAGAATCGCAGTGAACTCTTCCATGAAGTTGTCGTAGTTCAGTTCCAGTTTGTTCACGCGCTGGTTCAGACGGTTATACGCCATAACCGCTGGAATTGCGGCGAACAGACCGATAGCAGTCGCGATCAGCGCTTCAGCGATACCCGGAGCAACCATTTGCAGCGTCGCCTGTTTTACTGCACCCAGGGCGATAAAGGCATGCATGATCCCCCAGACCGTACCAAACAGACCGATATAGGGACTGATGGAACCCACGGTACCCAGGAAAGGAATATGCGTTTCCAGCGTTTCCAGTTCACGGTTCATCGAGATACGCATCGCACGGGATGCCCCCTCAACCACCGCTTCCGGCGCATGGTTATTGGCGCGGTGCAAACGGGCAAACTCTTTAAACCCACTATAAAAGATTTGCTCGGAGCCGGAGAGGTTTTCACGACGGCCCTGGCTTTCCTGATACAAACGGGAAAGTTCGATACCAGACCAGAACTTGTCTTCAAAAGCTTCCGCTTCGCGGCCTGCCGCATTGAGGATACGGGTTCTCTGAATGATGATGGCCCAGGATGCGATTGAAAAACCAATCAAAATCAACATGATAAGTTTAACCAGAAGGCTTGCCTTCAGGAACAAATCAAGGATATTCATGTCAGTCACTGCTTAAACTCCGCGACAATAGACTTAGGAAGCGCACGAGGCTTCATGATGAGTGGATCAACACAGACAATCAGGACTTCAGCTTCGTTCAGTACCGTGTTCTCTGCATTGACGATCCGCTGCGTGAAAACCAGTGAGGTTCCGCGCATTGATGTTATTTCTGTTTGGACTTCGAGCATATCGTCGAGTCTGGCAGGCGCAAAATACTCCAGCGTCATCTTGCGTACCACGAAGGCAACTCGCTCCGCCAACAGAACCTGCTGGCTAAAGTGATGATGGCGCAGCATTTCAGTGCGTGCTCGTTCATAAAAGGCAACGTAGCTGGCGTGGTAAACCACACCACCGGCATCCGTATCTTCATAGTAGACACGAACCGGCCATCGAAATAGCGTTGTATTCACTTTACATCCCGGTAATGCAAAAAAGGTTAGAGCTTTTAAACTTCGCTACTATACGCGCGGGAATGGTGGTTTGGAATGGGGGAAAGTAAACAGAGAGTAAATTTTTATGGGCCCGGGTAAGCCCATAATATTAACGGATAGTTCTTATTCAGTTGAAAAAGAAAAACAGGCCCAACAGCAGGATCACATCAGCAATCAGCGGGCAAAAAATACCCTGCCAGTGTACGGCTTTCGGACGAAATCCCACCCCGTGGATTACGCCTGCACATACCGCCCACATAATAAGAAAACCGTGCCAGATCTCGAGCTCGCTGGTCTTCGCTGCGAAGCGCGACGGGTCCCAGAAAATGCAGCCCGCCAGCAGTAAGGCCATCACTAAGGAAAGCGCCCTTAACGGGCGCTTGTCCATAATCGCGTAGAGATACGTGATCATCAGTGTTTTTCTTCACCGGCTTTGGACGCTTCAACGTGCTCAAGCGCAAGGGCGGTAATCACACCAAATGCACAGGCCAGAAGCGTTCCTAAAATCCATGCGAAATACCACATATTCAGCTCCTTCCTTAATACATAGAGTGAGTATTGCTTTCAATATGTTCTTTCGTGATACGACCGTACATTTTCCAGTAACACCAGGCGGTGTAAGCCAGAATAATCGGTACGAACACGGCAGCCACAAACGTCATCAGATTAAGGGTCATCTGGCTGGAGGTTGCATCCCACATCGTCAGGCTGGCATTCATCATCGTGCTGGATGGCATCACGAACGGGAACATCGCGATACCGGCTGTCAGGATGATGCACGCAAGCGTCAGTGAAGAGAAGACAAACGCCAGTGCCCCTTTCTCCGCGCGGGAGGTCAGGATGGTCAGCACCGGCAGCGCGACGCCCAGAGCCGGAATCGCCCACAGGATCGGTGTGTTATTGAAGTTCACCAGCCAGGCGCCAGCCTCGCGAGCCACCTCTTTGGTCAGCGGGTTAGACGGTGCGCTATGGTCAATCGCAGTAGTCACAACATAACCGTCGATACCAAACATCACCCACAAACCTGCCAGCGCAAAGCCAACCAGCGTCACCAGAGCCGCCATCTGCGAGACGGCGCGAGAGCGCAGGTGCAGCTCGCCCACGGTACGCATCTGCAGGTAGGTTGCCCCCTGAGTAATGATCATCGCCACGCTGACGACCCCTGCCAGCAGACCAAACGGATTCAGCAGCTGGAAGAAGTTACCGGTGTAGTAGAGGCGCATATATTCATCGAGGTGGAACGGCACGCCCTGCAGCAGGTTGCCGAACGCCACGCCGATGACCAGCGGCGGCACGAAGCTACCGATGAAGATGCCCCAGTCCCACAGGTTACGCCAGCGGGTGTCTTCGATCTTCGAGCGGTAATCAAAACCGACCGGACGGAAGAACAAGGATGCCAGCACCAGAATCATCGCCACATAGAAGCCGGAGAACGCAGCCGCGTAGACCATCGGCCAGGCAGCGAACAGTGCGCCGCCTGCGGTGATGAGCCACACCTGGTTACCGTCCCAGTGTGGGGCGATGGAGTTAATCATAATTCGACGCTCGGTATCATTACGACCGAGGAAGCGGGTGAGCATGCCCACCCCCATGTCGAAACCGTCAGTGACCGCAAAACCAATCAGTAAGATCCCGACCAGCAGCCACCAGATAAAACGCAATACTTCATAATCGATCATTTGACGACTCCTGTCTTACCGTGCCGGCTGAGTAGTCACGGTGGACTGCTCGTATTGAGGCTGAGAAGCAACGGTGGACTGCTCATAATGGTAGCGACCGGTTTTCAGGCTGCTTGGGCCAAGGCGCGCAAACTTGAACATCAGGAACAGTTCAGCCACCAGGAACAGGGTGTAGAGGCCGCAAATCAGCAACATGGAGAAAATCAGATCGCCTGCGGTCAGAGAGGAGTTCGCCACCGCAGTTGGCAGCACCTCACCGATAGCCCACGGCTGACGGCCATACTCCGCAACAAACCAGCCAGATTCAATGGCAATCCACGGCAGCGGAATCGCATACAACGCGGTGCGCAGCAGCCATTTCTTCTCACCGATACGGTTACGAATGACCGACCAGAAGGAGGCGGCGATAATCAGCAGCATCAGCACACCACAACCCACCATGATACGGAAGGCGAAGTAGAGCGGCGCCACGCGCGGAATCGAGTCTTTGGTCGCCATCTGGATCTGCTCTTCCGTCGCGTCAGAGACGTTCGGGGTATAGCGTTTCAGCAGCAGGCCATAGCCAAGGTCTTTTTTCACGTCGTTAAACTGGTCGCGAACAGACTGATCGCTGGTCCCGGAACGCAGTTCTTCCAGAAGCGTATAGGCTTTCATCCCGTTACGGATACGCTCTTCATGCTGCACCATCAGATCTTTCAGACCGATAACCGGCGTATCCACAGAGCGGGTGGCAATGATGCCCAGCGCATAAGGGATCTGAATAGCAAAGTGGTTTTCCTGCGCATCCTGATCGGGGATACCAAACAGGGTAAAGGCGGCCGGTGCAGGCTGGGTTTCCCACTCTGCTTCGATCGCTGCCAGTTTGGTTTTCTGCACGTCGCCCATTTCGTAACCGGATTCATCACCCAGCACGATAACGGAGAGGATAGCCGCCATACCGAAGCTCGCCGCGATGGCGAAAGAGCGCTTAGCAAAGGCGAAGTCACGACCACGCAGCATGTAGTAGGCGCTGATGCCCAGCACGAACATCGCGCCGCAGACATAGCCGGAGGCCACAGTGTGAACGAATTTCACCTGTGCGACCGGGTTCAGCACCAGCTCGGAGAAGCTGACCATCTCCATACGCATGGTTTCGAAGTTGAAATCAGACGCGATAGGGTTCTGCATCCAGCCGTTGGCGACCAGGATCCACAGTGCGGAGAGGTTAGAGCCCAGGGCCACCAACCAGGTTACGCACATATGCTGGACTTTACCCAGACGATCCCAACCAAAGAAGAACAGACCTACAAAGGTGGATTCGAGGAAGAAAGCCATCAGACCTTCAATGGCCAACGGCGCCCCGAAGATATCCCCGACATAGTGGGAATAATAAGACCAGTTAGTCCCGAACTGGAACTCCATGGTCAGACCGGTTGCCACGCCCAGCGCAAAGTTGATACCAAACAACTTGCCCCAGAACTTGGTCATATCTTTATAAATCTGTTTGCCGGAGAGGACGTAAACCGTTTCCATGATGGCCAACAGGAACGCCATACCGAGCGTCAGCGGCACAAACAGGAAGTGGTACATCGCGGTCAAGGCAAACTGTAAGCGCGACAGTTCGACTACGTCTAACATTATGACTCCTTGCTCATCGCATGAAGACTCCGAGAGTGAATCCCGTTAGAGAAGGATCCACACACATGCCCCAAAAATTATCAGCACCCTTTCTTCGTTACTTAATCCTCGCAGGAGGAAAAAAGCGATGATGAAAGGTTACAGATGCGTTAATAAAAACTGAAATTGATCCCGCAAATATATTACGCTGCAAAACCCTTACAATAAACAGGTTTTTAATGGAAGTCTTTTACGATTTACGACAGCGATCAATATTTAGCAAAATTATCACTTTCCGACCAATTTGATCGGGAACAATTTAGCGCCTTTTGACGCTCTTTTCCAGGTATTAAATATTGATATAAATCAATAATCCCTGAACGTGTTAAGGGTGTTTCCGCGTGGTAAATGCAATGAAAATGATGTTAATGATATGTTTTAATATTCGCTTGATGGTTATCAAATAAAGCGGGGATTATAAATAAAGGTGATTTAAATTAACGCAGGCAGCGAAGCATTTTTTTAATAAGCCTGTGCTGCTAATGTCAGATGGTTCACAGTAATTTTCCGTATAGGTTTTATCAAAAATTATTATCACAAATATTTTACTTTTAATAATCTATAATTTAACACCCATGTGTTGCTAATTTGTTTCAATTCGTCGACCCCAAAATGTTTTCACGCCCGTTCGCTTAACTTTCATCCGCCCTGCCCGCCTCTGTCTCCACGCGGAAACACTGTCGCGCAAAAAAAAAGGCCATCTTGCGATGGCCAACCATGTCGAAACGGACATTTATTATGTCAAAGCTCCCCGCACGGGGAGCAGAGAGGATTTACTTAATGATAGATTTCAGTGCTTCACCGATGTCAGCCAGGCTGCGCACGGTTTTCACGCCTGCGGCTTCCAGCGCAGCGAATTTCTCATCCGCAGTGCCTTTGCCGCCCGCGATGATGGCGCCTGCGTGGCCCATACGCTTGCCTTTCGGCGCGGTCACACCCGCGATGTAGCCAACAACTGGCTTGGTCACGTGATCTTTGATGTAAGCAGCCGCTTCTTCTTCCGCGCTACCGCCGATTTCACCGATCATCACAATCGCTTCAGTCTGCGGGTCTTCCTGGAACAGCTTCAGGATGTCGATGAAGTTAGAGCCCGGGATCGGGTCGCCGCCGATGCCCACGCAGGTGGACTGGCCGAAACCGTAGTCGGTGGTCTGCTTAACCGCTTCATAGGTCAGGGTACCAGAGCGGGAAACGATGCCCACTTTACCTGGCTTGTGAATGTGACCCGGCATGATGCCGATTTTGCATTCGCCTGGGGTGATCACGCCCGGGCAGTTTGGCCCGATCATGCGTACGCCCGCTTCGTCCAGTTTCACCTTCACGGTCAGCATATCCAGGGTCGGGATACCTTCGGTAATGGTGATAATCAGTTTGATGCCTGCGTCGATCGCTTCCAGGATGGAGTCTTTGCAGAACGGCGCCGGAACGTAGATCACGGTGGCAGTTGCGCCAGTCGCTTCTACCGCTTCACGGACGGTGTTGAACACCGGCAGGCCCAGATGGGTGGTGCCGCCTTTACCTGGCGTTACGCCGCCAACCATCTGCGTACCGTAGGCAATCGCCTGCTCAGAGTGGAATGAACCCTGGCTACCGGTGAAGCCCTGGCAGATAACCTTGGTATCTTTATTAATTAAAACGGACATTATTTCCCCTCCACTGCGGCAACAACCTGCTGAGCTGCATCCGTCAGACTTTTCGCTGCAATAATATTCAGGCCGCTGTCAGCCAGTTTTTTCGCGCCGAGTTCAGCGTTGTTACCTTCCAGACGAACGACAACCGGGACGTTCACGCCCACTTCTTCTACCGCGCCGATGATACCGTCAGCGATCAGGTCGCAACGTACGATACCGCCGAAGATGTTAACCAGAACGGCTTTCACGTTGTCATCGGAGAGAATAATTTTGAATGCTTCGGTCACGCGCTCTTTGGTTGCGCCGCCGCCCACATCCAGGAAGTTTGCCGGCTCGCCGCCGTGCAGCTTAACGATGTCCATGGTGCCCATTGCCAGGCCCGCACCGTTAACCATGCAACCGATGTTGCCATCGAGTGCCACGTAGTTCAGTTCCCACTGTGCAGCCTGCGCTTCACGTGGATCTTCCTGAGACTGGTCGCGCATTTCGCGCAGGTCAGCCTGGCGGAACAGTGCGTTGCCGTCAGCGCCCAGTTTGCCGTCGAGGCAGATCAGATCGCCCTGCTTGGTGATTACTAGCGGGTTGATTTCGATCAGCGCCAGATCGCGCTCCAGGAAGATAGTTGCCAGGCCCATGAAGATCTTGGTGAATTGCTGCACCAGTTTGCCTTCCAGACCCAGTTTGAAGGCCAGCTCGCGACCCTGGTAAGGCATTGGGCCTGCCAGCGGATCGATAGCGACTTTGTGGATCAGATGCGGCGTCTCTTCCGCCACTTTTTCGATTTCCACGCCGCCTTCGGTAGAGGCCATGAACACCACGCGACGGGAGCTACGGTCTACGACTGCGCCGAGGTAGAGTTCTTTAGCAATATCGGTTGCCGCTTCAACCAGGATCTGGTTAACCGGCTGGCCGCCTGCGTCTGTCTGGTAGGTCACCAGACGTTTGCCCAGCCAGTGCTCAGCAAAAGCGCGGATCTCTTCTTTACTGTTAACGACTTTCACACCGCCCGCTTTACCGCGGCCGCCAGCGTGAACCTGACATTTCACTACCCATGGACCCGCACCGATTTTAGAGGCGGCTTCTTCTGCTTCACGAGGGGTATTGCAGGCATAACCCACCGGAGCCGGTAAGCCATACCGGGCAAACAGCTGTTTTGCCTGATATTCATGTAAGTTCATGTGTTCTATCCATCCTTCAGGGTAATCGTTAGGTCATGCTTTTGTAGGCCCGGCAGACCAGGTGCCGCCGGGCAGTACCGCGAAAAACTAGACGTCCAGCAGCAGACGGGTCGGATCTTCCAGCAGCTCTTTAATCGCCACCAGGAAGCCCACGGACTCGCGGCCATCGATCAGACGGTGATCGTAGGAGAGCGCCAGATACATCATCGGCAGGATCTCCACTTTACCGTCTACCGCCATCGGGCGGTCTTTAATGGCGTGCATGCCAAGGATCGCGCTCTGCGGTGGGTTGATGATCGGGGTAGACATCAGCGAACCGAATACGCCGCCGTTGGTAATGGTGAAGTTACCGCCAGTCAGGTCGTCTACGGTCAGCTTGCCGTCACGGCCTTTCACTGCCAGCTCTTTAATTTTCTTCTCGATGTCAGCCATGCCCAGGGTATCCACATCACGCAGAACCGGGGTCACCAGGCCGCGCGGGGTAGAAACGGCCATGCTCACGTCGAAGTAGTTGTGATAAACCACATCATCGCCATCGATAGATGCGTTCACTTCCGGATAGCGTTTCAGCGCTTCAACAACCGCTTTCACGTAGAAGGACATAAAGCCCAGACGGATACCGTGACGTTTTTCAAAGGCGTCACCGTACTGCTTACGCAGGTCCATGATTGGCTTCATGTTCACTTCGTTGAAGGTGGTCAGCATCGCGGTGGAGTTTTTCGCTTCCAGCAGACGCTCGGCCACACGCTTACGCAGGCGGGTCATCGGCACGCGTTTTTCGCTGCGTGCGCCCAGAGCAGGCTGTGCTGCTGGTGCAGCTTCAGGCGCTTTGGCTTCTGCTTTCGCTTCAGACGGCGCTTTCGCCAGGTGTTTGTCGATATCTTCGCGGGTCAGGCGGCCGCCGACGCCGGTGCCTTTAATGGCCGCCGGGTCGAGGCTGTGCTCAGCCAGCAGGCGACGGATCGCCGGGCTCAGCGCGTCGTTGCTCTGCTCTTCCAGAGAAGCCTGCTGGCGCTGGGCTGGCGTAGAGGCTTTCTCTTCAGACTTAGCGCTGGACTCTTTGCCCGCGCTGTTGCCTTCACGCAGGCGACCCAGGATCTGGCGAGAGGTTACCGTCGTACCTTCATCTTCCAGGACTGCATCCAGAATGCCATCCGCTGAAGCCGGTACTTCCAGTACCACTTTGTCAGTTTCGATTTCTACCAGCACTTCGTCGCGGGTTACCGCGTCGCCTGGTTTTTTGTGCCAGGTGGCGACGGTTGCATCTGCTACGGACTCAGGCAGGTCGGGAACAAGAATATCTACGCTACTCATTATGTATCCTTTAATTAATCGACGTTCAGCGCGTCATTGACCAGATCTTGTTGCTGCTTCTGGTGAACGGACATATACCCTACCGCCGGAGAGGCGGAGGCCGGGCGACCTGCATAACGCAGAGCAGACCCAAATGGAATCACTTCACGGAAATGATGCTGGCTGCAGTACCATGCGCCCTGGTTGAGCGGCTCTTCCTGGCACCAGACAAAATCATGTACGTGAGCGTACTGTTTCAGCACTTCCTGCATCGCCTGATGCGGGAACGGATAAAGCTGTTCGATACGCACGATGGCGACATCTTTCTGATCGTTCTTACGGCGCTGTTCCAGCAGGTCGTAATAAACCTTACCAGAACACATCACGACACGCTTAACGCCCTGCGGATCCAGTTCGTCAATTTCACCGATGGCCGGCAGGAAGGTGCCGTTTGCCAGCTCTTCCAGGCTGGAGACCGCCAGCGGGTGACGCAGCAGCGATTTCGGCGACATCACCACCAGCGGACGGCGCATCCCGCGCAGCGCCTGACGACGCAGCATGTGATAAACCTGTGCCGGGGTAGACGGTACGCAAACCTGCATGTTCTGCTCGGCGCAGAGCTGCAGATAACGCTCCAGACGTGCGGAGGAGTGCTCCGGGCCCTGCCCTTCGTAGCCGTGCGGCAGCAGCATCACCAGGCCACACATACGGCCCCACTTCTGCTCGCCGGAAGAGATGAACTGGTCGATAACCACCTGCGCACCGTTGGCGAAGTCGCCGAACTGCGCTTCCCAGATGGTCAGGGTACGCGGTTCTGCGGTGGCGTAACCGTATTCGAATGCCAGGACTGCTTCTTCAGAGAGCACGGAGTCCCAGACCTTAAACTGGCCCTGGCCGTTGTGCACGTGCTGCAGCGGGGTGTAGGTTGAACCGTTGGTCTGGTTATGGATCACCGCATGACGGTGGAAGAAGGTGCCGCGGCCCGCATCTTCACCAGACAGACGGACCGGAATACCTTCATCAACCAGAGTGGCGTACGCCAGGTTCTCTGCTCCGCCCCAGTCAAAGAGCTTCTCGCCTGAGGCCATTGCCTGACGGTCAGCATAAATCTTCTGCACGCGGGACTGCATCTCGATCGCTTCAGGTACGGTGCTGATGCGTTTTGCCAGCTCCTGCAGACGCTTCATCTCTACCTTGTTCGGGTAGCTCTCATCCCACTCGTGGTTGAGGTATGGCGACCAGGTAAAGGAGTGCATGTTCATCGGACGCAACTCTTTCACCACGCATTCGCCGGCATCCAGCGCGTCGCGGTAGAGGTTGACCATCTCGGTGGCATCTTCCAGGGTGACAACCTTCTCCGCTTCCAGCTTGTCAGCATAGATTTTACGCGGGGTCGGATGTTTTTTGATTTTCTGGTACATCAGCGGCTGGGTTGCACTCGGCTCGTCCGCTTCGTTATGGCCATGACGGCGATAGCAGAACAGGTCGATGAACACATCGCGCTTAAAGGTGTTACGGAAATCCAGCGCCAGGCGGGTCACGAACGCGACCGCTTCCGGGTCATCGGCGTTCACGTGGAAAATTGGTGCCTGAACCATCTTACCGATGTCGGTGCAGTATGGGGTGGAACGTGCATCCAGCGGGTTAGAAGTGGTGAAGCCCACCTGGTTGTTGATGACGATGCGAACGGTACCGCCCACTTCGTAACCCCGCGCTTTCGACATGTTCAGGGTCTCCTGAACCACGCCCTGCCCGGTGACTGCCGCATCGCCGTGGATGGTGATTGGCAGAACTTTGTTGCTGCTTGGCTCGTCCAGACGATCCAGACGGGCGCGCACGGAGCCGATAACCACTGGGCTGACGATCTCAAGGTGCGACGGGTTAAACGCCAGCGCCATGTGAACCAGGCCGCCCTGGGTTTCGATATCCGATGAGAAGCCCATGTGGTACTTCACGTCACCGGTACCGAGGTGTTCTTTATGTTTGCCCGCGAATTCGTCGAACAGATCCTGTGGCTTTTTACCCAACACGTTGATCAGCACGTTCAGACGACCACGGTGCGCCATGCCCAGTACCACTTCGCGGGTACCGCTGTTGCCCGCGTGGCGGATCAGCTCTTTCAGCATCGGCACCAGCGCATCGCCGCCTTCCAGCGAGAAGCGTTTTGCGCCCGGGAATTTCGCACCGAGATAACGCTCCAGCCCTTCGGCTGCGGTCAGTTCGTTCAGGAAACGCTTTTTCTCGTCGGCATTGAAGGTGGATTTACCGGCAACGGATTCGATACGCTGCTGGATCCAGCGTTTCTCTTCGGTAGAGGTGATGTGCATATACTCTGCACCGATGGAGCCGCAGTAGGTCTGCTTCAGCGCTTCCAGCAGATCGCCCAGCTTCATGGTGTCTTTGCCGATAGCGAAAGAGCCAACGTTGAAGGTTTCCTGGAAATCCGCTTCGGTCAGATCGTGATATGCCGGATCTAAATCAGCCACGCGCTCCTGCTTCCACAATCCCAGCGGATCCAGATTTGCGTGCTGGTGGCCGCGGAAGCGGTAGGCGTTAATCAGCTGCAGGACTTTAACCTGCTTCGCATTGGTGTCAGGGTCGGAGATAGCGGAAGAGTAACGTGAGGCATCCTTCGCCAGACGACGGAAATAATCACGTGTTTTGGAATGAAATTGATCCGGTTTGACACCCGTTCCAGGTAACTCCTGGAACATGGAACGCCAGTTAGCGTCCACTGAGTCAGGGTCGGTTAAGAAGTCTTCATAGAGCTGTTCAATCCAGCTTTGGTTTGCACCAGAGAGGAATGAAGAGTCCAGCCAGGCTTTCATTGCGCCGTTCTGCATCGTGATCCCTTAAGCATTTTTATGCTTACTTTCGCCGTAGAAACTACCACGCACACCACGTGTACGTGCCGGGGTTCACCTGCGAGCTCTTTTACTTTGGCCCGCGAAGGAACCTTTAGAAACTGTCTAAATAATCTTCGTCGTTCCGGCTGCGACTGCGTTGCGGCTTTCACTCACCCCAGTCACATAGTTCACTATGCTCCAGGGGATTCGTTCAACCGCGCCTTGTCTCGCGCTGAACGTCTCGATTATTTACTTAACTGGCAGTTTTTAAAGGTTTCTGCAAATTGCCCGGTGGCGCTACGCTGACCGGGCCTACAAAATCGTAGGCCGGATAAGCGCAGCGCCATCCGGCGTTGTTACTTACGCACTGCGCTGCAACAACATCGACTTAATGTGGCCGATAGCACGCGTCGGGTTCAGCCCCTTAGGACATACACTGACGCAGTTCATGATGCTGTGGCAGCGGAATACGCTGAAAGCATCACTCAGCCCTTCCAGGCGGTTGTCGGTTTCGGTATCGCGGCTGTCAATCAGGAAGCGGTACGCTGCCAGCAGGCCAGCCGGGCCGATAAACTTGTCCGGGTTCCACCAGAACGACGGGCAAGAGGTCGAACAACATGCACAGAGGATACACTCATACAGGCCATCGAGTTTTTCACGCTGCTCTGGCGACTGTAAATGCTCGCGAGCGGGTGGATTTTGCCCATTATTCAATAAGTAAGGCTTAATCTTCTCATATTGTGCATAGAATTGCCCCATGTCCACCACCAAATCGCGCACGACCGGCAGTCCTGGCAGAGGGCGGATGACAATCTTCTGTCCCGGACGGTTAAGCGCCGAGATAGGCGTGATACAGGCCAGACCGTTTTTGCCATTCATGTTCAGACCGTCGGAGCCACACACCCCTTCACGGCAGGAACGACGAAACGACAGTGTCGGATCCTTTTCTTTCAGCTGCATTAAGGCGTCCAGCAGCATCATGTCACGGCCTTCTTCCGCTTCCAGGGTGTAATCCTGCATACGCGGAGCGTCATCAACATCAGGGTTATAACGATAAACTGAAAATTCGAGTTTCATTGTCCTGTCTCCGCATTAGTAAGTACGAATCTTCGGCGGGAACGCCGGACGCAGTTTCGGTTCCATATTGACGCTGCGTCGCGTCATGGATTCCGTCTCTGGCAGATACAGGGAGTGGCACAGCCAGTTTTCATCATCACGATCCGGGAAGTCGAAGCGGCTATGGGCGCCACGGCTCTCGGTACGGAAGTTTGCAGAGACCGCCGTTGCGTATGCGGTTTCCATCAGGTTATCCAGCTCCAGGCACTCAACGCGCTGGGTGTTGAACTCGCTGGAGGTGTCGTCCAGACGGGCATTTTTCAGACGCTCGCGGATCGCTTTCAGCTGCTCAAGACCTTTGGCCATCGCGTCACCTTCACGGAATACCGAGAAGTTGTGCTGCATGCACTCCTGCAGCGCTTTACGGATTTCCACCGGATCTTCGCCGTTACGGTTGCCGTTCCAGCGGTTGAGACGCTCCAGAGAGGCTTCAATATTTGCTTCGGTGGCATCACGCAGTGGCCCCTGCTCGGCAATGGACTCCTGCAGATGCAGACCGACCGCACGACCAAACACCACCAGGTCGAGCAGAGAGTTGCCGCCCAGACGGTTGGCGCCGTGTACGGATACACAGGCAATTTCGCCTACCGCAAACAGGCCCGGGATCACCACATCTTCGCCCTGCTCGTTCACGGTCAGCGCCTGGCCGGTCACTTTGGTCGGAATACCGCCCATCATGTAGTGGCAGGTTGGGATTACCGGGATCGGCTCTTTAACCGGGTCGACGTGAGCGAAGGTACGGGACAGCTCCAGGATGCCCGGCAGACGGGATTCCAGAACCTCTTTACCCAGATGGTCAAGTTTCAGCTTCGCGTGCGGGCCCCATGGACCGTCGCAGCCGCGACCTTCACGGATTTCGATCATGATGGAACGCGCCACCACGTCACGACCCGCCAGGTCTTTGGCATTTGGGGCATAACGCTCCATGAAGCGCTCGCCATGTTTGTTCAGCAGATAACCACCCTCACCGCGGCAGCCTTCTGTGACCAGCACGCCCGCACCGGCGATACCGGTGGGGTGGAACTGCCACATCTCCATATCCTGCACCGGCACACCTGCGCGGATAGCCATACCGACGCCGTCACCGGTGTTGATATGGGCGTTCGTGGTGGACTGATAAATACGGCCTGCGCCGCCAGTTGCCAGCACGGTGGCACGGGCTTTGAAGTAGACCACTTCACCGGTTTCAATGCACAGGGCGGTACAACCGACGATGGCGCCATCTTCGTTTTTCACCAGATCCAACGCATACCACTCGGAGAAGATGGTGGTTTTGTTCTTCAGGTTCTGCTGATACAGGGTATGCAACAGGGCGTGACCAGTACGGTCGGCCGCTGCCGCTGTACGTGCCGCCTGCTCGCCGCCGAAGTTCTTCGACTGGCCGCCAAACGGACGTTGATAGATGGTACCGTTCTCCAGGCGGGAGAAAGGCAGACCCATGTGGTCAAGCTCCAGAATCGCTTCCGGGCCGGTTTTACACATATATTCAATGGCGTCCTGGTCACCGATATAGTCGGAACCTTTCACCGTGTCGTACATATGCCATTCCCAGTTATCATCATGGGTATTACCGAGCGCAACGGTGATGCCACCCTGCGCAGATACGGTATGGGAACGGGTCGGGAACACTTTAGAGAGCAGCGCACAGGTCTGGCCGCTCTGGGAAATTTGCAGCGCCGCGCGCATACCTGCGCCGCCGGCGCCAATCACTACAGCGTCAAATTCTCTGACTGGAAGTTTCATCACACACCCCACACCACAACAAATCCATAAATAACGTAAACCACCAGTGCAACGACAATAGCCAGCTGCAGCGCGAGACGAATCGCCATTGATTTAACGTAGTCGGTCAGTACCTGCCACATGCCAATCCACGCGTGGATCAGAATGGAGAAGAGCGCCAGCAGGGTAAACACTTTGGTAAAGGCAGACCCGAAGAAGCCAGTCCAGATTTCCCAGGTCAGATCGCCGCTGGTGGCAAAGAAACCGATCATGTAGATGATGTAGAGGGTGAGAACGATAGCGGTAGCACGGACCAGAATGAAGTCATGTACGCCGTTGCGTCCTAATGCGGAGGCGTTGCTTACCATACGAGAACTCCTGCGAGAAGTGAAAGCACGACAGTGATAACAAAGGAGATGTTAGCGGTACGTTTGCCGGTTTCGAAGGTCTCTTCCAGATAGCCGACATCCATCAGCATATGGCGGATGCCGCCAACAACGTGATAGGCCAGCGCGGTGAGGATGCCCCACATGATAAATTTCACAAAGAAACCGTTCATGATGTTGGCGGCCTGCTGGAATCCTTCCGGAGACGAGAGGCTGGTACCCAGTAACCATAACAGGATACCCACCGCGACAAACGTGATCACACCGGATACACGATGAAGGATGGACGCTATTGCCGTTACGGGGAATCGGATCGTTTTGAGATCCAGATTGACAGGTCTTTGTTTTTTCACATTTCTTATCATGAATAACGCCCACATGCTCTTCTTATAGTTTCCTTCCTCCGGACTGCGATGCGGGTCAGACAGCGTGCCTTTTATATAACTGTGCGTCATGCAAAACATTGCTTCCAGATGCTCAAATGACACGTTACAACGCTGGTTGGCTCGGGATTGCAGGGTTTTCCGGAGACCTGGCGGCAGTATAGGCCGTTCACAAAATCATTACAATTAACCTACATACAGTTTGTCGGGTTTTCTCTGGAACAGTGATCAGGGTCACGATAACAACATCTTTTTAATTTTTAATCATCTGATTTGACAAATGTTAAACATTATTGTTACAAACATCACCAGAAAAGGCATATAATGCGCAAAAGTTATGAGGTCTCTCTTTCACCTGAGAATAAGTTATGTAACAGTGTGATGGTATTGACCGAAGTTATCAGGACAGTTATTAGTGATATACAGGTTTGAAAAATTCGGACTGAACAAACACTGATTTGCTGTTATTTCTCTGGTTTCTCATTTGTTTACCTGCTAGCGCCATTGCTCTGTACCCTGGTTTCTCCTCGTGAGCTGAGCGGCGAGCCAAATAACAAACTGGTAACAATGATAAATCAGCTGAATGCAAATCCGGTTATGGGCAGTCTTAAGCAATAAGGCGCTAAGGAGACCGTAAATGGCTGATACTAAGGCAAAAATCACCCTAAATGGTGACGCTGCTATTGAACTGGATGTGCTAAAAGGCACGCTCGGTCAGGATGTTATTGATATCCGTAGTCTTGGTTCTAAAGGTATGTTTACCTTTGACCCTGGTTTTACCTCCACCGCATCTTGCGAGTCCAAAATCACCTACATCGACGGTGATGAAGGTATCCTGTTGCACCGCGGTTTCCCCATCGACCAGTTAGCGACTGACTCCAACTATCTGGAAGTGTGCTACATCCTGCTGAACGGCGAAAAGCCGACTCAGGAACAGTACGATGAGTTCAAAACCACCGTCACCCGTCACACAATGATCCATGAGCAGATTACCCGTCTGTTCCACGCCTTCCGCCGCGATTCACACCCAATGGCGGTAATGTGCGGGATCACCGGTGCGCTGGCTGCGTTCTACCATGACTCCCTGGATGTAAATAACCAGCGTCACCGCGATATCGCCGCGTTCCGTCTGCTGTCCAAAATGCCAACCATGGCAGCGATGTGTTACAAATACTCCATCGGACAGCCGTTTGTTTATCCACGCAACGACCTCTCTTACGCCGGTAACTTCCTGCGTATGATGTTCGCCACGCCGTGTGAAGAGTACGAAGTGAACCCGGTTCTGGAACGCGCAATGGATCGTATCCTGATCCTGCACGCTGACCACGAGCAGAACGCCTCCACCTCTACCGTACGTACCGCTGGCTCCTCCGGCGCGAACCCGTTCGCCTGTATCGCAGCAGGTATTGCCTCCCTGTGGGGACCGGCACACGGCGGCGCGAACGAAGCGGCACTGAAGATGCTGGAAGAGATCAGCTCCGTTGAGCACATTCCTGAATTCGTCCGTCGTGCGAAGGATAAGAACGACTCCTTCCGTCTGATGGGCTTCGGTCACCGTGTTTACAAAAACTATGACCCGCGCGCAACCGTGATGCGTGAAACCTGCCACGAAGTGCTGAAAGAGCTGGGCACCAAAGATGACCTGCTGCAGGTGGCGATGGAGCTGGAACACATCGCGCTGAACGACCCGTACTTCATCGAGAAGAAACTCTACCCGAACGTCGATTTCTACTCCGGTATCATCCTGAAAGCGATGGGCATTCCATCTTCCATGTTTACCGTTATCTTCGCGATGGCGCGTACCGTGGGCTGGATTGCACACTGGAACGAAATGCACACCGAAGGCATGAAAATTGCCCGTCCTCGTCAGCTCTATACTGGCTACGAGCAGCGTAATTTCGAGTCTGACGTGACTAATCGCTAAAAGTGATGCCCGGCGGCGTTACGCTTGCCGGGCCTAAGCAGGCCGGGTCAGCGTTAGCGCCACCCGGCTTTTTTACATCTGGCACGCAGGACACCAGTAAAACGGTCTGGAAGAGAGCGTCGTTTTCTCAATCACCCCGCCGCACCGCTCGCACTTTTTCCCCGCCCGATGAAACACCTTAAAGCGGAATAACGCCCCGTGATGCTTCTTGTCATTCACCACCCCGCGGGTGTTGTACGACAGACGCGGGATCGCCAGTAGCGCATGCGCCAGCGCGTCGAGCTGTTCTTCGGTGAGCTGTGACGCTTTACGCTGCGGCGCCAGCCCCACCTCCCACAGAATTTCGACCCGCAGATAGTTGCCTAAACCAGCCAGAAACGCCTGGTCCAGCAGCAGGCCGGAAAACTGCCGGTTACGGAATTTTGCCGACAACAGCCGCGCTTTCACCTCCTCTGTCGTCAGGCGTAAATCGAGCACATCCGGCCCCACCCGCTGCAGGAAGGGATGGGTGGTGAGTTGCTCCGGCAAGAGCATCTCAATATCCGAGGCGCTGTAGAGCAGAATGGTTTTATCCGCGGTCTGTAACTTAACGCGCAGGACCCGCGTGGTCTGCGGCTCCTGGCCGGTCTCGACCACCCGCCAGACGCCATACAGCTGGTTATGGCTGTAGAGCGTCAGCTGGTTAGAAAAGTGAGTGAGCAGCGCTTTACCGCGCGTCTCCAGATGCGTGACCGTCTCACCGATAAGCCGGGATTCAAACGGTTTTAACTGAGGAAAAGCAAACCACACGTCAGTGAGCGGTTTGCCTTTTATCGCCGCCTCCAGGCTATCCGCCGCGCGGCGGATCTCTGGTCCTTCTGGCATGATGACTCCTTGTTAGTGCGTTGCGCCGCCCACCACTTTTATATCCGCCTCCTGACGCAGTGCCACCGTAATGGCGATCTCCAGCGCCTGCTTCACGGTTTGCGTCGCCATGCTCGGGGCGCCAGGGTGCGCCGCCGCCTGCTCGGGCAGGTAAGGAATATGGATAAACCCGCCCTTCACCTCCGGGCTGTTGGCCAGCTTGTGCAGCACGCCATACATCACGTGGTTGCAGACAAATGTCCCCGCCGTCTGCGAAACCGAAGCAGGAATACCTGATTCACGCAGCGCCGCCACCATCGCTTTAATGGGCAGGGTGCTGAACCAGGCCGCCGGGCCGCCCTCAACGATGGCCACATCCACCGGCTGTTGTCCGTGGTTATCCGGGATACGGGCATCATCAACGTTGATCGCCACCCGCTCAACGGTGACATCCACCCGGCCCCCGGCCTGCCCTACCGCCAGTACCACGGAGGGCTGTAGCGCGTCAATGGCCGCGTTCAGCACCGATAACGACTCGCCAAACACGCAGGGCAACTGCCGCGCCACCACGCGGCAGTCGTCAATAATTGCGCCATCAAGCTGCTTTACCACCTCCCATGAGGGGTTAACGGTTTCGCCGCCAAACGGCTCAAAGCCGGTGATTAATACGGTTCGCATCATTTCTCCTTACAGGAACATCAGGAAGTAGAGCAGGAAGACGTTAGCGATCAGCAGCAATACCCCGGTGGGGACCTGCGCTTTAATGACCGCGTTTTTATCGGGTAACTCCAGCAGCGCGGCGGGCACAATATTGAAGTTGGCCGCCATCGGCGTCATCAGGGTGCCACAGTAGCCGGAGAACATGCCAATCGCCGCCATCACCGCCGGGTTGCCGCCGTGTTGCAGCACCAGAATGGGAATACCGATCCCGGCGGTGACAATCGGAAACGCGGCGAAGGCGTTACCCATTACCATGGTCAGCAACGCCATGCCCACGGCGTAGACCGCCACCGCAATAAACCGGCTGTCGACTGCCAGGTACGTCTGGGTGAGGTAAGAGATTCCCTCCCCGACGCCGGCGGCGGTAAACAGCAGGCCAAGGGTCGCCAGGATCTGCGGCAGAATAAAGGCCCAGCCGATGGAGTCGAGCAGACGGCGTGCCTCCTGCAAAGGCTGGTGCACTTTTTCATGAGTCATTTTAACCGCCATCGCCAGACCAATCAGCGAGCCGACGGTCATGGAGAAGAGCGTCACCAGCGTCGAGTGGTTACCCGGCCCGAACAGCGTCTCCTGCAGGCCCGGGATGTGGTTGAACATCAGCACGCCCACCACCGTCACCACCGGAATGGCCAGGGCCGGTAAAAAGAGGCGATTGCCCAGACGCTTCGCGCTGCTCTCACGCTCTTCTGGCGTGTGCTGATGGTAACTCCCCAGCCGGACCCCGCCGAAACCGGCGATCAGCGCCAGCAGCACAACTGCCACACCCACCGCGATATGGACGGTGCGCTTGTCGCCCACCAGATCGTAGGTCCAGTTCCCCAGCAGGAACAGCAGGCCGTAAATGCCCCAGAACAGACCGGTGGTAATACGTCGCGGGTTGGCTTTATCGCGAAACGACATCAGCGCCACGATGAGCAGGATCAGGCCTGCCAGCCAGTAGAGATAGCTTTGCTGGAAGTTCATTTCACCGCTCCCTGCACTTTGGCCAGCTCGCGCTCCAGATGCTTATCCAGGCGGTAGAGGCGGGTCGCGTGGATCGCAAAGGCGCAGAGCGCGGTCGGGATCCCCCAGAGGGCAATATGCAGCGGCTCCGTCTGGATCCCGCCGGATTCCAGCATAAAGTTATGCATAAAGATGATGGCGCCAAAGGCGACAAAGATATCTTCGCCAAAGAATAGCCCGACGTTATCGGTGGCTGCCGACATCGCCCGCAGACGATAGCGCACCGCCCCCGGCAGCTCGCCATACTTTTTCTCCGCCGCCCCTTCCGCCATCGGCGCCAGCAGCGGGCGCACCATCTGCGGGTGTCCGCCAAGGCTGGTCAGCCCCATTGCTGCCGACGTTTCACGGACGAAGAGATAGACGATCAAAAGCCGTCCGGCGGTGGCGCTGTGGATCTTCGCGATCCACGCCTGGGCCCGCTCTTTCAGGCCGTGGCGCTCCAGCAGACCAATAACCGCCAGCGGGATCAGCAGGATATAAGGCAGGTTACGGGTATTGAGGAACCCTTCGCCCAGTTTTTCCAGAATAGTGGCGATGGGCATTTGCGCCGCCAGGCCGGTGACGATCCCGGCGACAATGACCACCAGCACCGGGTTAAAGCGTAAAAGAAACCCGACCACAATCACCGCGATACCGATGAGTGGCCAGAGGGATAGCGTCTCTGGCATGATGTTTTCCTGTTGTGGTGTTTGCAGTTGTGCGTTATGCACTGATTTTTATATTGTTTGCTTCAAACTCTGTGCGCAGGCGACGGGCAAAGGCCAGCGCGTGTTCTCCGTCACCGTGGATACACACCGTCTGCGCATGCACGGTTGCCCATTCACCGGTAATACTCTTCACCCGCCCGTGCTGGATCATCTCCAGGGTTTGCGCCAGAGCCTGATCTTCATCGGCGATCAGCGCCCCGGCCTGGGTACGCGGCACCAGGCTGCCATCGGCCTGATATCCGCGATCGGCAAACACCTCTTCCCGGGTGATCAGGCCATAGCGCGTTCCCGCGCGGATCAACTCGCTCCCCGCCAGACCAACCAGAATCAGATCCGGGTCAACGGTCGAAACGGCGCGGGCGATCGCATCCGCCAGGTCGCGATCTTTTGCCGCCTGGTTATAGAGCATGCCGTGCGGTTTTACGTGACGCAGCTGCCCGCCTTCGGCGCGAACGATCGCCGCCAGGGCACCAATCTGGTAGAGCATCTGGGCGTAGACCGTCTCCGGCGGCAGGGTCATGGCTGTGCGGCCAAAGTTTTCCCGGTCCGGGAAGCTGGGATGCGCCCCGATGGTCACCCCATTTTTCAGCGCCTCGCGCACGCAGGCCAGCATGGTTGCGGCATCGCCGGCATGGAATCCGCAGGCGATATTGGCTGACGACACCAGCTTTAACAGTGCGGCATCGCTGCCGCACCCTTCACCTAAATCTGCATTTAAATCAACCGCGATCATGTAACCTCCACGCCAGCTGTTCGATGTACTGCTTCTGGATGCGCCGCGCCTCCAGCGCCTCTTCCAGCGTGCAGGGGACAAAGTGAATAGGTTGTCCGAGCGGGGCCTGCGCCAGATGGTACATATCGGCCTCGATGATGCAGGCGATCCGCGGATAGCCCCCGGTGGTCTGGGCATCGTTCATCAGAATGATAGGCTGCCCGTTGTGCGGCACCTGAATCACGCCCGGGAGTAGCCCGTGCGACAGCATCTCCCGATCGGTGGTGCGCGCCAGTTTTTGCCCCTGCAGGCGGTAGCCCATACGGTTACTCTGTGGGCTGAGCTGCCAGGGCAGACGCCAGAGCGCATCCTGGGAGGCCTGATCGAACTCATGGTATTCCGGTCCCGGCAAGGCACGCACGCGGTTACTCCAAAGGAGCTGTTTCACGCCCTGGGCTTCACGGAATTCGCGTCCACCGGCCCGAACCTGCAGGCGATCGCCATCTTTCAGCAGCCGCCCTTCATGACCGCCCAGCCCCACCTTCAGATCGGTGCTGAGGGAGTTCATTACCGACGGCACATCAATTCCGCCCGCAATCGCCAGATAGCTGCGCATGCCGCGGCGGGGACGATTGAGCGTGAGTTGCTGCCCGGCTTTCACCGGCAGGCGCCAGCCGGTCCAGACCGCGGCCCCGTCAAGCCGGGCATCACAGCCCGCACCGGTCAGGGCAAACCAGCCATCCTGTTCAAATTCGAAGATACATTGCCCCAGGGTGATCTCCAGCGCGGCATCATCCGGGTCATTGCCCACAAGTATATTGCCAATCTGCAAGGCCGGTTTATCCAGCGCGCCGCAGTAGCTGATCCCTGACTGGCGAAAACCGATGCGCCCGCCGTCCTGCACCGAGGTATAGAGCCCTGCTCGAATAATTTTTAACATACCCCCTCCTTCTGCGGGATAAACCGCACGGTATCGCCCGGTCGCAGCAGCACCGGCTCGTCACGAGCGGGATCGAACAGCGGCAGAGAGGTGTGTCCAATCAGCTGCCAGCCTCCGGGTGTGGCTAAGGGATAAATACCGGTCTGCGACCCGCCAATCCCCACCGAGCCTGCCGGCACCTGCAACCGGGGTTCGGCGCGACGCGGCGTAGCCAACTGCTCAGGCAGCCCGCCCAGGTAAGGAAAGCCCGGCTGAAAGCCCAAAAACCAGACCACATAATCCGCGGAGGAATGGAGCTCCACGACCTGTTTCTCGGTCAGCCCCGCGTGCCGCGCCACCTCGCCCAGATCGGGGCCCGCGGCGGTACCGTACACCACGGGGATCTCGATAGCGCGGGAATCGGGCTCCAGCGCCTCGCTCTCTTCCCACCAGCGCTGCAGACGTTCGATGGCATCCAGCGCCACCGAGTGGGGATTGCGCAGCACCACGGTGATGTTATTCATCCCCGGAATGGCTTCCACCACTTCAGGGATTTCACCCAGTCGCTGGGTCAAGCGCCAGATCCGTTTTTGCGTCGCCAGGGTTACCGGCGGCTCCAGTTCCAGTACGACGGCGGTTTCGCCTAGCAGATAACAACGTGCTCGCTGCACTTAGATACCTCTCATCAGGCTGGATTAGGAATATCGACAAAGGTGACATCCAGGTCGGTGTTTTCTGTCAGCCATTCGCTGAGCGCGCGAATGCCGCCGCGTTCCGTGGCATGGTGACCTGCCGCATAAAAATGCAGCCCCTGCTCGCGGGCGGAGTGAATGGTTTGCTCAGAGACTTCGCCGGTAATAAATGCATCGACGCCAAAACGCGCCGCGCTGTCAATAAAGCTCTGCCCGCCGCCGGTACACCAGGCGACGCGTTTTACCTCATCCGGCCCGGTATCGCCGCTCCACAGCGGACGGCGCCCCAGCCGCGCTTCGATCCACGAGGCCAGCTCCAGTCCCGGTACCGGCATGGAGAGTTCCCCCCACGGCACCAGCGGCTCGATTTCGCCCATGATGTTAATGCCGAGCAGCGCCGCCAGCTGGGCGTTGTTCCCCAGCTCCGGGTGCGCATCCAGCGGCAGGTGCCAACCATAGAGGTTGATGTCGTTTTCCAGCAAGGTCTTCAGGCGGTTGCGCTTCATGCCGCGAATAACCGGGGATTCCCCCTTCCAGAAATAGCCGTGGTGAACGATAACGGCATCGGCCTTCTGGCGTACCGCTTCATCCAGCAGCGCCTGGCTTGCCGTCACGCCGGTAACAATCTTCTGAATAGTTTCGCGCCCTTCCACCTGCAGGCCATTCGGTGCGTAGTCGCTGAAGCTGGCGCTGTTCAGTTTGTCGTTAATCAGTCGTTCCAGTTCACTGTTTTTCATTATGACTCCCTATGCTTTACGGGCGGCTTCATACGCGGCCAGCGTGGCAACGCGCGCCTGTTTATGATCGACAACCGGGCGGGGATATGCGAGGGTGACGCCCTGCTTGTCCGCCCAGATCCAGGGATCGTGGATGGCCTTGTCCGGCACGGTGGCCAGCTCCGGCAGCCAGCGGCGGATAAACACGCCGTCGGAATCAAACTTCTGTCCCTGGGTTGTCGGGTTAAAAATACGAAAATAGGGGGCGGCGTCGGTTCCGGTTGATGCCGCCCACTGCCAGCCGCCGTTATTGGCGGCCAGGTCGCCGTCGATCAGCTGTGAAATAAAGTAACGTTCCCCGGCACGCCAGTCGATAAGCAGATCCTTTACCAGAAAGCTGGCGGTGATCATCCGCAGGCGGTTGTGCATCCAGCCGGTTTCATTCAGCTGACGCATGGCTGCATCGACAATCGGATAGCCGGTTTGCCCCTCTTGCCAGGCTTTCAGCTGCACATCGTCAGACTGCCATTCAACGTTATCAGTCCAGCGGATGAATGGCCGATATTTACATAAATCAGGGTGATACGTCATCAGATGACGATAAAACTCCCGCCAGATAAGCTCGTTGAGCCATACCGCCCCCGGCCCCCCCTCCAGCGCCTGGGGTTGCTCGGCCAGCAAGCGGTGCAGGCACTGGCGAGGAGAAAGCACCCCCAGCGCCAGGCAGGCGGAGAGACGGCTGGTGCCTTCGATAGCCGGAAAATCACGCTGCGCCTCATACTCCCCAGCCCCCTGTTGGCAGAACTGACGCAGACGGGTAATCGCCTCTTTCTCGCTCGCGGGAAAGAGGTCGGTATCGAATGGCTGTTGCGGATAATCGAAATCCAGCGCCGACGGGGTCACCTTTTCGCCCTCGCGGGCGGCAGGTGCCGCCGCGCACTCTGGCAGCCCCTCTTTCAGCCGCCGCAGCCAGGCATTTTTAAACGGCGTAAAGACCTTGTACATCTTATGATCGCCGGTCATGACGCTACCCGGCGGCAGGATCACGCTGTCATCAAAACCCTGACAGATCACGTTCTGCAACGCGCGCTCCAGCTGGAGATCGCGCTGCTGCTCGTTCAGTTCGTACTGGTAGTTATAAAAGAGATGGGTGACCTCATGCTCTGCGCAAAGCTGCGCCACTTTTTCGCCCTGGGCGGCGAAATCAGCCACCTGAGCATAGAGCAGCGGAATACCTCTGTCGGCCAGCTGCTGTTGCAGATCGTTAAGATGAGCATGAAGAAAGGCGGCCTGGCGAGGCGCCATGGCGTGCTCACGCCACTGCTGCGGCGTGGCGATGAAAAGCGCCAGGACGCGAGCATGTTTGTCGCGGCAGGCGGCGGCAAGCGCAAGGTTATCGTGGATGCGCAGATCGGCGCGAAACCAGACCAGATAGGTGGCCATAACACTCCAGTATTATCGTCTGTAACATCTACAAGTCACCGAGGATACTTTGCTTTAACAAGTGTAGCCATACTGAAATAAAAAAGGCCGCCCAACGGACCGCGAATCTCTGGGGATAAAAAAACCGCCACATTGCTGTGGCGGTTTTTTTGTTACTGCAATTGCTGTGTGTAGTCTTTCTTAATAAAAATCACAAATGGCTTTTTCAGCCTGATCCATCCACACCGGCTTATCGCTGGTCTTCGCCCATACGCGATGCAGATAGCTGTAAAAACGTGCACGATCTTTCCAGAAAAGCATGACTGGTAACGCCAGAACACCCGCTAACACAGCGAAAGTGCGGCGAATAAAAACGATATGTGCCGGATACGCTTTGTAAAATTCCATCATTTTCTCCCCTCTTTCTGGCCGGAAACCTGCTCCGGAAAAGTAAAACTGATTATCTGCTGAAAATAGTAACGCTTTGGCTGTAATTTTACTACTCATCCGACCACTTTTTTGCCCTCAAAAAAGGATCTTTACACTTCACCCCGTAATTTAGTTACATAAAAGTTAAATTAATACTAACCATTAGTTAAATTATGGTCTTAGCCATTTTTATACTTTTTTTACACCTCCCCGTCTGATTTTTGCGAAATCTTTGCGCCAGAAAATTTACCGTTTGCACCATGACTAATGTCACCTGGAGGTGAATTGTGAGTGCAGGTGTAATTGTGGGCATCGCGCTGGTGTTTCTGTTACTGGGGTATCTGATTTATGCCCTGCTTAACGCGGAGGCATTCTGATGGCCGCTCAGGGATTTCTGCTTATCGCCAGCTTTCTGCTGGTGCTGTTCATACTCGCCCGGCCACTGGGGATGTGGCTGGCACGCATGATTAACGGCCTGCCGCTGCCCGGGGTGCAGGCCATTGACGCAGGGATACTGCGCCTGCTCGGGATCCGCGCCGATGAGATGGACTGGCGTCATTACCTGTTTGCTATTCTGCTGTTGAATGGCGTGGGCCTGGTCGTGCTCTTCGCCATGCTGATGCTTCAGGGCGCTCTGCCGTTCAATCCGCAGCAGCTCCCGGGGCTTTCATGGCATCTGGCGCTGAACACCGCAGTGAGCTTTGTCAGCAACACCAACTGGCAGTCCTATGCCGGTGAAACCACCCTGAGCTATTTCAGCCAGATGGCGGGGCTGACGGTGCAAAACTTCCTCTCGGCAGCCAGCGGCATTGCGGTGATCTTCGCCCTGACCCGCGCCTTCTCCCGCCAGAATGTTACTACGCTTGGCAACGCCTGGGTCGATCTGACCCGCATCACCCTGTGGGTGTTGCTGCCGCTGTCGCTGGTTATCGCCCTGCTGTTTATGCAGCAGGGCGTATTGCAGAACCTGCTTCCTTATCAGCCCTTCACCTCGCTGGAGGGGGCCAGACAGCTGCTGCCGATGGGGCCGGTCGCCTCCCAGGAAGCGATCAAAATGCTCGGCACCAACGGGGGCGGCTTCTTTAACGCTAACTCTGCCCATCCGTTTGAGAATCCGACCGCGCTGACCAACGCCGTGCAGATGCTGGCGATCTTCCTGATCCCCACCGCACTGTGCTTTGCCTTTGGCGAGTCGGTCAGCGATCGGCGTCAGGGGCATACGATCCTCTGGACCATGTCCGCCATCTTTGTGGTCTGCGCGGCGCTGGTCATGTGGGCGGAGTGGCAGGGTAACAGCCACTTTATGCTGCTCGGCGCGGACAGCAACAGCAACATGGAAGGTAAAGAGAGCCGCTTTGGCATTCTCGCCAGCAGCCTGTATGCGGTGATCACCACCGCCGCCTCCTGCGGAGCGGTCAACGCCATGCATGACTCCTTCACCGCGCTGGGCGGCATGATCCCGATGTGGCTGATGCAGATTGGTGAAGTGGTGTTTGGCGGTGTCGGGTCGGGCCTGTACGGCATGCTGCTGTTTGTGCTGCTGGCGGTCTTTATCGCCGGGCTGATGATTGGCCGCACCCCGGAATATCTGGGTAAGAAAATCGACGTGCGTGAGATGAAACTGACCGCGCTGGCGATCCTCGTCACCCCGGCGCTGGTGCTGCTCGGCACCGCCCTGGCGCTGATGACCGACGCCGCGCGCAGCGGCATCTTTAACCCCGGTATCCACGGCTTCAGCGAGGTGCTGTACGCGGTGTCATCGGCGGCCAACAACAACGGCAGCGCCTTTGCGGGCCTGAGCGCCAACTCGCCGTTCTGGAACTGCCTGCTGGCGTTCTGCATGTTGGTCGGCCGCTTTGGGGTGATTATTCCGGTCATGGCCATCGCCGGATCGCTGGTGAACAAGACCCGCCAGCCTGTTTCTGGCGGCACGCTGCCTACCCACGGCGCGCTATTTGTCGGCCTGCTGATCGGCACTGTCCTGCTGGTCGGCGCCCTCACCTTTATTCCCGCCCTCGCATTAGGCCCGGTTGCGGAACACCTCTCTTTACGCTGATTTTACGGAGTATTCTTCATGAGTCGTAAGCAACTGGCCCTGCTTGAACCTGCTCTGGTTCGCCAGGCGCTGATGGATGCGATAAAAAAATTAGATCCGCGCGTGCAGTGGCGCAATCCGGTGATGTTTATCGTCTGGCTGGGGAGCCTGCTGACCACCCTGCTGGCTCTTGCCATGGCGGGCGGATGGCTGTCAGGCAGCGCCACCTTTACCGCGGCGATCAGCCTGTGGCTGTGGTTCACCGTGCTGTTTGCCAACGTCGCCGAAGCGCTGGCGGAAGGACGCAGCAAAGCGCAGGCCAACAGCCTCAAAGGGGTGCAGAAAACCGCATTCGCCCGCAAGCTGCGCGAAGCGAAATATGGTGCGGCCAGCGAAACAGTGCCTGCGGATACGCTGCGCAAAGGCGACATCGTCCTGGTGGAGGCCGGAGACATTATCCCCTGCGACGGGGAGGTGATCGAAGGGGGCGCCTCGGTGGATGAGAGCGCCATCACCGGGGAGTCCGCGCCAGTGATCCGTGAGTCCGGGGGCGATTTTGCCTCGGTCACTGGCGGAACGCGCATTCTTTCCGACTGGCTGGTGATCCAGTGCAGCGTCAATCCGGGCGAAACCTTCCTTGATCGGATGATCGCCATGGTGGAAGGCGCCCAGCGGCGTAAAACCCCAAACGAAATCGCCCTGACCATTCTGCTGGTGGCGCTGACTATCGTCTTCCTGCTGGCGACGGCAACCCTGTGGCCCTTCTCGTCCTATGGCGGGACGGCGGTGAGCGTCACCGTGCTGGTGGCCCTGCTGGTCTGCCTGATCCCGACCACTATCGGCGGCCTGCTGTCGGCCATCGGCGTGGCGGGCATGAGCCGGATGCTGGCGGCCAACGTCATCGCCACCAGCGGTCGGGCGGTCGAGGCGGCTGGCGACGTCGACGTGCTGCTGCTGGATAAAACCGGCACCATCACCCTCGGCAACCGTCAGGCCTCCGAATTTCTGCCCGCCCCGGGCGTGGACGAACAAACGCTGGCCGATGCCGCCCAGCTCGCCTCGCTGGCGGATGAAACCCCGGAAGGCCGAAGCATCGTGATCCTCGCCAAACAGCGCTTCAACCTGCGCCAGCGCGACGTGCAGAGCCTGCACGCCACCTTTGTGCCCTTTACGGCGCAAACGCGGATGAGCGGGATTAACATTCAGGACCGGCTGATACGCAAGGGCTCGGTGGACGCCATTCGCCGCCATATCGCCGCCAATAACGGCCATTTCCCGCCGCAGGTCGATACCCTGGTGGAGAACGTCGCACGTCAGGGGGCCACGCCGCTGGTGGTGGCGGAAGGAGCCAGCGTTCTCGGGGTGATCGCTCTGAAAGATATCGTCAAAGGCGGCATCAAGGAGCGTTTTGCCCAGCTGCGCAAAATGGGCATCAAAACGGTGATGATCACCGGGGATAACCGTCTGACTGCCGCCGCCATTGCTGCCGAAGCGGGGGTGGATGATTTTCTCTCCGAAGCGACGCCGGAGGCCAAACTGGCGCTGATCCGCCAGTACCAGGGAGAAGGACGGCTGGTGGCCATGACCGGCGACGGTACCAATGACGCCCCGGCCCTTGCCCAGGCAGATGTCGCAGTGGCAATGAACTCCGGCACCCAGGCGGCGAAAGAGGCGGGCAATATGGTCGACCTCGACTCTAATCCGACCAAGCTGATCGAGGTGGTGCATATCGGCAAACAGATGCTGATGACCCGGGGCTCGCTGACCACCTTCAGTATCGCCAACGACGTGGCGAAATATTTCGCCATTATTCCGGCGGCGTTTGCGGCAACTTATCCGCAGCTGAACGCCCTGAACGTGATGCAACTGCACTCCCCCGCCTCGGCCATCCTGAGCGCAGTAATCTTCAACGCGCTGATCATTATCTTTCTCATCCCGCTGGCGCTGAAAGGGGTGAGCTACAAGCCGCTCACCGCCGCCGCCATGCTGCGCCGCAACCTGTGGATTTACGGTCTGGGTGGGCTGGTGGTGCCGTTTATCGGCATTAAAGCCATCGACGTTGTGCTCACCCTGTTCGGGCTGGTTTAAGAGGAAAATCAAATGGCTATGTTACGCTCCGCTATACTGTTGTTTATTCTGCTGGCCCTGATAACCGGCGGGCTCTATCCGCTGGTGACCACCGCGCTGGGTCAGTGGTGGTTTACCAACCAGGCGAACGGATCGCTTATCTACCAGCAGGGGGAGATCCGCGGTTCCCGGCTGATTGGGCAAGACTTTACCGCGGCGGGTTACTTTCACGGGCGTCCTTCCGCTACGGCTGAGAGCCCGTATAATCCCATGGCCTCGGGCGGCAGCAATCTGGCGGGCAGCAACCCTGAGCTGGATGACGCCGTTCGCGCCCGCGTGGCGGCTCTGCGTGCAGCCAACCCGCAGGCGAGCCCGGCAGTGCCGGTTGAACTGGTGACCGCCTCAGGCAGCGGGCTGGACTACAGCCTGACGCCGCAGGCCGTCGCCTGGCAGATCCCGCGCGTTGCTCTGGCGCGTCAGCTCAGCACCGAACAGCTCAGCCAGCTGGTGGCCGCCCATACGCAAAAGCCATTATTCAGCGCGATGGGCAATCCAGTGGTCAATATTGTTGAATTGAATCTGGCGCTGGACGCGCTAAGGAAAGAGTAAATGATTGACGAGCCTCTGCGCCCGGACCCGGACAAACTGCTGGAGCAGGCTGCCGCTCCCCATCGCGGCAAGCTGAAAATCTTCTTCGGCGCCTGCGCGGGCGTCGGCAAGACCTTCGCCATGCTCAGTGAAGCCCAGCGTCTGCGCGCCCAGGGGCTTGATATTCTCATCGGCGTGGTGGAGACCCACGGTCGCCAGGAGACCGCCGCGCTGCTGGCGGGGCTGGCAACCCAGCCGCCACGCCGCATTCATCATCGCGGGCGGCTGGTAACGGAATTCGATCTCGACGCCGCCCTCGCCCGCCGTCCGGCGCTGATCCTGATGGACGAGCTGGCGCACACCAATGCCCCGGGCTCGCGCCATCCCAAACGCTGGCAGGATGTCGAGGAGCTGCTGGACGCCGGGATTGATGTCTTTACCACCGTCAACGTTCAGCATCTGGAGAGCCTTAACGATGTGGTCAGCGGCGTCACCGGCATCCAGGTGCGGGAGACCGTCCCGGATCCGTTTTTCGATGCCGCGGACGAAGTAGTGCTGGTGGATCTCCCCCCGGACGATCTGCGTCAGCGCCTGCACGAAGGCAAAGTTTACATCGCCGGGCAGGCTGAGCGGGCCATCGAGCACTTCTTCCGTAAAGGCAATTTGATCGCCCTGCGCGAGCTGGCTCTGCGCCGCACCGCCGACCGGGTGGACGATCAGATGCGGGCCTGGCGCGACCGCCAGGGTCAGGAGAAGGTGTGGCATACCCGCGATGCGATTTTGCTCTGCATCGGCCACGGCAGCGGCAACGAGAAGCTGGTGCGCACCGCCGCGCGTCTGGCCGCGAAGTTCGGCAGCGTCTGGCATGCGGTCTACGTGGAGACGCCGCAGCTACACCGTCTGCCGGAGAACCAGCGCCGCGCCATTCTTGGTGCCCTGCGTCTGGCGCAGGAACTGGGGGCCGAAACCGCCACCCTGGCCGAGCAGGCGGAAGAGAAAGCCATCCTGCGCTACGCCCGGGAGCATAACCTCGGCAAAATTGTTATCGGCCGACGTTCCCGTCGCCGCGGGTTCAGCCGGGAGAGCTTTGCCGACAAGCTGGCACAGCGCGCCCCCGACCTCGATCTGCTGATCGTTGCACTGGATGACAAACCGGCCGCCCTGCCCGCCAGAACCCCGGACAACCGGGCATTCAGCGATAAATGGCGGATCCAGCTGCGCGGCTGTCTGGTGGCGGTGCTGCTCTGCGCGCTGATCACCTTTGTCGCCAGCCAGTGGTTACCCGGCTTCGATGCCGCCAACCTGGTGATGATCTACCTGCTGGGAGTGGTGCTCGTGGCCCTGTTTTATGGCCGCTGGCCCTCGGTGCTGGCGACGGTGATCAACGTGATCAGCTTCGATCTCTTTTTTATCGCCCCGCGCGGCACCCTGGCGGTGTCGGATGTGCAGTACGTCCTTACCTTCGCCGTGATGCTGGCGGTAGGATTGCTTATCGGCAACCTGACGGCGGGGGTGCGCTATCAGGCGCGGATCGCCCGTTACCGCGAGCAGCGCACCCGCCATCTGTATGAGATGTCGAAGGCGCTGGCGGTGGGCCGTACCGCGCAGGATATCGTCCAGACCAGCCAGCAGTTTATTCACTCCACTTTTAACGCCCGCAGCCTGATCCTGCTCCCGGATCGCGAAGGCAAACTGTGTCCGCTCACCCCGGTCTCGGGGATGACCCCGTGGGATGAGGCCATTGTCCGCTGGAGCTTTGATAAAGGCCAGCCTGCGGGTGCGGGCACTGACACGCTCCCGGGTGTGCCCTATCAGATCCTGCCGTTGCAGCGTCAGGGGGTGGTGATTGTCGAGCCGGCTAACCTGCGCCAGCTGATGATCCCCGAGCAGCAGCGGCTGCTGGAGACCTTTACCCTGCTGGTGGCGAGCGCGCTGGAACGGCTGGCACTCACCGCCAGCGAAGAACAGGCTCGGTTAGCCAGCGAGCGGGAGAGCATTCGCAATTCGCTGCTGGCCGCCCTCTCCCACGATCTGCGCACGCCGCTGACGGTGCTGTTCGGCCAGTCGGAGATCCTGACCCTCGACCTGGCGGCAGAAGGCTCCCGCCACGCTATCCAGGCCAGCGAGATCCGCCAGCATGTGCTGAACACCACCCGGCTGGTGAACAACCTGCTGGATATGGCGCGGATCCAGTCCGGCGGCTTTAACCTGAAAAAAGAGTGGCTGACGCTGGAAGAGGTGATCGGCAGCGCCTTAAAAACGCTGGAGCCGGGGCTGGGTGGTCGGCATATCGCGCTCGCGATGTCCGATCCCCTGGCGTTGATCCACGTGGATGGCCCGCTGTTCGAGCGGGTGCTGATTAATCTGCTGGAGAACGCCGCGAAATATGCGGGCAGCAGAGCGCAAATCGGCATTGACGCCAGCGTCACCCCCGAGCAGCTGCAGCTGGAGGTGTGGGACTCCGGACCGGGCATTCCGGCGGGTCAGGAA
This sequence comes from Leclercia sp. LSNIH8, assembly GCF_002920195.1. Classification (NCBI taxonomy): domain Bacteria; kingdom Pseudomonadati; phylum Pseudomonadota; class Gammaproteobacteria; order Enterobacterales; family Enterobacteriaceae; genus Leclercia; species Leclercia sp. LSNIH8. Next base: position 408,998 of record NZ_PQJY01000001.1, on the reverse strand, counting down.
GAGGCTATCTTTGATAAGTTTGCCCGCGGGAATAAGGAGTCCGCCATTCCCGGCGTCGGGCTGGGGCTGGCGATCTGCCAGGCGATTGTTGAGGTGCACGGCGGCACCATTACCGCCCATAATCGCCCCGAAGGCGGGGCCGGGTTTTGTGTTACACTGCCGCTTGATGCGCCACCCGAGCTGAATGAATTTCCAGAGGATTTGTGATTAACGTCCTGATTGTTGAAGATGAACTCGCCATCAGTCGTTTTCTGCGTGCCGCGCTGGAAGGTGAAGGGTTGCGCGTTCACGATGCCGGGACGCTGCAACGAGGCCTGATAGAAGCCGCCACCCGCAAGCCGGACCTGGTGATCCTCGATTTGGGCCTGCCGGACGGCGACGGCCTCGACTTTATCCGGGAGGTGCGCCAGTGGAGCCAGATGCCGATCATTGTGCTCTCGGCGCGTCTGGAGGAGAGCGACAAAATTGCCGCACTCGATGCCGGTGCCGACGACTATCTCAGCAAGCCGTTTGGTATTGGCGAACTGCAGGCGCGTCTGCGCGTCGCCCTTCGCCGCCACGCGACCACCGTCCCCGTCGACCCGGTGTATACCTTTTCGGATATTCGTGTCGATCTGGCCTCGCGGCGTATTCAACGCGGTGAGGCTGAAATCCACCTGACCCCCATCGAGTTTCGCCTGCTGGCGGTGTTGCTCAACAATCACGGCAAAGTCCTCACCCAGCGCCAGCTGTTAAGTCAGGTCTGGGGACCGAATGCGGTGGAGCATAGTCACTACCTGCGCATCTATATGGGACACCTTCGCCAGAAACTCGAAGCGGATCCCGCGCGTCCACAGCACCTGTTAACCGAAACAGGGATTGGCTACCGCTTTATGCTTTGAGCATAAAAAAGCCCGGTGGCGCTAGCGCTTACCGGGCCTACAAAATCGAAGCAGTTGTAAGCCGGGCAAACGCAGTGCCGCCCGGCGCACAAACCGCAGTTATGCGTTTTTCAGCACTTCGCTGACAATCTCTACCGCTTCTTTCTCAATCTGCTGGCGGTGTTCCGCCCCAAGGAAGCTTTCGCAGTAAATCTTGTACGCATCTTCCGTACCGGATGGACGCGCCGCGAACCAGCCGTTCTCGGTCATCACCTTCAGACCACCGATTGAGGCACCGTTGCCCGGGGCCGCCGTCAGACGGGCGGTGATCGGGTCGCCTGCCAGGGTGCTGGCGCTGACCATGTCAGGTGAGAGCTTAGAGAGCGCCGCTTTCTGAGCGGAGGTGGCAGAAGCCTGGAGACGGTTGTAGCTCGGCGCACCGAAACGGGCGGCCAGCTCATCGTAGTGCTCCTGCGGGTTCTTACCGGTGACGGCAGTGATCTCCGCCGCCAGCAGGCACATGATGATACCGTCTTTGTCAGTAGACCACGGCGTACCGTCGAAGCGCAGGAAGGAAGCGCCCGCGCTCTCTTCGCCGCCAAAGCCGAAGCTGCCGTCGAACAGACCATCAACAAACCACTTAAAGCCCACCGGTACTTCCACCAGCTTGCGGCCCAGGTCGTTAACCACACGGTCGATCATTGCGGAGGAGACCAGGGTTTTACCCACGGCAACCTCTGCGCCCCACTGTGGACGATGCTGGAACAGGTAGTTGATCGCCACCGCCAGATAGTGGTTTGGATTCATCAGACCCGCCGGGGTAACGATGCCGTGACGGTCATAGTCCGGGTCGTTAGCAAAGGCGAGGTCGAACTTGTCGCGCAGCGCCAGCAGGCCAGCCATCGCACACTCGGATGAGCAGTCCATACGGATTGCGCCGTCTTTGTCGAGGTGCATAAAGCGGAAGGTCTGATCGACATGATCGTTAACGATGGTCAGATCCAGCTTGTAGTACTCCGCAATACGCTTCCAGTACTCAATACCGGAACCGCCCAGCGGGTCGACGCCCAGCTTCAGACCCGCTTTCTGGATCGCCGCCATGTCGACGATATTTGCCAGTCCTTCCACGAAGGGCTGCACCAGATCCTGCTCTTTCACGTGGCCGGAGGCCATCGCCTCGTCCAGAGAGATGCGCTTCACGCCTTTCAGGTCATCAGCTAGCAGCGCGTTGGCACGATCTTCCACCACTTTGGTAACGTTGGTGTCAGCCGGGCCGCCGTTGGGTGGGTTGTATTTGATACCGCCATCTTCCGGCGGGTTGTGGGACGGCGTGATCACAATGCCGTCAGCCTGCGCGCCGCCCTTCTGGTTATGCACCAGGATGGCGTTAGAAACGGCAGGGGTCGGCGTATAGCCGTTGTTTTCCTGAATGATGACATCCACGCCGTTGGCCGCCAGCACTTCCAGTACGGAGATAAACGCTGGCTCTGACAGGGCGTGTGTATCCTTACCCACGTAACACGGACCGGTGACGCCGTTTTTGGCACGCTCTTCCGCGATGGCCTGAGCAATGGCCAGAATATGCGGCTCGTTAAAGCTATGGCGTACCGCACTGCCGCGGTGCCCGGATGTACCAAACTTAACTGCGTGTTCTGCGTTGCCCACTTCCGGCTTCAGCACGTAATACTGTGCGGTAAGCTGGGCGACGTTAATCAAATCGCTCTGTTGTGCAGGTTGACCCGCACGATTGTGATTTGCCATTGCCTGGTCCTTTTGATGCAAGGGTTAGATAGTACCGCAAACCTTATCAATCAATTCCACCGGGAACTGCATCGACTGCATGATGTGTTCGATCATGCTGCGTTTACGTCCGGTATTGGTATTGGTGATCACCCAGTACGGTGTACCAGGGAGGTGCTTGGGTTTAGTTTGATTGCCATTCTGTAACAGCGTTTGCTCGTCACCCGCGAAGTAGACACGCGTGCGACCATGCAGTGACTCCGTCGCATCGGCAAACGCGTTGTTATCCAGTGAATAGAGTGTAGTCAGCACTAGCATAAAGCGGTTAACTGCTTTCTTCTGCTCAGCGTATTCGTCAGAAAGCAGCAGTTCGCGCATCGCACGCACTTTGTCTTTTACCTGCGTCAGCGGCTTTTCCTGGGCGACGGCAACGGGCTGGCGCGTCTCTTTGAGGGCCGGAGCGGCAGACTGCGAGGCGGCGGCCATTTTAAGCATGCGCCGTAAAATGTCGGACGCGCTCTCACCGATATGCCGCGTCTGGCTGGCGATATACTGATAGAGTTCGTCATCAACTTCGATTGTTTTCATCTTAATCCAGTGCGATATCTTATCTGAATACAAGTCGTTGGGAGTATAAGGTCAAAACCCAACAGCGGATAGCGTCAAGCCAGAATGGCGGCAAAAGTCAGAATTAACTGTTTCCTTGCAGCCGGGCGGCAGAATGGTCAACATGATACCCTAACCTGACATACGTAAAAAAAGAACTTTGCCATGAAATTGAATACCCGAGCGCAATCTGCACAATCGCCGCACAATAATTCTCCCATCGTCCTGGTGCATGGTCTGTTTGGTAGTCTGGATAATCTTGGCGTACTGGCACGGGATCTGGTGCAGGATCACGCGCTGCTGCAGGTGGACATGCGCAACCACGGCCTGTCGCCGCGCTCGCCGCAGATGACCTACGCCGATATGGCCCAGGATCTGCTGGATACGCTGAATGAGCATAATATTGAAAAAGCGATCCTGATTGGTCACTCCATGGGTGGCAAAGCGGTGATGGCGCTGACGGCGCTTGCGCCGGAGCGCATTGCCGGCCTGGTGGTGATCGACGTGGCGCCGGTGGATTACGACGTACGCCGCCACGATGAGATCTTCGCCGCTATCAACGCCGTCACGGACGCTGGCGTCAGTACCCGCCAGCAGGCCGCGGCGGTCATGCGCGAACATCTGGATGAAGAAGGCGTGGTGCAGTTTCTGCTGAAATCCTTCGTCGACGGCGAGTGGCGCTTTAACGTGCCGGTACTCTGGGATCAGTATGACCAGATCGTCGGCTGGCAGCCGGTACCGGCGTGGCCGCATCCGACGCTGTTTATTACCGGCGGCAACTCCCCGTACGTGACCGAAGCGTACCGTGATGCGCTGCTGGCGCAATTCCCCCAGGCGCGTGCGCATGTCATTGCCGGGGCCGGACACTGGATACATGCCGAAAAACCGGACGCGGTGCTGCGCGCTATCCGTCGTTACCTCGCTGACACGGCAAATTGATTAAAAAGAGAGCGACTGGTCGCCTGCGGGCCTCCAGTCGTTGGCGTGCCGTTTTCGGTGATGTATGATGGCGCGCTTATCGCCCGGGCATTAGCAGGGTGTCTTGTTTCCCCCGAAGTCTCAAAATCATGGCCAAAGAACACACGGACCGCACGACATTAGATCTGTTCGCGAATGAGCGTCGCCCGGGACGACCGAAAACCAATCCGCTTTCGCGTGATGAACAGCTGCGCATCAATAAGCGCAATCAGCTTAAACGCGATAAAAGCCGCGGGCTTAAACGCGTCGAGCTGAAACTGAACGCTGAAGCCGTCGATGCGCTGAACGAGCTGGCGAATGCCCGTGATATCAGCCGCAGTGAGCTGATTGAAGAGATGCTGATTTCGCAGCTCGAGAAATGGCACGGCAAAGCGTAAGTCAGAAAACTCCCCTTCTTATTGCTTTCATGTAGCACAGAGTGCAGTCCTGGGTGATTGCAGTTTCCGCAGGCTTCTCTGTTCTGCTATGATTGCCCTTATCCGTGGCTAAATTGCGCCACCATACCATTAAGTTTCAAGAGGTTATTTTACTCATGGCAATCATCGGCATTTTTTTTGGCAGCGACACGGGTAATACCGAAAATATCGCAAAAAACATTCAAAAACAGCTAGGTAAAGACGTTGCCGATGTGCATGACATTGCGAAAAGCAGCAAAGAAGATATCGAAGGTTACGATATTCTGCTGCTGGGCATCCCTACCTGGTACTACGGTGAAGCGCAGTGCGACTGGGACGACTTCTTCCCGTCTCTGGAAGAGATCGATTTCAACGGCAAACTGGTTGCCCTGTTCGGCTGTGGCGATCAGGAAGACTATGCCGAGTACTTCTGCGATGCTCTCGGCACCATTCGCGACATCATTGAGCCGCGCGGCGCCGTGATCGTTGGTCACTGGCCAACTGCTGGATACCACTTCGAAGCCTCAAAAGGTCTGGCCGATGATAATCATTTCGTGGGCCTCGCCATCGACGAAGATCGCCAGCCTGAACTGACCGCTGAGCGCGTAGAGAAATGGGTTAAGCAGGTTCGCGAAGAGCTGCATCTCGACGATATCCTCAACGCCTGAAATGCTGCGGCGCAACGTTGAAGTTGCGCCGCATTGATAGGTAATATCAATCAAAATAATTGCTACAAATTTTTAACTTTTCCTGCCATACCTGTACAATGATCCAGGTTCAAACGGGTCACCCTGTAACAAGTTTGTTGGCGGTACCACGTTTTTATAAGCATACTTTACTTGAGACTTGCAGTTTTCATTAGGTCATGGCAGTTCTATAATGAGACGCATTTCCCAGGTGCATTTTCTGTCACTTCTTCTTTAGAAGTGAATCGTTTAGCAACAGGACAGATTCCGCATGACTGACAACAACACCGCATTAAAGAAGGCCGGACTGAAAGTCACGCTTCCACGGTTAAAAATCCTGGAAGTGCTTCAGGGTCCGGATAACCATCATGTCAGTGCGGAAGACTTATACAAGCGTCTGATCGACATGGGCGAAGAGATTGGTCTGGCTACCGTTTACCGTGTACTGAACCAGTTCGACGATGCAGGCATCGTGACGCGTCACAATTTTGAAGGCGGGAAATCCGTATTTGAACTGACGCAGCAGCATCACCACGATCACCTGATTTGCCTGGATTGCGGCAAAGTGATCGAATTCAGCGACGACTCTATCGAATCACGTCAGCGTGAAATTGCCGCACGTCATGGCATTCGTCTGACCAACCACAGTCTCTACCTATATGGCCACTGTGCCGAAGGCGACTGCCGCGAAGATGACCACGCGCACGACGCGAAATAATTCATCCGCATACTCTGAGCCAACCTGACGGTTGGCTTTTTTTTGCCTGTCATTATGTAAAAAGCCCGGTGGCGCCTCACTGACACAGACCTACGCATTTGTAGGCCCATGTCAGCGTAGCGCCACCGGGCGTGGTAAACAGCCGATTACTTGCTGTTGTTATTGCGGATCTCCTGCCAGATTTTATCGCAGTCTTTGGTCACGTCCTGATTGTTGCCCGTTTTACGTGCCTGGATACAGGCCTGGTAATCCGCAACCCGAACGGTCTCTTGCGTCGCAAATTGCTCGTGCGCCTTCTCCTTGCGCAGCACGTCCAGCACGCTCTGGCAGGCTTCGATCTTCTCTGGCGACCCTTCAGCGGTATTGATACAGGCGCTGTAGGCCTCTTTCAGACGGGTATCTTCTTTCTGGGTCTGAGGTTGCGCGCAGGCGGTCAGTCCTGATGCCACCAGCGCGACCAGTACGATTTTTTTCAGCATAGCAGTCTCCGGTCGGCGGGGTTATGCCCCGCCGGATGTGTCATCAGAAGATGGTGAACGGGGCGATAACCATAAACTTCACGTCTCGCTCATCCTGGAAGATGTTGCCGTAACCGCCGCCGTAGCTTGGGATATCGGAATGGTTGTCATACTGCGTAAAGTGCAGTTTGAACATAGTGCCTTTCGCGCGACCGTCCTGAAGGGTGTAGATCGCATCCAGACTATAGGCAGACTCTTTGATCTTGTTAGAGGCAATATCTTCACGCTGGCCCGCGCTGTTGATCAGCCAGTCTGCCGGTTTTGCATCCCAGGCGTAAACATAAGAAGCACCTAAGCTCCAGCCTGCGAGGTTCCAGTTGCTCAGGTCATACATCGCGCCGAAAAAGACCGCTTTTTCGCCGTTGGCGTTGAAGTCGGAGCGGTTATCCCACCACACGTCCAGACGGCCGTTGGACGAAGCGTAGGTTGGGGTCATACGCTGCAGGAAGTAACCCTGCTGTCCTTCCGCCTTAACGTAAGTCCCTTCCAGACGTAAATCGACCTGGCCGACCTTATACCCCAGGGTCAGCGCCTGCAGCCATGCCGTGCCGTCGTAGATATCATTCACGGTGCCGCTGTCGGCTTTATCACGCGTGCCGTAGAACTGGTAGCTGGTCGAGAGCGGGCCGCCCACGATATCTAACTTGTAGCTGGCTTTGGCAAAATACTGATCGATGTAACCTTCGGCCTGACCAAACGCGGCTTCCAGAATCAGGTTATTTTTGAAATCGTACTTCGCGCCAAAGGAGTGGAGATAATCGACGCGGGTTTTTCTGTCATTCTGATAGAACTTGTCCACCTCCAGGTGCCACGGCGCTTTGTACTCGTTGGTCCACATGTACGAGAAACTCAGCGCACCGCTGTCGCCGTAGTCAAAGTTGGCCCCGGCTTCGGCACCCTGATAGGTACCTGGCATAAAGCTCCAGTGCGGCGCTAACAGGGTTTGACCGGTTGGCTGCAGCCAGCCGCCGCGCGCCCAGACCGGGCCGTATTTAAATTTAGCAGCCGCTTTATACAGGCTGATCCCGCTCTTATCGCCGGACCAGTCCTCTTTATAGGCTTTGTTGCTGGAGGAGAACGCAATTTCGTTCGGGTGACCGCTGTCGCCATTTTCCGCCATTTCGATGGCTGTGAACGCAGCGAGATCAAGACCGAACATGTCGGCGGCATAGCCGGACTGGAAATCAAGGTTGGCGTTCCAGGTGGAGTGAGCCAGGTTAGTTTCGTATTTGTCTGCGTCGACATTTTTGCGGTCACGTTCACGCTGCCAGTAATAAATACCGCCCGTGAGCGTGGAATCATCAATAAAACCTTCGGCCTGGGCTTTCGGAGAAACTATCCAGCCTGACATTGCTGTTACACCGGCAATAGCCAGCGCAAGCGCACTACGTTTGCCACTGAACGTACGCATAATTAATCCTCTTTGACGTATTTAAAGCGCCTTAAACGGCGAAAAACAAAAAAGTAAAAAAATGGAGGTAACCAGAAATACCCGCTTACATCTCCTGTCTGTAGACTATTTTTCGCGACGCGAATTATCAATGCTTTTCAGCGATCAAAAGTCAGGATTATGACAAAGCGCACATATTTGATTGCTATTTGTAACAATTAAAACTGAAAAGAATTTTTAATTAAAATAACGCACGTAATTAGCGGCTTATTTTTAACAGATAGCTATTTCAAGGCCAGTTCGATAGCTATTATCGTGAATTTGTGAAAGGGAAGAGAAAGCGAATCGTTTTAAGAAATGGGATTAATTCGCAACGCGAACATATTGTTGGTTAATGGCTTGCTTTCGGGGCAAAAAAAACGCCGCTATGCGCGGCGTTTATCGAAAAATAATCAGTTACTCACCGACTTTCGTCCATGTATCACGCAGACCGACGGTACGGTTAAATACCAGTTTGTCCGCAGTGGCGTAGCGGCTGTCGAGGCAGAAGTAACCTTCGCGCTCAAACTGGTACGCATGACCAGCAATAGCCTCTTTCAGGGATGGCTCCGCAAAGCCCTGCTTGATCACCAGCGACTCCGGGTTAATCACCTCCAGGAAGTCTTCAGCAGCCCCAGGGTTTGGCACGCTGAAGAGGCGATCGTACAGACGGATCTCAACCGGCAGCGCATGTGCCGCGCTGACCCAGTGGATAACGCCTTTCACCTTGCGGCCATCGGCCGGATCCTTGCTCAGGGTCTCGGCATCGTAGGTGCAGAAGATGGTGGTGATATTGCCTTCAGCGTCTTTTTCAACGCGCTCAGCTTTGATCACGTAGGCATTACGCAGGCGCACTTCTTTGCCCAGCACCAGACGTTTGTACTGCTTGTTCGCTTCTTCGCGGAAGTCGGCACGATCGATCCAGATCTCTGCGCTGAACGGCACTTCACGGCTGCCCATCTCCGGCTTGCTCGGATGGTTAGGCATGGTCACCAGCTCGCTTTCGCCCTGCGGGTAGTTTTCGATAACCAGCTTAACCGGATCGATAACAGCCATCGCGCGCGGCGCATTGTCGTTCAGATCTTCGCGAATGCAGGATTCCAGCGACGCCATCTCGATGGTGTTGTCCTGCTTGGTCACGCCGATGCGTTTGCAAAACTCGCGGATAGATGCGGCGGTATAGCCACGACGACGCAGACCGGAGATGGTTGGCATACGCGGGTCATCCCAGCCTTCAACATGCTTGTCGGTCACCAGCAGGTTCAGCTTACGCTTGGACATCACGGTGTATTCCAGATTCAGACGAGAGAACTCGTACTGACGCGGATGCACCGGAATGGAGATGTTATCCAGCACCCAGTCATACAGACGACGGTTGTCCTGGAACTCCAGCGTACATAAGGAGTGAGTAATGCCTTCCAGCGCATCGCTGATGCAGTGGGTGAAGTCGTACATCGGGTAGATGCACCATTTGCTGCCGGTCTGATGGTGATCGGCAAACTTAATGCGGTACAGCACCGGGTCACGCATCACGATAAACGGCGAGGCCATATCGATTTTAGCGCGCAGGCAGGCCTTACCCTCTTCGAAGCCACCGGCACGCATTTTTTCAAACAGCGCCAGGTTCTCTTCCACGCTGCGATCGCGGTACGGGCTGTTTTTACCCGGCGCGGTCAGCGTGCCGCGGTATTCGCGGATTTCGTCAGCAGAAAGCTCGTCAACGTAGGCCAGACCTTTGTTGATCAGCTCTACGGCGTAAGCATACAGCTGGTCAAAATAGTCGGAGGAGTAGCAGATGTCGCCAGACCAGTTGAAGCCCAACCATTGCACGTCGTTCTTAATGGACTCAACGTATTCGATATCTTCTTTCACCGGGTTGGTGTCATCGAAACGCAGGTTGCATTGACCCTGGTAGTCCTGCGCGATGCCGAAGTTCAGGCAGATCGATTTCGCATGACCAATGTGCAGGTAGCCGTTCGGCTCCGGCGGGAAACGGGTATGAACTGTGGTGTGCTTACCAGTGGCCAGATCTTCATCAATGATCTGACGGATAAAGTTGCTCGGGCGGGCTTCAGCCTCACTCATCGTGGATTCCTCAAAGCGTAAACGACGTATAACGGCATATGATCTTATAAGCCGGGCGTAGTGACAACCTTTAGTTACGCAAAAAACGGTCTCTGAAGAGAATTATGAGGGCGATTGCTGCAAAAAAAAGCGGCGGGGATATCCCCGCCGCTCAGGCACTAACGCTTACTCAGGAGCACTTATTTGCCTTTAATTTCATACAGTGGTGTCTGGCCGGCAACAACCTGACCCTGCGCCTTAATGACCAGGCCGCTGAAGTCGTCGATATTGCTGCAGACAACCGGGCTAATCATCGAGCGCGCGTTGGCGTTCAGGAAGTCGAGATCCATCTCCAGGACCGGCTGACCCGCAACCACTTCCGCACCCTCTTCGACCAGGCGTTTGAAGCCCTGACCACCCAGCGCAACGGTATCGATACCCATGTGGACAACGATCTCCGCGCCTTTCTCGGTTTCCAGGCAGAACGCGTGGTTGGTGTTGAAGATTTTGACGATAGTACCGGCTGCCGGGGAGACCACGGTTTTATCCGTTGGTTTCACCGCCACGCCATCACCGACAGCTTTGCTGGCGAAGGCTTCATCAGGCACCTGATCCAGAGCAACCACTTTACCGGTCACTGGCGAAACCAGCGCGGCGATAGTGGTCGCGTTGGCAACAGCCTGTGGCTTAACAGCCGCAGGTGCGGCAGCTGGCGCGGATGTCGCTTCAGCAGCGGCAACCGGACCGGTAGTTTTCATCGCATTGGCGATTTTCTCAGCCACGAAGCCGACGATGATCTGCACGCTGGTTTTGTTCAGGCGGATCACGCCAGACGCACCCAGACGTTTCGCCATTGCTTCGTTGACCAGGGAAGAGTCTTTCACGTTCAGACGCAGACGGGTGATGCAGGCATCAATACCGGTCAGGTTGTCGGAACCGCCAACTGCTGCGATGTACTGGCGCGCCAGACCGGAAACGTCTTCCGTCGCGGTGCCGCTAACATTTACGTCCTGACCATCCGCTTCGCTACCGGCAACGGCCAGCTCACGACCCGGGGTCATCAGGTTGAATTTGGTGATGGTGAAGCGGAACACCACGTAGTAGATAGCGAAGAACACCAGACCTTGTGGGATCAGCATGTACCAGTGTGTTGCCAGTGGGTTACGCACCCAAAGCATCATATCCACCAGACCTGCGCTGAAACCAAAGCCTGAAATCCAGTGCATGCTTGCTGCGATGAATACGGAGATACCGGTCAGCACCGCGTGGATTACGTACAGTACTGGCGCCACGAACATGAAGGAGAATTCCAGCGGCTCGGTGATACCGGTGAAGAAGGCTGCGAATGCGCCCGCCATCATGATACCCAGCACTTTTGCTTTGTTCTCTGGACGCGCACAGTGGTAGATAGCCAGCGCTGCACCCGGCAGACCGAACATCATAATCGGGAAGAAGCCCGCCTGGTAACGACCCGTAATACCGATTTCTGCTTTACCAGCAGCAATCGACTGTGCACCGCCGAGGAAGTTAGGGATATCGTTGATACCGGCAACGTCAAACCAGAATACGGAGTTCAGCGCGTGGTGCAGACCGACCGGGATCAGCAGACGGTTGAAGAACGCATAGACGCCCGCACCGACGGAACCCAGTTTCTGGATGTGCTCACCGAAGTTCACCAGACCGTCGAAGATTACCGGCCAGATGTACATCAGGATGAAAGCGACAACGATCATTACGAAAGAGGTCAGGATCGGCACCAGACGACGACCGCTGAAGAAGGAGAGCGCTTTTGGCAACTCAACGCTACTAAAGCGGTTGTAGAGTTCAGCGGAGATGATACCCACCAGGATACCCACGAACTGGTTGCTGATCTTACCGAACGCTGCCGGAACCTGGTCGGCGGGGATCTTCTGGATCATGGAAACCGCAGCCGGGGAGCAGAGCGTGGTCAACACAAGGAAGCCCACAAAACCGGTCAGTGCCGCAGCACCGTCTTTATCTTTGGACATACCATATGCCACACCGATGGCGAACAGTACGGACATGTTATCGATAATGGCTGCGCCCGATTTGATTAACAAAGCAGCCAAGGCGTTATCACCCCCCCAACTTACCGGGTCAATCCAGTAACCGACACCCATCAGTATTGCTGCCGCTGGCAGCGTGGCGACCGGCACCATTAAGGCGCGGCCAACCTTTTGTAAGTAACCTAAAATGCTCAATTTGTTCCCCCTATGAGACCCCGTTAACGGTGTATTCTCAGCTGTGTTTTTATTGTGTCACTAACTTGTAAAAACAGTTGATGATTCACTGGCTGATTGAGTGTGTGGAAAATTAATTCGTATCGCAAATTAAAAGCGTACTTTTTGTGAGTTTTGTCACCAAATATTGTTTATCACTCTCCCCTGCGCTGGCAAACTGCCAAAACTTATTTTATGATACGAAAAATCAAGACGAATTGCCCCCTCTCGGTGTGAACCAGGTTAGTCTTAATCATACCCGGACAAGCAATCCGCCAACTTTTATGAAAACTTCAGAGGTGAATAATGAGACTGATCCCCCTGGCAACTGCAGAACAAGTCGGCAAATGGGCTGCCCGCCATATCGTAAACCGTATCAATGCGTTCAAACCGACTGCCGATCGTCCTTTTGTACTCGGCCTGCCGACCGGTGGCACACCTCTTACCGCCTATAAAGCACTGGTTGAGATGCATAAAGCGGGCCAGGTTAGCTTTGAACATGTTGTTACCTTCAACATGGACGAATACGTTGGCCTGCCAAAAGATCACCCGGAAAGCTACCATAGCTTCATGCACCGGAATTTCTTTGATCATATTGATATTAAACCGGGAAATATTAATCTGCTGGATGGAAACGCACCGGATATCGATGCAGAGTGCCGTCATTACGAAGAAAAAATCCGCGCGTACGGTAAAATCCACCTGTTCATGGGTGGCGTCGGCAACGACGGCCATATCGCTTTCAACGAACCTGCCTCTTCTCTGGCCTCCCGTACCCGTATCAAAACCCTGACACATGACACCCGTGTGGCAAACTCCCGTTTCTTTGATGGCGACGTTAACCAGGTGCCAAAATACGCCCTGACCGTTGGCGTGGGTACCCTGCTGGATGCGGAAGAAGTGATGATTCTGGTGCTGGGCAGCGTGAAAGCGCAGGCGCTGCAGGCGGCAGTCGAAGGCAACGTCAACCACATGTGGACCATCAGCTGCCTGCAGCTGCATCCGAAAGCGGTTGTGGTATGCGATGAACCGTCTACCATGGAACTGAAAGTGAAGACGTTGAAATATTTCAACGAATTAGAAGCAGAAAACATTAAAGGTCTGTAATGTGACGCCGTCTCTGCCTGCAGAGACGGCATGCTATTTTAAACCGGGGGTCGTTATGTACGCTTTAACCCACGGTCGGATTTATACCGGCCATGAAATTCTGGATGACCATGCGATCGTTATCGCCAATGGCCTGATTGAACGTGTCTGCCCACTGGCTGAACTGCCAGCGGACATTGAACAACGCTCGCTCAATGGAGCAATCATCTCCCCCGGTTTTATCGACGTACAGCTTAACGGCTGTGGCGGCGTGCAGTTCAACGATACCGCCGACGCCGTCACCGTTGAAACGCTGGAAATTATGCAGCGTGCTAATGAAAAATCGGGCTGCACCAGCTACCTGCCGACGCTTATCACCACCAGCGACGACCTGATGAAGCAAGGCGTTCGCGTGATGCGTGAATATCTGGCGAAATATCCACACCAGGCGCTGGGTCTGCACCTTGAGGGACCGTGGCTGAATATCGTCAAGAAAGGCACCCATAATCCTGATTACGTCCGTAAACCTGACGATGAACTGGTTGATTTCCTCTGTGCCAACGCGGATGTGATCACCAAAGTGACCCTGGCGCCAGAAATGGTCGATCCTGAAGTGATCCGCAAGCTGGCGGACGCAGGTATTGTGGTCTCTGCAGGGCACTCCAACGCCACGCTGAAAGAGGCCAAAGTGGGCTTCCGCGCCGGTATCACCTTCGCGACCCATCTTTATAACGCCATGCCTTATATTACCGGACGCGAACCCGGTCTCGCCGGGGCAATCTTTGACGAACCGGACGTCTACTGCGGCATCATTGCCGACGGTTTACACGTCGATTATGCCAACGTGCGTAACGCTAAACGCCTGAAAGGTGACAAACTCTGCCTGGTTACCGACGCCACGGCACCGGCAGGGGCAAATATTGAACAGTTCATTTTTGCTGGTAAAACAATATACTACCGGAATGGACTCTGTGTGGATGAGAACGGAACGTTAAGCGGTTCGGCTCTGACCATGATCGAAGGCGTGCGCAATCTGGTTGAACATTGCAGCATTGCCCTCGATGAAGTGCTGCGTATGGCAACGCTCTATCCGGCACGCGCGATTGGCGTAGACAAACAGCTGGGCAGTATTGCACCGGGGATGGTCGCTAACCTCACCGCATTCACACACGATTATAAAATCATCAAGACCATCGTTAATGGTAACGAGGTCGTTACAGAGTAAGCGAAAGTATGACACCTGGCGGACAAGCTCAAATTGGCAACGTTGATCTGGTAAAGCAGCTGAACAGTGCGGCGGTTTATCGACTGATTGACCAGCACGGACCCATCTCGCGGATTCAGATTGCAGAACAGAGCCAGCTTGCCCCCGCCAGCGTGACGAAAATTACCCGTCAGCTTATTGAGCGCGGGCTGATTAAAGAAGTGGATCAGCAGGCCTCCACCGGAGGCCGTCGCGCTATCTCGATAGTTACCGAAACCCGTCATTTCCACGCCATCGGCGTGCGCCTTGGTCGTCATGATGCCACCCTGACGCTGTACGATCTGAGCAGTAAGGCTATTGCTGAAGAGCACTATGCCCTGCCGGAACGCACTCAGGAGACCCTCGAACATGCGCTGCTTAACGCCATCGAGCAGTTTATCGAATCCTGCCAGCGCAAAATCCGCGAGCTGATTGCCATTTCGGTGATCCTGCCCGGGCTTGTTGACCCGGAAAGCGGTGTGATCCGCTATATGCCGCATATTCAGGTCGAAAACTGGGCGCTGATCGACGCGCTGGAGAAGCGTTTCGCCGTGACCTGCTTTGTGGGTCACGATATCCGCAGCCTGGCGCTGGCGGAGCACTACTTTGGTGCAAGTCAGGATTGTGAAGACTCAATTCTGGTGCGCGTTCACCGCGGTACGGGCGCCGGAATTATCTCTAATGGCCGCATTTTTATTGGCCGTAACGGTAACGTGGGCGAGATTGGCCACATTCAGGTTGACCCGCTGGGTGAGCGCTGCCACTGCGGCAACTTTGGCTGTCTGGAAACCGTCGCTGCCAACGCCGCCATTGAGCAGCGGGTCCGTCATCTGCTGGAGCAGGGTTATCAGAGCCGCGTCACGCTCGATGACTGTAAAATCAACGCCATCTGCCGGGCGGCCAATAAAGGCGACGCGTTAGCCAGTGAAGTGATTGAGCAGGTTGGCCGTCATCTGGGTAAAACCATTGCCATCGCCATCAACCTGTTTAACCCACAAAAAGTGGTGATCGCCGGTGAAATTACCGAGGCTGAAAAAGTGCTGTTGCCCGCCATCGAAGGGTGCATCAATACCCAGGCGCTGAAGGCGTTTCGCCAGAACCTGCCGGTGGTTCGCTCCGCGCTGAACGATCGTTCCGCGATTGGCGCTTTTGCCCTGGTAAAACGCGCCATGCTTAACGGTATCCTTTTGCAACGTTTGCTGGAAAGCTGACAGCGTTTTATAGTGTCGCCTTCTTTTTTTTGACGTCGGGAAGTCCATGACCATTAAGAACGTTATTTGTGATATCGACGGCGTGCTGATGCACGACAACGTTGCCGTGCCGGGCGCTGCAGAGTTTCTTAACGGCATCATGGAAAAGGGCATGCCGCTGGTGCTGCTCACCAACTTCCCGTCACAGACCGGGCAGGATCTGGCGAACCGTTTTGCCACCGCCGGTATCGATGTGCCCGCCAGCGTGTTCTATACCTCGGCAATGGCCACCGCAGACTTCCTGAAGCGTCAGGAAGGCAAAAAAGCGTATGTGGTCGGTGAAGGCGCACTGATCCATGAACTGTACAAAGCGGGCTTTACCATCACCGACGTCAACCCCGACTTTGTTATCGTTGGCGAAACGCGCTCCTATAACTGGGAGATGATGCACAAGGCGGCCTTCTTTGTCGCCAACGGCGCCCGCTTTATCGCCACCAACCCGGATACCCATGGGCGCGGCTTTTACCCGGCCTGTGGCGCGCTCTGTGCCGGTATCGAGAAGATGACCGGCCGCATGCCGTTTTATGTTGGTAAGCCCAGCCCGTGGATCATTCGTGCGGCACTCAACACAATGCAGGCCCACTCGGAAGATACGGTGATTGTGGGCGATAACCTGCGCACCGATATTCTGGCGGGCTTCCAGGCCGGGCTGGAAACCATCCTGGTCCTGTCAGGGGTATCCACCCTGGACGATATCGATTCGATGCCGTTCCGACCAAGCTGGATTTACCCCTCGGTCGCGGAAATTGATGTCCTGTAACCCAAAACCACGTCTCCGGACGTGGTTTTTTCATTTTGGCTCATTAAAAACCGAAACCTATCTAATAAAAAACGCCTTTTACTGAATAAACATCAATAATACAGCTTAAGGCGTACGCTTTTTTCAACATTCATCAACAGGTATTGCACTTTTTTCTTTTTACCCGCCAAATCGCTTGCCGCCCCTCCGCTTTTGCGGCATTTTCATAAGCAAGCAACATCACACTGCAACAGGGTTAATGGAGAAGGTTATGTGTTCAATTTTCGGCGTACTGGATATCAAAACTGACGCAGGCGAACTGCGTAAAAAAGCACTGGAACTGTCCCGTCTGATGCGCCATCGCGGCCCGGACTGGTCCGGTGTCTACGCCAGCGATAAAGCCATCCTGGCGCACGAGCGTCTGTCGATTGTGGATGTCAATGCCGGTGCCCAGCCGCTATATAACGAGAAAAAAACCCATGCGCTGGCGGTCAACGGTGAAATCTACAACCACCAGGCGCTGCGCGCGGAGTACGGTGATCGCTATACCTTCCAGACCGGTTCTGACTGCGAAGTGATCCTGGCCCTCTATCAGGAGAAAGGCCCGGAGTTCCTTGACGAATTGCAGGGTATGTTTGCCTTTGCGCTGTACGACAGCGAAAAAGATGCGTACCTGATTGGCCGTGACCACATCGGAATTATCCCGCTCTATATGGGCCATGATGAGCACGGCAACTTCTATGTTGCCTCTGAAATGAAAGCCCTGGTGCCGGTTTGCCGCACCATTAAAGAGTTCCCGGCGGGCAGCTATCTGTGGAGCCAGGATGGCGAAATTCGCCAGTACTATCAGCGCGACTGGTTCGATTACGATGCCGTTAAAGACAACGTCACCGATAAAAACGAACTGCGTCAGGCGCTGGAAGATTCAGTGAAAAGCCACCTGATGTCGGACGTGCCTTACGGTGTGCTGCTCTCAGGCGGTCTGGACTCGTCCGTTATCTCAGCGATCACCAAAAAGTATGCCGCACGTCGCGTGGAAGATCAGGAGCGCTCCGAAGCCTGGTGGCCGCAGCTGCACTCCTTCGCCGTCGGCCTGGAAGGATCCCCGGACCTGAAAGCCGCGCAGGAAGTAGCAAATCACCTGGGCACCGTGCACCATGAAATTCACTTTACGGTGCAGGAAGGTCTGGATGCGATCCGCGACGTTATCTATCACATTGAAACCTATGATGTGACCACCATCCGCGCCTCCACGCCGATGTACCTGATGTCCCGTAAAATCAAAGCGATGGGAATTAAAATGGTGCTTTCCGGCGAGGGTTCTGACGAAGTGTTCGGCGGTTACCTCTACTTCCATAAAGCGCCGGATGCCAAAGAGCTGCACGAAGAGACCGTGCGTAAGCTGCAGGCCCTGCACATGTTTGACTGCGCCCGTGCCAACAAAGCGATGTCTGCATGGGGTGTTGAAGCGCGCGTCCCCTTCCTGGATAAAAAATTCCTCGACGTGGCCATGCGTATCAACCCACAGGACAAAATGTGCGGCAACGGCAAGATGGAGAAACACGTTCTGCGCGAATGCTTCGAATCTTACCTGCCTGCAAGCGTGGCGTGGCGTCAGAAAGAGCAGTTCTCTGACGGCGTAGGTTACAGCTGGATCGACACCCTGAAAGAGGTGGCAGCGAAGCAGATTTCCGATCAGCAACTGGAAACCGCCAGCTTCCGCTTCCCGTACAACACGCCGGGTTCGAAAGAAGCCTATCTGTACCGTGAGATCTTCGAAGAGCTGTTCCCGCTGCCAAGCGCAGCAGAGTGTGTTCCTGGCGGTCCTTCCGTCGCCTGCTCCTCGGCGAAAGCCATTGAGTGGGATGAAGCCTTCAAAACCATGAACGATCCATCAGGTCGTGCCGTGGGTGTGCATCAGTCCGCCTATAAGTAATCAGCCAGATCGTCATGAGGCCCTTCGGGGCCTCTTTTTTTGCCTCGCGTTTCGCTGGACAAAATCGATTAATAACCAATAATTGCCGAATAATCGGCCACGCTGTTCGCAACCTAACCAAACAGTCACATTCCAGACATTTTCGTTGAAAAAGGTGTTGACGCTGCAAGGGTCTATACGCATAATGCGCCCCGCAACGCCGATAAGGTAACGCGAAAAAAAGATGGCTACGTAGCTCAGTTGGTTAGAGCACATCACTCATAATGATGGGGTCACAGGTTCGAATCCCGTCGTAGCCACCATCTTTTTTGCGGGAGTGGCGAAATTGGTAGACGCACCAGATTTAGGTTCTGGCGCCGCAAGGTGTGCGAGTTCAAGTCTCGCCTCCCGCACCATTCCCAGGTAAGCGTTGCACGGATGGGGTATCGCCAAGCGGTAAGGCACCGGTTTTTGATACCGGCATTCCCTGGTTCGAATCCAGGTACCCCAGCCATATTTCTTCGATTTTGCGGTTCTCCGCGGTTATTGGGGTATCGCCAAGCGGTAAGGCACCGGTTTTTGATACCGGCATTCCCTGGTTCGAATCCAGGTACCCCAGCCATCGAAGAATGCAGTCTGGCTACGTAGCTCAGTTGGTTAGAGCACATCACTCATAATGATGGGGTCACAGGTTCGAATCCCGTCGTAGCCACCATATCAGCTTTTATCGATTGCGGTCGGTAAAGCAAAAAAATTGTTGGGGTATCGCCAAGCGGTAAGGCACCGGATTCTGATTCCGGCATTCCGAGGTTCGAATCCTCGTACCCCAGCCAATTTAAAAAGTCGTTAAGCAGTTTGTTTAACGCAATTGGGGTGTCGCCAAGCGGTAAGGCTCTGGTTTCTGATACCAGCATTCCGGGGTTCGAATCCCTGCACCCCAGCCACATAAAAAAAGCTCGCTTCGGCGAGCTTTTTGCTTTTCTGCGTTTCCGAACTAAATAAGCCGGGTGGCGGCTTCGCCTTACCCGGCCTACGGAACGTTTAGAGTCCTAAGGCGTACTTCAGCGCCTGACGTTTCAGCCCACCGGCGCGCTGTGCCGCGATCAGTCCGATATTACGCAAAATGCGTACCGGCCCGAGGTCGTTGCTGAACCCGGCGTAAAAGAGATCCATACCTGACTGCATAATAAAGTTATCTGCCATCCGTCGCGTCTGATAACGCTTAAGCACCTGATGGCTGGCCCAAGCTTCGCCGTGACTGCGGGCGTTGCTTAATACGTCCAGCAGCGCCTCTACGTCGCGATAGCCCAGGTTGACCCCCTGCCCCGCCAGCGGATGAATGGTATGCGCCGCATCGCCGACTAGCGCCAGCCCTTCGCGGGCATACTTCAGCGCATGACGACGCGTCAGCGGGAATGCCCCTGCGGCGACCGGCGTGACCTTACCCAGACGCGACGGGAAATGGTGGGCGATTTCGCGCTGCAGCTGTTCCATAGAGAGCCCCTGCAGCTGGCGGATCCGCGCTGGCGTGTCATACCAGACCAGGGATGCCCAACGGTCAAACAGCGGTAAAAAGGCGTGCGGACCGTTCGGGGTGAAATGCTGCCAGGTGCTGTCACCCGGATCGTTCTCACAGGCGACGGTGATCAGCATGCAGGATTGCTGATATTGCCAGGCGTGAATGCCGATCCCGGCCAGCTCGCGCACCCGGGAATTTGCGCCGTCGGCCCCAACCAGCAGTTTTACCGCCAGCTGCTCGCCGTTATCCAGCTCAATCAGATGCTGATCGTTATGGCGGTGGAGCGCCTTCACCGACGCAGGAACACGCAGCGTCACCTGCGGATGCGCCTCCAGCGCCTGCCAGAGCGCCTGTTGTAGCACCCTATTTTCAACCATGTAACCCAGCAGCGGGAGTTTCAGCTCTGCGGCGTCAAACACCACGTGGGCGTTTTCCCACTCCCAGGTCTCCAGGCGACGATACGGATGCGCGCGCATGGCCAGCACCGCGTCCCATACTCCCAGCCCGCGAAGCAGATCAACTGACGCGGCGCTGATCGCCGAAATGCGTACGTCCGGCTGCTGTGACGCGTCAAAAGCAGCTGGTGGCGCCTGTTCGATAACCGTTACGTCGAACCCGTGTTGCGCCAGCCCCAGCGCCAGCGCCCCGCCGACCATACCGCCGCCGACGACGGCGATCCCGGCTTGTTGGATAGTCATGGTCATTTGTCCTTATTTGATAATCTCCTAAGTTTACCGGATTTTTTTGGCCTTGAGGCTGACAACCTTCATACTGGTCACAACCGCACCAAAGCATTACAATACGCGCCCTGCAATCCTGAGCATGAGCAAGTCGATGACAAAAAAACTCCATATTAAAACCTGGGGCTGTCAGATGAACGAATACGATTCATCCAAGATGGCCGATCTGCTGGATGCCACCCATGGGTATCAACTCACCGACGTGGCGGAAGAGGCAGATGTGCTGCTGCTGAATACCTGCTCAATCCGTGAGAAGGCGCAGGAAAAAGTCTTTCACCAGTTAGGTCGTTGGAAGCTCCTCAAGCAGAAAAACCCGGATATCATCATCGGCGTTGGCGGCTGTGTTGCCTCGCAAGAAGGGAAGCTGATTCGTCAGCGCGCCCACTACGTCGACATTATTTTTGGTCCGCAGACCCTGCACCGTCTGCCGGAGATGATCAACTCCGTACGCGGAAGCGGTAATCGCAAGGCGATTATTGACGTCAGCTTCCCGGAAATCGAAAAATTTGACCGTCTGCCGGAACCGCGCGCGGATGGCCCGACCGCCTTCGTCTCCATCATGGAAGGCTGCAATAAATACTGCACTTACTGCGTGGTGCCTTATACCCGCGGCGAAGAAGTCAGCCGTCCTTGCGACGACATCCTGTTTGAGATCGCCCAACTGGCGGCACAGGGTGTCCGCGAAGTGAACCTGCTCGGGCAGAACGTTAATGCCTGGCGCGGCGAGAACTATGACGGCAGCACCGGCTCGTTTGCTGAACTGCTGCGTCTGGTGGCGGCGATTGACGGTATCGACCGCATCCGCTTTACCACCAGCCACCCGATCGAATTTACCGATGACATCATCGAGGTTTACCGCGATACGCCAGAGCTGGTGAGCTTCCTGCATCTGCCGATCCAGTGTGGTTCTGACCGCGTGCTGAACCTGATGGGCCGCACCCACACCGTGCTGGAATATAAATCGATTATCCGCAAGCTGCGTGAAGCGCGCCCGGATATTCAGATAAGCTCTGACTTTATCGTCGGCTTCCCGGGGGAAACGGACGACGATTTTGAACGCACCATGAAGGTGATTGGTGATGTGAACTTCGACGTAAGTTACAGCTTCATCTTCTCGGCGCGTCCGGGGACGCCTGCCGCCGATATGGTTGACGACGTGCCGGAAGAGGTGAAAAAGCAGCGTCTCTATATTCTGCAGGATCGCATCAACCAGCAGGCCAACGCCTGGAGCCGCCGGATGCTCGGCACCGTGCAGCGTGTACTGGTAGAAGGCACTTCACGTAAGAGCATCATGGAGCTCTCTGGCCGTACGGAGAACAACCGCGTGGTGAACTTCGAAGGTACGCCGGATCTGGTGGGCAAGTTCGTCGATATTGAGATCCTCGAGGTGCTGACCAACTCCCTGCGTGGCAAACTGGTGCGCACCGAAGATGAAATGGGCCTGCGCGTCGCCCAATCGCCGGAATCGGTGATTGCCCGTACCCGTAAAGAAAACGATCTCGGCGTCAGCGTTTATCAGCCGTGATCCTTCGGGCCTGTCGTTTCTGGCAGGCCTTGTATTTCCCCCTGCTCTCCCCCATATCCTTCGCAATGCTTGCGCCTTTATTCCGTGGCGTGAATACTTTCATAAGACAGACCCACTGCCCTATGACACCCGAGACATTAAGAGGAACGGTTTGAATATAGACACACGTGAAATTACCCTTGAGCCAGCAGACAACGCTCGCCTGCTGAGCCTGTGCGGGCCGTTTGATGACAACATCAAACATCTGGAGCGACGTCTGGGTATCGAGATTAATCGTCGCGATAACCAGTTCAAACTCACCGGACGCGCCATTTGCGTCAATGCTGCTGCGGATATTCTCCGTAGTCTGTACGTTGATACCGCGCCGATGCGCGGTGAAACTCAGGATATTGAGCCGGAACAGATCCATCTGGCGATCAAAGAATCGCGAGTGCTGGAGCAGAGCGCGGAGAGCGTGCCGGAATTCGGCAAGGCTATCCACATTCAGACCAAGCGTGGCGTCATTAAGCCGCGCACGCCAAACCAGGCGCAGTACATCGCCAATATCCTCGATCATGACATCACCTTCGGCGTCGGCCCGGCAGGTACCGGTAAAACCTACCTTGCGGTGGCTGCTGCCGTGGATGCCCTTGAGCGCCAGGAGATCCGCCGCATTCTGCTCACCCGTCCGGCCGTTGAAGCGGGCGAGAAGCTGGGCTTCTTGCCTGGTGACCTGAGCCAGAAGGTCGATCCTTACCTGCGCCCGCTTTACGATGCGCTGTTTGAGATGCTCGGTTTTGAGAAGGTCGAAAAACTGATTGAACGTAATGTCATCGAAGTGGCTCCGCTGGCCTATATGCGTGGCCGTACTCTGAACGACGCGTTCATCATCCTGGATGAGAGCCAGAACACCACCATCGAACAGATGAAGATGTTCCTGACCCGTATTGGCTTTAACTCCAAAGCGGTGATCACCGGGGATATCACCCAGGTCGACCTGCCACGCAGCACCAAGTCGGGTCTGCGTCACGCTATTGAAGTCCTGTCCGAAGTGGACGAAATCAGCTTTAACTTCTTCCACAGTGAAGACGTGGTGCGCCACCCGGTGGTTGCCCGCATCGTCACGGCATATGAAGCGTGGGAAGCCGCAGATCAAAAACGTAAAGCAGAACAGGCCGCGGAACGTAAACGCGAAGCCCAGGAGCAAGAGCAGAAATGAGTCAGGTGATCCTCGATTTACAGCTGGCCTGTGAAGACAATTCCGGCCTGCCGGAAGAGAGCCAGTTCCAGGCGTGGCTGAATGCCGTCATCCCGCAGTTTCAGGAAGAGTCAGAAGTCACGATTCGCCTGGTGGATGAAGCAGAAAGCCACGACCTGAACCTGACCTATCGCGGGAAAGATAAGCCAACCAACGTGCTCTCTTTCCCGTTCGAAGCCCCACCGGGTATCGAAATGCCGCTGCTTGGCGATCTGATCATCTGCCGCCAGGTGGTTGAGCAGGAAGCGAAGGAGCAGCAAAAGCCCCTCGAGGCCCACTGGGCGCACATGGTGGTGCACGGCAGCCTGCATCTGCTGGGCTACGACCACATTGAAGATGACGAAGCGGAAGAGATGGAATCCCTTGAGACAGAGATAATGCTTGCTCTGGGCTATGAGGATCCGTACATTGCCGAGAAAGAGTAGTCTGTAGGGCGCGTTT
The DNA here is from genome assembly GCF_002920195.1 of Leclercia sp. LSNIH8. Taxonomy (NCBI): domain Bacteria; kingdom Pseudomonadati; phylum Pseudomonadota; class Gammaproteobacteria; order Enterobacterales; family Enterobacteriaceae; genus Leclercia; species Leclercia sp. LSNIH8. The sequence goes on along the minus strand of NZ_PQJY01000001.1, from coordinate 385,069 downwards.
GCGCCTTACTGGCATAATGTGCCGTTGCGTATGACAAAAGTCCGCGTCGGCAGTCAACAGACCAACATGAGAACCCTTAACAAACGCCATGAGCGACGACAATTCACACAGTAGCGACACACCAAACAGCAAAAAAGGATTTTTCTCCCTCCTTCTGAGCCAGCTGTTCCACGGTGAACCTAAAAACCGTGATGACCTTCTGGAGCTTATCCGTGACTCCGGGCAGAACGAGCTTATCGATGAAGATACGCGCGAGATGCTTGAAGGGGTAATGGACATCGCCGACCAGCGCGTTCGCGATATCATGATCCCCCGTTCGCAGATGATTACCCTGAAACGTAACCAGACCCTGGATGAGTGCCTCGATGTCATCATCGAATCCGCTCACTCACGTTTCCCGGTGATCAGCGAAGACAAAGACCACATCGAAGGAATTTTGATGGCCAAGGATCTGCTGCCGTTTATGCGCAGCGATGCCGAAGCCTTCAGCATGGAAAAAGTGTTACGTCCGGCGGTGGTTGTTCCGGAAAGTAAGCGGGTAGACCGCATGCTTAAAGAGTTCCGCTCTCAGCGCTACCACATGGCGATTGTTATCGATGAATTTGGCGGTGTTTCGGGCCTGGTCACCATCGAAGATATTCTTGAGCTGATTGTCGGCGAAATTGAAGATGAATATGACGAAGAAGAGGATATCGACTTCCGTCAGTTGAGCCGCCACACCTGGACCGTGCGTGCGCTCGCCCCTATCGAAGATTTCAATGACACCTTCGGCACCCACTTCAGCGACGAAGAGGTGGATACCATCGGCGGTCTGGTGATGCAGGCCTTTGGTCACCTGCCGGCGCGTGGCGAAACCGTGGAAATTGACGGCTATCAGTTCAAGGTGGCGATGGCCGACAGTCGACGTATTATTCAGGTTCATGTCAGAATGCCGGGCGATGCTCCGCAACCCACACTGGATGATTGATTTAAATGGCATTTGCCCCCTTGCTTGAACGCCAGCGCACGCGTCTGCTGCTGGCGCTAATCCTCGGAGCCAGCGGTACGCTGGCTTTTTCCCCTTATGACTTCTGGCCAGCGGCCCTCCTCTCCCTGATGGGACTTCAGGGGCTGACCCTTAACCGACGCCCTGTTCAGGCGGCGGCGATTGGCTATTTCTGGGGGCTGGGCCTGTTTGGCTCCGGTATTAACTGGGTTTACGTCAGTATTGCCCAGTTTGGCGGCATGCCAGGCCCGGTGAATGTTTTCCTCGTGGTGCTGCTGGCGGCCTACCTCTCGCTTTACACGGGTCTGTTTGCCGGGATCCTCTCCCGCCTGTGGCCAAAAACCAGCTGGTTGCGGGTGGCGATTGCCGCCCCGGTGGTCTGGCAAATTACCGAGTTCCTGCGCGGCTGGGTGCTGACCGGCTTTCCGTGGTTGCAGTTCGGCTATAGCCAGATAGATGGTCCGCTGAAGGGGCTGGCGCCGGTGATGGGCGTCGAGGCGATCAACTTCCTGCTGATGGTGGTAAGCGGCCTGCTGGTGTTGGCGCTGGTGCAGCGCAACGGGCGAGCGCTGGCAGTCGCTCTGGTCCTCTTTGCCCTGCCTTTCCCGCTGCGTTATATCCAGTGGTTCACCCTTGAGCCGGAACGCGCCACCCAGGTATCGATGGTGCAGGGTAATATTCCCCAGTCGCTGAAATGGGATGAAGGTCAGTTGATCAACACCCTGAAAATTTATCTGGATGCCACCCAGAAAGAGATGGGCAAATCCCAGCTGATTATCTGGCCCGAGTCGGCAATCCCGGATCTGGAGATCAACCAGCAGCGTTTTCTGACCATGATGGACGATCTGCTGCGGGCGCGAAACTCCACGCTGATCACCGGTATCGTTGACGCGCGGCTGAACAAGCAGAACCGTTACGATACCTACAACACCATCATCACGCTGGGGAAAGATAATCCGTACAGCTATGAGTCGGCGAACCGCTACAACAAGAATCACCTGGTGCCGTTTGGTGAGTTTGTGCCGCTGGAGTCGATACTGCGCCCGCTGGCGCCGTTCTTCGATCTGCCGATGTCTTCGTTTAGCCGGGGCCCGTACGTTCAGCCTCAGCTGAGCGCCCACGGCTTCCTGCTGACCGCCGCCATTTGCTACGAGATTATCCTCGGTGAGCAGGTGCGGGATAATTTCCGTCCGGACACCGACTATCTGCTGACCATCTCCAACGATGCCTGGTTCGGTAAATCGATCGGCCCGTGGCAGCATTTCCAGATGGCGCGGATGCGCTCCCTGGAGCTGGCGCGCCCTCTGCTGCGTAGCACCAACAACGGCATTACCGCCGTGATTGGTCCGCAGGGTGAAATTCAGGCTATGCTGCCGCAATTCACCCGCGACGTGCTGACGGCGAAGGTCACGCCGACGACCGGGCTGACGCCTTATGCCCGCACCGGCAACTGGCCGCTGTGGATCCTCACCGCACTGTTCGGTTTTGGCGCCGTGCTGATGAGTCTGCGCCAGCGCCGCAAGTAGTTCCCTCCCCTCTTTGCCCGGCGGCGCTACGCTTGCCGGGCCTACGATCTTGTAGGCCGGGTAAGGCGAAGCCGCCACCCGCCAATTCTCACTGCGACACAATTCTGGCACGGCTATTGCTTTATCTATTTACGTAAACGCGATTTGGCTTACTGTGCAACCCGGTCGCACCAGCGTAGCTCATCAGTAGCACCGAAACGGTGCAACGGAAGATTTATGCCTCTGAATGGTGCGGCGCGCTTCGCAAAAATAAACAATAACGCAGCAAAATCTTTACATTAAGCCAAACTAAATGTTAACAAACAGGTATAACACTGCACTCGTATCGCGCGAGCTATAACAACATCACACCGAATATCAATGCGTCTCTGGCGCTGATAATAAAGGAGTTGGATATGCAATTACGTAAACTGGCCACAGCAATGCTGGTGATGGGATTGTCCGCAAGCGTCGTGCACGCTGAAGATGCCGCCCCGGCAGCAGGCGGTACCCTGGAAAAAATCGCGAAAAACGGCGTGATTGTGGTCGGCCACCGTGAATCCTCTGTGCCATTCTCATACTACGACAACACGCAAAAAGTCGTGGGCTACTCACAGGCTTACTCCAACGCGATCGTTGACGCGGTGAAGAAAAAGCTCAACAAACCGGATCTGGAAGTGAAGCTGATCCCAATCACTTCACAAAACCGTATTCCGCTGCTGCAGAACGGCACCTTCGATTTTGAGTGTGGTTCAACGACTAACAACCTTGAGCGTCAGAAACAGGCTGCCTTCTCCGACACCATCTTCGTCGTCGGTACCCGTCTGCTGACCAAAAAAGGCGGCGATATTAAAGATTTCGCCGACCTGAAAGGCAAAGCGGTGGTTGTGACCTCCGGGACGACCTCTGAAGTTCTGCTGCATAAGCTGAATGAAGAGAAAAAAATGGACATGCGTATCATCAGCGCCAAAGACCACGGTGACTCTTTCCGTACTCTGGAAAGCGGCCGCGCCGTCGCGTTTATGATGGATGATGCTCTGCTGGCGGGTGAGCGTGCTAAAGCGAAGAAACCGGATAACTGGGAAATCGTCGGCACCGCGCAATCCAAAGAGGCCTACGGCTGCATGATGCGTAAAGACGACGCGGAATTTAAGAAACTCGTCGACGATACCATCGCTCAGGTTCAGACCTCCGGTGAAGCAGAGAAATGGTTCGATAAGTGGTTTAAAAACCCAATCCCACCAAAAAATCTCAACATGAACTTTGAACTGTCTGACGATATGAAAGCACTGTTTAAAGAACCGAATGACAAGGCACTTAACTAATTAGAACCACTAAGGGGCGGGTTCTCCTGCCCTCTCGATTGTCGGGAAGCGCGGACAGACTAAACGTTGAGTGGTCGTTCCCCACTCAGCGCGAATATTAAAGCTTCTCACCAATCTTCGAGGGTAGCGCTGCTACCCTTTTTTTTCTGGAGTTTACTATGTCAATTGACTGGAACTGGGGCATTTTCCTGCAGCAAGCCCCGTTCGGCAACACCACCTATCTTGGCTGGCTGTGGAGCGGTTTTCAGGTCACGGTCGCGCTGTCGATCACCGCCTGGATTATTGCGTTTCTCGTCGGCTCGTTGTTCGGTATTTTGCGTACCGTCCCTAACCGTTTTCTCTCATCTATCGGCACCTGCTACGTCGAACTGTTCCGTAACGTTCCGTTAATCGTGCAGTTCTTTACCTGGTATCTGGTCATCCCGGAACTGTTGCCGGAAGATATCGGCATGTGGTTCAAATCGGAACTGGATCCAAACGTGCAGTTCTTTGTCTCCTCGATGCTCTGTCTGGGTCTGTTCACCGCCGCCCGCGTGTGCGAGCAGGTGCGTGCAGCGATCCAGTCTCTGCCACGTGGACAAAAAAATGCGGCGCTGGCGATGGGGCTGACCCTGCCGCAGGCTTACCGCTACGTCCTGCTGCCAAACGCCTACCGCGTAATTGTGCCGCCGATGACCTCGGAGATGATGAACCTGGTGAAAAACTCGGCCATCGCCTCCACCATCGGTCTGGTGGATATGGCCGCGCAGGCGGGCAAACTGCTGGATTACTCCGCCCATGCGTGGGAATCCTTCACCGCCATTACCCTGGCCTACGTATTGATTAATGCTGTCATTATGCTGGTGATGAACCTGGTTGAACGTAAAGTTCGCCTGCCGGGCAACCTGGGGGGCAAATAATGTACGAATTTGACTGGAGCTCTATTGTTCCCTCCCTGCCCTACCTGATCGATGGCCTGATCATCACGCTGAAGATCACCCTGACGGCGGTGATTGTCGGGATTGTCTGGGGCACCCTGCTGGCGGTAATGCGTCTGTCGAGCTTTAAGCCTGTCGCCTGGTTTGCTACCGCCTACGTCAACGTGTTCCGCTCCATCCCGCTGGTGATGGTGCTGCTGTGGTTCTACCTGATCGTGCCCGGATTCCTGCAGAACGTTTTAGGCCTGTCGCCTAAATCCGATATCCGCCTGATCTCGGCGATGGTGGCCTTCTCGATGTTTGAGGCGGCGTACTATTCAGAAATTATTCGTGCCGGGATCCAGAGTATCTCCCGCGGGCAGTCCAGCGCCGCCCTGGCGTTAGGCATGACCCACTGGCAGTCGATGAAGCTCATCATTCTGCCGCAGGCGTTCCGCGCCATGGTTCCGCTGCTGCTCACCCAGGGCATCGTGCTGTTCCAGGATACCTCGCTGGTCTATGTATTGAGCCTGGCAGACTTCTTCCGTACCGCCTCCACCATCGGCGAGCGCGATGGTACCCAGGTTGAGATGATCCTATTCGCAGGTGCGGTCTATTTTGCAATTAGTTTAAGCGCGTCGCTGTTGGTCAGCTGGCTGAAGAAAAGGACAGTGTAATGATTTCCCTGAAAAATGTTTCTAAATGGTATGGGCACTTTCAGGTGCTGACCGACTGCTCCACGGAAGTGAAAAAGGGCGAAGTGGTAGTGGTGTGCGGGCCGTCCGGCTCGGGTAAATCCACGCTGATTAAAACCGTGAACGGTCTTGAGCCGGTGCAGCAGGGCGAGATCATCGTCAACGGCACCAAAGTGAATGATAAGAAAACCAATCTGGCGAAGCTGCGTTCTAACGTCGGGATGGTGTTCCAGCACTTTGAACTCTTCCCGCATCTGTCGATCATTGAGAACCTGACCCTGGCGCAGGTGAAGGTCCTCAAGCGCGATAAGGCGGCTGCACGTGAGAAGGGGCTGAAACTGCTGGAGCGCGTGGGTCTCTCCGCCCATGCCGATAAATTCCCGGCGCAGCTATCCGGCGGCCAACAGCAGCGCGTGGCGATTGCCCGCGCGCTCTGTATGGATCCCGTCGCGATGCTCTTTGATGAGCCAACATCCGCACTTGACCCTGAGATGATCAATGAAGTGCTGGATGTTATGGTGCAACTGGCGCAGGAAGGGATGACTATGATGGTGGTCACGCACGAAATGGGCTTTGCGCGTAAAGTCGCAAACCGCGTGATCTTTATGGATGAGGGTAAAATCGTTGAGGACTCCGCGAAAGAAGAGTTCTTTAATAACCCGCAGTCGGAACGTGCCAAAGACTTCCTCGCCAAAATCCTGCATTAATCTTCCCGGTGCGCGATCGTTCAGATTGCGCACCGCTTCACGCTTTTTATCTCTTTATCTCGTCTGCCTCTGCCTTCAGCGTTAGCCTTGTCGCCAAACAACACTAAGAAATGGAGATTTCTATGGCACTGCCCATTATCCTCGATTGCGATCCGGGTCATGATGACGCGATAGCACTCGTCCTTGCCCTCGCCTCACCTGAGCTTGACCTCAAGGCTGTAACCTCTTCTGCCGGTAACCAGACTCCTGACAAAACCCTGCGCAATGTGCTGCGCATGCTGACCCTGCTGAAACGCAGCGATATTCCGGTGGCAGGCGGCGCGATTAAGCCCCTGATGCGCGATCTGATCATTGCCGACAATGTACACGGAGAAAGTGGCCTTGACGGCCCTGCCCTGCCCGAGCCAGATTTTGCGCCGCAGGATTGCACGGCAGTGGAGCTGATGGCAAACGTACTGCGCGAAAGCGCCGAGCCGGTGACGCTGGTCTCTACCGGTCCGCAAACTAACGTCGCCCTGCTGCTGAACAGCCACCCGGAGCTGCATGCGAAAATCGCCCGGATTGTGATCATGGGCGGTGCGATGGAGCTGGGTAACTGGACGCCTGCGGCGGAATTCAACATCTTTGTTGACCCAGAGGCGGCCGAGATCGTCTTTCAGTCCGGCATTCCGGTGGTCATGGCCGGGCTGGATGTGACTCATCAGGCACAAATTATGGCGGAAGATATCGAACGTTTTCGCCGGATCGGCAACCCGGTGGCAACCACCGTGGCGGAGCTGCTCGACTTCTTTATGGAGTACCATAAAACCGAGAAGTGGGGTTTCCAGGGGGCACCCTTGCATGACCCTTGCACCATCGCCTGGCTACTGAAACCGGAGATATTTACCACCGTGGAGCGCTGGGTAGGCGTAGAAACGCAGGGGAAATACACTCAGGGAATGACGGTGGTGGATTATTACTTCCTGACGGGTAACAGGCCAAATACCACTGTTATGACAAACATTAACCGTGAAGCCTTTGTCGATTTATTAGCCGAACGGCTGGCGTTTTACGCTTAACGCCACACAACACTTTTGTACTGAAAAAGCTGGCATCACCGTGCCAGCTTATATTACGACAACATTAGGGTTCAAATGGCCGACGCTGGAACTGATCGTGGCCGCATTTAGGACAGACCGGCAGCATCTCCGGTGTATAAATCGCCATGTGGAAATGGCAGTTCTCGCACACCAGATTCCCCAGCCCGACAACCTCACCGCTGTGATACACCCCGTGGTGGTTCAGATCCTGAAAGACCTCACGCCACTCCAGCTGGGTTTTATCGGTAATGTCCGCCAGCTCCTGCCAGAGGCTCTCTTTAATCACCCGCATAAATACACTGTCGGTGGCCTCGTCCTGGCTTTCGCCATAGCTACGGGCGAACTCTTCCAGATCGCGGCGAACCGCGCGGGTCACCTCTTCCACTTCGGTGCGCGTTAACTCACCCGTCTGCATCACCTTAACGCGTGCATGCTCGACGAGCGCATCAATATCACGCTCACCATTCCGCAGACGTTCTGTCAATGTGGCGACCAGTTCACGGTAAAATTGAGCAACCTTGTTCATCATTTTGCCTCCCGGGTAAGTAAACCTCTCTAATGATAGACCTTATTTGCGCCCCGCTTTGTCAGGTCATCCACACTCTACGTAAATTCCTGCAAGGCGCTTTTAGTGGTAAAGGCTGTTTTGACGCGGGCGTTTGGGCTATGCTATGCGGATCTGAATTACCACATCCATTGGCTACATTTGTAGCTGTATTGAACACAGGACCACTGGCTGCCATGCAAGAGCAATACCGCCCGGAAGAGATAGAATCGAAAGTCCAGCAACACTGGGACGAGAAGCGCACTTTTGAAGTCACCGAAGACGAGAGCAAAGAGAAGTATTACTGCCTGTCGATGCTTCCCTATCCTTCTGGCCGACTACACATGGGCCACGTGCGTAACTACACCATCGGTGATGTGATCGCCCGTTATCAGCGCATGCTGGGCAAAAACGTCCTGCAGCCAATCGGCTGGGATGCGTTTGGTCTGCCTGCAGAAGGTGCCGCGGTGAAAAACAACACTGCGCCAGCACCATGGACCTACGACAACATCGCCTACATGAAAAACCAGCTCAAGATGCTGGGCTTTGGCTATGACTGGAGCCGCGAGCTGGCGACCTGCACCCCGGAATATTACCGCTGGGAGCAGAAGTTCTTCACCGAGCTCTACAAAAAAGGGCTGGTCTACAAAAAAACCTCCGCCGTTAACTGGTGCCCGAACGATCAGACCGTTCTGGCGAACGAACAGGTTATCGACGGCTGCTGCTGGCGCTGCGACACCAAAGTTGAGCGCAAAGAGATCCCGCAGTGGTTTATCAAAATCACCGCTTACGCCGACGAACTGCTGAACGATCTGGATAATCTGGACCACTGGCCAGATACCGTGAAGACCATGCAGCGTAACTGGATCGGCCGCTCTGAAGGGGTAGAGATCACCTTCAACGTTGAAAAGTACGATCAGCCACTGACCGTCTACACCACCCGTCCGGACACCTTCATGGGTGCGACCTACCTGGCCGTGGCCGCAGGTCACCCGCTGGCGCAGAAAGCGGCAGAGAACAACCCGGAACTGGCGACCTTTATCGACGAATGCCGCAACACCAAAGTCGCCGAAGCTGACATGGCAACGATGGAGAAAAAAGGCGTTGCCACCGGTTTCTATGCCAAACACCCACTGACGGGCGAAGCGATCCCGGTCTGGGTCGCCAACTTCGTACTGATGGAATACGGTACTGGCGCGGTGATGGCCGTTCCGGGTCACGATCAGCGCGACTATGAGTTTGCCACCAAATACAACCTGGCGATCAAGCCGGTTATCCTGGCAGCAGATGGCAGCGAGCCTGACCTGTCTGAACAGGCATTGACCGAAAAAGGCACCCTGTTTAACTCTGGTGAATTTAGCGGCCTGAGCTTTGAAGAGGGCTTTAACGCCATTGCTGACAAACTGGCCGCGCTGGGCGTCGGCGAGCGTAAAGTTAACTACCGTCTGCGCGACTGGGGCGTTTCCCGTCAGCGTTACTGGGGCGCGCCAATCCCGATGGTCACCCTGGAAGATGGCACCGTTATGCCAACGCCGGAAGATCAGCTCCCGGTGATCCTGCCAGAAGATGTGGTCATGGACGGCATCACCAGCCCAATCAAAGCCGACCCTGAGTGGGCGAAGACTACCGTAAACGGTATGCCTGCGCTGCGTGAAACCGACACCTTCGACACCTTTATGGAGTCCTCCTGGTACTATGCGCGTTACACCTGCCCGCAGCATCAGGAAGGGATGCTGGATTCCAAAGCCGCAAACTACTGGCTGCCGGTAGATATCTACATTGGCGGTATCGAACACGCCATCATGCACCTGCTCTACTTCCGCTTCTTCCACAAGCTGATGCGCGACGCGGGCCTGGTGAACTCTGACGAGCCAGCCAAACAGCTGCTGTGTCAGGGCATGGTGCTGGCAGATGCCTTCTACTACGTGGGCGCAAACGGCGAACGTAACTGGGTTTCGCCTAAAGATGCGATCGTTGAGCGCGACGAGAAAGGCCGTATCGTGAAGGCGAAGGACGCGGCAGGCCATGAGCTGGTCTATACCGGCATGAGCAAGATGTCCAAGTCCAAAAACAACGGCATCGATCCGCAGGAGATGGTAGAGCGTTACGGTGCCGATACCGTGCGCCTGTTTATGATGTTCGCCTCTCCGGCAGATATGACTCTGGAGTGGCAGGAGTCCGGCGTGGAAGGGGCTAACCGCTTCCTGAAACGTGTCTGGAAACTGGTTTACGAGCACACCGCTCAGGGTGACGCACCGGCACTGAACACCGCGGCGCTGACGGAAGATCAGCAGGCGCTGCGTCGCGATGTGCATAAAACGATTGCCAAAGTGACCGATGATATTGGTCGCCGTCAGACCTTCAATACCGCAATTGCGGCTATTATGGAATTGATGAACAAGCTGGCGAAAGCCCCGCAGGAGGGCGAGCAGGATCGCGCCATCATGCGTGAAGCGCTGCTGGCTGTGGTACGTATGTTGAACCCGTTCACCCCGCACGTCAGCTTCACCCTGTGGCAGGAGCTGAACGGCGAAGGCGATATCGACAATGCGCCGTGGCCAGTGGCTGATGAATCCGCAATGGTGGAAAACACCACGCTGGTCGTCGTGCAGGTCAACGGTAAAGTCCGCGGTAAGATTACTGTTCCGGTTGATGCAACCGAAGAGCAGGTCCGCGAGCGTGCTGGCCAGGAAACTCTGGTGGCGAAGTATCTTGATGGCGTTACCGTACGTAAAGTGATCTACGTGCCTGGTAAATTGCTGAACCTGGTCGTTGGCTAAGCGCGGGAGGAAGCGTGCGACAACTGGCAACATTACTGTTATCGCTGGCGGTGCTGGTCACCGCCGGATGTGGCTGGCATCTGCGTAACACCACACAGGTGCCGGAGCAGATGAAAACGATGATTTTCGATTCGGGCGATCCAAATGGTCCGCTTAGCCGTGCCATTCGTAACCAGCTGCGTCTTAACGGCGTTGAACTGATCGAAAAAGGTACGCTGCGCCAGGACATCCCATCGTTCCGCATCCTGAGCTCTACCCTGAGCCAGGATACCGCCTCCATCTTCCAGGATGGTCGTACTGCGGAATACCAGATGGTGATGGAAGTGCACGCTGCGGTACTGATCCCGGGTAGCGATATTTACCCTATCAGCACCAAGGTCTACCGTTCGTTCTTCGATAACCCGCAGACGGCACTGGCGAAAGACGCAGAGCAGACCATTATCATCAACGAAATGTACGACAAGGCGGCGGAACAGCTGATCCGTAAGCTGCCGAGCGTCCAGACTGCTGAAAAAGAGAATGACCTGAAAGCTCAGCCTGCTGCTCAGCCAACGGCATCCTCCTCGCGCGTCTCCACGACGCTGGGTCAGTAATGCTCAGGTTGTACCCTGAACAACTCCGCGCGCAGCTTAATGAAGGGCTGCGCGCGGCGTATCTGCTTCTCGGAAACGATCCGCTGCTGCTCCAGGAAAGCCAGGACGCCGTGCGTCACTTTGCAGCCTCTCAGGGCTTTGAGGAGCACCACAGTTTCACTCTGGATAACAGCACCGACTGGCAGGAGATTTTCTCCCTTTGCCAGGCTATGAGCCTGTTTGCTGCCCGGCAAACGCTGCTTATCCAGCTCCCGGAAAACGGCCCTAACGCGGCGATCAACGAACAGCTTGCTACGCTGGTTAGCCTGCTGCACAGCGATCTGCTGCTGATCGTTCGCGGCAACAAACTGACCAAAGCGCAGGAAAATGCCGCCTGGTTTACGGCGCTGGCAAACCATTCGGTGCTGGTGACCTGCCAGACACCGGAGCAGGCGCATCTGCCCAAATGGGTGGCGGCCCGGGCAAAGCAGCGCAATCTGCAGCTGGATGACGCGGCCAATCAGCTCCTTTGTTACTGTTACGAAGGTAATCTGCTGGCGCTGGCCCAGGCCCTGGAGCGGCTGGCGCTGCTCTGGCCAGATGGCAAACTGACCTTACCGCGCGTTGAGCAGGCAGTTAACGACGCGGCGCACTTTACCCCTTTCCACTGGGTCGATGCCCTGCTGTCCGCTAAGAGCAAACGCGCTCTGCATATCCTGCAGCAGTTGCGTCTCGAAGGCAGCGAGCCGGTGATTCTGCTGCGAACCTTACAGCGGGAACTGCTGCTGCTGGTGACGCTTAAACGTCAGTCAGCGCATACGCCTTTGCGCGCGCTGTTTGATAAACACCGGGTCTGGCAGAACCGCCGCGTTATGACCACCGAAGCCCTGAACCGGCTGAGTCCGGAACAGCTGCGCCAGGCCGTTCAGCTTCTGACGCGCACCGAGCTGACCCTGAAGCAGGATTACGGTCAGTCGATCTGGTCTGAGCTGGAGAGTCTCTCGCTGCTGCTGTGCCACAAGGCGCTGGCGGACATTTTTATAGAAGGGTAAGAGATGCATTCTCTACAGGCACTCTATGGCGGCACTTTTGACCCGGTACATTACGGGCATCTGAAACCGGTCGAGATCCTGGCCAACCAGATTGGCCTGCAGCGTGTCACTATTATGCCGAACAATGTGCCGCCGCATCGCCCGCAGCCCGAGGCCACCCCCGCCCAGCGCAAACAGATGCTGGAGCTGGCGATCGCCGATAAACCGCTGTTTGTTCTTGATGAGCGCGAGCTGCGCCGGGATAGCCCTTCCTATACGGCACAGACGCTAGAGGAGTGGCGACGCGAACAGGGGCCGGAGAAGCCGCTGGCCTTTATTATCGGCCAGGACTCGCTGCTCAATTTCCCGAGCTGGTATCAGTACGAAACAATCCTTGATAACAGCCATTTAATCGTCTGCCGTCGGCCAGGCTATCCCCTGGCGATGAAAGAGGAGCGGCATCAGCTGTGGCTGGAACAGCATCTCACTTATCAATCTGAAGATCTGCACAACCAGCCTGCCGGCAAAATTTACCTCGCGGAGACGCCCTGGTTTGATATTTCAGCCACGCTTATCCGCCAGCGCCTGCAGCAGGGTCTCCCCTGCGATGAGATGTTACCGATGCCGGTGTTGCGTTATATTCAACAGCAGGGGTTGTATCAGAAAAGCAGCAACTGACTGGCGCCCGGGAGAAAAAGCGCGCCATTCGCGCTCTCACCATTGACACCCCCGTCCAGGCTGATATCCTCCGCTGCCAGACTTCCCGCCAGCACTGTTTTACAAAAACTGTTTTACAAAAATGGCGATGCAATCTTCGGCTGAGGGTGGGATGATACCCGCCTTCTCATGCCCGTCCGGTGACATTTGTCCCGACACTGCAGCCAGTTCAGGTATACTGTCTGGCTACGAATTTATAGTTGTTCAATCTCACTCTCCCAGGGGGAAAACTTGCAGGGTAAAGCACTCCAGGATTTTGTTATCGACAAAATTGATGATCTGAAAGGTCAGGACATCATTGCCATCGACGTTCAGGGCAAATCAAGCATCACCGATTGCATGATTATCTGCACCGGCACTTCTACGCGCCATGTTGCCTCCATCGCCGATCATGTGGTTCAGGAGTCTCGCGCTGCCGGCATGATGCCGCTCGGCGTTGAAGGCGAAGCGACCGCTGACTGGGTCGTTGTTGACCTTGGCGATGTGATTGTCCACGTCATGCAGGAAGAGAGCCGTCGCCTGTATGAACTGGAAAAACTCTGGGGTTAATGCGTGAAGCTGCAACTGGTAGCCGTCGGTACAAAAATGCCCGACTGGGTACAAACGGGGTTTACTGAATATCTACGTCGTTTTCCAAAAGACATGCCGTTCGAGCTGGTGGAGATCCCTGCTGGCAAACGCGGTAAAAACGCGGATATCAAACGTATTCTCGATAAAGAGGGTGAGCAGATGCTGGCTGCTGCCGGTAAAAACCGCATCGTCACTCTCGATATTCCGGGCAAACCCTGGGATACGCCGCAACTGGCGGTTGAGCTGGAACGCTGGAAGCAGGACGGTCGCGACGTCAGCCTGTTGATTGGCGGACCGGAGGGATTATCCCCCGCCTGCAAAGCGGCAGCAGAACAGAGTTGGTCTCTCTCCGCGCTGACGCTCCCCCACCCGTTGGTTCGGGTTCTGGTTGCTGAAAGCCTCTATCGCGCGTGGAGCATCACAACCAACCACCCTTATCACCGTGAGTAATGATTAAGTCCTGGATAAATTAAGCAGCGGATGAAACTACAGAATTCTTTTCGCGACTATACGGCTGAGTCCGCGCTGTTTGTGCGCCGGGCGCTGGTCGCCTTTTTGGGGATTTTGCTGCTGACTGGCGTGCTGATCGCCAACCTCTATAATCTGCAGATTGTCCGTTTTACCGATTACCAGACCCGCTCCAACGAAAACCGCATCAAACTTGTTCCTATCGCCCCCAGTCGCGGCATCATCTATGACCGCAACGGTACGCCGCTGGCGCTGAACCGCACCATCTACCAGATTGAAATGATGCCGGAGAAGGTCGATAACGTGCAGCAGACGCTTGATGCACTGCGCAGCGTGGTTGATCTCACTGATGACGATATCGCCGCCTTCAAAAAAGAGCGCTCACGTTCGCACCGCTTTACCTCGATCCCGGTCAAAACCAACCTCACCGAGGTGCAGGTGGCCCGCTTCGCCGTGAACCAGTACCGCTTCCCCGGCGTGGAAGTCAAAGGCTACAAGCGTCGCTTCTATCCGTACGGCTCTGCCCTGACCCACGTGATCGGCTATGTCTCTAAAATCAACGATAAAGATGTCGACAGGCTGGATAAAGATGGCAAGCTCGCCAACTATGCGGCAACGCACGATATCGGCAAGCTGGGTATTGAGCGTTATTACGAAGACGTTCTCCACGGCCAGACCGGTTACGAAGAAGTTGAAGTTAACAACCGGGGAAGAGTGATCCGCCAGCTGAAAGAGGTGCCGCCGCAGGCCGGACATGACATCTATCTGACGCTGGATCTTAAACTCCAGCAGTATATCGAAACCCTGCTGGCTGGCAGCCGTGCGGCGGTGATTGTCACCGATCCGCGCACTGGCAGCATTCTGTCGCTGGTTTCAACCCCAAGCTATGACCCGAACCTGTTTGTGGATGGCATCTCCAGCAAAGACTATTCTGGCCTGCTCAACGACCCGAATACGCCGCTGGTCAACCGCGCAACCCAGGGGGTTTATCCGCCTGCTTCAACGGTGAAACCGTACGTGGCGGTCTCTGCCCTGAGCGCCGGGGTAATCACCCGCAACACCGGCCTCTTCGACCCGGGCTGGTGGCAGCTGCCGGGCTCTGAAAAACGCTACCGTGACTGGAAAAAGTGGGGCCACGGGCATCTGAACGTCACCAAATCGCTGGAGGAGTCGGCAGATACCTTCTTCTACCAGGTGGCCTACGATATGGGCATCGACCGTCTCTCGGAATGGATGGGCAAATTTGGCTATGGCCATTACACCGGTATCGACCTGGCCGAAGAGCGTTCCGGTAACATGCCAACCCGCGAATGGAAGCTGAAACGCTTTAAAAAGCCCTGGTATCAGGGTGACACCATTCCGGTAGGCATCGGCCAGGGCTACTGGACCGCGACCCCGATCCAGATGAATAAAGCGCTGATGATCCTTATCAACGACGGGGTGGTGAAAGTGCCGCACCTGCTAATGAGCACCGTCGAAGATGGCAAAAAAGTGCCGTGGGCGCAGCCCCATGAACCGCCGGTTGGAGACATTCACTCCGGTTACTGGGAAATTGCCAAAGACGGGATGTACGGCGTTGCTAACCGCGCGAACGGTACAGCGCATAAGTACTTTGCCGGCGCACCGTACAAAATTGCAGCGAAATCCGGTACCGCGCAGGTCTTCGGCCTGAAGGCGAACGAAACCTATAACGCACACAAAATTGCTGAACGTCTGCGTGACCATAAGCTGATGATTGCGTTTGCCCCTTATGAGAACCCACAGGTTGCCGTGTCGATCATTCTGGAAAACGGCGGTGCCGGCCCGGCGGTCGGCACCATTATGCGCCAGATCCTTGACCACATTATGCTGGGTGACAACAACACTGACCTGCCGAGCGAGAGCCCGGCTGCCGCCGGCGCGGAGGACCAATAATCGTGACGGATAATCCGAATAAAAAATCGCTGTGGGACAAGATCCACATCGACCCGGCCATGCTGCTGATCCTGCTGGCGCTGCTGGTTTATAGCGCCCTGGTCATCTGGAGCGCCAGCGGCCAGGACCTCGGGATGACCGAACGCAAGATCGGCCAGATCACCATGGGCCTGGTGATCATGGTGGTGATGGCGCAGATCCCGCCGCGCGTCTACGAAGGCTGGGCGCCCTATCTCTATATCTTCTGTATTATCCTGCTGGTGGCGGTCGATGCGTTCGGGGCGATTTCGAAAGGCGCGCAGCGCTGGCTCGACCTCGGTATTGTGCGCTTCCAGCCCTCGGAGATTGCGAAAATCGCCGTCCCGTTGATGGTGGCACGCTTCATTAACCGTGACGTCTGCCCGCCGTCGCTGAAAAATACCGGTATTGCGCTGGTGCTGATTTTCCTGCCGACGCTGCTGGTTGCGGCGCAGCCAGACCTCGGTACCTCAATTCTGATCGCCCTCTCTGGCCTGTTTGTGCTGTTCCTTTCCGGCCTGAGCTGGCGGCTTATCGGCATTGCAGTGGTGCTGGTCGCCGCCTTTATCCCGATTCTGTGGTTCTTCCTGATGCACGATTATCAGCGCCAGCGCGTGATGATGCTGCTGGATCCGGAGAGCGACCCGCTCGGGGCAGGCTATCATATAATACAGTCGAAGATTGCAATAGGCTCTGGCGGCCTGCGCGGTAAGGGCTGGCTGCACGGTACACAGTCGCAGCTTGAGTTCCTGCCTGAACGTCACACCGACTTTATCTTTGCGGTGCTGGCCGAAGAGTTAGGGCTGGTGGGGATTCTGATTCTGCTGGCGCTCTACCTGCTGTTGATCATGCGTGGATTGTGGATAGCCGCCCGGGCGCAAACCACCTTTGGCCGCGTGATGGCCGGTGGCTTGATGTTGATTTTATTCGTTTATGTTTTCGTAAATATTGGTATGGTGAGCGGTATTCTGCCGGTGGTAGGCGTACCGCTTCCCCTGGTGAGTTACGGAGGCTCGGCCCTGATTGTTCTGATGGCCGGGTTCGGGATCGTCATGTCGATCCACACACACAGAAAAATGTTGTCAAAAAGCGTATAAGGGGCACGCAATGCGTAAGCAGTGGTCTGGGATCTGCATCGCAGTGAGTTTACTGGCAGCCTGTACAAGTGACGATGGTCAGCAGCAAGCGACCGTCGCACCGCCGCAGCCGGCAGTATGTAATGGTCCGGTGGTTGAGATCAGCGGAGCCGATCCGCGTTTTGAACCGCTCAGCGCTACCGCGAACCAGGATTACGAGCGAGACGGTAAAAGCTACAAAATCGTCCAGGATCTTTCCCGCTTCAGTCAGGCAGGCCTGGCGGCTATTTATGATGCCGAGCCAGGAAGCAACCTGACCGCATCCGGTGAAGTGTTTGATCCAATGCAGCTTACGGCTGCGCATCCGACCCTGCCGATCCCGAGCTATGCGCGTATTACCAACCTGGCGAATGGCCGGATGATCGTGGTGCGTATTAATGACCGGGGCCCTTACGGCAACGATCGCGTCATCTCGCTTTCGCGCGCCGCGGCCGACCGCCTGAACACGTCAAACAACACCAAAGTGCGGATCGACCCGATTATTGTCGCCCAGGACGGCTCGCTCTCCGGCCCGGGTATGGCCTGTACCACCGTGGCAAAACAGACTTATGCCCTGCCCGCGCGTCCCGATCTGAGCGGCGGTATGGGTAGCGCGTCGTCCGTTTCCGAACCTGCGCCGCAGGGTGACGTGCGCCCCATCAGTAACGACACGCTGAAAAGCGAAGACACCATGGGCGCACCGGTGAGCAGCAGCGGTTTCCTCGGCGCACCCACCACGCTTGCGCCAGGTGTACTGGAAGGCAGCGAACCGCCAGCGCCACAGCCGGTTGTTACCGCGCCGGTGAACCAGACGGCACCGGTTACTGCGCCAGTGTCCGCTCCGACTCAGGCGCCGGTTACGGCCCCCGTTTCCGCCCCTGCCCAGGCCGGTGGCTATGTCGTGCAGGTTGGCGCAGTCAGCGATCAGGCACGTGCGCAGCAATATCAGCAGCGTCTCGGCCAGCAGTTTGGCGTTCCGGGTCGCGTTGAGCAAAATGGCGCAGTCTGGCGTATCCAGTTAGGCCCGTTTGCCAGCAAATCTGAAGCCGCTGCGTTGCAGCAGCGCCTGCAGAATGAGGCGCAGTTACAATCGTTTATTGCTGTTGCAAAATGATAATCGGCGGTATCCGAATTGTCAGTATTTGTCATGTTGATACACATTCTCATGCTGAAAGTCGGATGCCTGCCTGTATAGCATTTGCTATAGTAAGGCACTTTTTTTAATTCCATCACGGATGTCGTTGTTCTGACCATGAAGACCACTTTCTCCGCTCGTTTTATGCAGCGCATGGCGCTCACTACGGCGCTTTGCGCAGCCACGCTCTCCGTTGCTCACGCCGATGACCTGAATATCAAGACCATGATCCCGGGCGTTCCGCAGATCGACGCGGAATCCTACATCCTGATCGACTACAACTCCGGCAAAGTGTTGGCTGAACAGAACGCTGATGCACGACGCGATCCAGCCAGCCTGACCAAAATGATGACCAGCTATGTCATCGGTCAGGCCATGAAAGCAGGCAAATTCAAAGAGACCGACCTGGTCACCATCGGTAACGATGCGTGGGCCACCGGCAACCCAGTATTTAAGGGCTCATCTTTGATGTTCCTGAAACCGGGTATGCAGGTTCCTGTCTCTCAGCTGATCCGCGGCATCAACCTGCAGTCCGGTAACGACGCCTGCGTGGCGATGGCAGACTTTGCCGCTGGCAGCCAGGATGCTTTCGTCGGTCTGATGAACAGTTACGTGAGCGCGCTGGGTCTGAAAAACAGCCACTTCCAGACGGTTCACGGCCTGGATGCTGAAGGTCAATACAGCTCTGCGCGCGATATGGCGCTGATTGGTCAAGCGCTGATCCGTGACGTACCGAACGAATACACCATCTATAAAGAGAAAGAGTTCACCTTTAACGGTATTCGTCAGACCAACCGTAACGGCCTGCTGTGGGACAACAGCCTGAACGTTGACGGCATCAAAACTGGCCACACTGAAAAAGCCGGTTACAACCTGGTCGCTTCTGCTACTGAAGGCCAGATGCGCCTGATCTCTGCCGTGATGGGCGGTCGTACCTTTAAAGGACGCGAGGCCGAGAGCAAGAAGCTGCTGACCTGGGGCTTCCGCTTCTTCGAAACCGTGAATCCGCTGAAAGCAGGTAAAGAGTTTGCTTCTGAGCCGGTCTGGTTCGGGGATAACGATCGTGCCTCCCTGGGTGTCGATAAAGATCTCTACCTGACCATCCCTCGTGGTCGCATGAAAGACCTGAAGGCCAGCTATGTGCTGAACGCCAGCGAGCTGCACGCCCCGCTGAAGAAAAACCAGGTTGTCGGCACCATCAACTTCCAGCTCGATGGTAAAACCATCGATCAGCGCCCACTGGTGGTGCTGGATGAAATCCCTGAAGGCAATTTCTTCGGCAAAATCATTGATTACATTAAATTGATGTTCCATCACTGGTTTGGTTAAGAATTGAACACTTGAAAGTGTGATTTCTGTCCCCATATACT
Source organism: Leclercia sp. LSNIH8 (assembly GCF_002920195.1). Taxonomy (NCBI): domain Bacteria; kingdom Pseudomonadati; phylum Pseudomonadota; class Gammaproteobacteria; order Enterobacterales; family Enterobacteriaceae; genus Leclercia; species Leclercia sp. LSNIH8. Next base: position 365,643 of record NZ_PQJY01000001.1, on the reverse strand, counting down.
ATGTAACCTGATAACTCCCACCTGATGTGGGAGTTATTATTTTTTTGACGTACTGCCGGAGCTCCCATGAAAACCAAACTTAACGAACTGCTTGAATTCCCTACTCCTTTTACTTACAAAGTAATGGGGCAGGCGTTGCCTGAGCTGGTTGATCAGGTGGTTGAGGTGGTACAGCGCCATGCGCCAGGTGACTACTCTCCGACGGTGAAACCAAGCAGCAAAGGTAACTACCACTCCGTGTCGATCACCATCACGGCGACGCATATTGAACAAGTCGAGACCCTGTACGAAGAGCTCGGCAATATCGATATCGTTCGTATGGTGCTGTAACGCCTTTCGGTTACCCGCATCGCCGGGTAACCTGCTTCCCCTCTGTGATATACTCCCCGCTACAGTTTGTTCCTTCGTTCGGAGAGATCGTTTTGTATCAGGACACCCTTCTCGTTCGCCAGCTTGGGCTGCAGCCCTATGAGCCTGTCTCCCAGGCTATGCATGAATTTACTGACAAACGTGACGAGAACACGCCGGATGAGATCTGGCTGGTAGAGCATCCCCCCGTCTTTACCCAGGGCCAGGCAGGCAAAGCTGAGCATCTGTTGATGACTGGCGATATTCCGGTTATCCAGAGCGATCGTGGCGGGCAGATCACCTATCACGGGCCGGGTCAGCAGGTGATGTATGTTCTGCTCAACCTGAAACGCAGGAAGCTCGGCGTGCGCGAGCTGGTAACGCTGCTGGAACAGACGGTAGTTAACACGCTGGCTGAATTTGACATTGAAGCCCACCCGCGGCCAGACGCCCCCGGCGTCTATGTCGGTGAAAAAAAAATATGTTCACTCGGTCTGCGCATTCGTAAAGGGTGCTCTTTTCACGGTCTGGCATTAAACATCAATATGGATCTTTCGCCTTTCCAGCGCATTAACCCTTGTGGTTATGCGGGAATGGAAATGGCGCAAATGCGCCAGTGGGTTGAGGACATTACGCCTGAGATTGCGCGTCCACATTTGGTAAACTCTTTTTTAGCACTGCTAAACAATCCACCACACAAATATATTACTGCTTAATTCTCTTCCCCTTCTGGCTCATTTATTGGATGAGCCATTCTTATTTCATACCATTTATCCTTTACAACAATCCCTGATTTCTATATTTTCAAAAAGCCTGCAACACGTCTGCATATTCGCGTTTCACCTGTTTTCCAGCGTCGGCATGGCCAGCAAACTGGCGCAATTACGCCCGAACAAAAATCATACAATTCAAGGAGTTAATTTAAAAAACTCCAATTATTTTAAGCAGTTTACCCATATCAATAAGCACATTATTTAAATTCAACTATTATTTATATCGTGAATAAATACGGAGGGATAGCGTGGATAATAATAAACTTCCAGAAAAGCGCTTGAGTGAAACCGGAAGTGATGCAAAACCGCAAATTTTTCGGACTTTACGTAATATCGATCTCAACTTATTGACGATTTTTGAGGCGGTATATGTTCATAAGGGGATCGTTAATGCTGCGAAAATTCTGGGTGATGCTGCCAACTTACTGATTTAGTGTATGATGGTGTTTTTGAGGTGCTCCATTGGCTTCTGTTTCTATCAGCTGTCCCTCCTGTTCAGCTACTGACGGGGTGGTGCGTAACGGCAAAAGCACTGCCGGACATCAGCGCTATCTCTGCTCTCACTGCCGTAAAACATGGCAGCTACAGTTCACTTACACCGCCTCTCAACCCGGTACGCACCAGAAAATCATTGATATGGCCATGAATGGCGTTGGATGCCGGGCAATCGCCCGCATTATGAGCGTTGGCCTCAACACGATTTTCCGCCATTTAAAAAACTCAGGCCGCAGTCGGTAACCTCGCGCATACAGCCGGGCAGTGACGTCATCGTCTGCGCGGAAATGGACGAACAGTGGGGCTACGTCGGGGCTAAATCGCGCCAGCGCTGGCTGTTTTACGCGTATGACAGGCTCCGGAAGACGGTTGTTGCGCACGTATTCGGTGAACGCACTATGGCGACGCTGGAGCGTCTTATGAGCCTGCTGTCACCCTTTGACATGGTGATATGGATGACGGATGGCTGGCCGCTGTATGAATCCCGCCTGAAGGGAAAGCTGCACGTAATCAGCAAGCGATATACGCAGCGAATTGAGCGGCATAACCTGAATCTGAGGCAGCACCTGGCACGGCTGGGACGGAAGTCGCTGTCGTTCTCAAAATCGGTGGAGCTGCATGACAAAGTCATCGGGCATTATCTGAACATAAAACACTATCAATAATTTTGAGTCATTACCAAATTCTGAACCTCACTCCCTCGGCAATTAGTCAATCCATTCAAAAATTACGGACAATTTTTCCCGATCCCCTGTTTATTCGTAAAGGCCAGGGCGTAACGCCTACCGCCTATGCCACCCACCTGCATGAGTACATTAGCCAGGGGCTGGAATCCATTCTCGGCGCGCTGGATTTAACCGGCAGCTACGATAAGCAGCGCATCATCACTATTGGTACGACCCCCTCCGTGGGTGCCCTGGTGATGCCGATGATCTACCATGCCGTGAAGACCCACGCGCCACAGTTGATGCTGCGTAATATCCCGGTCAATGACGCCGAGGCACAGCTCAGCCAGTTTCAGACCGACCTTATCGTGGACAGCAACGCCCTCAACGCCCGGGCCTTAAGCCGTGATGTGCTTTTTGCGGATAAGCTGCTTTTGGTCTGTCGTAAAAATCACCCGGCATTGCACGAACCTGCCACGGTTGAAAATCTCCAGCGCTACGAGCAAACGCTGCTGCTGATGGAGGGTCAAAATCTCAACGGGCTGCGCCAGCGCATTAATGACATTTTCCCGGAACGTCTGGTCAATTTTAGTAGTTACAATATTTTTACCATTGCTGCACTGATTGGCAGCAGCGACCTGCTGGGCATCATCCCGGAGCGCCTGTTTGACCAGGTTCGTCAATGCTGGCCGGTGGACCAGATCCCCTTTGCCCCGCTCAATGCTGAATCCGTTGAAATCTCGCTGTATTACAACAAGCTGAGCCTGCGGGATCCGGTCCTTGAAAATATGATTACTATCATCCGCCAGGCTTTTTGAGCCTCAATCTAATCTGTAAAACCGGGTTATGCCGCACAAAAGGCTTAAAACAACAACTATTTTACAATTTGGCGACCGGGCAGGCTGCTTTATCGTCCGTATCAATGATATACTGCCTGTCGTTCGTTCAAAAATAGTTGATAAATACAACATTCCCTTGAATTGAAACGCTTTCCTTCGATATTCGCAACTGGAAGACGCACGCTATGAGTAAACCCATTGTGATGGAACGCGGTGTTAAATACCGCGATGCCGATAAAATGGCCCTAATCCCGGTTAAAAACGTGGCTACGGAGCGCGAAGCGCTGTTAAGAAAACCGGCATGGATGAAAATCAAACTTCCGGCGGACTCTTCGCGTATTCAGGGAATCAAAGCGGCGATGCGCAAAAACGGCCTTCACTCCGTTTGTGAAGAAGCCTCCTGCCCGAACCTCGCTGAATGTTTCAACCATGGCACCGCGACCTTCATGATCCTCGGCGCTATCTGTACCCGCCGTTGCCCATTCTGCGACGTTGCCCACGGACGTCCTGTCGCCCCGGACGCCAATGAACCCCAGAAACTGGCGCAGACCATCGCCGATATGGCGTTGCGCTATGTGGTCATCACCTCCGTCGACCGTGACGATCTGCGCGACGGCGGCGCTCAGCACTTTGCTGATTGCATCACTGCCATCCGTGAGAAAAGCCCATCCATCAAGATTGAGACTCTGGTTCCGGACTTCCGTGGCCGTATGGATCGCGCGCTGGAAATTCTCAATGCCAACCCGCCAGATGTCTTTAACCACAACCTGGAAAACGTACCGCGCCTCTATCGTCAGGTGCGCCCGGGTGCAGATTACAACTGGTCACTGAAGCTGCTGGAGCGCTTTAAAGAAGCCCATCCGGATATCCCGACAAAATCGGGTCTGATGGTCGGTCTGGGTGAAACCAACGAAGAGATCATTGAAGTGATGCGCGATCTGCGTCGTCATGGCGTCACCATGCTGACGCTGGGCCAGTATCTGCAGCCAAGCCGTCACCACCTGCCGGTGCAGCGTTACGTGAGTCCGGAAGAGTTTGACGAGATGAAAGCCGAAGCGATGGCAATGGGCTTCACCCATGCAGCCTGCGGGCCGTTCGTCCGTTCCTCTTACCACGCCGATATGCAGGCGAAAGGCGAAGAAGTGAAGTAAACCCGTCACAAAAGTTTACAGTTCACCCATAAAAAAACCGGCTTACAGGCCGGTTTTTTTTATCAAACGCTTTAACGCGTTGCCGTTACTCTTTGTGAGAGAGCTTCTCGGCAGCGATATCTGCATCGGCACTTCTTTTCGCCGTTGCATCATCCTCGTTCATCGCCTTTTTAAAGCCTTTGATGGCAGCACCCAGGTCTCCGCCCAGCGTACGTAATTTTTTGGTACCAAACAGCAGGACAACCAGTGCGGCTACCACCAGCAGTTTGGTAATACTAATCTCACCCATAGATACCTTCTTGACGTAAACAGGCTGCATTTCGCGCCTTAAAAACCCGACCTTATTAACGGTCATTTAGCGCCCGCACACAATAGCAATCTGTAACAAGGTGAATCAAGCGTTGTTTAAAAAACTCACAATAATTGCGGTGGCGCGAAACGTCGGTTGCGCAGGACCGGCAACTGCTGGCGCGCATGGGTGATACGCTCACGGTTGATTTCAGCCAGCAACAGTGCCGGACCTTCAGCCGCGGCCGCAATGGTCACGCCCAGAGGGTCGATAATGCGGCTCTGACCGATGTTCTTATTGCCGCACTCGCCTGCTGCGATCACATAGCAGGTTGTGTCCAGCGCCCGGGCCGCCAGCAGCGTAGACCAGTGGTGCTCCTTGAGCGACCCTCTGACCCATGCCGCAGGTAAAACTAATACTTGTGCTCCCGCCAGCGCCAGATTCAATGCCATCTCCGGGAAGCGCAAATCGTAGCAGGTCATCAGCCCCAGATGAATGCCGTCGATCTCAATCAGGGGCGGCACAACCGAGCCCGCATCAACCAGACGGGATTCCTGAATACTGAACGCATCATAGAGATGGAGTTTGGCGTACTGGGCAACGATCCTGCCGTCGCGCAGGGCGACAAGGGTATTAATCGCTCTGCCTGCGGTTGAAGGAACATGCACGGTCAGTACTGTGGTCAGGTGATTACGCGCGCTCTCCTCCAGCAGCCGGGTCATAAAGCCACCGTCGAGCGGCTGAGCGGACTTTACGGAGAGGTCGGGATCGTTATCATCGCGCGCCAGCAGCGCTTCGGGCAGCACCAGCAGCGATGCCCCCTGCTCTGCCGCCTGCGCCATTAGCGACACGCAGGTTTCAGCATTTTTTTGCCAGTCCGCTGTTACTGCAAATTGTCCAACCGCAACGTACATATTTTCCCCCTGCATCAAACGGCGTTACACTCATAGCCCTTACACATCAAACAGCAGGTATTGTTCGTGTTTCAACTACTTTTAGCCGTTTTTATCGGTGGGGGCACAGGAAGCGTGGCGCGCTGGCTGTTAAGCATGCGGTTTAACCCCCTGTATCAGCAAATCCCGTTCGGCACGCTGGCAGCGAATCTCACGGGTGCCTTTATCATTGGCCTGGGGCTGGCGTGGTTCAACAGGATGACCCACATCGATCCGGTCTGGAAATTATTGATCACCACCGGCTTCTGCGGCGGGCTCACAACGTTCTCGACCTTTTCGGCGGAAGTGGTGTTCCTGTTGCAGGATGGCCGCGCCGCGTGGGCGCTGCTGAACATTGCGGTCAATCTGCTGGGCTCGCTAATGATGACCGCGCTCGCATTTTGGTTAGTTTCTGCGATTAACGCGCATTAAAAAGGCGGCCCTTAATGTTGGCTTAATTTTTCTCAGGCACCCTTGAGGCAGTTGACTGAGAGGGCGTGAGAATGAAAGAGAAAATGGCAAGCGCAGGGGCGGTAATGCTGAGCGTACTGATTATCGCCAGCTTTCTGAAACTGTACATGTTTAGCTGAGCTGAAACGAAAAAAACCCGCTCAATGAGCGGGTTTTGGAATTCTTGCTGTCTCGTCTGAATTACAGAGCGATTACGTTAGCAGCAGAAGGGCCTTTGGCACCGTTAGTGATTTCAAACTCAACGCGCTGACCTTCAGCCAGAGTTTTGAAACCATTGCTCTGGATTGCAGAGAAGTGTACGAACACGTCTTTGCTGCCATCTTCCGGAGTAATGAAACCGAATCCTTTGGACTCATTAAACCACTTAACGTTACCTTTAATCTTAGACATCAAAATTACCTTTACATGAAAATTGGACACAAATGCTGTGTCGGGTATCAGTACAACAATTGTTAGCGGTTTTGTCCAGTGGCTTTTTGAAGAAAAGTGACAAAAGTCGCGTTAATTTTTCCTCCCCAATTTTTATCCTTTACTATTCAATAACTGGCTATTAAATCGCCAGCGTGTAAAGTTTTTTCAGTTAAAACTGAAACCGCATCCAGGCGAAGTAAACGTTGCCGTTGTTATAGGTGCCGGGGATGTAGGTCATCTGGAAGGTTGCCGGGCCATATCCCACAGAAGCCAGCGGCAAGAGCACCGGAATGGGAATGTAATTCCAGTTATCGCGGGCCGTCACGCCAGTGGTATAGCCAAGCCCCAGATGGACCTTATCATTCGATAGCGGACGCCAGGTTTTTTCCCAGCCGTAACCCGCTACAGGCTCCCACTTATTGTAGGAATCCTTAAACGCCAACATGTAGAGGCCGTGCCAGTTACCTTTTTCATCCCAGCGTGACTGTCCGAACCCTGCTCCCCAGGGGCGCTCATTGTGGCGATCGGTCTTCTCTTTGTCATAAGCGAAGCGGGCATGCCAGGTTATGGCAGGCACATAGAGATCGTAATGCTGCGGCTTTTGCCAGGTTTGTTTTACATTATTCGTGAAGGTGCTCACCCAACTGTCGGAGGACGTTACGTCTTGTGCTGTCGCTACAGTAGAAAAAGAGACCTCAGCCAAAATAACAGAAAAAATTAAAATAAATTTATTAACAACTCTCACGATATTATTACCAATTATATATTCACTGCATGTTTGCGCACAGAATATGCTCATTGATATTCGCGAGGTATGCCCTTTTACTTTATTAATCATTAACGCCGCATAAAAAAATCCTGAAAATAGCTTGCACCTAATATTAATTAAACGGCAATTAAGCAAAACTAATACTGAGGCGGCAGGTTATATACCGCCGAGATAATTAAAATCGATAATGCAGCCTGGTAAGCTGCTACGGCACCGCAGCGCAACAGGGGAGCCGCGGGCGTTGCAGCAGCGCACACACGCAGAACAGCCTCTTCCTGCAGGGCCTTCATTGATATCGTTTTTCCGCTATTGCTTTCATGAGCGCTCTATTTCCCGGCATACCCAAAAGCCACGACAGACAATAATTCTGCAATTCCATTTAAATATTTTTTAAGACCCAACCAACGAGCGAACATATTATTACCCGCGTTAAACAAGGGTATTTTTACGACAGTCTGAACCCGCTGCTTTTCCTCCAGCGGCAAAGACGAATTATGCGCAACCGGCAGTGAAACCTTTTACACAAGCGATTTTAAAAAGCGCAGACGCAAGCCTCATAACGGTTTAACATTCGTACCACAATCGCGTTTGCGCACACGCGCAGGCACCATCGGCGAAGAGAATGAGCCCGGCCACAGCAAAATCGGAAACATTGCCCCTCTAGTAGCCGATTTATTGATTTTAGTCAGCGAGACCGGGCCATTATTTCGGCACATTTTGTCACCTTATTTTCATTGCTACTTATCCTTCGCTCTGGGGGCGTCGGGAAACAGAGGAAACCATGCTAACGTTTATCGAGCTCCTGATCGGGGTGGTTGTCATTGTCGGCGTCGCGCGCTACATCATTAAGGGTTACTCCGCTACCGGGGTGCTGTTTGTCGGCGGTCTGACTCTGCTGATTGTCAGTGCCCTGATGGGTCACAAGGTGCTGCCATCCAGCGCCACCAGCACCGGTTACACCGCAACTGATATCATTGAATACATTAAAATCCTGCTGATGAGCCGCGGTGGCGATCTGGGGATGATGATCATGATGCTCTGTGGGTTTGCCGCCTATATGACCCACATCGGCGCCAACGATATGGTCGTTAAGCTGGCCTCAAAGCCGCTGAGCTATATCAACTCCCCTTACCTGCTGATGATTGCCGCCTATTTTGTCGCCTGCCTGATGTCACTGGCCGTATCGTCAGCGACGGGCCTCGGCGTACTGTTGATGGCAACCTTGTTCCCGGTAATGGTCAACGTGGGAATTAGCCGCGGTGCGGCGGCGGCCATCTGTGCCTCTCCGGCAGCGATTATTCTCTCCCCCACCTCCGGTGACGTGGTGCTGGCCGCTAAAGCCGCCGAGATGCCGCTGATCGATTTCGCCTTTAAAACCACCCTGCCGATCTCTATTGCCGCCATTATCGGCATGGCAATTGCGCACTTCTTCTGGCAGCGCTACCTCGATAACAAAGAGAACATCTCGCACGAACGCCTCGACGTCAGCGAAATCACCACCACGGCCCCCTCCTTCTATGCCATTCTGCCGTTTACGCCCATCGTCGGCGTGCTGATTTTCGACGGCAAGTGGGGCCCGGAACTGCATATCATCACCATTCTGGTGCTCTGCATGCTGATTGCCGCGCTGCTGGAATTTGTTCGCGGCTTCAATACGCAGAAGGTCTTTAGCGGCCTGGAAGTAGCGTACCGCGGCATGGCGGATGCCTTCGCCGGGGTGGTGATGCTGCTGGTCGCGGCCGGGGTCTTTGCCCAAGGGCTGAGCACTATCGGCTTTATCCAGAGCCTGATCTCCATCGCCACCTCGTTTGGTTCAGCGAGTATCATCCTGATGATGGTGCTGGTCGTTCTGACCATGCTGGCAGCGATGACCACCGGCTCCGGTAATGCGCCGTTCTACGCCTTCGTGGAGATGATCCCGAAACTGGCGCACTCGTCCGGTATTAACCCGGCCTATCTCACCATCCCGATGCTCCAGGCCTCCAACCTGGGCCGCACCATCTCCCCGGTTTCCGGTGTAGTGGTCGCCGTTGCCGGGATGGCAAAAATTTCGCCGTTCGAAGTGGTAAAACGCACCTCGGTTCCGGTGCTGGTTGGACTGATTATCGTGATTATTGCCACGGAAGTACTGGTGCCTGGCACCGCCGTAGGCTAAGCCACGCCACAGCATAAAGCGCCTGCGGGCGCTTTTTGTGCTTTAATAAGCACCAGCAATATTTTGCATTCAACCATCAGGAATTGACATGTTCAGAAAGGATTTCGTTTTGCCTGTCAGCGTAACCGCAGTTGCGCTGTGCGCTTTCCCGGCGCAGGCCGCCCCGCTTCAGGCGACGCAATACGCGGATTTCGATCGCTACGTGCTGGCGCTCTCATGGCAATCTGGTTTTTGCCAGAGCCTGCATGACCGCAACCGCGCAGCGCCAGATGAGTGCCGCCTGCAAAAAGAGCGTGACGACAAAACGACGATCCTCACCGTTCATGGCCTGTGGCCGGGCTTGCCGAAATCTATCGCCGCCCGCGGCGTCGACGATCGCCGCTGGATGCGCTATGGCTGCGCCACCCGCCCCATTCCCAATATGCCGGAGGCAAAAGCCAGCCGTAAATGCGACGCCGCCGAGACCGGCCTGTCGCTGACCGGTGCCGCGAAGCTGAACGAAGTGATGCCCAGCGCAGGCGGCAACTCCTGCCTCGAACGTTACGAATATGCCAAACACGGCGTCTGCTTTGGGTTCGATCCCGACGCCTATTTCGGCACCATGGTGCGCATGAACCAGGAAGTCAAAGCCAGCCCGCTGGGGCAGTTCCTTGCGGCCAACTACGGCAAAACCGTCACCCGCAGCGCCTTTGACGCCGCCGTCGCCAGAAGCTGGGGGCCGACAACGGTGAAAGCTGTCAAGCTCAGCTGCAGCGGTAATCCGGCCTATCTCACGGAAGTACAGCTTTCCCTCACCGCGGCCAGCATCAACGCCCCGCTGGCAACCTCCTCATTTGTGCCACAGCCGCATCCGGGCAACTGTGGCAAACAGTTCGTGATCGACAAAATCGGTTACTGAGATCTTACCCTTTTCGTGCGTCCGGGCGGACCAGGTCAAAGCGTTGATCCTCGCTAATGGCGAAGTACGCCGTCGGGCCACCGGCGCGCAGCACCGGCTGCGCTTTCGCCGTCTGATAGATCCCGTCCTGCAGCAGGTTTTCGTCAATGTGGATCCCCACCACTTCCCCCAGCACGAGCCAGGTATCGATCGGAGCGCCGCTGGCGGCAGTCAGCTGGATACACTGGGACAGGCGGCACTCAAAATTGACCGGACTTTCGGCGACGCGCGGCACCTTCACCACCTGGCTCTCCGCTTTGGTCAGCCCGGCACGTAAAAATTCATCCTCCCCGTGCGCAAGGCTGGCAGAGGTCTCATTCATGGCGCTGGCCAGCTCACGGGTGGTGAGATTCCAGACAAACTCCCCGGTCTCGACAATATTGCGCACGCTGTCCTTCCAGCCGGTGCTGGCAAAACCGATGATGGGCGGATGGTAATTAAAACAGTTGAAGAAGCTGTAGGGCGCCAGATTGGGGCGTCCTTCAGGATCGCACGAGGCAATCCAGCCAATCGGACGTGGGCCAACAATGGCATTGAGTGGATCGTGCGGCAGGCCGTGTCCCTGGTAAGGTTGATAAAAGTACATAGCGCTCTCTGAACAGGTTCGAAATGTAAACCGGCAGGCACGGATTACGCTTCGCTCATCCCCCTGCCCCAAGAGGATCAGCGTAACGCAATCCGTATGAAATGAAGAATGAATATGTGTCGTTTATCGACGCTTATCAGCGGCGCTCACTTTGTAAGGGCGCATAAAAAGGATAATCCAAATCGACGAACGATCACGTTTTTCGTACAAAATTCATACTATCGAGGCAGATGACAGCCCGGAACTCAATCCACGCCATGAATGTGACAGCCATCACTTCAAACCCGGGCGCAGACTCAGTATTATCAGTTAACGTTAAACCCTCGCTACCGGATGGCGAGGGTTTTCTTTTGGCATCTTCTGCGGTTGTCGCAGCATTAACGACATGGAGTAAATAATGTCCAGACCCACCATTATCATTAACGAACTCGATGCTGAACGTATCGACCGCCTGCTGGAGCAACCGGCCTTTGCATCGCTGCCCGTCGCAGATGCCCTGAACGCTGAACTGGATCGTGCCCAGATGTGTGCCCCGCAGGACATGCCGTCCGACGTGGTCACCATGAACAGCCAGGTGAAATTCCGCGATCTGACCACCGGGGAAGTGCGTACCCGCACGCTGGTCTACCCGGCGCAGATGACCGACAGCAGCACGCAACTGTCGGTCCTGGCCCCGGTGGGGGCTGCGTTGATTGGCCTGCGTACCGGCGACACTATCCACTGGGAACTGCCAGGCGGTACCGCCACGCATCTGGAGGTGCTGGAACTGCTCTGGCAGCCTGAAGCGGCAGGCGAATACCTGCGCTAAGCCCATCTGAATAAGCGTTTACGCGCTTAACCCAGAGGATGCCCGGGCATCCTCTTTCCGGCCTTCCGCTATCAGATCACGCCGCCAGGCATAGGGTTGACCAGCCCCGTGACCCGCTCTTTTGCCACTTCCGCGCTTTGTGCACCAGGCACCAGAATAATTTTCCGGCAATCTTCCTGACGTTTATCAAAGATCTCATACCCGCGAGCCGCGTCTTCAAACGGCATATAATGGGTGACGATCTCTTCAGGCGTGAGCAGCCCCTGCTCAATCAGCGGCAACAGTTCACCCAGCCAGGCATGAACGTCAGTCTGCCCCATTTTAAAGGTGAGCCCTTTGTCAAAGGCATCGCCAAACAGGAAACCATGAATAAAGCCGGCATAGACGCCCGGCACGCTGACGATCCCACCGCGCCGTACCGCAGCAATACACTGCCGCAGGGCTTTACCGCTGCTGCCCTCGAGCTTGAGGTTGGTCAGCACCGTTTCCGTAGTGCTCCCTTTCGCCTCAAAACCTACCGCATCGATAACCGCATCCACCCCACGCTGGCCCCGGGTCTGCTCAATGATTTTTTCTGCGGCATCGTCGTCGCGATCAAAGTTAATCGGGATAGCGCCGTACCGGTCCTGGGCGAAGCGCAGTCGGTAGTCGTGATGATCGACGATAAAAATCTGTTCAGCCCCGAGATAACGTGCGCAGGCAACGGTCAGGAGGCCTACTGGCCCGGCGCCAAACACCGCGACGCTGCTGCCCTGAGTAATCTGGGCATTTTTGGCGGCCTGCCAGGCGGTGGGCAGGATGTCCGACATGAACAGGGCCTTATCATCTGACAGCAGCGGCGGCACCTTAAAGGGGCCGACGTTGCCTTTTGGCACGCGGACATATTCCGCCTGGCCGCCGGGCACGCCACCGTAAAGATGGCTATAGCCGAAAAGCGCAGCCGGAGGTGGGATCTGTTTTTTATTCAGGGAGGCGCCGCGCCCGCTGTTGGTATTTTCACAGGCGGCATAATGCTGCATGCGGCAGAAAAAGCAGTCGCCACAGGCAATGACAAAGGGGATCACCACCCGATCGCCCTTAGCGAGGTTTTTCACCTCTCGGCCGGTCTCCACCACTTCCCCCATAAACTCATGGCCGAAGATATCGCCATGTTCCACCTTAGGGATCTTCCCATGATAGAGGTGCAGATCAGAACCGCAGATCGCGGTGGCGGTGATGCGCAGGATAATATCGTCAGCTTGTTCGATGGCCGGATCGGGTACCGTTTCAACCTTAACGTTATGTGGGCCATGATACGTCAATGCTTTCATTCGACCTCCGGATTCAGAGAAAAAATGCGGGCTTACCTTAAAAGGGTAGCCATCAGCGGGGATATACCGGGAAATTGCACGGCTTTGGGATTATTCCTGGCCTGCAAGCGCGACGGCAGAACAACAACAAGCGGGACGATATTAAAAATGCCTGCCAGCTATCAGAATTTGCTTATATTTTGTGTTTGAATGGATTAAGCGTAAATAAACAGGGAGAAACGGTTATGTACCAGACGATTATTATGCCGGTAGATGTTTTTGAGATGGAATTGAGCGACAAGGCGATTCGCCATGCTGAATTCCTGGCGCAACAGGATGGTATTATTCACTTACTGCATGTTTTACCGGGATCTGCCACCTTCGGATTGCATCGCTTCGCCGCGGACATGCGCCGCTTTGAAGAGCATATCGAAAAAGAAGCACAAGCCCGGTTAAAAACCATGATCGGCCATTTCAGCATCGACTCATCACGACTCAGAACCCATGTCTGTTTTGGTAATGTGCGTGACGTAGTGAATGAGATGGCCAGCGAGCTGAAGGCCGATATCGTGGTGATCGGGTCGCGTAACCCGTCAATCTCCACCCATCTGCTGGGGTCGAACGCCTCCAGCGTGATTCGCCACGCCTTTGTGCCGGTGCTGGTTGTGAGATAAAAAAAAGAGGCTACCTCAGGGTAGCCTCTTTACAGTGCAGGTGTTGTCTTACGTTCTTATGCTGTTTTGGTACGAATCAGATGATCAAAGGCGCTCAGTGACGCTTTCGCCCCTTCGCCAGTGGCGATGATGATCTGCTTGTACGGTACGGTGGTGCAGTCGCCCGCCGCAAATACGCCCTTCACGCTGGTTTCACACTTGGCGTCGATGATGATCTCGCCCATACGGTTACGCTCAATGGCGCCTTCCAGCCAGGTAGTGTTCGGCAGCAGACCAATCTGAACGAAGATCCCGGCCAACGCTACGCTGTGCACATCGCCGCTCACGCGGTCGCGGTACTCAAGACCGGTCACTTTGCTGCCGTCACCTTTCACTTCGGTGGTCTGGGCGTTCAGGATGATGTCGACGTTGTTCAGGCTGCGCACTTTATCCTGCAGAACCTGATCGGCTTTCATCTCCGGCGCGAACTCCAGCAGCGTAACGTGCTCCACGATACCGGCGAGGTCGATTGCCGCTTCCACACCAGAGTTACCGCCACCAATTACCGCCACGCGTTTGCCTTTAAACAGCGGACCGTCGCAGTGTGGGCAGTAGGTCACCCCTTTGGTACGATACTGCTCTTCGCCAGGCACGTTCATGTTGCGCCATTTGGCACCGGTGGCAATGATGACGCTGCGCGCTTTCAGCACCGCACCAGACGCTGTCTCAATCTCATGGAAGCCGCCTTCCTGCGCCGCAGGCACCAGTTTGCTGGCGCTCTGGCTATCGATCACATCCACTTCATATTCGCTGACGTGCGCTTTCAGAGCGCCAGCCAGTTTCTGACCTTCGGTTTTAGGTACGGAGATGTAGTTTTCAATATCTACTGTATCCAGTACCTGGCCGCCAAAGCGTTCGCCCATCAGACCGGTGCGAATACCTTTACGGGCAGAATAAACCGCAGCCGCCGCACCCGCAGGGCCGGAACCGACGATCAGCACATCATAGGCATCACGCTTGTTCAGCTCTTCTGCCGCACGTTTTTCAGCGCCGGTATCCACTTTAGCGACGATTTCAGCCAGCGTCATACGACCCTGACCAAACTCTTTACCGTTCACAAATACCGCCGGGACGCCCATCACGTTACGATCGGTGATTTCGTTCTGGAACACCCCACCGTCGATGGCGGTGTGTTTGATGCGCGGGTTCAGCACCGCCATCAGGTTCAGCGCCTGCACTACGTCCGGGCAGTTATGGCAGGAGAGCGAGTAATAGGTTTCGAACTCAAAATCACCGTCCAGATCGCGGATCTGCTCAAGCAATGCCTGCGCTTCTTTCGACGGATGACCGCCGGTCCACAGCAGGGCCAGCACCAGTGAGGTAAATTCGTGTCCCAGCGGAGAACCGGCAAAGCGCGGCCCCTGGGTTGAGCCTGGGTTAGTGATCAGGAAAGAGGGTTTACGCACCGCAAGCGCGTTATCTTCCTTAAAAGTGACCTTTTCGGACAGGTCGGCGATCTCTGCCAGCAGTTCCTTGATTTCTGCCGATTTAGCGCTGTCATCCAGCGTGGCAATCAGCTCAACAGGTTTGGTCAGCTTCTCAAGGTAGGCTTTGAGCTGGGTTTTCATATTTGTGTCGAGCATTCTTTATCTCCTGCTTAAAAAACATCATCATGCAAGCGGCCTAATCCTGGCTGCCTGAGTGCAACTTGCATCATGGTGCTGGAATGAAATGGGCGCGGATGCGCCCATTGAATACCGGGTGGCACTTCGTTTACCCGGCCTACGTTTTGTAGGCCTGTGCAAGCGCAGCGCCGCCGGGCGTTGCAGACTTAGATTTTACCAACCAGGTCTAAAGAAGGTGCGAGGGTCGCGTCGCCTTCTTTCCATTTCGCTGGGCAAACTTCACCTGGGTGAGAAGCAACGTACTGAGCCGCTTTCACTTTACGCAGCAGGTCAGATGCGTCACGGCCGATGCCTTCAGCTGTAACTTCTACCGCCTGG
The DNA here is from genome assembly GCF_002920195.1 of Leclercia sp. LSNIH8. Lineage (NCBI taxonomy): Bacteria > Pseudomonadati > Pseudomonadota > Gammaproteobacteria > Enterobacterales > Enterobacteriaceae > Leclercia > Leclercia sp. LSNIH8. The sequence continues at coordinate 350,069 of NZ_PQJY01000001.1, read as the reverse complement.
ATGATGCCCTGCGGGTCAACGATGAAGGTACCACGGTCTGCCAGACCCTGATCTTCACGCATGTTGTCAAAGTTACGGGTCAGGGCGCCAGTTGGGTCGCCGATCATCGCATATTTGATTTTCGCGATGGTTTCAGAGCTGCTGTGCCATGCTTTGTGAGTGAAGTGGGTATCAGTAGAGACAGAGTAGATATCTACGCCCAGCTTCTGGAACTCGCTGTAGTGGTCAGCAACGTCACCCAGTTCAGTCGGGCAGACGAAGGTGAAGTCAGCTGGATAGAAGAAGAAGACGCTCCAGCGACCTTCGGTATCTTTCTCGGTAACTTCGATGAATTCACCGTTTTTGAACGCCTGGTTTTTGAAAGGTTTGATTTTGGTATTAATTAAAGACATCTGTACTTCCTCCGTGTTTTCGTTGAGGTGTAAGGTACCTAACTTTGCCGATCCGAGCCAATGCGTTTGCATTATCAAATCAATCAGCGATACCTAACAACCCTGCACAAGAAACTGCGTGAACTAAAAAAGTAAAAAGGCCGCCTTGACGGCGGCCCTGATACCCGACTAACCCGAGGGCTCTTCGGTGCCAGCCACGCTGGCGATGTGTTGCGCTCTACATGACCTTTAGCAAGGCCGTAACAGCGAAGAGGATTACACCACCCACCCCAGCAAAGGGCAATTAGCATAGACGTTGTAATACCTATGGCTGTGATAGGTTTTATCTAATCATCTCTTTGTTATTGATTTTATAAGCATTTAAAATGCGCCTATCACGCTCTCGCCATTTTTCGCCCATGCTGGAGAGTAACCCGCACCGTTAACGCTTTTCGCCGCCAAAGGCTCTGCCATAACCTGGCGCGATTATGCACATACCGGCGGTAAAACGTTCCTGAACACTCCCCCAGCCCCGACATCTTTACGTTTAAAAAAGCTGAAAGGTCACGAAGCCATTAAGGATGCTCTGGATGCCGCAGTTCCTTCAGCTATCTATTACATGAATAATGGAATAAATGACAGGGAGCCGCAGGATTACTGAATGCTAAGCAACGCAAATTAACGCGTGCCAGCACCTGACAAAGAGTCAAGGGGGAATATCAATATTCCCCACCATTTTATTTGACTAAAATTATTCACTTCTGGGCTAGCTTGTTTATTCAATTAATCTGCAACCATGATATATTAAGTACAAATTCAAGCGTCGTTAAGTCAGCTATTCTAATGGATAATGAATATCTGGCTAACCTTTATAGTTATATTATATATGCCACTTATGGCAAAACAGCTTATCAGGATGAGTTATGGCTAATCTTTATGACCTCAAAAAATTTGACTTAAATCTTCTGGTGATTTTTGAGTGTATATATCAACATCTTAGTATCAGTAAGGCTGCGGAGACGCTTTTTATTACCCCTTCCGCCGTCAGCCAGTCCTTACAGCGGTTGAGAAACCAGCTCAACGATCCGCTCTTCATCCGGGCGGGAAAAGGCATCACCCCTACCACCGTTGGCATTAACCTGCATAAACATCTGGAAGAGAACCTGAACCAGATTGAGCAAACCATCAACATCATGCACTCCTCCGCGCTCAAAAAGAGCCTGGCGGTATACGCACCGCAGGTGCTGACGCCGGACCGGCTGTTCGGATCCATGAAGTTGCTGATTCGTGAACACAATTATGAGATTGAGTACCACGATCTGTTATTGTGTAAAGAGAGCGCTGACGATCTGCTGGCCTATCGCAAAGCCGATCTGGTCTTCTCCTTTTCCCCTGTAAACAATCGTTCGGTTATCTGTAGTCACTTCGTCACTGTTCCCGTTGTGTTAGTCTGTCGGCAGACACACCCCCGCATCGGCGAGTCGGCAACCTTAGAGCAGCTGAACGAAGAGAAGTTTACCTACTTTATGACCAATGAATCTGGGATAAACCAGTTCCGTGCAGAATCGCATCAACATTTCCCGGATAGAAAATATGGTTTCCGTAGCGACTCTTTCTTCTCGCTTATTAACATGATCAGCTCTTCCAATTTGCTGGGTTACATCCCTGAAATTGCCTATAACCAATACCGCGACACCCTTAAGCTCAGAAAAGTCAACGCTCCTTTTGCGCTGCCCGATCTGAACATTTATATGATGTATAACCGCACTTCGGTAACAAGTAAGGTTTTTTCGAGTTTTATTGAGCAACTCAGCTCAGATGGCTTTAAGTATGATTAATGCTGGTAATGATCACCTGCGTCATTATAAATATGCCAGATTAATAATTCTGGCATATTGAATCCAGTTATTTAGTTCGCAGACTTATAATGCGCAAAGACGTTTTGCGGCGGCCAGCAGAGTGCTTTCCTGTTTAGCAAAACAGAGCCGAATTAATTTATGCGGGAATGGGTCGGCGCAGAATACCGAAAGAGGGATAGCTGCTACCCCCGCCTCTTTCGTCAACCATTTGCAGAAAGTGACGTCATCCAGATCGGAAATCGCACTGTAGTCCGCCAGCAGGAAATAGGTGCCTTCGCAGGGCAAAATTTCCAGCCGGCTGTCTCGCAGCGCGTCGATAAACAGATCCCGACGAGCACGATAAAAATCCGGCAGCTCACGGTAATGTTCTGGCTGGTGACGCAGCATATCGGCAATCGCCAGCTGTGCCGGGGTGTTGACCGCAAAAGTCAGGAACTGATGCACCTTACGCAGTTCGGCGCTAATAGTCGCTGGTGCCACGCAGTACCCCACCTTCCAACCGGTCATATGGAACGTTTTGCCAAACGAGGAGACGGCAATGGCCCGCTCGCGCACCTGCGGATGCGCCAGTACGCTGGCATGCCCCGCCTCTGCAAAGCAGATATGCTCGTACACTTCATCGCTCAACACATAGATTTCGCGTTCCGCAATGGCCTGCCAGAGCGCGGCAAAATCCGCCTGCTGCCATACCGTGGCAGAAGGATTGTGCGGCGTATTCAAAATCACCAGCCGGGTTTTGTCACTTAGCAGCGCCGCGAAGGCCTGCCAGTCCGGGCGAAAATGCGGCGGCTGGAGCGCCACACGTTTCACCACGCCACCCGATAACGCAATCGCAGGGGCATAGCTGTCGTAGCTTGGGTCAAAGCAGATCACCTCGTCGCCGGTACGCACCAGGGCGGTGATCGCGGCGTACAGGGCTTCGGTCGCCCCGGCGGTGACGGTGATATCGCTGTTGGCATCCGGTTGATAGCCATACAGTTCCGCGGTTTTATCGGCAATCGCTTCGCGCAGCGGTTGCGCTCCCGTCATCGGCGCATACTGGTTTGCGCCGTTCGCCACGTGATAAGCCAGACGTTGCTGAAGGTAGTCCGGGCCATCGAAATCAGGAAAACCCTGCGACAGATTAATGGCGTTGCATTGCTGCGCCAGAGCACTCATTTGCGTGAAGATCGTGGTGCCGAGAGCTGGAAGTTTACTCTCCGGAATCAAGGGGTTATTACGCATATCGACGGACCTGTATGTAATACAAATGTTGCTGCCACTATAACACGATGCTAGTATTTGGCAATCAAGACGCTTAGACGTCTAAATCATAATGATATTCCTGGCCGAAGAGGTAATAAAGGAAGATGACAGACAACCTGCAACTCACAGCCCTGGTGGATGCCTGCCACTGGATCGGCGCAAAAGGCTGGGCACCCGCCACCGGCGGCAACATGTCCGTGCGGCAGGATGACACCTGGTGCTGGCTCAGCGAATCCGGTAAAGACAAAGGCAGCCTGACGCCCGCTGATTTCCTGCAGGTTGAGATTACCACCAACCGCGCCCCCTCCGGGCGTAAGCCTTCCGCAGAAACTGGCCTGCATACTCTGATTTATCGCCTCTTCCCGGAGGCCAACGCGGTGCTGCATGTGCATACGGTTAACGCCACGGTGCTCTCCCGGCTGGTTAAAACGCCGGAGCTACGCCTCAGCGGCTTTGAGATGCAGAAATCACTCCGCGGCCAGACCAGCCACCTCGATACGGTGCCCATCGCCGTGTTTGATAACGACCAGGATATCGACGCCCTGGCCTCGCGAATCGCCCATTACGCCCAGGAATGTCCGCTGAATTATGGTTTTCTTCTGCGCGGTCATGGCTTAACCTGCTGGGGACGCGACGTGGCCGAAGCCCGGCGTCACCTTGAAGGCCTCGAATTCCTGTTCGAGTGCGAGATGCGTTTACGACAACTGGAGAGAGTATGATTCGCGCGATTGTGACGGATATTGAAGGCACCACCAGCGATATTCGTTTTGTCCACAATGTCCTGTTCCCTTATGCGCGCGAGCGGCTGGCGGCCTTTGTCAACGCCCAGCAGTATGCCGAACCGGTCAACACCATTCTGGACAATCTGCGCGAAGAGATTGCCCGGCCGCAGGCCAGCACCCGGGATCTGATTGACACCCTGTTCGCCTTTATGGACGAAGACCGCAAATCGACAGCGCTAAAAGCGTTGCAGGGGATCATCTGGCGGGAGGGTTACGTCAACGGCGACTTCACCGGCCATCTCTATCCGGACGTTCTGCCCTCCCTCGAAAAATGGAAAGCGCAGGGCATTGATCTCTATGTTTATTCCTCCGGCTCCGTGGCGGCGCAGAAACTGTTATTTGGCTACAGCGACGAAGGTGATATTACTCATCTGTTCAGCGGCTATTTTGATACCCACATCGGTGCCAAGCGCGAGGTAGCGTCTTATCAGAATATTGCGGCCCAGATTGGCGCAACCCCCTCGCAGATCCTCTTCCTGTCGGATATTCATCAGGAGCTGGACGCCGCGGAACAGGCCGGTTTTCGCACCCTGCAACTGATTCGCGGCGATGAGGACGGGGCCAGCCACCACCATCAGGTGCATCAATTTGACGACATCAATCCGGAGCAGATCCCTTCATGAGCGCATTGACCATTTATTCAGATAAAGAAGCCAGCCAGCCGCAGTGGCACAGTACCGATGCTGAGGCGATCCAGCAGCAGCTGAACGCCCGCGGCGTTCGCTTTGAGCGCTGGGAAGCCGACCGCGATCTGGGTCGCGATCCGTCACCGGAGACGGTCATTAATGCCTACCAGCACGCCATCGATAAGCTGGTGGCGGAAAAGGGCTATCAGAGCTGGGATGTCATCAGCCTGCGCGCGGATAACCCGCAAAAAGAGGCCCTGCGGGCGAAGTTTCTCAATGAACACACCCACGGTGAAGATGAAGTGCGTTTCTTTGTCGAAGGTGCCGGGCTGTTCTGCCTGCACATTGACGACCAGGTCTGTCAGGTTTTATGCGAGAAGAACGACCTGATCTCCGTTCCCGCTGGTACGCCGCACTGGTTTGATATGGGCTCTGAGCCGAACTTTACCGCAATCCGGATTTTCGATAACCCGGAAGGCTGGGTGGCGCAGTTTACGGGCGACGCGATAGCAGATAGCTATCCGAGATTGCCGTAGTTCCATGCCCTGCCCGTCGGCGCTGCGCTTGCACGGGCCTACACACGGTTTGTAGGCCGGGTAAGCGTTAGCGCCACCCGGCATTATTCAGACCGCACTCCCCCAAAAGCCCCCTTCGCCACCTCGTCAGGCGTCACCACCCCGCTATCCAGCACCCAACCGCTAATTAACGCCGCAGGCGTGACGTCGAACGCCGGGTTATAGACCTGCGCCTCTTCCGGCGCCCACTGCACCGCACCGAAGCTCCCCGCCACGCCGGTCACTTCCCGGGCATCGCGCTGTTCAATGGGGATCGCCTCACCGTTCGGGCAGTTCGGATCGAGCGTGGTTTGCGGGGCGGCCACATAGAAGGGAATACCGTGGAATTTCGCCAGCACCGCCAGGGAGTAGGTGCCGATTTTATTCGCCACATCGCCATTAGCGGCAATGCGATCCGCCCCCACCCACACCGCGTCCACCAGGCCTTTAGCCATCAGGCTGGCCGCCATTGAATCGGTGATAAGACTATACGGCACGTCCAGTTCACCCAGCTCCCAGGCCGTCAGCCTGCCGCCCTGCAACAGCGGACGGGTCTCATCCACCCAGACGTTGCTGACCTTGCCCTGCTGATGGGCAAGGGCAATCACCCCCAGCGCCGTGCCTACGCCCGCCGTCGCCAGGCCACCGGTATTGCAATGGGTGAGCAGGCGGCTGCCGGGCTTCACCAGCGCGCTGCCCGCATGGGCAATCGCGTCGCAGAGCTGCTTATCTTCGTCGATCAGGCGCAGCGCCTCTGCCCCCAGCGCCGGGACAAAATCCTCCTGCCACAGCGCCTGTTTCATGCGGTCGAGATTGTTCATCAGGTTGACCGCCGTCGGACGCGAGGCGCGCAGGGTCTCCAGCGCCACCGCCAGTTCATCCCGGCTGTGGCCGTTTTCCGCCAGCAGCGCCAACAGCAGGCTGGCAGACAGGCCAATCAGCGGCGCGCCGCGCACGCGCAGGGCGTGAATGTGCCCCACCAGCGCCTCTACCGTTGTCGCATCCAGCCAGCGTTTCTCCTGCGGAAGCGCCTGTTGGTCGAGAATAAATAGCTGATTTTCCGTCACCCGCAGGCTGGTCGTCTGTAATCTCTGCATGTCGTTAATTCTCTGTTGCGTTGTTGTAGCACATTGTGTCAGGATAAAATTCAGATGTATAGACGTCTAAATGTCTTTATTACCGGAACAGATGAGGAACAGGCAATGTCGCAATACCATACCTTTACCGCTCAGGACGCCGTAGCGTATGCCCAACAGTTTGGCGGCCTCGACGATCCCGCCTCGCTGGTGGAGGCGCAGGAGGTAGGCGACGGTAACCTCAATCTGGTGTTTAAAATTTTCGATAACCAGGGCGTCAGCCGCATCATCGTTAAGCAGGCCCTGCCCTACGTGCGCTGCGTGGGGGAATCCTGGCCGCTGACACTGGATCGCGCCCGTCTCGAAGCACAAACCCTGGTGGAGCACTATCAGCACAGCCCGCAGCACACGGTCAAAATCCACCACTTCGACCCGGATCTGGCGGTGATGGTGATGGAAGACCTCTCCAGCCATAAGATCTGGCGCGGGGAGCTGATTAACAATGTGTTTTACCCCCAGGCGGCACGTCAGCTGGGGGAATACCTGGCTCATGCCCTGTTCCACACCAGCGATTTTTACCTGCATCCGCATACCAAAAAAGCGCAGGTGGCAAAGTTCCTCAACCCGGAAATGTGCGAGATCACCGAAGATCTCTTCTTCAACGATCCGTATCAGATCCACGAGCGTAATAACTACCCGGCGGCGCTGGAAAGTGATGTCGCCGCCCTGCGCGAAGACGCCCAGCTGAAAATTGCCGTCGCCGCCCTGAAACACCGCTTCTTCTCCCAGGCCGAAGCGCTGCTGCATGGCGACATTCACAGCGGCTCAATTTTTGTCGCCGAGGGCAGCCTGAAGGCCATTGACGCCGAGTTCGGTTATTTCGGCCCGATTGGATTTGATATCGGTACCGCCATCGGCAACCTGCTGCTGAACTTCTGCGGCCTGCCGGGCCACCTCGGCATCCGGGATGCAGCGGCCGGGCGTGAACAGCGCCTGATCGATATCCAGGAACTCTGGAATACCTTCGCGGAACGTTTCCAGGCGCTGGCAACGGAGAAGTCCCGCGATGCGGCGCTCAGCGTGCCGGGTTATGCCAGCGCGTTTCTGAAAAAGGTCTGGCACGACGCCATTGGCTTCTGCGGCACCGAGCTGATCCGCCGCAGCGTGGGCCTGTCACACGTGGCGGATATCGACACCATCCGTGATGAAGAGATGCGCCACGAATGCCTGCGCCACGCCATCACCCTTGGTAAAGCGTTAATCGTCATTGCCGACCGTATCGACAGCGTGGATGAGCTGGTGGCGCGGGTGCGTCAGTACAGTTAGGTGCGGTCTGTTTGCCCGGTGGCGGCTTCGCCTTACCGGGCCTACAAAACCTGTGCGCTATCCCAAATACTCAATCACCGACAACCCGCCGTTGTAATCGGTGCTGTAGATAATTCCCTGGGCATCGACAAACAGATCGCAGGACTGGATCACCTGCGGACGGTTGGGTCGCGTATCCATCATCTTCTCCGGTGCGGCAGGCACCAGCGCTCCGGTTTCCACCGGACGATAGGGATCGGAGATATCATAGGCGCGCACCCCGGCGTTCTGGTAGGTGGCAAAAATCAGCGTCGAGCTGACAAAGCTCCCGGGGCGGTTCTCATGCAGGTTATGCGGTCCGAAGTGCGCCCCTTTCGCCACATAATCCCGCTCGTTCGGCTGCGGGAAGGTTGCTATGCTGACTGGATTCGACGGCTCGCGAATATCAAACAGCCAGATCAGCTTCTCTCCATCCTCCTGATTGTCGAGCACCGCTTCATCCAGCACCACCAGCAGATCCCGGTCCGGCAGCGGCAGCGCGGTGTGGGTGCCGCCGCCAAACGGTGGGCTCCAGTTGCGATGGCTGATCAATTTCGGCTGGCTGCGATCCTTTACATCCAGCAAGGTCAGGCCGCCGTCGCGCCAGCTGCCGTAGGCAGTATCCCCGGCAATAATTGCATGATGCAGGGCGTAGCGTTTGCCTTCCGGCCAGTTTGGGGTCTCCCCTGCCGCCTGGTTCATCCCCGGTAGCCACCAGCGTCCCGCCACTTCGGGTTTACGGGGATCTGCCAGATCGATGGTCAGGAAAATGTAATCGGTAAAGCCGTCGATCAGCGCCGAGACGTAGGCCCAGCGTCCACCCACGTACCAGATGCGGTGAATGCCAATCCCGTTCAGCGACAGGAAACTGATTTCCCGTGGCTTATCCGGGGTCGAAATATCAAAGATGCGCAGCCCGGCGCTCCAGCCTTTGTCCTGCACGTCGCTGACCGTCTCCCCCACCTGGCGGGTGTAGTAGACCTTTTCGTCAGCAAAGCGGGCATCGGCAAACAGATCCCGGGCGTTGATCACCAGCAGCAGGTCGTCATGGGCCTGCAGATGCACGTTCCAGGTGCCCGGCGGCGCAGGCACATAGCCCGCCGCCTTCGGGTTCTTCGGATCGCGCACGTCGACGATGGAAAAGCCCTGGGACACCATATGCCCAATATAGGCGAAGCCGCGATTCACCATCAGCTGTACGCCGTCCGGGCGTCCGCCCTGGTCGCTGTGGCCGATTAAGCGCATATTGCGGCTGTATTCGGGAGTGGGTAATGCGGTCACGCAACCTCCTGTTGCCCGGTGGCGCTGCGCTTACCGGGCCTACAGTCCGTAGGCCGGGTAAGGCGCAGCCGCCACCCGGCAAAGTTTATTTTGCCTTCGCTTCTAACGTCGCGAACCACGGGGCGATAAAGTCGTCGGTCTGGCCCCAGCCTGGAATGATCTTGCCTAAAGAGGCCACGTTCACCGCACCCGGCTGCGCCGACAGCAGCGCCTGCGGAATAGCCGCAGCTTTAAAGTCATAGGTTGCAGGCGTCGCTTCCCCGGCAATTTTGTTGGCGATCAGACGCACATTCGTCGCGCCAATCAGCTTCGGATCGACCGCCACGCTCACCACCCATGGGCTGCCCGCTTCGCGCATCAGCTGCAGATCCTGGTTGGAGATATCGATGCTGTAGAGTTTGATCTCGGTGCGGCCATTCTCTTTCAGCGCTTTATAAGCGCCCTGGCTGAAGGCATCCCAGGTGCCCCAGATAGCGTCGATCTTGCCTTTCGGGTATTTCGCCAGCACCGCGCCCACCTTGTTGGCGGTGTCGCCCTGCACATCGGACGATACCGCCCCGATGGAATCCAGCTCTTTAATGCCCGGGTTCTCCTTCAGCAGCGCCTGGTAAGCGGTCTGACGGCGCTCCATCGGTGGGAAGCCCGCGACCCACAGCTTGATGATGTTAGCCTTGCCGTTAAAATCCTTCACCAGCTGGCCGAACGAGAGGTTGGTCAGGGAGGCGTCATCCTGCTGGGTCACCGTCACGCCCGGGATCTCCCCGTTCACCGCGGTATCGAACACCGCTACCTTGATTCCGGCATCGACAGCTTTTTTCACCAGCGCGGTAGAGTACGGATCGCGCCCCTGGGAAAGGATAATGCCGTCATATTTTTGGGTGATCGCCTGGTTAACGAAGTCCTGAAATTTGGCATCGTCGCCGTTGCTTAAAAAGGTGCTGACCTTAAAGCCGAGCTTTTTCCCTTCCTGAATCGCCCCGGCCACAAACTGGGTGGTGTTGTCGTCAGAGCCGAGGTTACGGATCACCGCGATGCGGATCTGCCCCTCGTGGTTAGCAATGGCCGCTGGCACCGGCGCAGGCGTCGCCGCATAGCCCGGCAGTGAACTCAGTAATCCCAGCGTCAGCAAAGAGAGTGCAACTTTTTTCATTCTGTTATCCCGTTGTGTTGTTAGCGTTTTTGTACGTACGTCATCGCCAGTGCCACTGCAAGCACCAGCCCTTTTATAATGTCCATGGCGTAATAAGGTACCGAGAGCATCACCAGCCCGTTAGAGAGCACCCCGAGGATCACCGCCCCTACCAGGGTACCCAGCGCGTTCGGTTTACCGGAGCCCGCCAGCGAAAAACCGATCCACGCCGCCGCCACCGCATCCATCAGATAGCCGCCGCCCGCATTCACCTGCGAGGAGCCAATGCGCGAGGCGAGCAGAATGCCGCCCAGTCCCGCCAGCAGCGAAGCGATCACATAGGCCGCCACCTTGTAGCGTGTGGTGCGGATCCCGGATAAGCGCGCCGCTTCCGGGTTACCGCCAATGGCGTACATCCGGCGACCGTGGGTGGTGAGCGACAGCCCCAGCTGCGCCAGCAGCGTCACCACCAGCATGATGATGACGATGGTCGGCACCTGCCCCAGCGCGCCAAAGGCTGCCGGGATGGTCCCCTCCGCCATGTCGCCGCTCGGCAGGACCATGTTTTCGGTAATCGACCCGCCGTAGCTGTAGGTCATCGCCACCCCCTGGATCACAAACAGGCTGGCAAGAGTGGCAAGCATGTCGGGAATGCGCAGAATGACGATCAAAAAGGCGTTAAACAGCCCCACCAGAGTACAGAGCGCGAGAGTGATCAGAATCGATTCGGTGGTGCCAAAGCCGTGCCAGACGAAGAGCGAGATCACCAGCGCATTCGCCAGCGACGCCGTCGACCCCACCGAGAGATCAAACCCGCCGATGGTCAGCGAGATGGAGACCCCGACGGCAATCACCGTCACAATGGCGATGGAGCGCAGAATGTTGATGATGTTATTGGGGTCGAGGAAGTTCTCCGACGCCAGGCCGAAAATGGCCACCAGCGCGACCACCGTCAGCAACATGCCCCATTTATAGAGAAAATCGAAAATGTGCTGACGGCCAGACGCTGCCGCATTGACTGAAAGGGCCTTGCTCACGACGCCGTTCCTCCGGTTGAATAATAAAGTAATGTCTCTTCGCGGGCGCTTGCCCCGTCCACTTCCGCCACGATGCGCCCGTCCCACAGCACGCAGATGCGGTCGCACAGCCCCACCAGCTCAGCGAACTCGCCCGAGGCGTAAATCACTCCTTTGCCTTCCCGCGCCAGGCCGTCAATAAGCTGGAACAGATCGGTTTTGGCCTTCACGTCCACCCCTTTAGTGGGCTCGTCGAAGATCAGCACCTGGGCGTTGCCGCGCAGCCACTTGCCAATCGCCACTTTTTGCTGATTGCCGCCGGAAAGGCGGCGCAGGACCTGCCCTGGCCCGCGGGTGCGCACACCCACCCGGGCGATCACCTCTTCCGCCCAGCGCCACGCCTGGCGATGACCAAACAGGCTCCAGCGCGAAAAGGTCTTATCCGCTGACACAGCCAGGTTCATGCTCACCGGCTCATCAATAAAAATGCCCTCTTTACGCCGCTCCTCCGGCACCAGCGCCAGCCCACGCAGCACCGAGTCTGCCGGGTCGCACGGCGTCCAGGGCTGATGGTTTAGCTCGCCCTTCGCCACCTGGCTTTTGGTCGCTCCAAAGAGCGCCTTGCAGAGTTCGGTTTTCCCGGCCCCCGCCAGCCCGGCGATGCCCAGGATCTCGCCCTTACGCAGATGCAGGGAGATATCTTTCAGCAATGCTTCGTCATGCAGCCCTTCCACCCGCAGCAGCGTTTCGGCGCTGTGCTTTGGTCGCGCAGGCGGGTAGAGATCGCTCAGTACATGGCCGAGCATCTTCTCGACAATCGCCTCTCCGCTGAGATCCGCCATCGGGCCGGACTCAATCAGCTTGCCATCGCGCAGCACCGTTAAGGTGTCGCAGATCGCCTTCAGCTCATGGATGCGGTGAGAGATAAACACCACCCCGATCCCCTGCTGTTGCAGGCGACGCACCACGGCGAACAGCCGCTCGCTCTCGTGGGCGTCCAGCGGCGCGGTAGGTTCGTCGAGAATAAGAAAGCGGCAGTGATGGGAGAGCGCACGCGCCAGCAAAATTTGCTGCTTCTCCGCCAGGGTGCAACTGTCGATGGAACGTCGCACGTCGAGGGAGACGTCGAGCTGCGCCAGCGCCTGCCGGGCCTGCTCGCGCATCGCGCTCCAGCGGAAGCGGTGTCCCGGCTGCGCCAGATGGTCAAGCATGATATTTTCTGCGATGCTGAGGCCGGGGATCAGCGCCACGTCCACCTCCTGCTGCACCAGGTGGATACCCAACTGTTTGGCATCCACCGGCTCACGAATGACGACGGGCTGATTGTTAATGCTGATTTCGCCCGCATAGTGGGCGTGCGTCCCGCACAGCACCGCCATCAGCGTGGACTTCCCGGCACCGTTCGCGCCCGTGAGCGCGTGCACCGATCCGCCCGTCAGGGTGAAATCCACCTGCGACAACGCCTGAAAGCCAGAAAAAGCCAGGCTGATGCCGCGCATCTCGAGGCGACTGGTTATCATCCGCTGCAATCCTGTATTAATCTTTTGATTTATAGAATTTTTCACAGCACTGGCTGGCTGGCAACGACGGAAAAAGCATAAGATAAAGCAAAATAGTATTAGCCATCCGGATGTCCAGACATAACATCAGGTTAGCGCTTCGCAAAAAGGAAACCCTCATGAGCAACACTGACATCCGCGTCGTTCCCGGCCCGGCAAACTACTACTCCCACCGCGGTGCTCTGGCTCGCCTGGACGATTTTTTTACCCCGGAGCAACTCTCCCGGGCGGTATGGATCTACGGTGAACGCGCCCTGGCCGGGGCCCGACCGTTCCTGCCGGAAAGTTTTGACGCGGCGGGGGCAAAACGGCTGTTGTTTAAAGGCCACTGTAGCGAGCGCGATGTGAATCAGCTTGCAAAAGCCTCCGGCGCGGATCGCAGCGTGGTGATTGGCGTCGGCGGCGGCGCTCTGCTGGATACCGCCAAAGCGGTGGCCCGCCGCCTGGGTCTGCCGCTGGTGGCTATTCCCACCATCGCGGCCACCTGTGCCGCCTGGACCCCGCTGTCGGTGTGGTACAACGACGCCGGGCAGGCGCTCCATTTTGAGATCTTTGACGATGCCAACTATCTGGTGCTCGTCGAGCCCGAGATCGTCCTCAATGCCCCGGCAGAGTATCTGCTGGCGGGGATCGGCGATACCCTGGCGAAGTGGTATGAAGCGGTGGTACTGGCCCCGCAGCCTGAACAGCTGCCGCTGACGGTGAGGCTCGGCATCAACGGGGCGCTGGCGATCCGCGACGTGCTGCTGGCGCACAGCGAGCAGGCGTTAGCCGACCAGACGCGGCGCGAGGTGACGCGTGAGTTTCATGACGTGGTGGACGCCATCATCGCCGGTGGCGGCATGGTCGGCGGGCTCGGGGAGCGCTACACCCGCGTGGCGGCAGCGCATGCGGTGCATAACGGCTTAACGGTGCTGCCGCAGACCGCGCCATTCCTCCACGGCACCAAAGTGGCGTACGGGATCCTGGTGCAGAGCGCCCTGCTCGGCCAGGATGATGTGCTGCGCGAGCTGGTCGCGGCGTACCAGCGCTTTAACCTGCCCACCACCTTGCGTGAGCTGGAAGTGGACATCCATAACCGCGAGGCGCTGGACCAGGTGATCGCCCATACCCTGCGCCCGGTGGAGTCGATCCACGCCCTGCCGATCGCCCTGACGCCAGAGGTTCTGCGCGCCGCGTTTGAAAAAGTAGAAAACCTCAGCCGCCCGGCGCATTGACGCCGGGAACTGGCCCTCTATACCTAATGATGATCATCACCACTCTCGTAACGAGGTCATCATGCAGATCGATTTAACAGGTAAAAAGGCGCTGGTTACCGGTGCCAGTCGTGGGATAGGCCGTGCCATCGCGCTGTCTCTGGCACGTGCTGGCGCCGATGTGGTTATCACTTATGAGAAATCCGCCGATAAAGCCCAGGCCGTCGCGGATGAGATCCGCGCGCTAGGACGGCACGCCGAGGCGATCCAGGCCGACAGCGCCAGCGCCCAGGCGATTCAGGATGCCGTCACCCAGGCGGCGCGAAGCCTCGGCGGGCTGGATATCCTGGTGAACAACGCCGGGATTGCGCGCGGTGGTCCGCTGGAGACGATGACCCTGGCGGACATTGATGCCCTTATCAACGTCAATATTCGCGGGGTGGTGATCGCCATTCAGGAGGCGCTGGTTCACATGTCCGACGGCGGGCGCATCATCAACATCGGCAGCTGTCTGGCGAACCGCGTCGCCCAGCCGGGCATCGCCATTTACTCCATGACCAAATCGGCACTTAACTCCCTGACCCGCGGACTGGCGCGCGACCTAGGACCACGCGGGATCACCGTCAACCTGGTCCACCCCGGCCCTACACACAGTGATATGAACCCGGAAGATGGCGAGCAGGCGCCCGCCCAGCGTCAGCTTATTGCCCTCGGGCACTACGGGCAGGCGGAGGATGTCGCCGCCGCGGTGACCTTTCTTGCCAGCCCGGCCGCCGGGCAGATCTCCGGCACCGGGCTGGATGTGGACGGCGGGCTGAACGCCTGACGCCTGCTCGCAGAACTGATGTATGCCTCTGTCGTCCGGCAGAGGCGTTTTCGACCCGCCTCGACAAACTGACTTTTGCCGCTTTTTCCGCTCTTCTCCTCGCCCTACAGTACCCCATAAGTAATTCGGAATTTATCTAATAGTCTTATTATTTCCTTATATTTTGTGTGGGCGTACAGTGGAGGTACGGATGAAGATTGTCTGGTCGCAGGCTGCAAAGAAAGCACTCACTAAAATCGACAGCCGGTATCGGCAGCGAATAGAAGCAAAGCTTGCGCAACTTAACGACCGCTCGGCTCCGCAACCCGATATCAAGAAAATATCGGGTTCTGAGAACCGTTTCCGTCTGCGAGTAGGTGATTATCGAATCTTCATAATCCTTCAGGATAATCACCATCAAGAATGTATTGTTTTAGACGTCAAACGCAGAACCACAACAACCTACCTGCACGAGGAGGATATGCCCTATGGCTGTTCAGATCATTAAGGACGATAAAGGGAATCCACAGTATGCCGTTATCCCTTATGACGAATACTTTTGGATGCACTTGCAGATGGCAGAAATCGACGATGAAACGGATGACGATCTGGAAGAGATTGAGATCGAGCACAATATATACGATGACGTCTTGTTGCCCGGCGAGGTGTGCAGCATCATGACCTGGCAAGATGTCAGCCTGCAGGCGGCCTGGCGCATCTACCGCGGTCTGTCCCAGCAGGAGGTGGCCGACAAGCTGGGCATCAGCCAGTCCGCCGTATCACAGCTTGAGGCCGTGGACTCCCGCCCGCAAAAACGCACCCGCGAAAAGCTGGCGGCCATTTATGGCTGTAAGCAGGAGCAGATCAGCCTCTACTTACCGAAAGAGGGTTAACAGCACTTCGCACCGCCTTTACCGCCGTAGCGGGCATCCTGGCGATCGCGGAAAAACGCTTCATAGGTCATCGGCGTCTGGTCAGGATGGTTGACGCGCATATGCTCGACGTAGTTGTCGTAATCCGGCACGCCGATCATCATTTTTGCGGCCTGCCCTAAATATTTACCGGCTTTTGACAGGGTATCGAACATCACGTTTCTCTCACAAAAAAGGTAGGCCGGGTAAGCGCTAGCGCCACCCGGCACACAGGTTAATGCGCCCCTTTCGCCTGGGTCACAATTTCTTCATAGTTGGCTGGCATCGGCTCATACGGCGTCTCTTTCGCCGTAGGTTTGTCCTGTTTCAGGGCAGCCAGCGCGGTCTTCAGAGAATAGAGCGCCAGCACCACAACCACAACCATAAAGAAGATGGTCAACCCGGCATCCAGACGGTTGTTAAAGACCAGCTGGGAGAGCTGCGACTCGGTGTACTGCGCCGGGATCTTGCCGCTGTCGATCATCGCCTGGAACTTGTTGGCGATGGCCAGGAAGCCCACTTTGGCATCGCTGCTGAAGGCTTTCTGCCAGCCTGCGGTCAGGGTACAGATCAGCAGCCAGGCGGTTGGCACCAGCGCGACCCAGGCGTAACGCTGGCGTTTCATCTTGAACAGCACCACCGCACAGAGCATCAGCGCCATACCGGCCAGCATCTGGTTAGCGATACCGAACAGCGGCCACAGGGTGTTAATGCCGCCCAGCGGATCGACCACCCCCTGATGCAGGAAGTAACCCCAGGCCAGGACGCAGAGCGCCGTCGCCAGCAGGTTGGCAGGCAGCGATTCGGTGCGTTTCAGGTTAGGTGAAATGACTCCCAGCAGATCCTGCAGCATAAAGCGCGCCGCACGTGTCCCGGCATCCACCGCCGTCAGGATAAAGAGCGCTTCGAAGAGGATGGCGAAGTGATACCAGAACGACACATCCATCAGACCGCCCAGCGCGCCGTGCAGAATGTAGGCCATGCCCACCGCCAGGGTCGGTGCACCGCCCGCGCGGGAGATAATCGACTGCTCGCCCACCTCGTTGGCGATCTGGGAGAGGGTATCCGGGGTAATGCTAAAGCCCCAGCCGCTGACCACCTGGGCCGCGGAGGCCACCACGTCGGCCGTACCGGCAGGCGCCAGCACCGCAATCGGACTGTTCATCGCAAAGTAGACGCCCGGATCGATAATGCAGGCGGAGACCAGCGCCATAATGGCAACGAAGGACTCCATCAGCATGCCGCCGTAGCCGATAAAGCAGGCCTGGTTTTCATTGGCCAGCATCTTCGGCGTGGTGCCGGAGGCGATCAGGGCATGGAAGCCAGAGACCGCGCCACAGGCGATGGTGATAAACAGGAACGGGAACATATTGCCGGACCAGACCGGACCGGTGCCATCAATAAACTTCGTTACCGCAGGCATGGTCAGGGTCGGGCGCATGATCAGAATGCCAATCGCCAGGCCGACAATGGTGCCGATTTTCAGGAAGGTGGAGAGGTAATCGCGCGGCGCCAGCAGCAGCCACACCGGCAGTACCGCCGCCACAAAGCCATAGCCCACCAGCATCCAGGTCAGCTGCACGCCGGTATAGTCAAAGTACGGTGCCCAGGTTGGGCTCTCTGCCACCCAGCCGCCGGAGATAATGGCGAAGACCAGGAAGACCAGGCCAATCACCGACACTTCGCCGATGCGCCCCGGGCGCAGATAGCGAATGTAGATCCCCATAAAGATTGCCAGCGGAATGGTAAAGGCGACGGTATATGTCCCCCACGGGCTGTGGGTCAGAGCTTTCACCACGATCATCGCCAGCACCGCGAGGATGATCACCATGATCATAAAGCAGGCCACCAGCGCAATCACCCCGGCGGTCGGCCCCATCTCCTCTTTCACCAGCTCGCCGAGGGAACGCCCGTCGCGGCGGGTAGAGACAAACAGGACCATAAAGTCCTGGACTGCGCCTGCCAGCACCACCCCGGCGAGGATCCAGATCATCCCCGGCAGGTAGCCCATCTGCGCGGCCAGCACCGGCCCCACCAGCGGCCCGGCCCCGGCAATAGCGGCAAAATGGTGACCGAACAGCACTTTTTTATCGGTTGGCACATAGTCCAGCCCGTCGTTATGGCGCACCGCAGGCGTCATGCGCGTCGGGTCAACCGAGAGGACGTTATGGGCAATAAACTTGCCGTAGAAGCGATAAGCAATCAGATAGATACAGGCCGCCGCGACGACTATCCACAGCGCATTGATCTGCTCCCCCCGGTTAAGGGCGATATAGCCTAGGGCAAAGGCACCCACAACGGAGAGCCCTGCCCATAAAAGGTATTTCCCTGAGTTGTTCATAGTCGTTGTCCGTTGTCGTGAAACAGTGAGATGTTACATTTTGTTTCTAGAACAACCCTTAAAATTTAACAACTTTAAAACGCAATAATGTGTGGTCAAACCAGAGATTTACACCACAGTGTTAAGCCGATCACGACCAGGCCCCCTGGGGGCTAACGAAAAATCCCCGCACAGAGGCGGGGAGCGAGAGAAAGCAAAGGCGCTTAATTACACCTTTTTATATTCACGGTGGGTAAGTACTTTATTTTCATTAAAGGTCAGCACCAGCGTCACGGATTCATCATAATTTACCGGAACGATAACATAGAGCGCACGTCCTTTGACTTTCGAGTGATATAACCACGTATTCTGGTGGTTGTAATCCTGCGGAATATCTGGTCGCCCCAGCAGAAGTAATACATCCTTTTTGGTCGTCTTACCCGGCACCAGTTTTTTATCCAGTTCGCTTTCCTGGAGTTTACTGACGCTTCCCTGTTGCGTCCGATCGATATTGCCAATACAACCGCTGAGCATCCCCATAAAAAATACCCCCGCCAGAATAAAGGCTGATGTTTTTATGGTGATCCTATTTACTGGTGTAACCTTCATATTGTTCGACCTTTTCGTCCAGGTAGATCTGATTTTCACTGTCATACTTCAGATGGGTCGCGTACAGGACGCAGTAGCCACTCTTATCCGAAACGGAAAGGCGGAACTCATAGGTTTCCCCTTTTTGCGGCACAAAGGTATAGCTTACAAAGCTGCAGCCATAGAGAAACCTGAACCCAACCCGGGTCGGCGTTCCGGCATACACCTTTGTGTCGTAATAGGTGTCTTTATAGCGATCCGGATCGTTGCTGGCTTTCGGGAAGCCCAGATCGTGGGTGGGTCGTAATACGACAAGGCTGGTAAAATCAACCGCACCATCTTTATTACCGTGCTGACTGATGGTAAACCCTGGCGGATTACCAATCATGCGGACATTTGCCGTATTTTGCTCGGAATCCGGCGGCGGCGTATAAGGTACTTTTCCCCAGTAGGTAGCGCATCCTGATAATAATAATGATGCAGCGAGCGCCCCTGGAATATATCCCATTTTTTTCATTGTCATTTCCTGTATATTCATGCCGCCGCGCAGCATAGCGAAAATTCGTAACGGCGACCATCCTGGCGCAATTAAAAAAAGGTTTTTTAGGATAAAGGTCCTATTAATGTCGTTAAGGTAAATACAAATGATTCAGGGCAAGAATAATCTCGCCCCGATATTAACCTAGCACCATCGTACTTAACCGGCAGGTACAGCAGCGCCGTCCCTGCTCGTCATAGACCACAATCTCCCAGCTCTGGCTGGTGCGCCCGAGGTGTAGCGGCTGACACACCCCGCGCACCTTGCCCTGCGCCACCGCCCGGTGATGGGTGGCGTTCAGCTCCGTGCCCACCACGCTCTGCCCGTCGCGGGTCATCAGAAAACCAGCCATCGAACCCAGGGTCTCCGCCAGCGCCGCCGAGGCGCCGCCGTGCAGTAAACCAAACGGCTGATGAGTCCGCGTATCTACCGGCATTTCGGCCTCCAGGGTGTCGTCTCCCAGCCGGGTGTAGACGATCCCCAGATGCGCCACCATCGTGTTCAGGCTGGTGGCGTTCAGCGCCTCCAGCGATAAATGACGTTTCCAGATCATCTAGGCCCCCAGCGTGGAGCCGCCGTCCACCACGATATCCTGCAACGTGATGTGGCTGGCGTGGTCGGAGGCGAGGAACAGCACGGTGCTGGCGATCTCCTCTGGACGGGCAATTTTCCCCAGCGGAATGCCGAGCTTAAACTGCTCGCCAAACCCGCGAATGCGCTGCTGCTCGGCATCGTCGCTTTTCCACAGGGTGCGCTGCATGTCGGTATCGGTGGAGCCCGGCGACACCAGGTTAGAGCGCACGCCGCTCCCCGCCAGCTCCAGGCCGACGGTGAGCGCCAGGCTTTTCAGCGCCGCTTTCGAGGCGCCGTAAGCGCTCATGCCGATGCGCGGCGTATGGGCCGCGTCGGAGGCCACGGTGACAATCGCCCCGCCCTGCTGACGACGGAACTGGCCCATCGCCTGCTGGAACAGGTTGAACGCCCCACCGACGTTGACCGCAAAGGTCTGCTGCCAGTCCGCCTGTGAGAGCTGGTCGGTGGCGCCCATGCGTAAAATACCGGCGGCATTCACCAGCACATCAAGCCGCTCGAGGCTCGCCAGCAGACGCCCGCAAACCGCGTTGACCTGCTGCGCATCCGCCACATCCAGCACTTCGGTGGTAAAGGGATATTCCGCCTGTGGGAATGCGACATCAAAGCCCGTCACCTCCGCGCCCGCTGCCGCAAACGCCCGGGCCGTGGCGTAACCGATGCCCTTTCCGGCCCCGGTCACCCAGACGGTTTTACCCGTGAAATCCAGCATCATTTCACCTCACGGGAGAGCAGTGCCCACCAGGCATCAAGGGTCGGGTTTTTCGCCAGCATCACGAAGTCGATATCGCCATGCACTTTGCGCCAGCGTGCCGCCAGGGCCATCATCCGCACCGAATCCAGACCGTAGTCGATCAGGTTTTCATCATCCATCGGCTCATCGGACTCATCCAGCAGAGGCAGGATGAGCTCGCGCAGCGCCGCTTTGCTGGCCGGCAGCGACGGCAGCAGCTCGTCGGTGGTCACCACGCGCCCGGAACGACCGGCCACATATTTGAGCGACATCAGGTGCTCGTCCCGGGTGAAGTCTGCCAGCGCATCGGCGACAAAGAACGGCTGAATGTCGCGCATAAAGGCGTCGGTGGCGGTGGTCATACAGCCGATATGGGCGTACACGCCGGTGATGATCAGCTGGTCGCGGCCGCTCTCTTTGAGCATCTGCTCCAGCGGCGAGCGGTGAAACGCGCTGTAGCGCCACTTCACCAGCACGGTGTCCGCTTCGTCCGGCGTCAGTTCAGCCACGATGCGCTGCTGCTCCGGCGAGCGGGTCAGGCCCGGCCCCCACATATCATTCAGCAGGGCGCGGTCCTCATCGCTCTGCTCTTTCGGCTGGGCGGTGTAGTAAACCGGGATCCCCTGCTGTTTGCAGTAGTCGCGCAGACGGGCGATGTTCGCCACCACCTGCGCCATCATCGGGCAGTTACCGCCCCAGAAGTTGAGGAAATACTCCTGCATATCGTGGATCAGCAGCGCGGCGCGCGCGGGCTCCATCGTCCAGCTCACTTTATTAGTCGGCAGATCTGCCGCGCCCGGCAGCGCGTAACCGGTTAATTTTGGAATTGCCATCGTCTTGCTCCTCAGCCCCGGGCCCGTTCGGCCAGCCACAGGCGTAATTGTTTTTTATCGACTTTCCCTACCGGCGTCAGCGGCAGTGCCTCCAGGCACTCGACGCGATCCGGCAGTTTGAATTCAGCCACGCCCTGCTCGCGCAGGAAGCGGCGCACCTCCACCGCGCGCAGGGGCTGTTTCACCACCAGATACGCGCAGCTCTTTTCGCCCAGCAAGCTATCCTCCATGCTGACCAGCGCGGCGTGGATCACCGCCTCGTGGCGCAGGAGCAGGTTTTCCACCTCTTCAGCGGCAATTTTTTCACCGCCGCGGTTAATCTGATCTTTCTCTCGCCCCTGCACGGTAATGTAGCCCTGCTCATCAATGGCGATCAGATCCCCGGAGCAATAAAAGCCGTTCGCATCGAAGGCGCTGGCGTTGTGCTCCGGGCTCTTGTAGTAGCCGCGGAAGGTGTAGGGCCCGCGGGTCATCAGGCGCCCCACCTCGCCGCGCGGCAGCGGATTACCGTGCTCATCGGCCACCCACACTTCGTCATCCGGGCACATCGGGCGACCCTGGGTATTGATGATGCGATCCGGCGTATCGTCGAGCGCGGTGTAGTTCACCAGCCCTTCGGCCATGCCAAACACCTGCTGGAGCTGACAGCCGATCTCTGCCGGAATACGGGCCGCCAGGGTGGCGGAGAGTCGCGCCCCGCCTACCTGCAACAGTTGCAGGGAAGCCAGTTGAGTATTACCCGCCCCTTCCGCAATGGCCTGTAACCACAGGCTGACCGCAGGCGGCACCAGCGAGGTGACGGTGATCTGATGCTGTTCGATTAGCGGGAAGCAGAGCGTGGCGCTTGGATCGTTCGCCAGCACCACGCAGCCCCCGGCCATAAAGACCCCCAGCGAGCCGGGGGAACTCATCGCGAAGTTATGCGCCGCCGGGAGCGCGTTCAGGTAACGGGTATCAGCGGTAATGCCGCAGATCTCGTTGCTGCGACGAATGCTGTAGTAGTAGTCGTTATGGGTACGCGGGATCAGCTTCGGCGTGCCGGTGCTGCCGCCGGAGAGCTGGAAAAACGCCACTTCGTCCGCCGGGGTTGGGCTGGCGATAAAATTTTCTGCCGGGCGGGCCATCGTTGCCTCCAGCCCGTCGCCGCGCAGCAGCACCACGCGCAAGGAACGGTGCTGGTCAACAAAGGTGTTGAGGAAGTCGTCGCCAGCAAAGAGACCGTGAGCGCGATCGGCAATCAGCAGCGCGGGTTCAATCTGGCTGGCGTAGGCGTTCAGCTCGCTGCGCTGATGGCTGAAGAGCGCATTAACCGGGGCCACGCCCACCTGTAACAGGGCGAAAAAGGTGATGTAGAACTCGGCGACGTTGCCCAGCTGTACCAGAGCGGTTTCACCCCGCTGAACGCCCTGCGCCTGCAATGCAGCTGCCAGGTTATTGACGGACTGCTGGAACTGGCCGTAGGTAAAGCGGCGTTCGCCATCGATAATCGCCAGCGCGTCGCTGTCGCCGTGGCGGGTGAGAATGTCCGTCAGGGGCAGATCCTGCCAGTAACCTTTTTCACGATAGCGGCGGGCAAATTCGTCGGGCCAGCGGGTAAAGGGAAGGGTCATGATTAATCCTTAATGCATACCAAAAACGTTGAGCATGGTGGTCAGCTTCACGCCGGTTTCACGCCATTCGGCCACCGGGGAAGAGGCCGGAACAATTCCAGCGCCGGCAAACAGACGTACGCTGTTGGCCTGAATACGTGCACAGCGGATGGTCACCACCCACTCGCCGTTGCCTTCGCTGTCGCACCAGCCGACGATGCCGCCGAACAGCTCGCGGTCGAACGGCTCCAGCTCGGCAATCAGCTCCTTCGCCGCCTGGTGCGGGAAGCCGCTCAATGCCGGGGTCGGGTGCAGCAGGCAGGCCAGGGTCAGGGCATTCTCATCTTCACGCGCTTCGCCTTCTACCGGGGTGGCGAGGTGCCACAGGGTCGGGGTGGTGACCAGCTGCGGCGAGGCGGGCATGGTAAGCTGATGGCTGCGCGGGGCCAGAACCGCCTTCATCGCCTGGGTGACCAGCTCATGTTCGTGGCGATCTTTTGCCGAGGCCAGCAGCTTGTTGCCCGCCTCGCGATCGAGCATATCGTCCGGCTGACGACGGGCCGAGCCTGCCAGCGGCAGGGAGCTGAAGTGGGCCCCCTCTTTACGCAGCAGCAGCTCCGGGCTGGCGCCGAGCAGCACCCCGCCATCCTCCAGCGGGACATGGAAGTTAAAGCTGGCCGGGTTCTGGGCGATCAGTTTTTCCAGCAGCGCGCCGCTGTCGAGTTTCTCTTCGGTTGCGATATCGATCAGGCGCGACAGCACCACCTTGTTGACGCGCGGAGTAGCGGTCAAAGCGGCGGCGCGGGCCACCATCTCTTCAAAGGCTAACTGGGCCGGGATCTCGGTGCGGGATTTGACCGTCAGCGGGGAGGTCCGGGCGGCATAACGGGCAGACTGCTGGCGCGCCGGGCGGGCAAAAGGTTGCCACTGCTCCGGGATAAACAGCGATGACGGCTGGCGGGTATCGAATGGAATAGCCCCTACCATCACCGGGTTAGCGATCCCGGCGGCTTTGGCATCGGCAAAGGCCTGGGCCAGCTTTTGCTGAAACGCGCTGGCCGGATCGTCGCCATTGACGGCAGGGGTCGTGAAACGGGCAAAGCAGCCAGACGTGGTGAAACTGCGGTAAGGCGACATAAAAAAGAAGCTCTCTTTTTCCAACGTGGTCGCGTTGTGCTGAACATCCTCAGCCAGTGACGTATCCATATCATCCTCCTGAAATGATAAAAGCAGTAAGAATTATTATCATTTATATTTTCGCTGGCTAACCTAATCCCAGAGCGCAATGGTGTCAACAGCCCAGCGTGTAACTTGTGCGACTATCGCTTGCATCCCTGCGGCTCATTCATGAAAATGAGAAGCATTAACTTCAACAAAAACAGGATGCCCCTTCGTGAAACTGCCCGCCTTTTGCCGTAACACCCTGCTTTTTATCAGCCTTTTATTTTCAGGATTAACCTCAGCCGTCGCCGCCGACTGGCCGCGTCAGGTGACGGACAGCCGCGGAACGCACACCCTTGAGAGCAAACCGACGCGGATTGTCTCCACCAGCGTGACCCTCACCGGCTCCCTGCTGGCCATTGACGCCCCGGTGGTCGCCAGCGGCGCCACCACCCCAAACAACCGGGTGGCGGACGATCAGGGTTTCCTGCGTCAGTGGGGTGATATCGCGAAACAGCGTAAGCTGGCCCGGCTTTACATCGGCGAGCCGAGCGCAGAAGCGGTGGCCGCGCAGATGCCGGATCTGATCCTCATCAGCGCCACCGGGGGCGATTCCGCCGTCGCGCTCTACGATCAGCTCTCCGCCATCGCCCCGACGCTTATCATCAATTACGACGATAAAAGCTGGCAGGCGCTGCTGACCCAGCTCGGCACGATTACCGGCCAGGAGCAGCAGGCCGCGGCGCGGATTGCGGAGTTTGATAAGCAGCTCGCCCGGGTGAAAGCGCAGATGACGCTGCCGCCGCAGCCGGTGAATGCCATTGTCTACACCGCTGCTGCCCACAGCGCCAACCTCTGGACTGCCGAATCCGCCCAGGGCAAGCTGCTGCAACAGCTCGGCTTCTCTCTTGCCACTCTGCCCGCCGGGCTGAATCCGTCCCAGAGCCAGGGCAAGCGCCACGACATTGTGCAGTTAGGGGGTGAAAACCTGGCGGCCGGTCTGAACGGCGAAGGGCTGTTCCTGTTTGCGGGGGATCAGAAGGATGTGGATGCGATCTACGCCAACCCGCTGCTGTCCCATCTGCCGGCAGTGCAGAACAAACGCGTCTGGGCGCTGGGCACCGAAACCTTCCGTCTGGATTATTTCAGCGCCACCCGGGTGCTGGAGCGGTTAGAGACCTTGTTTAAATAGTCGTGCCTGTTGATGCCCGGTGGCGCTGCGCTTACCGGGCCTACGGTTCGTGTCGGTGTAGGTTTTGTAGGCCGGGTAAGGCGTAGCCGCCACCCGGCACATTCCACCGCGTTAAACAGTGGCAACCTCCTGCCGAAACCGGCGTAGCTCCGCCAGCACCACCAGCAATATCGCCCCCACTATCGCCAGCACAAACCCGCTACTGCTCGCCGCGGCTACCGGGGTCATGATCGCCCCCAGCCCGCCGAGAATGGCGGCACCAATCGCATCGCCGGTAACGTTTTGCGCCGTCCACAGGCCGTTGATACGTCCGAGCATCGCCTCCGGGGTCTGGGTCTGGATCAGGGTGTATTGCAGCAGCGAACTCACCGCGCTCAGCCAGCCAAACAGCGCCAGGCAGATCACCCCCAGCGCCCAGACCGGCATCAGGCTGAAGAAGCCGATGGCAACAAACGAGGCCAGGGTCGCCAGCAGCATAATCAGCCCAGGACGGGCACTCTGCGCCAGATTGCCGCTGGTGAGGGCGCCAAAGGCTGCACCCAGCGGGATGGCGGCATAAAGCAGGCCAATCTGCGACACGCTCATCTGCCACGAAATCGCCAGCGCCGGATAGAGCACCCGCACTGCGCTCGCCATCGTCAACAGCCCACCCAACAGGGCGATGCCGCCAATCAGCGGGTTGCTGAACAGAAAACAGATCGCCGCCAGCAGCGACTTAAGCGGATGCTCGCGCGGCTGGGGCGGAGGCGGCAGCAGCGGCAGACGCAACAGAGTTAAGGTGGTGATAAAGGTGCCCGCCGCGGCGAGGCCGTAGTTCCAGGCCACATTTCCGGTGCCGAGCAGCAGGCCGCCGACCATCGGCGAGATTACCGATCCCAGACGCACGGTGAGCATGGTGATGGCCCCCGCCTGCATCAGGTTTTCGCGCCCCACCAGCGCAGGCGTCGCCGCCAGCAGCGCTGTCACCCCAAGCGAGGCAAAAAAGCCGTCCCACAGTCCCAGGGCATAGATGGCGATTAACGACGGCTCCGGCAGCATGGCGTTCAGACAGAGGCCGACAAAGCCCACCCCGCAGGTACCACGTGCCAGCAGAATCAGCTTCTTACGCTCGTAGCGATCCGCCAGCACCCCGCCCACCATCAGGCCGATAAACATCGCCCCGCCGGTGAGGGTGACGGAGAGCCCCACCAGCCAGCTGGAGTGGGTCATCATCTGGATTTGTACCGGGACGGCCACGCCGAGCAGGCCAAGGGATAAAATAGAGATAAAACGGGCAATAAAAACAGCACGAAACGCCGGATGGGTCTTCAGCAAACTCAGATTGAGCAGCCAGGATTGTCGGGTCATTACAAAGCCTTAATGGTTTCTTTTGTACCAATTCCATGGCCGCACATGCTAACATAGCTAAATAAGATAGATAACGATAATTACTATCATTATCAAATCATGGACGTAGCTATGTCGTACTCCCTTTCCGCGTCACGCGCCGTTGCCGTGCCCGGCTTACTGTTACTGCTCACGCTGGCGATTGCCCTCAGCCTGTTGGTGGGCGCCAAACCGCTGCCCTTTTCGGTAGTGGTGGATGCCCTCTCCGCCACCTGTCAAAGCGCCGACTGCACCATCGTGCGGGATGCCCGCCTGCCGCGCACCCTGGCCGGCCTGCTGGCCGGTGCTGCCCTCGGCCTCGCCGGGGCGCTGATGCAAACCCTGACCCGCAACCCGCTGGCTGACCCGGGCATTCTCGGCGTTAACGCCGGAGCGAGCTTCGCCATCGTGCTGGGCGCGGCGCTGTTTGGCTTTTCCTCTCCCGGCGAACAGCTGGTAATGGCGCTGTGCGGCGCCTTTGCCGCCTCGCTGCTGGTGGCCTTTACCGGCAGCCAGGGCGGCGGCCAGCTCAGCCCGGTGCGCCTGACGCTCGCGGGCGTGGCGCTCGGCGCGGTGCTGGAGGGCCTCTCCAACGGCATCGCCCTGCTCAACCCGGACGTTTACGACCAGCTGCGCTTCTGGCAGGCGGGGTCCCTGGATATCCGCACCCTGCAAACGTTGCAGGTGGTGAGCGTGCCGGTACTGATCGCCGCCGCCGTGGCGCTGCTGTTAAGCCGGGCGCTTAACAGCCTGAGCCTCGGGAGCGACACCGCTACCGCGCTCGGCAGCCGGGTGGCGCGCACCCAGCTTCTGGGATTACTGACCATCACCGTATTGTGCGGAAGCGCCACGGCGGTGGTGGGTCCCATCGCCTTTATCGGCCTGATGATGCCGCACATGGCCCGCTGGCTGGTGGGGGCCGATCACCGCTGGTCGTTGCCGGTCACCCTGCTTGCCACCCCTGCCCTGCTGCTGTTTGCCGATATCCTGGGACGGCTGCTGGTACCGGGTGAACTCCGGGTATCGGTGGTCAGCGCCTTTATCGGCGCGCCGGTGCTGATTTTCCTGGTGCGCCGCAAGCGTGGAGGTGGAGTGTGATGGCCCCTTCCCGTCGTTTAGTGTTCAGTTGCCTGCTGCTGGTGCTGGTGAGTCTCGCCGTGGCGATCGTCAGCCTGCAAAGCGGCGCGGTGACGCTCGATTTCTCGCAGGTCTTTAACGCCCTCACCGGCAGCGCGCCGCGCAATATCACCATGGTGGTGACGGAATGGCGACTGCCAAGGGTGATGATGGCCCTGCTGGTCGGCGCGGCGCTGGGGATCAGCGGTGCGATTTTCCAGTCGCTGATGCGTAACCCGCTGGGCAGCCCGGACGTGATGGGCTTTAACACGGGTGCCTGGAGCGGCGTGCTGGTGGCGATGGTGCTGTTTGGTCAGCACCTGACGGCCATTACGCTTGCCGCCATGGCGGGCGGTATTCTCACTTCGCTGATTGTCTGGGCGCTTGCCTGGCGCGATGGGATCGAGACCTTCCGCCTGATCATCATCGGCATCGGCATGCGCGCCATGCTGATGGCATTTAATACCTGGCTGCTGCTGCAGGCGTCGCTGGAGACCTCGCTCTCTGCCGGGCTGTGGTTCGCCGGGTCGCTCAATGGTCTGACGTGGGCCAAAACCCTGCCCGCCGCCCCGCTGATCCTGCTGATGTTTGTCTGCGCCCTGTTGCTGGTGAAGCGCATGCGGCTGCTGGAGATGGGCGATGACAGCGCCTGTGCGCTGGGGGTGAGCGTCGAGCGTTCGCGCCTGATGCTGATGCTGGTGGCGGTGGTATTAACCGCCGCGGCCACCGCTATCGCCGGACCAATCTCCTTTATTGCACTGGTGGCGCCGCACATCGCCCGCCGCCTGAGCGGCACCGCCCGCTGGGGATTAACCCAGTCGGCGCTGTGCGGATCGCTGCTTTTGCTGGCGGCAGATCTCTGCGCCCAGCGGCTGTTTATGCCGTATCAACTTCCGGTGGGGGTGGTGACCGTCAGTCTTGGCGGGATCTACCTCATCGTCTTGCTTGTTCAGGAGTCCCGCAAGAAATGAGTGCCAATCTGACCCGCCTGCGCGGCGACAATCTGACCCTTGGCTACGGTAAGAAAATCGTGGCCGAGGATCTGCAGGTGGCGATCCCCGACGGCCACTTTACCGCCATTATCGGCCCCAACGGCTGCGGGAAATCGACCCTGCTGCGCACCTTGAGCCGCCTGATGACGCCGCTGCACGGCAGTGTTTATCTCGATGGCGAGCAGATCCAGCGTTATGCCAGCAAAGAGGTGGCGCGCCGGGTCGGGCTGCTGGCGCAAAACGCCACTACGCCGGGGGATATCACGGTGCAGGAGCTGGTGGCGCGCGGGCGCTATCCGCACCAGCCGCTATTTACCCGCTGGCGTAAAGAGGATGAGGCTGCGGTAGCCAAAGCGATGCAGGCCACCGGCATTACCGACCTGGCGGCGCAGAGCGTGGATACCCTCTCCGGCGGGCAGCGCCAGCGGGCGTGGATTGCGATGGTGCTGGCCCAGGAGACGTCGATCATGCTGCTGGATGAGCCGACCACCTGGCTTGATATCAGCCATCAGATCGATCTGCTGGAGCTGCTGAGCGACCTCAACCGCACCCAGGGCTTTACCCTGGCGGCGGTGCTGCATGACCTGAACCAGGCCTGCCGCTACGCCACCCATTTGATAGCCCTGCGCGACGGCAAGATTGTGGCGGAGGGAGCACCGAAAGCGATCGTCACCCCGGATCTGATCGAGCGGATCTACGGCATGCGCTGCATGATTATTGACGATCCGGTGGCGGGCACGCCGCTGGTGGTACCGCTGGGACGGCGGTAGAAACACGCCGGGTGGCGGCTACGCCTTACCCGGCCTACAAAACCCTTATGGCACGAACCGTAGGCCCGGCAAGCGCAGCGCCGCCGGGCATTGTGGCTACCCCAATATCTCCTTTAACACCGGGCCGATGTGCTCAAACGCCTGCGGGGAGATGATATCCACGTGGGCGCAATCCTGATGGTAGACCTCTAACTCCCCTATCCACGGCGCCCAGGCCTGCTGCGGATCCATCGTTCGCGTGCGTTCGGCAACAAACAGCGTCGCTTTGCCGTCAAAGGTGGAACTGTGCGCCGTGGTCAGCAGGCGCACCGCATCGGCGTAGTTACCCTCAATGGCGCTAAACAGCTCCCCGGATGTTTGCCCCTGCCGGGCGGCGAGAAATGCCTGTCGCTCACGTTCAATCTCCGCTAAAACCTCAGGATCCAGGCCGTTGGCATCTTTTTCGGACCAGTTTTGCGTCTCCGGCGGCCAGGTGTCGAGCAGGCCGAGGAATGCCACCTCTTCTCCCTGCGCCCGCAGGCGGGCGGCAATGCCCTGGGCGAGGGTGCCGCCCAGCGAATAGCCGAACAGATAATAAGGCCCGTGCGGCTGTTGGGCGCGGAGCGTCGCCAGATGGTGCTCGATCACCTCGTCCAGGGTAGCGCCGTTTTGCATCGGCCCCGGGCGCGGCGACTGAATGCCCGTGATCGACCAGCGCGGATTCAGGTAGCGAGCCAGGACGCTGAACTGCCAGGCAAACCCGGAGGCGGGATGGAAGCAGAACAGCGTCGGGCCGTGGCTTTCGCGCAGAGGCAATAGTGTCTCGTAGCCCAGACGCTGAGCCTGCTCATCGCTGATGTCGGATGCCAGTAAGGCGCTCAGCTTGCCTACCGTCGGGGCCACCATCACCTGGCCGGGGGTCACCTGACGGGCAAAGTGGCGGCTGAGGCTGGCGGCAAGACGCATCGCCAGCAGCGAGTGGCCGCCGAGGGCGAAGAAATCCGCCTCGATGTCGTTGATCTCACACCCCAGCAGGGCGGAAAACGCCGCGGCGACAGTCCATTCGGCGTCGGTTTGTGGCGGGCGCCCCTGGGCTTTAACCGTCAGTTCCGGCAGCGGCAGCGCCTTGCGATCCAGCTTGCCGTTGGCGCTGAGCGGCAGCGCGCTCAATTGCAGCACGACCACAGGCACCATGTGCGGCGGCAGTTGGGCTTTCAGCGCAGTTAAAAGCGCATCGCGATCCAGCGGCAGGCCGGATTCCGAAACCACGTAACCCACCAGTTGCCGGGCATCGCCGCCGGTATCTGCCGCCTGGTTGATGACGCAGGCGTGGGTTACCGCCTGGGCCACGTCCGGCAGGGTCAGCATCGCCCGATCGATTTCGCCCAGCTCGATGCGCTGGCCGCGAATTTTCAACTGATCGTCGCTGCGGCCTAAATACTCCACCGCGCCGTTATCCAGCCAGCGGGCCACATCCCCGGTGCGGTACATGCGCTCGCCGGGGGCAAAGGGATCGGCGATAAAGCGGCTGGCGGTCAGATCCGGGCGGCCCAGATAGCCCTGCGCCAGCTGAATGCCGGTGAGGTACAGATCCCCTGCCACGCCGAACGGCACCGGGCGCATCATCCCATCCAGAATGCGCAGGCCGGTATTCCACACCGGGAAGCCAATCGGCACGCTGTTGCCGGTAACGGATGCCAGCTCCGGGCCATACGCCGGATACCAGCTGACATCCACCGCCGCTTCGGTGGGGCCGTACAGATTATGCAGCGGCACCTGGGTGAGCTGCTCCCACTCCCGGCACAGTGCGGTGGGCAGGGCTTCGCCGCTGCAGAATACCTGCTTCAGGCTGGCGCAGCAGGCAACATTTTCCGGGGTCAGCGACGCGACAAAGGCCGCCAGCATTGAGGGGACAAAGTGGGTGGTGGTGACGCCATATTTCCCGAAGAATTCCTGCATCGCCAGCGGATCGCGGTGCGCCTCCGGCTCGGCCATCACCAGCTTCGCCCCGGCGATAAACGGCCACCAGAACTCCCATACCGAGACGTCAAAGCTGCACGGCGTTTTTTGCGCCACCACGTCTGCGGCGGTGAGCGGGTAGTGGTTTTGCATCCACAGCAGGCGGTTGACGATGGCGGTCTGCCCGACCATCACCCCTTTCGGCCGCCCTGTCGAGCCAGAGGTGAAGATGATATAGGCAGTCTGTTCCGGCCTGCTCAGGTGCAGAGGTGTGGCATCCGCCGCAGGCAATAGTATGTTGTAACTAAAAATCGCCACCGGCAGATGATCAAAGCGCGGGCGCTGGTCGTCAGTAGTGATCAACAGCGAGGGTTGCGCATCCTCGATCATCATCTGCAGGCGATCGTCGGGATAGCCGGTGTCCAGCGGCAGCCACGCGGCCCCCGCTTCGACAATGGCATGCAGGGCCAGGGTCAGGAATACCGAGCGCGGGAGCGCCACCGCCACGCTGTCGCCGGGCTTCACCCCGCGCTCGCGCAGGAGATGCGCCAGGGCCACCACCTGCTCGCGCATCTGGCGGTAGGTCAGCTCGTATTGCGCATCGGCCAGCGCCGGGGCGTCCGGGGTTTTCGCCGCCTGCTCCGCCACCAGCCCGCTCAGGGTGGTGCGCGGCAGCGGAACCGCGGTCTGGTTAATCTTTTCCAGTTGTTGATATTCGGCATCAGAGACCGTTTCGGCCTCGCCGCAGCGCAGGTCGCTGTTAGCGGCAAACTGCGCCAGCAGCCCATGCAGGCGCTCGACGTGGCGCACCAGGGTGGCCTCGTCGTAACGCTGTTTATTGGCG
The DNA here is from genome assembly GCF_002920195.1 of Leclercia sp. LSNIH8. Lineage (NCBI taxonomy): Bacteria > Pseudomonadati > Pseudomonadota > Gammaproteobacteria > Enterobacterales > Enterobacteriaceae > Leclercia > Leclercia sp. LSNIH8. The sequence goes on along the minus strand of NZ_PQJY01000001.1, from coordinate 317,745 downwards.
AGGATCTCAATGCTCAGCCCGCCCTGCTCGTCCGGGAACAGCGCTATCTCAAGATCGTTGACCGGGCCGGTGGCGAGGGTATGGGTCACCGCCTGAACGCCGTCGATATCCAGCTGATAGTCGAAGACCTTGACGTTAAACACCGGGCCAAACAGCGCCTCGTCACTGGCGGCACGCCCGCTGTCGCGGACGATCTGCTCGGCGTCGTAACGCTGATGGCGGCGCATCTTTTTCATCTGCCCCGCCAGGCGCTGGGCCAGTTCCGGCAGCGTCTCCTGCGGGTTGATGTTCACCGCCAGGGGCAGGACGTTCAGCACCGGGCCGGTGGCGGTCAGCGCCGCGGAGCCCATCCGGCGCATAAAGATAAACCCGGCGGCGTAGCTCATCCGCCCGGTCAGGCGGGCGAGCCACAGAGCCACCAGCGCCAGGGCCAGGTCGGTGCGCTGGCTCTGGCTCTTATTCGCCAGATTGCTGAAGGCCTGGCGATCGGCGGTCAGCTTCAGACGCAAAATATCGGTTGTGGCGGCGCGCCCCGGCAGCGGCGCGCTGGAGAGCGACACCGGCGGCGGCAGCTGCCTGCGCTGCTCCGCCCAGAAGGCGCCGTCGCGGGCGTATGCGTCGCTCTGCTGGTAGCGCTGATACTCCTCCACCACTTCAGCAAAGGGGGTAAACGGCGATTCCGGCGTGGCTTCCCCCTTAGACCAGGCGCGGTAAATCGCGGCGATCTGCCGGGTAATGGCCGGGAAACTGAAGCCATCCACCACTAAATGGTGATAGCGCTGATACCAGTACCAGCGGTTATCCGCTACCTGAAGCAGCAGGTGGAAGGCCAGCGACTGGCCGCTGTCGACGCGCAGGTTCTGATTGAGGTCGGCCTGCATGGTTGCCAACGCGGCGGCATGCGGATCGGCGTGGTGGCGTAGGTCGATAATTTGCGGTTCCGGCAGGGTAGCACTCTCATCCACCCACTGCCCGATCTCGCCGTTATCCTCGGTAAACCGCATGCGCAGGGTATCGGCCTGCATCATGCCCGCCACCACCGCTTTCGCCAGCAATGGCGCATCCACCGGGCCGGTCAGCTCGACATAGTGGGCCACGCTCCAGGCGTTGGGCAGGTCGGAGAGCTGTTCCGCCATCCAGATCCCCGGCTGGGCCGCCACGAGAGGGTGTTTTATGCTCATGGAGTCACCTGTGCAAAATGGGCCGGGATCAGGGTTTGCCAGTGGGCCGCCAGCCACTGCTGACAGGCTTCCTGCGACTGTGCCTCACACACCACGTGCCAGCCGTCGGGCAAGACGCACTGCTGCGGCCAGAGGCTGTACTGATCCTGGGCGTTTTGCACAATGGTGAACAGACCCTGCGAATCGTCGAAGGGGTTACTGAATTCCATACCAGACTCCATTATTAAATAAGAGGCTGCCAGAGAGTCATCAGCCCCTGCGTCAGCCCTCCCCGCCAGCAAAGTGCATCATGTCCGCCGTCCACCGGACGCCAGAAAACCGGCTGCTGTGTCTGCTGTAGCTCGGCATACAGCGCCTGACAGGCGCGAAAAATCAGCGGTTCACGTCGCCCCGCCTCAAGGACGATGCGCAGCCCCTGCGCTGAAAGTTGTTGGTTTTTGAGTTGTTCGATGATCACGCCCTCCTGCTTGCCGCCGCGATGTGGCCACCAGAACGACCCCGACTGGCTGAGCACGCAGCCAAAGCGCTGGGGCCAGTGCAGCCCGGCATAGAGCGCCGAGAGGCCGCCAAAGCTTTGCCCGGCGATCACGGTGCGATCGGCGCGGTCGCTGAACGGCTCCAGCGCCTGCACCTGCGGCAGTAGCTCCTCCTGAACGGCGAGCCAGAAATCGGGATTGCAGGGGAGCTCGCGGCTGCGATGGTCGGTGTCGATGACGTCGATCAGCACGTAGACCGCAGGCGGCAGCTGGCCATCGAGGGTGAGCGCCGTCAGCGCGGGCCAGACCGGCATGCTCTCGGCCCAGAACTGGCCGTCCAGCAGCACCGCCAGCGGACGTGCGTCTGGGGATGCCTCGCCGGTGATAAAAATCCATACCCGGCGGATGTTGCCGAGCCTTGCGCTCTGCCAGGTGATGCACTGCGCCGGTTGATACGGGGTGTCCGGGCGATCCCAGCCAGGCTGTAATGGTGCCTCGGGCATTTCGAGAGCCGAGACCGGATGGCCGCGTCCGCCGCGCCAGTGCAGTGGGTTACGCGGATCGGCGATGGCCTTTGGCAGCAGCCTGCGCCAGCCTTCACGCAGGGCCATGCGGTCCGGGGGATCGCTGGCAAACACCGCATCCGCAAAGTCGTCGTCGCGTTCAGAGGGGATAAAACAGTAGCTGCCGCGCCAGTTGGGGCTGAACTCCCCCTGCCACTGCCAGACGTCGGTTCCGTCAATGCGCTCTAGCGTCTGGGGGCGGGCGTTATGGTGGTGATCGGTCACGCCGGTGATATAGAGCCACACCCTTTTTAGCGGCGAGGTCTGCTCCGTGCCCTGCGGGTCGCGCCAGCAGAACGTCACCCGATAATGATCCCCCTCCCGCACCCGGTCGGGCCCCTGTTTCGACTGCCACCAGGCATCACTTCCCGTTTCCAGCGTCGTCACCGATTTAACCCCATGATTTGTTCTGAATTGTTGATTAAAGATAAACAATATCGATAATATTATTGATAACTATTTGCATTTGCAATAGCGTATGGGCGCGCTGTGGGAAGCGCGAACAGTTAATAACCATGCTCTGCGCTGCGTACTGACTCAGGATCGAGGGGTTTTCGCAGACTGCGGGCGATCTCCTTCCGCCGCCTCACCCATTCGGGACGGAGCCATGAGGCATGCGGCATCGAAAAGCAGGACATACAATGAATAATAAGCGTCACTCACTGGCCTTACTGGTCAATCTGGGAATTTACGGTGTGGCACTGCCTGCGATGGCAGCCGAAACCGCCGGGCACGAAGATACCATGGTGATCACCGCCGCCGAGCAGAACCTGCAGGCACCGGGCGTCTCCACCATTACCGCGGATGAGATCCGTAAAAACCCGTCGGCGCGCGATGTGTCGGAGATCATCCGCACCATGCCGGGCGTTAACCTGACCGGTAACTCCACCAGCGGCCAGCGCGGCAACAACCGCCAGATTGATATCCGCGGCATGGGCCCGGAAAACACCCTGATCCTGATTGACGGTAAGCCGGTGACCAGCCGCAACTCCATCCGTCTGGGCTGGCGCGGCGAGCGTGACACCCGCGGCGACACCGGCTGGGTGCCGCCAGAGATGATCGAGCGTATCGAAGTGATCCGAGGCCCGGCGGCGGCGCGTTACGGTAACGGCGCGGCAGGCGGCGTGGTGAACATTATCACCAAAAAGGTCAGCAACGAGTGGCATGGCTCCTGGAACACCTATCTGAATGCCCCGGAGCACAACGAAGAAGGCTCCACCAAACGCACCAACTTCAGCCTGAGCGGCCCGCTGAGCGACGCTTTCAGCTTCCGTCTGTATGGCAACCTGGATAAAACCCAGGCCGACGCCTGGGATATCAACCAGGGTCATCAGTCTGAACGTACCGGCGCCTATGCCGACACGCTGCCCGCCGGACGTGAAGGCGTGGAGAATAAAGACGTGAACGGCGTGCTGCGCTGGGAGTTTGCCCCGATGCAGGCCCTGCAGTTCGAAGCGGGCTACAGCCGCCAGAACAACCTTTATGCCGGGGATACCCAGAACACCAACAACGACAACAGCAGCAACGGGTTGGTGAAGAAAAATTATGGCAAAGAGACCAACCGGATCTATCGCCAGAACTTCGCCCTGACCTGGACCGGCGGCTGGGATAATGGCATCACCACCAATAACTGGGCGCAGTATGAGCACACCCGCAACTCCCGTCTCGGCGAGGGGCTGGCGGGCGGTCTGGAAGGGCTGTTCAACAGCGATAAGTTCACCGATACCGACCTCTCCGACGTGATGCTGCACAGTGAGATCAACCTGCCGATCGACTTTATCGTCAACCAGAACCTGACCCTGGGCGCCGAGTGGGATCAGCAGCGGATGAAGGATATGTCCTCCAACGGCCAGACCCTGCAGGGCGGCGCCATTGCGGGAATGAGCGATAATCGCAGTCCTGACTCCGACGCGGAAATCTTCTCCCTGTTCGCTGAAAACAACATGGAGCTGACCGACACCACCATGCTGACCCCGGCGCTGCGCTTCGATCATCACTCCATCGTCGGTAACAACTGGAGCCCGTCCCTGAACCTTTCTCAGGGGCTGGGGGATGATTTCACCCTGAAGATGGGTATCGCCCGCGCCTATAAAGCGCCGAGCCTGTATCAGACCAACCCGAACTACCTGCTCTACAGCAAAGGCCAGGGCTGCTATGCCAGCGCCGACGGCGTGGGCTGCTACATGCTGGGTAACGAAGATCTGAAAGCGGAAACCAGCATCAACAAGGAGATTGGCCTGGAGTGGAAACGCGACGGCTGGCTGGCTGGCGTGACCTGGTTCCGCAACGACTACCGCGACAAGATTGAAGCGGGCTATGCGCCGATCGGCCAGACCTCTGCCGGGAGAACCCGCACCGATATTTATCAGTGGGAAAACGTGCCGAAGGCGGTAGTTGAAGGGCTGGAAGGCACCCTGAACGTGCCGGTCAGCGACGCCATCAACTGGACCAACAACATCACCTATATGCTGCAAAGCAAGAACAAGGAGACCGGCGACCGTCTGTCGATCATCCCGGAGTATACGCTGAACTCCACCCTGAGCTGGCAGGTGCAGCAGGATGTGTCGTTGCAGTCGACCTTCACCTGGTACGGCAAGCAGCAGCCGAAGAAGTACAACTACAAAGGTCAGCCGGTGAGTGGCTCTGAGAAAGACGAAGTGAGCCCGTACAGCATCGTCGGTCTGAGCGCGACCTGGGATGTGACCAAATATGTGAGCCTGACCGGCGGCGTGGATAACGTCTTCGATAAACGCCAGTGGCGTGCGGGAAATGCCCAGACGACGGGGAATGCGACGACAGGGGCGTATATGTATGGTGCGGGGGCTTATACCTATAATGAACCGGGGCGGACCTGGTTTATGAGTGTGAATACGCGGTTCTGATGGTTTGTCGGGTGGGGGAACATGTGGCGGTGGAGGTGGTTCCGTTCACCATACTTTCCTTGCTTCTCTGTAAACCACGTCACCCGTGAACGTGTTAAGGGGGCTATCGCCGCCCCCTTAACAATCCCGGCTCCCGGCAAGAAAATCGCCGCTACGCGGATTGTTCGCCCCGTCCCTGGGGCTCACCCCTTCGGGGCCAGCGCAAGCGCTGTCCAAAATTGCTCCCGGCAATTTTGTCCTCAGCTTATTCCTTCAGGCTTTCGGGTCGGGCACCAGCCTGCATCCCTGCAGGCTATGCCCTCTCGGCGCATCCATGCGCCTCGCCCCGGCCTTCCGGAAACGCTTCGGCGATTTTCAGCCGGACCAGGAAGCCGCTGTAAGGCCTTTGTTTTTTGTTATTTCTTCATCGCTGTTTTTTTGGTTTTGTAGGCCGGGTAAGGCGAAGCCGCCACCCGGCGTTGTTGTCGTGCTGCGCCCACGCCCGGCGGCGCTACGCTTGCACGGGCCTACAAAAACACAAAACCAGCACCAGCACCAGCACCAGCACCAGCACCAGCAAAATCACAGCACTGAAGAATCGTAAAAAGAATAAATGACTCACAGCGATGCCCGTGTCCGGCTGAAAATCGCTGAGGCGTTGACCGCAGGCCGGGGCGAGGCGCAGGGACGCGCCGAGAGGGGGCGACCTACAGGGATGTAGGATCGCCCCCGACCCGAAAGCCGAAGGGAATAAGCCGAAGGGACCGCGTAGCGGCGATTTTCCTGGCCGGGAGCCGGGGTTGCCAGGGGGGAGGCGGCGAGCCCCCTTGGCACGTTCACAGGTGACGTGGTTAACAGAGAAGCAGCGAACGTATGGTGAACGGAACCACCACAGCATCCGCATGTTCCCCTCAACCCATTGCCATCTCCCTAAGATGCTTCTTCAGCTTATGATACTCATCAATCACATACTGTTCCGCAGCCTGCTGGTCAGCAATCGCCTCCACACGCACGGCGCAATACTTATACTCCGGCGTTTTGGTAATCGGGCTCAGGTTCTCCGTCACCAGCTCATTACAAGCCCCGATCCACCACTGGTAGGTCATATAGACCGCCCCTTTGTTCGGACGATCGCTCACCTGCGCGCGGGTGATGACTTTGCCTTTACGCGACGTCACCCACACCAGCGCTTCATCCTCGATACCCAGACGTGCGGCGTCCGCCGTGTTGATCTGCGCATAGCCCGGTTCATCGGCCAGCGCCGCCAGCGCCGCACAGTTCCCGGTCATCGAGCGGCACGAGTAGTGCCCCACTTCACGCACGGTTGAGAGCACCAGCGGATACTCCTCCGTCAGCTTGTCGATCGGCGCAACCCAGTCGCAGGTATAGAGCTGCCCCAGCCCGTTCGGGGTGGAGAATTCCTTCTCGAACAGGTAATCGGTCCCCTGATCGGCCTCGGACTCGTCCCGGCACGGCCACTGGATATAGCCCAGCTCGCCCATCTTCTCGTAGGTGGCCCCATAGAAATCCGGACACAGATGACGCAGCTCATCCCAGATCTCCTGGGTGTTGTTGTAGTGCATCGGGTAGCCCATCCTCGTGGCAATTTCGCTGATGATCTGCCAGTCCGTTTTCAGGTCCCACTTCGGCTCAACCGCTTTAAAGAAGCGCTGGAAACCGCGGTCGGCGGCGGTGTAGACCCCTTCGTGTTCACCCCAGGAGGTGGACGGCAGGATCACATCCGCGGCGGCGGCGGTCTTGGTCATAAAGATATCCTGCACAATGACCAGTTCCAGCCCCTCAAACGCCTTACGCACCGCAGAGAGCTCGGCGTCCGTCTGGAGCGGATCTTCCCCCATGATGTACGCGGCGCGCACTTCCCCGTGGGCCACCCGGTGAGGCAGTTCGCTGATGCGATACCCGGTATGGGCCGGCAGTGAATCCACGCCCCAGGCTTTGGCAAACTTGGCCCGGTTTTCCGGGTTATTGATGTACTGATAGCCCGGATAGGTATCCGGCAGCGCACCCATATCACACGCGCCCTGGACGTTGTTCTGCCCGCGCACCGGGTTCACCCCTGCGTACGGCTTGCCGAGGTTGCCGGTCAGCAGCGCCAGGCTGGTGAGCGACCGCACGGTTTCCACGCCCTGGTAGAACTGGGTCACGCCCATGCCCCAGAGGATCGCCGCGTTTTCAGCCGCCGCGTACATCCGCGCCGCCTGGCGGATCTCCGCCGCGCTGACCCCGGTGATCTCTTCAACGGATTCCGGCGTATAGCCTTCGACGATCTTACGATACTCCTCGAAGCCCTCGGTACGCGCCGCCACAAAGGCGCGGTCGTAGAGTTCTTCTTCAATAATCACATGCCCCATCGCGTTGAGCAGCGCGATGTTGGAGCCGTTTTTCAGGGCCAGGTGCATATCGGCGATGCGCGCGGTTTCGATTTTGCGCGGATCGCAGACGATAATCTTCGCCCCATTGCGTTTGGCTTTGATCACGCGGTTCGCCACGATAGGGTGCGAATCCGCCGGGTTGTAGCCAAAAATAAAGACCATGTCCGCTTTTTCAATGCCGACAATGGAGTTGCTCATAGCGCCGTTACCGACCGACTGGTGCAGACCTGCAACCGATGGGCCGTGTCAGACGCGCGCGCAGCAGTCGACGTTGTTGGTGCCGACTGCCGCGCGGGCAAATTTTTGCATAATGTAGTTGGTTTCATTACCCGTGCCGCGGGATGAACCGGTGGTCATGATCGCGTCCGGGCCGTGCTCAGCCTTAATGGCGCTGAGCTTGCTGGCAACATAGTCCAGCGCTTCGTCCCAGGAGACGGCTTCCAGCTTGCCGCCGCGCTCGCGACGGATCATTGGCGTCTTCAGGCGCGGGGTGAGAATTTTGGTGTCGTTGATAAAATCCCAGCCGTAATACCCCTTCAGGCAGAGATCGCCCTGGTTGGTTTTACCCTGTGCTGCTTCAGCCTTGACGACTTTGCCGTTATTGACCACCAGGTTGATTTTGCAACCCGATGCGCAATAGGGGCAAACCGTGACGACTTTCTTCATCGGTGTTACTCCGTTGGTAATATGTCCCCAGCGGTATGCATTAACTATGCCAGCCTTACAATTAAAATTAAGTGATTGAAAATAAGAGGAATAAATGGCGGGAAGGGGTCCATTCGTCAAAAGTGTCATGACGAACGGACAGCGGTGACGTTAGCGTACGACCAGGGCGTCGTAGCCTTTAAAGCGGTAGTTGATTAACGAGATAACCCAGCAGGCGACAAACAGCCCGACCACGATAAACCCGGCATTGTCGAGATTATCGTTCAGCGCCGCGACGCCGTTCCACAGGCCACCTTCAAGGCCCAGCTTATCTGCCAGCAGGCCCAGCGCTTCCAGCCCGCCGATAAACAGCGCCACCACCACCGAGGTGCCAGTGATGGTCATATTGTAATAGAGCTTGCGCTGGGGCTTGTTGAAGGCCCAGCCGTATGCGCCCACCATAATCAGGTTGTCGAGGGTGTCGATCAGCGCCATGCCGCTGGTGAACAGCAGCGGGAAGACCATGATCGCCCACACCGACATGCCGCTGGAGGCACCCGCCGCGGAGATCCCCAGCACCCCGATCTCGGTGGCGGTATCAAACCCAAGGCCAAACAGGAAGCCCACCAGATACATGTGCCAGCTGCGGGTGACCAGGCGAAACGCCGAGCGGAACAGCCAGTTCATCACCCCGCCGCGGGCAAACGACACCGTTTCCGGCACACTTTCGCCGCGCTTCATTTTGTTAAAGCTGCCCCAGACGTCGCGCAGAATAACCAGGTTGACCAGCGCCATCGCCAGCAGGAAAAAGGCGGAGACCGCCGTGCCGATGGTGCCGCCGGTTTCGTGGAACCATGCCATATTGCGGCTGAACGCCGTAGCGGTAGCGGCGATAGCAATGGAGGCCAGCACCACAATCGTCGAGTGCCCCAGCGAGAACCAGGCCCCCACGCCGCAGGGACGCTTGCCCTGCTGCATCATCTTGCGGGTGACGTTATCGATGGCGGCAATGTGGTCGGCATCCACCGCGTGGCGCAGGCCATAGCACCAGGCCAGCAGGCTCGCCGCCAGCAGCGATGGCGTGGCGTGAAAGAGGTAGAACGCCAGCCCCCAGGCGAGAATATTGGTTGCGATTAACGCCAGCATCAGCGCCAGGGCTTTGGGATGGTTATTGAAATATTTCATGTACATAGTCAGATCCAGATTCAAAGAAAAGTCGCGGCGGCAATCACTGCCTGCCCAAAAGCCACCGCCCCGTCACCGGCGGGAAGCCGCCCGGGAAACAGCACGGTAAAATCGCTCAGCCAGAACTGCAGACGCTCGCGCAGCAGGCGGTTGTGCAGCACCCCGCCGCTGCAGACAACGGTGGAAAGCGCCCGCCGCCGGGCATGTTCGCCCGCAAGGGTCGCCAGCCCTTGGGCCAGCGCGTCGTGAAAGGCCCACGCCCGGGCGTTGTCCGGCGCCTGCCAGCCGAGCCACTGGCGCCAGAAGGTGGCCATATCCAGCTCGCCGTTGCGCACCGGCATCGTGACCGGGTGGCTCTGCGGGGCGGCGCTCAGGGCCAGGGCTTCCAGCCGACAGGCGGCCTCCCCTTCGTAGCTGATCTGTTCCGGGGCGCAGTTGAGCGCCGCGGCCACGGCATCAAACAGCCGCCCGGCGGAGGAGGCCAGCGGCGCGTTCACCCCGCGTTCAATCGCCCGGGCCAGCGGCTGCCAGGGTTTGTTCAGAAGCAGGGCGGCCTGCGGCAGCGTCCGCCACTCGGGGACAAACGCCTGCCACTGGGCCAGCAGGTTGCGCCAGGGCTGGCGCGCCGCCAGATCGCCGCCGGGCAGCGCCACCACCGGTAGCCCACCCAGCTTTTCGCAGGTGCGGTAGTTCACCCGCAGGCACTCCCCACCCCACAGCGCGCCGTTTTCCCCCTGGCCGATACCGTCCAGCACCAGGGCGATGACATCCCCGCAGTCCCGCGGCCAGCCGTGTTCCGCCATGCAGGCCGCGGCGTGGGCGTGATGATGCAGCACCTGATGCTGCGGATAGGGCATCTGCTGGCCGAGCTGCGTGGCGCGGTAGCCGGGGTGGGCATCGGTCACCACCCGCTCAGGGGTAAACTGCCAGATGTCCTGAATGGTGGTCAGGGCCTGCTGCCACTGACGTTCGGCATCGTCATCATGCAGATCCCCCAGATGCTGGCTCAGCACAGCCTGGCCGCCGCGCACCAGGCAGAAGGTATTTTTGCGATCCGCCCCCAGGCAGAGCAGCGACGGGGCCTGTTCAAATCCGGGCGGCAGGTGCAGCGCATCCGGCACAAAGCCTCTGGCGCGGCGCAGCATTTCCCCGCTGGCGCGCATCACCGAGTCGTCCATGCGCTGGACGATATCGCGGTTATGCAGCAGCCAGCCGTCGGCGATCCCGGCCAGATCGCGCAGCGCCTGCGCGTTGGTGAGCGCAGGCGGGCAGCCGTTCAGGTTGCCGGAGGTCATCACCAGGGGGCGATCGAGATCCTGCATCAGCAGGTGCTGGAGCGGATTGGCGGCCAGCATCACCCCCACCTCATTAAGCCCGGGGGCGATGGCCTCGCAGAAGAGAGTGTGTTTTGCCACCAGCACCACCGGCGCGGCCGGGGAGCGCAGCAGCGCCTGCACGTCGTCAGGCAGCCATGCGGCCAGACGCGCGGGGATCATCACCGCCAGCGGCTTGGTCGGGCGGCGTTTACGTTCCCGCAGCCTGTTTACCGCCGCAACGTTTTGCGCATCGCAGGCCAGATGGAAGCCCCCCAGCCCTTTTACCGCCACGATCCCGCCCTGTTTCAGCATCAATACGGCGGCCTTCAGGGCGGCTTCCCGCTCCTCTCGCGCCTCGCCGCACACCCAACTGACCTGCGGCCCACATTCCGGGCAGGCCACCGGCTGGGCGTGAAAGCGCCGGTCCGCCGGGTTGCGGTACTCCGCCTCGCAGGCCGGACAGAGCGCAAACCCCGCCATGGTGGTGGCCGGGCGGTCGTAGGGCATCGCCCGGATAATGGTGAAGCGCGGCCCGCAGTGGGTGCAGTTGATAAACGGGTAGCGGTAGCGGCGCTCGCGCGGGTCGTTCATCTCTGCCAGACAGGCCGGACAGGTGGCGGCATCCGGCACCACCTGGGTGGTCATCTGGCTGTGGGTGCTGGCACGAATGGTAAAATCCACCGGAGGCTGCGCCCAGCGCCAGGGCTGCTCCTGGATATCGTCGATACGCGCCAGCGGCGGACAGCCGACGGCAAGCTGGCGGATAAAGGCCTGCGCCCCACCGACGAGACGCACCTCCACCCCTGCCCCATCGTTGCAGACGTCGCCCTGAAGCCCCAGTTGCTGGGCCACCTGCCAGACACAGGGGCGGAACCCGACGCCCTGGACTTTACCGCGAATGCGCACCCGCGTGCCGTTTGTACTCATTTAACTCTCCACCGCCTCACGCAGGCGGGTTTTCATGTCGCGATAGGTAGTCTGGGCGTAGCGTTCCGCCCAGGGCTGATCGGCGATGGCGTCGATTTTGACGGCGCAGTATTTGGTTTCCGGCGTTTTCGAGACCGGGTCGAGGTTGTCCTGGGTCAGCTCGTTACAGGCCCCGATCCACCACTGATAGGTCATGTACACCGCCCCCTGGTTGATGCGCTCGTTGACGTCCGCCCGGCTGATCACCTTCCCGCGGCGGGAGCTGACCCACACCAGCTGGCGATCCTGAACACCCAGTTTTGCGGCGTCCTGCGGGTTCATCTGCACAAAGCCCGGCTCGTCCGCCAGGGCCTGCAGCGCGGCGCAGTTGCCGGTCATGGAACGGCAGGAGTAGTGCCCCACCTCGCGCACGGTGCAGAGCACCAGCGGATAGTCGGCGTCCGGGAGTTCTGCCGGTTTGCGCCAGGGGACGGCAAACAGCTGCCCTTTGCCGCTCGGGGTGTCGAAGCGGTTATCCGCATAGAGCCAGGGCGTGCCGGGATGGTCGAGGGTCGGGCAAGGCCACTGGACGTGCCCCATCTCACCCATTTTTTCCCAGGTAACACCGTAGAAGAGCGGGCAGAGCTCGCGCATCTCGTCCCAGATCTGCTGGTTGTCGCGATAGTGCATCGGGTAGCCCATCTCTGTGGCGATGAGGCTGATGATCTCCCAGTCGCGCTTGACGTTGCCTTTTGGCTCAACGGCTTTTTCAAAGCGCTGGAAGCCGCGGTCGGCACAGGTAAAGACCCCGCCATGCTCGCCCCAGGAGGTGGCGGGCAGCAGCACGTCCGCCGCCTCGGCGGTTTTGGTCATGAAGATGTCCTGCACCACCACAAAATCGAGGGCCGCAAAGCCTTTGCGCACCAGGCCCAGGTCCGCCTCGGTCTGGAGCGGATCTTCGCCCATGATGTAGTACGCTTTGACCTTACCCTCCAGGGCGAGGTGCGGCACCTCGGTGATGCGCACCCCCACCTGGTCATCCATCCGCGCAGGATCAACGCCCCACGCCCGGGCGAACTTCTCCCGCACCTGCGGGTCGGTCACATCCTGATAGCCGGGGAACTGGTTGGGTATGACACCCATGTCGCAGGCCCCCTGGACGTTGTTCTGGCCGCGCACCGGGCCGACGCCGCAGTGTTCGCGCCCGAGATTGCCGGTGAGCAGCGCCAGCGTCGAGAGCCCTTTCACCACGTCCACCGCCTGCCCGAACTGGGTGACGCCCATCCCCCACATCACGGTGGCGGACGGCGCGGCGGCGTAGATGCGCATCGCATCGCGGATCTGCCGGGCGCTGACGCCGGTAATGCCCTCGACGTTTTCCGGGGCGTATTCGCGCACCGTCTCGCGCAGCCTCTCCAGCCCATCGGTGTAGCGCGCCACGTAGTCGCTGTTGTAGAGGTTCTCCTCCAGCAGCGTATAAATGAAGGCGTTCACCAGCGCCATATTGCAGCCGTTTTTGATCTGCAGATGGCGGTCGGCGATGCGCGCGGTTTCGATTTTGCGCGGATCGCAGACAATCACCTTCGCGCCGTGCTGTTTCGCCTTGATCACCCGCCGGGCGACAATGGGGTGCGAGTCGGCGCAGTTGTAGCCGAAGATCAGCAGACATTTTGAATGCTCGATATCGCTGATGGAGTTGCTCATCGCCCCGTTGCCGAGCGTCTCCTGCAGCCCGGCCACGCTCGGGCCATGACACACCCGGGCGCAGCAGTCGACGTTGTTAGTGTTGAGCACCCCGCGGGCAAACTTCTGCATCACGTAGTTGGTTTCGTTCCCCGTTCCGCGGGACGAGCCGGTGGTCATGATGGCCCGTGGGCCATACTTCGCCTTGATCTCCCCCAGCCGCTTCGCGGTGTAGCAAATGGCCTCCTCCCAGGAGACCGGCACAAACTTGCCGCCTTTCTGGTAGCGGATCATCGGCTGGGTCAGGCGCGGGGTCAGCAGCCGGGTATCGTTGAGAAAATCCCAGCCGTAATAGCCCTTCAGGCACAGCTGATTCTGGTTGGTGACGCCCTGCGCCCCTTCCGCGCGGACGATTTTATTGTTGTCGACGACCAGTTTTAATTTACAGCCCGCACCGCAGTACGGGCAGACGCTGGTGATTTTTTTCATCAGTAACAGACCTGCTAAAAGTGAAAAGAGAGGCAGAGGCTTACAGCATCTGCGAGGAAACGGTGTTCAGCGCCGCGCGGCGGCGTTTCTCCTGACTCAACTGCTCAAGCTTCTGCCTGTCGATACAGACGATGGCATTGGTCGGGCAGGCCTGAATACAGGCGGGGCCGTCCGGCTGGTGGTAGCAAAGGTCGCACTTGTTGGCCTCGGCCTTCTCCGACATCAGGTTCAGCCCGGCGCCGATACTGCGCACAACCGGACGCAGCACCACTTCCATCGCGCCGTACGGGCAGGCCACCACGCAGGTTTTGCACCCGATGCAGCGCTCCTGGTGGACGTGAACAAAGTCGTTATCGCGGGTAATCGCCCCGTTCGGGCAGACGGTGGCGCAAGGGGCATCCTCGCACTGGCGGCACATGGTGGCGGTAGAGACGTTGACGCCTTTAATGACGTGAATGCGCGGCAGGAAGTTCTGCGGGGTTAGCGAGGCGCAGTCCTGTTCTTCGTGGTGGGAAACGACGCAGGCAACTTCACAGGTACGACAGCCTATGCATTTGCTGGCATCGGCGATGATAAAGCGATTCATTCTGATCTCCGGGAATGAGGGTTAGCTTGCCGGAGGTATGCATAAATTAGGCCAGGTATTAATTTATTGAAATTAAATGGTTTTTATCTGGTTGGGAGGTGTCATCGTCATAAGTGACGATGACAGGTTTGGCGTTTTCGCTTTAAATGATGAACATGCGTGAGTGCGATCTTCTTGCGAAGCAATCACATGAGCAGAAGGATAATCGGGCGTTGTTACGAGAGAACGCCGGAAACAGGCTGCTGGCGCAGCCAATTGTTTTTTCCCTTCATGAACAGCATCGATCATTCCATGAGTCACGGTAGATAATATTCCCGTCCGTGTATTTCCAGGTTATCGCCTCATAACGTAACTCCAGCGTTTCAAGATGAGTGCTACTCATCCCATTCGGAGCCAGATAGGGTGCAACCGTTGTAAATTTCACATTCTCCAGAATAATATTAAAATATTCAGCCTCTATACCTGAATCAAGGATTCGGTACATTTTAATTGTGGCTTTCTTCATCGTTCTTCCTTCACATACTGCACGATAAAGAAGAGGCGTGGTTCGGTCGAACTCTTTCACTATAGAGACAGGGCGATGGACTCGCGTCCCAGTTAGCTTTCCCAGATTCGGGTCCACCGGAATAGTGACGCCGTGGGAGAACGACTTAAGCTCAATTGAGCCTATCCTTAGCGGCATACTACAACTCCCTATAACTGGAGAGCCATTTTCATCTTCAAGCCATAAATGGGCAGGAGCAGACATACAACTTCCTTATTATTTGAAAATTAAAGTTGGGCTTTACCACTTCACGAAAATCAGAATCAACAAAAAAAACAGAGGTATAGGCCATAAAGGACCGTTTGGGAAAAAATGTAACAGAATGAACGCGAATAGTATTGTTAATATGGCCGGACCATAGTCGGAGAGTAAAGACTTAAATATGCGCCTGAATACCCTGTATATAATATTAATCATGGTTATCTAATCATCTTAGTGATGATATCGACTATGTCGCTATCTGATGTTGAATGAGAGAATGCTCCGGCTCGTTCAAATAATGGTTCTACCAGGAAATACATCATCTCCAGTTCCCGTGAGTACAACGCTGCGTAATAGGCTGGATATAAATATTTCAGACGTTGCGCACTGTCAGCCGCTTTCTGAATGACCCCATACATCCCCGCAATGGCGACAACCCCTCCGGCCTTACGGCCGACCAAAGCACTCATTTCAAGCCTCAGTTTCATTCCAACAGCAACACTATAAGCGACCGCTAGCGCGAATCCTGCGTTGGTAAGAGAACTTGCAGCTATATAAACGTTTACCGCCATTAACTTACTCTTGATATTCTCTAACTGTTCTGACGTTTTGTACTGAAATATCTGTTCAAAATAAATACGAAGCATTTCATAAGCAATATTATTATTCTGGAAGACATGTACAACGCCATTTTTAAAACGTATATCTTCGCTCTTTTGATTTCTGCAGACATCCTGATAATCATCAGTAAAACAGGAAGTATAATAAAGGGCACGTTTAGCACCTGCGCCTATGGTTTCTATCTGCGTGGAAACCACGTTTCTAACGCCTGTTAGTGCACGATCTAATTTTAAAGCGAGAATATTGTTTGCTTGTAAATAGCTAATAACGTCATTGTTATAGTTCATAGCCGCACCTGGCAATTTAGCTTTAGTCACAAAAGCGATTATAATAGGTGACGGTTGACGAGTAAATAAGCAAGTCACATTTAACAAATTATATTCTTATAAGATAAAGTCTAAATTCCCCATATATTAGCCATGGCATTTATAGATGAGGTCATCTACATAATTAAAGGTGATGTTTTGATATTTTCGCTGTGGGTGTTGAAAACGCGGAGTATGTCATTCTCATTACTAACCGTAGTATTAGTATTGTAGGCTGGGCAAGCGAAGCGCCCCCGGCATGGCCTTTCTGGAAGGCGCCTCGCAAACCTTAAAGTAACCCTGTGTAATTCAGGGTTAAGGCTTTTAATCCCGAAATCAGGCTCGTAAAGTGACTGCGTTGCGGCACATCTGCAACCGGGTGTAGGAACCCGTTAGCATGTAGCGACATTCACTATGTCGCGGCAGCGTTTATCCCGTTACAATTACGGTGGCGCTGGCGGAGCAGCCGAAAGGCTGGCCGTTTTCTATGTGCGCGGTATTCCTACCTCCGTCAGCGCTGCCTCCCTCGAGCGTAGGAACTCACAGGGTGGCTAATTTAAATAGCATGTAGAGGATGTCATGATGACTACTATCCCAACCCTGACCTACCCGCAATCTGACGAACAGGTTAATTCCCCTTCCCTGACGACGCCGCTTTCTGCTGCTGCGGATCTCTTCGAGACCGCCGATCATTGCGCCGCTCTGGTGAGCGTATTGATCGAAACTGACGACAGCGCATCCCGCACTGCGCTCTGTGAAGGTCTGCTGCACGCGCTGCGCCAGCTGCGTGAACGCTGTGATGCCAAACTCCCGCCGCACCTTATCGCGCAGTTGATCCAGGGGGAAACACTCACCTCCTGTATGCCGGACTGCTGGCAGGAAACCGCCCCCCAGGTGGACTACGCCCTGGCACTGACGCAGGCTATTCTGGGCGGCACACTGCCCCCCAGCGTCGAGAAAGAACTGGCGGGGCTGCTGCACGATCTGGTCTGGCTGCTGAATGAGTTTGTGAAGGAGCCGTATATCACCGTGCATTAACAGGGGCAGATATACGGTTAAGGCTTTCAGATAACAGATGATAAAGGGGCTGATACAAGCCCCTCATACATTCAAGGAGAGGGTTAGCTTTGGATGTTGCTGGTATTCGATTTTTATCAGCTTGCCATCATGGTTGTTATGGTCCGCCGACAGCGAAAGACGGACATTGATACATGCACTCAATTTTTTGCTTTAGGGCCAACAGGGTTTTAAATTTGCATGGCCCTGGCTCTCGTTTACTTGTGATTATGATCTCTGAGAAAAACGGTCAGCACATCCTTAGGCGGGGTGATACCACTTTCTGAAAGTAGCCAACCTACAGCCCCTCGATGATATGTCCCGTGGAACAGCACATGATTGAGCATATCACCCGCTTTCATTTCACCATCTCCGCCATCAACAAACTGGAATTTAATGGTTTCAGCAAGGTCAACGGGAAACAAAGAATTGACATGTTGAATATACCAGTCGGTACATTCAGTCATCGTTATCAGTAGCTCTTCAGCAGAGGGGGTCTCTGGCGTGTTCAGTGCAGTGTAGGAATGCTTCTGACCGGTAATGTTAGCTCTGAAGATCATATCAACCACATGTATGTGATTCATCAATCTGAGCGTCAGATGGCGCTTTTCTGCATTAGCAGGCGCATCAACTCTTTGAATCGCTTGTAGAGTTTCAATATCTATCCAGCGTTTGTATCGAAAAAGCGTAACTATCGTGTCAGTACCCATGCGTCACCTCTTTGATCTATTTTATGATCATATCAGTAACATGAAGGGCTCTCTACTCACTTCCGCTTCTGGCACAAAGCGACTTTTGCGCAAACTTTAATTAATGCATGTTCAAACCTCATAACGGCTACTGCTGGTATGAATTACAGCCCTCGAATTACCGCTGTCGGGAGAGCGCTGGTATTAGGGTCAGGTACTTTAATGAGTTGCTTTCATTTAATTAAACATAATGCCCTTATAAAAAGGGGGACTACTTTTGTCTAACGTCTGATTATGGCACGGAACTGACATGCTAACCGGGCTGGAGGTCCGCTGTGAGCGAGGAGCGAACGTTGGCAATTGTTCTGCTAGTCTAATAGACGGCGAACAAAAGAATGGGATTTCACTAACCATCTGATTCGCATCCATCCAAATGAGACAGAGGATTCTACTATGGAACCTTATCGTACTTTTCTTATCACTGGCGCAACCAGAGGGATAGGGAGAGCACTCAGTGACAAATTATCAGAACAGGGTCACCGGGTTGTGGGTATTGCCCGTAATGTTGATGCCAGCTTTCCGGGGGTTTTATATACGGCCGACCTGAGTAGCGCTGATGAGACTAACTTGATTTTATCAAAAATAGTCGAAAATCACGAAATTCACGGCATTGTAAATAATGTGGGTGTAGCCTTACCTCAACCACTTGGAGGCATTGATATTCAAACGTTCCAGAATGTCATGGATATAAACGTACGGGCGGCCGTTCAGATAACACAAGCGCTGGTTGGCAACATGAAGAGCAGAGGCTGGGGAAGAATTGTGAATGTGTGTAGCCGTGCTATTTACGGTGCAGCTGACAGAACAGCTTACGCAGCGGCAAAAAGTGCTTTGGTAGGTTGTACACGAACCTGGGCATTAGAGCTTGCTCAATTTGGCATTACCTCAAACGCGATTGCACCTGGACCAATAGAGACAGAGCTTTTTCATAAAACACGCCCCCCAGGAAGTGAAGCAGAACAACGTGTTTTATCGACCATTCCTGTGGGCAGGCTGGGTTCTCCTGCTGAGGTGGCTTCAGCCATTGCCTTTCTTTTATCACCAGAAGCAAGTTTTATTACTGGCGTAGTGCTGCCTGTTGATGGAGGAGGAAGTCTGGGAGGGCGTTAGAAACCTGTTTCTTGATTTCGTTTTCCGTGCACATTGGCCTACCATTTTTAATGTCCGCTTTTGGCACGGAGCGGACTAACTCACTGTGCAGAAGGTCTGCTCTGAGCGGAGAACGGAAGTTCAACAGAATTTTTACACAGTTAGTTTTCGAGTCGATTTTAATTCTTTCACAGATGAGTGAACCTGGCATCTACCATAAACGACGGAAGAGTAACTGCGACCCGTGTCATCAGTTATCTGACAATGGCACTTAAAAGGCTCACCTGATGTTGAGCATTTATTCAAATGTTCGTGTTCAGCATTAACGTTAAAGTCGATCGTAATGCTAGCTTCACTTATCCAAAAATCAGGGATTTGTTGCTTTCTTAATAAATGCGCGAGCATGGCTGCATAGCGGATTACAACGTAATGTCTCAGATTACAATGGGGGACACTCTTAGGAGGAGTAAGGAAAAAACCCATAGTGCTGAGGTTGTTATTAATAGCGAACAACTTTAACTGGCCAATAGTCCAGAATCCTTTGAAATCGTTGTTACGGCTTACAAAGCTCTCATTAAGAGCATTGGCTATGCCCCGCAATTCAATTCGGCGTGCCATTTTTTCCCCAATTGCTTGGTAAAAATTATGACAGCAACTGTAAGCTCTACGGATACCCAGTGCCAATCTTTAATGTGCTTTTCGTGATTCTGTACCGCTACTAAGTAACCAATATGCTTGGTTTTTTACGATTTCAGATCCTGCTCAAAGCGGAACGGGCTGAAGGAAAGGTCCCCAGTCCTCTATGAGCGAGCAGCAGACATTACGTTCACAACGACTGATTGTTACCGTTATATTTGATATAACATCCCTGTAATCCTGCTGCTATGCACGTTCAACGCCAGCGTTCCATTCGGTACCGGACAGTGATTCCATTCTCGGACATGGTATGAACATAACCGGGTTGGTTCAACGTCCGATCGATTGCCTTAGTACGATGCGTTTTATATTTTTGTCTAGCCTCTTCTGGAAAGTTTTCACCAGCCACCATTTCATCCCAGCTTTCATAGGATTTCTCCCCCGGAATCAAAATGACTTTCCAGCGCTGAAACCGACGTTCGATCTGGTCCATTTATTACATCACACCCAGTAAAGTTATCAATGATTCACCTTAACACACTGTAATCATATCCACATTAGTTCCACGCACTTTTTGAGATTTCCGTTTTTTCTATCATCAGCCGGTACTCTTCTGAGTGACAGGCTATTCATGTATTCATGACGCAGCTCGCTGTTGTATTAGCAACTTCTGCTCCTGGCACAAATCAGACATTAGAACAATAACCACCCAACTACCCCCGCATATCAAACCCAACCTTCTGAAAATCCCGATACACCTCCGGATTTGTAAACGCCGGGAACGTCGCTTTTTGAGCCGCCAACTTCACCGCCTCACAATAGGCTTTATTACCCTTACTGGTAGATATCTTCAACGCCCTACCATCCTGCGCAAATTCCATATGCAGCCTGCATTTTTTGCCCTTCCAGCGTTCTGGCTCAGTAATTTTATCCTCTATCGCCGCCTTAATACCCCGCGCCTGCGCGCCCCATTCATCCTGATCCTCCTAGCGGCCAGAACTGCAGCTACCTGTTGCTGAGGTTTTATGGCATCCCGAAGGCTGTAACGGCGCACATCCTGCCGCCAGGCTGACCACGACTGCAAGCATGAACATCTTCCCTGGCATTTCGGGTGCTCCTGTTAAAATTGTTGGCGCGTTATTTCCGGCATGGCGGATTATCACACTACGGCAGCCAATTTTACCTTGTCCGGAAAAGAAAAGAGCCCGCAAATCAGCGAGCTCCTTTCACAAAACCTCGTTAACCTGAACGCCTACAGCTCGCCAAACCCTAACGGCCCATCCCGGTCAATCAGGCTTTCATACACGGTTTCCACCGCCGCCTTCACCTTCTCCGTAATCGGATAATAAAACCCCACAATATCCGGCTGGACGCCTAAAAAGACCACCTCCCCACATCCCCCTTCAGCTGATCCACCAGATAATTAAGCGGCATATTGTGGGTGGTCATCATAAACATCTCGGCGATATCGTCCGGGTCGATGCGGCGGATCTCGCCCGGGTTGAGGCCCATATCCGTCGCATCGACAATCAGCAGGCGATCCGGGCGCAGCTCACGGATCGCCACCACATCGTTTTCCGGGGGCTGCCGCCGTCGAACACTATCCAGTCGCCGCGCGGTGAAACCCGACACTCGGTTAGCTGCTGGCGTGGCTTAATCAAATAACCACTTACCCGCTTCGGCAGATTCAGCGAACATACGTACAGTAAGTGGTAAGCGGGTTGCCTCAACGTCTTTCTGTTTAACGTTACCAAACCATCGTTTTAGCCGAGGAATATTCTGCCAGGGGAAATAGTAACTCCACTTCACATTTGACAGATCTACGTTGAATATCTGCTCATACTTAATCAAAACGTAATGTAGATCATCTCCTGGCACGTCAAATAAATCAGAATCCAGTACAAGCATTACCTCTTTGCCCTCATTGTCGAGTTCCTTCGAGATCTCTTTGTTGAATAATTCAAGTACCTCATTAGCGATTGTCATATTTTTGCATCAAAAAGATGTGAACTGAATACGGTCTTTAGGGCGAGCAATCAGGTTGTATTTTGCCTGAGTTTTACGTGAGACCTGGTACAATGAATTGACCAGCCCAACCCAGCCAATCCATGGAACATAACGAGCAATGACAGCGGCGAGACTATTAGTCGTTCTCATTCTTATACCGACGGGAGTTTTAACTCTCAAGCCAAAGGGTACTTTTGTATCCTTAAGCAGCATTCGTGCATACTTAGAGACAACACTCGTTCCTTTGATAGCCGTTCCTGGCTTCGTTCTTGTTTCCAGCCATGGTTGACCAGCAAGGATAGCAGCACCAGACGAAACCCCGATCCCGAATTCATCACAAAATTGCTCGAGGAATATCACATCAAATAGTTCGCCAGCCGTCAGGTTAGATTGACCGTGATAAAAGTATGTTCCGTTTCTTTCTTCTGTGGTATCCATCCACTCACCTCATTAAGCCGTCTGGCGTTCGTTCCATGCATCGGTGAAAATAATATTCCCATCGTTATGCTTCCATGTGATTGTTTCGTAGCGAAGCTCCACCGATTCAAGGTGATTGTTATTCCGATCATCTGGAGAAGCCATTGTAGGGGTAACTGAAACAATACGAACACCTTCAAGAAGAATATTGAAGTATTCCGCTTCCTGGCCTGCATCATTAATTTTATAGAATTTCAGTTCGCATTTAACTAAGCGCTGGCCCGTGGCTACTGCTTTATACAGGTATGGGGAGGAGGGGTCGAACTCTTTGGTGATCAGCATTGCCGAATGCTGGCGCGGGCCTGTTGGTTTACCGGTAAAATTATCGGTTGGTATGGATAAGTTATGGTGAAAACCCTTGAATTCGATGCTGTAGTCCCGGTGTTGAACATCGCAGCCACCTTTAATTAAAGCGCCGCCATCGTCGTAAAGCCACATGTTGCCAGGAATAGCCATTTCCACATCTCCGTGTTGTAAATCCATATTCTGAGTGTGGATTATACAGAAATAGCGCAGGAATTATACGGCAGGCATAAAAAAGCCGCTTACGCGGCTTCGGGATTAAACGTGGTCTGCTGGAGTCCCGCTGTGGATTTCGGCAAGTCTCAGCTATTCAGTTTTTAGATCCGTACAGAATCTCCCCCTCACAACTCCCCAAACACCAGCACCCCATCCCGGTCTACCAGACTTTCATAAACCCTCTCAACCGCCGCCTTCACCTTCTCCGTCATCGGATAATAAAACCCCACAATATCCGGCTGGACGCCTAAAAAGACCACCTCCCCCACATCCCCCTTCAGCTGATCCACCAGATAATTAAGCGGCATATTGTGGGTCGTCATCATAAACATCTCGGCGATATCGTCCGGGTCGATGCGGCGGATCTCGCCCGGGTTGAGCCCCATATCCGTCGCATCGACAATCAGCAGGCGATCCGGGCGCAGCTCGCGGATGGCGACAACTTCATTTTCCGGGGCGCTGCCGCCGTCGAATACCACCCAGTCGCCGCGCGGGGCTTCGCGGCACATTTCGGCCAGCAGCGGACCGGCGCCGTCGTCGCCCATCATGCTGTTGCCGACGCAGAGTAAAACATCAGTCACGTTGCCTCCGAACCATCAGATAGATGGCGTTTTCCTGGTGAATGGCGTGGAGCATGCCAAGCAGTGCTTCGCTCCACGCCTGCTGCTGCGCCGTCTGGCGCGCTATCGCGGCGTCGAAGGCGCTGGCCAGCATAGCAATATGATTACTGTCGATGACAATCTCCCCGTAGCGCGGCACACCCTCCATCTTGCGCCGCGCCTCGCTCCCCGCTTCGAGGGTGGCGATCCACTCCAGATAGGCCTCCCACGGGCAGGTGAGCGCCGCCTCCAGGCAGTCGATCACCCCCAGGTGGTGGCCGATGGCCAGGCCGTAGTAGATCACCTGCTGGGCATCAGCAGGCGTGTTGTCATTCTGGTCAATGAACTTGCGGCTGAGCTGGCTGAATACCACCGTCTCACTCATCACACACGCTCCTGCCCGACCACCTCGAGGAGGTTACCCACGATCTCGTTCAGGCGCGGATCGTTCTCCTGAGCCAGCCAGCGGGCCACGCTCTCGTCGCCCTCGATCAGATGGCGCATAAAGTCGTCGGCGATCTGGCGACCATAGCGATAACCCGCCAGGCGGCGGGCGGCGCGGTCGATGCGCACCCGCAGGGGCTGGACCATCTCCGGGTGCAGCAGTTCGGTGGGCTGGTTGTCCTGGCTGCCCGGCTCGCGGGCGTGGATTTTTTGCTCCAGCAGCCCCAGCGCCATGGCAAAGCCGTACAGCGTGGCAGCAGGCGACGGCGGGCAGCCGGGAATGTAGACATCCACCGGCACGATTTTGTCGGTGCCGCCCCAGACGCAGTACAGGTCGTGGAAGATGCCGCCGGAGTTGCCGCAGGCACCGTAGGAGATGCAGATCTTCGGATCGGGTGCCGACTCCCACGCCCGTAGCGCCGGAGAGCGCATGGCGCGGGTCACCGCCCCGGTGAACAGCAGAATGTCGGCGTGACGCGGGGATGGCACCACCTTGATGCCAAAGCGCTCGGTGTCGAAGATGGGCGACAGGGTGGCGAAGATCTCAATCTCGCAGCCGTTGCAGCCGCCGCAGTCCACGCGGTAGACGTAGGCGGAGCGTTTGATTTTTTTCAGCAGCGAGGCCTTCATGCTGGCGATGGACTCGTCCACCGTGACCGGGACCGGGATCCCCTGCTCGTTACGTGGCCCTAACAGTTCGCTCATCGTGTCGCTTCCTCCATTTCCCGGGTCAGCTGGATCTTGTCCGCCGGGGTCAGCCCCTGCAGGCGCTTGCAGTCCGGGCAGGTTTCAAAACTCTCGCGATGCGATTCGGCGCGCTGGTCGCCGTTGTGGCGCAGCAGGGCGATCGCATAATCAATCTCTTTCTGCACCGCATACGGGCGCTTGCAGACCCGGCAGTGACAGATGTCAAAGCGCGACTGTTGCAGGAAATCCGCTTTGCTCCACACCGCCAGCTCATACTCCTGGGAGAGTTTGATGGCGGTGGTCGGGCAGACCTCTTCGCAACGTCCGCAGAAGATGCAGCGCCCCAGGTTGAACTGCCAGGCCAGCTGGCCGAACTGCAGATCCGTCTCCACCGTCAGGGCATTGGACGGACAGGCGTTCACGCAGGCCGCGCAGCCGATACACTGCTGGGGATCGTGCTCCGGCTTGCCGCGCATATTTTTGTCGACCGCAATCGGCTGGAGGGGATAGGACTCCGTCACCGTGCCGGTTTTGATCACTTTTTTGATAAAGGTAAACATGGCAAGTCCTTATTTCAGCGGCGAATTTTTGCGTTCAATGCTGTAGCGCTCCAGCTCTTTGTACGGCACCACCTGGCTTTTCTTCTTGCGCACGTCCACCACCGTCATACGGTCGGTGCATGAGTAGCACGGGTCGAGGCTGCCGATAATCAGCGGCGCGTCGGAGACGGTGTTGCCGCGCAGCATGTAGCGCAGGGTCGGCCAGTTGGCGTAGGTGGCCGCCCGGCAGCGCCAGCGCCAGAGCTTCTGGTTGTCGCCGGTCATGCTCCAGTGGATATCGTCCCCGCGCGGCGCTTCGCTAAAGCCCAGCGCAAAGCGGTTCGGGATGTAGGTGAAGCCTTCCACCATCAGCGCGCCGCCCGGCAGGTTGTCCAGGCCGTAATCGATCATGTTCAGGGCGGTAAAGACCTCGTTAATGCGCACTTTCAGGCGGGAAATCACATCGCAGCCCTGCTCGCTGTGCACTTCCATCGGCAGCAGGCCGTAACCGACAAACGGGTGATCGGCGCGGGTGTCGCGGGCGTGGCCGCTGGCGCGCACCATTGGGCCGACGTTGCTGAAGTCGCGGGCGATCTGCGGGTCGAGGCGGCCAATGCCCACGGTGCGCTGGTCGATGTTCGGCGTGCTCAGCAGAATATCCACCAGATCCTGCACCTCACGGCGCATCTGCTGGGCCAGCTGGCGGGTGGCGATCATGTCCTCTTTCAGCAGATCGCGACGGATACCGCCGATCAGGTTCAGGCCGTAGGTTTTACGCGCCCCGGTGAGGATCTCCGCCATTTTCATGGAGGTCTCACGCACGCGGAAGAACTGCATAAAGCCGGAGTCAAAACCGACGAAGTGGCAGGCCAGGCCGAGGTTGAGCAGGTGCGAGTGCAGACGCTCCACCTCCAGCAGGATGGCGCGGATCATCTGGGCGCGTTCCGGCACCACGATCCCCATCGCGTTCTCCACCGAGGTGGTGTAGGCGGTGCTGTGGGCAAAACCGCAGATACCGCAGACGCGATCTGACAGGAAGGTCACTTCGTTGTAGCCCATCCGCGTTTCGGCCAGCTTCTCCATACCGCGATGGACGTAGAACAGGCGGTAGTCGGCGTCGATGATGTTCTCGCCATCGACGAACAGGCGGAAGTGGCCCGGCTCATCGGAGGTGACGTGCAGCGGGCCAATCGGCACCACGTTATTTTTTTTGTCGCCGAGTTCGTTGATGAACTCGTAGGTCTCTTTGTCGGTGGTCGGCGCCGGACGCTGGCGGTAATCCATGCTGTCTTTACGCAGCGGATAGAGTTCGTCCGGCCAGTCATCCGGCAGCACCAGGCGGCGCTCGTCCGGCAGCCCGACCGGGATCAGGCCATACATGTCGCGCACTTCGCGCTCGCCCCAGACGGCGGCAGGTACGCGCGGGGTAACGGAGGGGAACTCCGGCTTATCGGCATCCACCTCCACGCGCACGGTGAGCCAGCAGCGGGTGCCCTGCTCCATCGACAGCACGTAATAGACGGCGTAGCTGCCGCAGAGCTGGCGTTCATCGTTGCCAAAGAGCACCGACAGCCAGCCGCCCTGTTTGTAATAGAGGAACTCGACCACTTCCGGCAGGTAGTTAATTTTCACCGTCACGGTGATCTGGTCTTTGGTCTGCCAGGCTTCATCCAGCACTACGCCCGGGAAGGCCTGATGCAGTGCGGCGAGATAGTGTTGACCAATTTTTTCTTCAGACATGGGTATTCTCTACAGTCACGCCGCCAGCAAGGAGACGAAAGCTAAAAATGCCAGACCGAAACCGGTCCAGGTAATCCGTGAGGTGGCGTTAAAGCGCAGGCGCGCCATGCTGTTCTCAAACAGGGCGATCACCAGTACGCCCACGACCAGCTTGACCACGGCGATGACGACGGCCAACGCCAGGCCGCCTGCGGAGAAGTGGCTCATCTGCCCCCAGGGGATAAACACCCCGACGAACATCTGCAACACCACCAGCTGTTTCAGGCTGATGCCCCACTTGAGGAGCGCAAAACCCGCGCCGCTGTATTCCGACAGCGGGCCTTCCTGCAGCTCCTGCTCCGCTTCGGCAAGGTCAAACGGCAGCTTGCCCATCTCGATAAAGGTGGCGAAGGCGCAGGCGCACAGAGCAAGGAATAGCGTCACGGTGTGCGCCGCCGGCCAGTGGTAGATGGTGGCGGTTACCGCGCTGATGTGGGTGGTGCCTGCCACCTGGGCGGCGACCCACAGGCCGAGCAGCAGGATCGGCTCCACCAGCACGCCGAGCATCGCTTCGCGGCTGGCGCCAATCCCGGTGAACGGGCTGCCGGTATCGAGCCCGGCAATGGCGAAGAAGAAGCGCGCGATGGCGAAGAGGTAGATCAGGGTGATCAGATCCCCCAGCGCGGGCAGCGGCGAGGCGAGCGTAATCACCGGCAGTGCGCTGGCGATAGCGAACATCACGCCCACCATCACCAACGGCATCAGGCGGAAGACCCAGCCAGAGGCGGCCGGAGCCACGCTCTGGCGGCCCAGCAGCTTGATGAGATCGCGGTACTCCTGGAAGATATCCGGCCCCCGACGGGTATGCAGACGGGCGCGGGCCACACGGGTGATGCCCGCCAGCAGCGGCGCTGCGGCAAAGAGCACCAGCGCCTGAATCAGTGCGTAGATCAAAGTCATGTTCAGGCTCCTCGGGAGATAACGACAACCACCAGCACCGCCAGCTCAATCAGGGCGATACGGTGGAACAACACGGCGGTGCAGTCGCACTGCCAGCCGGGGATAAAGCGAACCGGGTTGAGCCATTTGCGCAGCTTCAGCACCGGCGCGAAAGACTCTTTCACCGGCATGGCGAAGCCGTGGGCGGTAATGACCATCGACTGCTCGTGGTCATAGCCGCAGACCCAGGCAAAGCCGCGGGCGCGGTTCGCCAGGCGGTTGCCTTTGAACAGCACCAGCACGATAAAGGGCAGCAGCAGCCCCGCCAGCAGCAGGAGAGTGATCATCGGCTGGGAGACGGTGTTTACCGTTCCGCCGTTCACCGGGAACAGGTGGCCGATCATCGGCAGAAGCCACGGCGCGGCTACGCCGCCCGCCACGCAGCAGAGCGCCGCCAGCACGGTGCTGGCGGTCATCAGCCACGGGGCGCAGCAGGCGTTTTCCGCCTCCGGGGTGCGCGGTGCGCCGAGGAAGGTGACGCCGTAGACTTTCGCCATACACATCACCGCCAGCGCGCCGGTGATCGCCAGCCCCGTAGCCAACAGTGGCCCCAGCAGGCGGGCAACAAAGGCATCGTGGGTGCCGAGGTTAAAGAAGGACTGATAGATCACCCACTCCCCGGCAAACCCGTTCAGCGGCGGCAGCGCCGCCATCGCCATCAGCCCCACCAGCATCGCCAGGGAGATGAGCGGCATTTTTTTGCCGATGCCGCCCAGCTTCTCGATATCGCGATGGCCGGTGCGATACCACACCGCGCCCGCGCCGAGGAAGAGCGTGGTTTTAAACAGGCCGTGGTTCACCAGGTGATAGAGCCCGCCGGTAAAGCCCAGCGCCACGAGCAGCGGGCTTTGCAGCGCGATGCCGGTCACCCCTGCCCCCAGGCCGAGCAGGATAATGCCGATGTTCTCCAGGGTGTGGTACGCCAGCAGGCGCTGGATGTTGTGCTCCATCAGGGCATAGAGTCCGCCGACAAAGGCGGTGATCATGCCCATCACCAGCAGCAGCACCCCGAGCCACAGCGGCGGCAGCGCCCCGCAAAGCGCGATGGTCAGCATCCCGTAGAGGCCCACCTTCATCACCACCGTGGAGAAGAGCGCCGCAGCAGGCGCGCTGGCGTTCGCATGCGCCTGGGGTACCCAGCCGTGCAGCGGGATCACCCCCGCCAGCAGGCCAAAGCCCGCCAGACCCGGCAGCCAGATGCTGGCCCCCGGCGCCTGGTCTGAGGCCATCGCCCCCATCGCCGCGAAGTCCAGGGTGCCGTAGTAGCGCCACGCCTGCCAGCAGGCGAAGGCCAGCAGCAGCGTCCCCAGACGTCCCAGCACAAACCAGAGCTTGCCGGACTGGGCGCAGCCGGTAAGAAACGCGCCGCACAGGGCCATGATCTCCGCCATCATCACAAGCCAGCCGAGGTTATCGACCATGATGGCGGCGACGGCGGCGGCCATCAGCAGGTTGGTCAGCAGGCCGTTACTTTTGGCCTGCGGGTGGCGATGCCAGGCGACGGTAAACAGGCTGATGAGCAGCGCCGGCAGGCCGATGGCGATAAGCCACACCGCCTGGATGCCGCTCATCTGGATGTTGACGTGAAGCCAGGCGATCTCCCCCGTCTGTGGGAGGTGCGGCGCGGCCAGCAGCGCAACTCCTCCTGCCGTCACCGCCAGGGCGCTGGCAATCGCCCCGCCAAAGCCGGTAATGGCGCCGCTAAGGGTGCGGTTGGCGCTGAACACCAGCGCCAGCACGGCGCTGACGAGGTACCAGCCCAGCGCCTGGTTAATTAACGAAAAAACAGTCATCAGCGCTCTCCTTGTTGCGACTGGAACAACGACAGATCGCCCAGATCCGTATTGATAGTGAGCTCGCGTTTACGCTTGCTGGCACGGGCGATATCCTGGTTATTCACCAGACGCAGGGATTTGGTCGGACAGGTGCGTACGCACGCCGGGCCGTCCGGATCGAAGTGGCACAGGTCGCACTTCACCGCGATGGCGCGCACGCCCGGCACCCAGTCGAGGAACGGGCTGACGCGGGCCGGAGCCGGGGGCGCCATCGGCGCTTTAGGGGTGTTGCTGTTGGCGGGGATCGCCAGCGGGCGACTGCCGGCAAACTCAATGGCGCCAAACGGACAGGCGATGCCGCACAGCTTGCAGCTGACGCACAGGCTTTCATTGAGCTGGATAGCGCCGTCAACGCGGGTAATGGCGTTGACCGGGCAGACCTGGGCGCAGGGGGCGTCTTCGCAGTGATGACAGAGCTGCGGCGCGGAGTCTTTACTGTTACGCATCACTTTCAGCCGCGGCTGGCTTTGCAGGCCATGCTGGCGATGGTTTTCTGAACAGGCCGCCTCACAGGTGTGGCAGCCGATACAGAGCGAGGGATCAGCAATTACAAAACGATTCACCTGGTTTCCTCTGGTGATAGTCATTTTTGACGAAAAACGGGCGGAAGTGTCATTTTCGACACCTGTCGACACCCGGCTCAGACCGCAGCGTGGTGCTGCGCGAGGACGGCGAGGGTCAGGGATTCGCCGCGCTGCGTTGCCTGCCAGATCGCGGCGTAAACTCCGCTGATTTTGTTCAGGAAATGGTTCAGCACCGCCTCACGCTGGTCGATGTTGATCTCGCCATCCAGCATGCCGTCGTCACCGAGACGGGCGCGGCCAATCAGCACGGTTTCGGGGTTATCGCGCTCTTCAACGGTGTAATTGAAGATATGCCCGTTGAACGCCTGCTCCGGCGTGACGCGGATAAGGAAGTGCTCGAACAGCCAGAAGCCGAGCCCGCTGTCGGTGTGGCAGCCCACGGTAAGGTGCAGGCTGGCTTTAGAGAGGGTGATGGCCTGAATCAACGAATTGCCGTAGTGGTTCCAGTGGGATCGCAGCACCCGCTGCTGTCCGGCAATGATGGTGGCCTTCTCACTTAATTCGGAAAGTGTCATGTGACGTACCTGATGCGTAATGTGTAAAGAGTTCGCTCCCTTAAGCACGTTTCGTGCCATTTTTTAATTTATTGAATTTTAAATAAAATGATTTTTAAAGCCGTTGGGATCACAAAAAATGACATGTCATTTCGTCATCTTTGACCGTGCGGCCTGTCCGCTCTCGCCACCCCTCCGCTAAAAGATGGCATCAATATTGCTTAATCCGGCCAGACTTTACCGGGAACAGCACAATGCACGAAATCACCCTCTGCCAGCAGGCGCTGGAATTGATCGAAAAACAGGCTCACCAGCATCAGGCGAAACGCGTGACGGGCGTCTGGTTGCGCGTCGGCGCCTTCTCCTGCGTGGAGAGCAGCGCCCTGCAGTTTTGCTTTGAGCTGGTGTGCCGAGAGACGGTCGCCGAAGGCTGCGCCCTGCATCTCGAAGAGCAGCAGGCGGAATGCTGGTGTCAGGATTGCAAAGCCTACGTCGAGCTGGTGACCCACCGCGTACGACGCTGCCCGCAGTGCGGCGGGGCGAACCTGAATATCGTCGCCGACGACGGGCTGCATATCACGCGTCTGGAAATTGAACAGGAGTAAACCATGTGTACCACCTGCGGTTGCGATCAGGGCAACCTTTATATTGAAGGCGATGAGCATAATCCTCACTCCGCTTTTCGCAGCGCCCCCTTTGCGCCGGCACACCGTCCGGCGCTGCGCATCACCCGCGTGGACGCTCAGGCTTTTACCCCGACAGAGCCACTGGCAGGCCAGCTGGATTACGGCCACGGCGAGGCGGGCACCCATGCTCCCGGCCTCAGCCAGCGCAAAATGGTGGAGATCGAGATGGACGTGCTGGGCAAAAACAACGACCTGGCCCGGCGCAACCGCGCGCAGTTCAGCGCCCGCAACCAGCTGGCGCTGAACCTGGTCTCCAGCCCCGGCTCCGGTAAAACCACCCTGCTGACCGAGACCTTAAAACGTTTGCAGCAGCGCGTACCCTGCGCGGTGATCGAGGGCGATCAGCAGACGGTGAACGACGCCGAGCGGATCCGCGCCACCGGCACCCCCGCCATCCAGGTCAACACCGGCAAGGGCTGCCATCTCGACGCGCAGATGATCGCGGATGCGATGGCGCGCCTGCCGCTGGAGGATGGCGGCATTATGTTTATTGAGAACGTCGGCAACCTGGTCTGCCCGGCGAGCTTCGATCTTGGCGAGCGCCATAAGGTAGCGGTGCTCTCCGTTACCGAAGGCGAGGATAAGCCACTGAAGTATCCGCACATGTTCGCCGCCGCCTCGCTGATGCTGCTGAACAAGGTCGACCTGCTGCCCTATCTGAATTTTGACGTGGAGAAATGCCTCGCCGCCGCCCGGGAAGTGAACCCGGAGATTGCGATTCTGCTGGTCTCCGCCATCCGCGGCGACGGGATGGACGCCTGGCTCGACTGGCTGGAGGCGCAGCGATGTGCATAGGCATTCCTGGAAAAATCAGCGCCATCCATGACGGCATGCAGGCCAGCGTGGAGGTGTGCGGTGTACTGCGCGATGTGGATCTCACCCTTGTTGGCGATTGCGACGAAAAGGGCCAGAGCCGTCTCGGCCAGTGGGTGCTGGTGCATGTCGGCTTTGCCATGAGCGTGATTAACGAAGAGGAGGCGCTGGATACCCTCGCCGCCCTGCAAAACATGTTTGAGGTGGAGCCGGACGTTGGCCCGCTGCTGTTTGGCGAGGAGCCCCGCTGATGCGCTTTGTTGATGAATACCGCGACCCGCAAAAGGTAATGCAGCTGATCGAGGCCCTGAAGGCCCGGGCCGGGCTGCTGGCCTACACCGCTGCCCGTCCGCTACGCATTATGGAGGTGTGCGGCGGTCACACCCACGCCATCTTTAAGTTCGGGCTGGATCAGCTCCTGCCCGACAACATCGAGTTTATTCACGGCCCCGGCTGTCCGGTCTGCGTCCTGCCGATGGGGCGGATCGATACCTGTATCGAAATCGCCAGCCATCCGGAGGTGATCTTCTGCACCTTCGGCGATGCGATGCGGGTGCCGGGGCAAAATGGCTCACTGCTGGACGCCCGCATGCGCGGCGCGGATGTGCGGATCATCTACTCCCCCGCCGATGCGCTGAAGCTGGCCCGGCAGAACCCGGATCGCAAGGTGGTCTTCTTCGGGCTGGGGTTTGAAACCACTATGCCCGCCACCGCCCTGACCCTGCGCCAGGCAAAAGCGCTTAACGTGCAGAACTTCTTCTTTTTCTGCCAGCACATCACGCTGATCCCGGTGCTGAAAAGCCTGCTGGCGCAGCCGGAAAATGGCATCGACGCCTTCCTGGCGCCGGGGCACGTCAGCATGGTGATTGGCACCCATGCTTACGACTTTATCGCCGCCGAACATCAGCGCCCGCTGGCGGTGGCCGGTTTTGAACCGGTGGATATGCTGCAGGGGGTGCTGATGCTGGTGGAGCAGAAGATTGCCGGCATAAGCCAGGTCGAAAATCAGTATCGCCGTATCGTCCCGGAAGGGGGCAACGCCGTGGCCCAGGCGGCCATCGCCGAGGTGTTCGGCATTGAAGGCGACAGCGAGTGGCGCGGGCTGGGGGTAATTTCGCACTCCGGTGTGCATCTCACCGAAGCGTATCGTCAGTTTGACGCCGAGCGTCACTTCCGCCCCCGGGCGCAACAGATTTGCGACGATCCCGAGGCGCGCTGCGGCGAGGTGCTCACCGGGCGCTGTAAACCGGCGCAGTGCCCGCTGTTTGGCGGCAAATGTACGCCACAAAGCGCCTTTGGCGCGCTGATGGTCTCGTCAGAAGGGGCGTGCAGCGCCTGGTATCAGTACCGTTCTCAGGAGTGTGAAAGTTGAAACAGATAACCCTCGCCCACGGCAGCGGCGGACAGGCGATGCAGCAGCTGATCGGCGAGCTCTTTATGCGCGCCTTCGCCAACCCGCTGCTGGACGAACAGGAAGATCAGGCCCGAATCCCGCTACACGAGCTGACCGCCCACGGCGACCGGCTGGCCTTTTCCACCGACAGCTACGTGATTGACCCGCTCTTCTTTCCGGGGGGCGATATCGGCAAGCTGGCCATCTGCGGCACCGCCAACGATGTCGCGGTAAGCGGGGCGATCCCGCGCTGGCTCTCCTGCGGCTTTATCCTCGAAGAGGGGCTGGAGATGGCGACCCTTGAGCGCATCGTCACCAGCATGGCCGCCACCGCGGCGGCGGCGGGCATTACCATCGTCACCGGCGATACCAAGGTGGTACCGCGCGGCGCGGCGGACAAAGTGTTTATCAATACCGCCGGTATCGGTTCAGTGCCCGAGGGGGTAAACTGGGGCATGCGCCAGATTGAGGCCGGGGATGTGCTGCTGGTGAGCGGCACGCTCGGCGATCACGGCGCCACCATCCTTAACCTGCGCGAAGGGTTAGGTCTGGAGGGCGATCTGCAGAGCGACTGCGCGGTGCTGACGCCGCTGATCCAGGCCCTGCGAGGCGAGCCCGGCATCAAAGCCCTGCGCGACGCCACCCGCGGCGGCGTGAACGCCGTGGCCCATGAGTTTGCCGCCAGCAGCGGCTGCGGGATTGAAATAGAAGAAGGCCGCCTGCCGGTGAAACCCGCCGTGCGCGGCGCGTGCGAGCTGCTGGGGCTTGATCCGCTCAACTTCGCCAACGAAGGCAAGCTGGCTATCGTGGTGGAACGCCAGGCGGCCGAACGGGTGCTGGCCCGGCTGCGGGAACACCCTTTAGGCGTGAACGCCGCTATTATTGGTGAGGTGGTTGAGCACAAAGGGGTACGACTTACCGGACTCTACGGCGTAAAACGGTCGCTGAATTTGCCCCACAGCGAACCACTGCCGCGAATTTGCTGATCCGGGCGGCGCATTCGTCTCTCATTTTTCTGGATACTCTGGATAAAACGCATGTCGTATACACCCACCAACGATCCTGTCGATCACGGATTGTTCGACATTACCCGTACTTTGCTGCAACAGACCGATCTTTGCGCCCTGGCGCAGGCGCTGACCCAGCATGTCCGGCAGATAAACCTCGCCGATAGCGTCCATATTCTGCTCTGGCAGTCTGAATCGCGCCGGGTTTATCTCTACAGCACCGATGAACAGGGCTGTGATATCCGCTACGAAGATGAGCCCCTGCTGGCGAGCGGCCCTTTTCGCCGCATGCTTTCCCGCCCGGACGTGCTGCACTGCACGGCGGCGACCTTTAACGAGACCTGGCCGCAGCTTGCCGCCCTCGATCGTTATCCCTCGTTTGCTCACTATTGCCTGACGCCCATCGCCGCCGATGGCCGCATCTTCGGCGGCTGCGAGTTTTTGCGCACCCAGGAGAAGCCCTGGAGCGACAGCGATTTTTCCCGCCTGCAAACCCTGACCCAGGCGGCCGGACTGGCCGTGGAGCAGATCCAGGCGCGGCTGCACAACAGCGACAACTACGACCTGCTGTGGCGGGAGCGTAACGATTTTCGCCTGCTGGTGGCGATCACCAACGCCGTGCTGTCGAAGCTCGACCTTGATGAGCTGGTGTCGGAGGTGGCGCAGGAGATCCAGCGCAACTTCGGCATTGACTCCATCAGCATGGTGCTGCGCAGCGATCGCAAAGGGAAGCTCCTTGTCTATTCCACCCACTACCTCGATAAAGAGGCCCCCCTGCACGACCAGAGCGAGGTGGACGAAAAGGGCACGCTGTCTGAAAAAGTGATGCGCAATAAGCAGATGCTGATGCTTAACCTGCATCACCGGGATCAGCACGCCCCCTACGAACGCATGCTGTTTGATATGTGGGGCGAGCAGGATCAGACCCTGTGCCTGTTCCCGCTGATGTTCCGCGACCGGGTGCTGGGCACCCTGAAGCTGGCGCAGTGCAAAGCCCAGGTGTTTACCCCGTCCAATCTGAAGCTGCTGAACCAGATTGCCGAACGTGTCGCCATCGCCGTGGATAACGCCCTCTCCTACCGGGAAATCAGCCATCTCAAGGAGCGGTTGATCGACGAAAACCTGGCCCTGACCGAACAGATCAACAACGTTGCCACCGATTTTGGCGAAATCATTGGCCGCAGCAGCGCCATGATGACGGTAATGAAGCAGGTGGAGATGGTCGCCCAGAGTAACAGCACCGTGCTGATCCTCGGCGAGACCGGCACCGGCAAGGAGCTGATTGCCCGCGCCATTCATAACCTGAGCGGGCGCCGCGATCGGCGGATGGTGAAGATGAACTGCGCGGCGATGCCTGCCGGGCTGCTGGAGAGCGATCTGTTTGGTCACGAACGCGGGGCCTTTACCGGCGCCAGCGCCCAGCGCATTGGCCGCTTTGAACTGGCGGACAAAAGCACCCTGTTCCTGGATGAAGTGGGCGATATGCCCATTGAGCTCCAGCCCAAGCTGCTGCGCGTGCTCCAGGAGCAGGAGTTTGAGCGCCTCGGCAGCAACCGCATCATCCACACCGACGTGCGGCTGATTGCCGCCACCAACCGCGATCTGACGCAGATGGTGGCCGACCGCGAATTCCGCAGCGATCTCTACTATCGTCTTAACGTCTTCCCGATCTTCCTGCCGCCGCTGCGCGAACGCCCGGAAGATATTCCCCTGCTGGTGAAATCTTTCACCTTTAAGATTGCCCACCGGCTGGGGCGCAACATCGACAGCATTCCGGCGGAGACCCTGCGCCAGCTCAGCAGGATGGAGTGGCCGGGCAATGTGCGCGAGCTGGAAAACGTGATTGAGCGTGCCGTGTTGCTCACCCGCGGCAATGTCCTGCAGCTTTCGATGCCGGATATCGATTTTCATCGCGCCAGCAGTGCCGCGCCGGAGACCGTGGTGAGCGATATCCGCGAAGGCGAGGAGGAGTATCAGCACATCGTGCGGGTGCTGAAAGAAACCAACGGGGTGATCGCCGGACCGCGAGGCGCAGCCCAGCGTCTGGGGCTGAAACGCACCACCCTGCTGTCGCGCATGAAGCGCCTGGGGATCGACAAAAACGCCCTCCTTTGAGCAACCGGGCCGCAAACAGGTTAAGATAGCGCTCCTTTTGTCCACCGCGAGAAGAACATGCAGACCACCCACGCCACATTTCTTCTCGCCGGACAGACCGTGCACCGCGTCACCTTCGAGCCCGCCACCTTCACCGAGGCCGATCTGCTCTGGCTTCCGCACCATCACCAGCTCTCTGACGCCGGACGCAAACGCAAAGCCGACCACCTGGCCGGGCGCATCGCCGCCTTTCATGCCCTGAACCGGCAGGCCATTCCCGGCATCGGCAGCAGCGGCGAACCGCTGTGGCCTGCCGGGGTGCGGGGCAGCCTCTCCCACAGCGGCACGCAGGCGGTAGCGATTTGCCGCGATAATGGCCTTGTGGGGATCGATTGCGAAGCGATTATCGCGGAAAACGAAGCGCGTGAGATTCAGGATGGCGTGATTGATCCTGCTGAAGCCCAGGTGCTGGCCGACTGCGGTTTACCCTTCGCGCTCGCCTTCACCCTGGTGTTTAGCGCCAAAGAGAGCCTGTTTAAAGCGCTCTTCCCACAGGTACAGGCGTGGATGGGGTTTGAATGCGCGCGCGTCACCTCCCTGACTGCCGACGCGCTGACCTTAATGCTGACCCGCCCACTTCCTCCCTTCACACAAAATCAGGTATTTACCGCGCACTGGCTGCGTAAAGACGCGACGGTCGTGACGCTGATTTGTGATGAATAATTGCTCAGGATCGTGATCCTTTTCTCCTTTTAAACAAATTAGCTGCCTGAACCGTAGACAGTTTTATCAGGCAGTCTTATCGTTACATTGAATAATAAATCATTATTGAATAAATATTCAATGTGGAGAAAAAGAATGAACACGACCTTTGTAAAATCCGCTTTACTGGCCTCAATGATCGCCGCTTCCGGTTCCCTGTTTGCCGCCGATAACGGACTCATTGCGATTATTACCCCTTCACACGACAACCCGTTCTTCAAGGCTGAAGCCGACGGCGCGGCGGCGAAGGCAAAGGAGCTGGGCTACACCACCCTTGTCGCCTCGCACGACGATGACGTGAACAAACAAAACCAGCTGATTGAAACCGCTATCGCCCGCAAGGCGAAAGCGATCATCCTGGATAACGCCGGGGCGGATGCCACCGTCGGTCCGCTGGAGAAGGCCAAAGCGGCAGGCGTCCCTGCTTTCCTGATCGATCGTGAAATCAACAAAACCGGCGTGGCGGTAGCGCAGATTGTCTCGAACAACTATCAGGGGGCGCAGCTCGGTGCGGAGAAATTCGTCAAGCTGCTGGACGGCAAAGGGAAATACGTTGAGCTGCTGGGCCGTCCGTCGGACACCAACGCCCACGTGCGCTCCCAGGGCTATCACGACGTCATCGACGACTACCCGGACATGAAGATGGTGGCGCAGCAGACCGCCAACTGGAGCCAGACCGAAGCCTTTACCCGTATGGAGGCCATTCTGCAGACCAACCCCGATATCGTGGGCGTGATCTCCGGTAACGACACCATGGCGCTGGGCGCCGAAGCCGCCCTGAAGGCCGCCGGGAAGAACAACGTGATTGTGGTCGGCTTTGACGGCAGCGACTACACCCGCGACTCGATCCTGAAGAACGGCAACATCAAAGCCACGGTGCTGCAGCCAGGCTGGCAGCAGGCGCAGATGGCCGTTGAGCAGGCCGACTACTACCTGAAAAACGGCAAAGCGCAAAAAGATGAGAAGCAGCTGATGGACTGCGTGCTCATCGACGAATCCAACGCCAGCAAGCTGAACCTGTTTAACCTCAGCAAATAAGCGGAGGCAGTATGCGATTAACACAATGGGGCGCCGCGCTGACAGGCGCAGCCGCCCTGTTGCTGACGGCCTGCACCGTGGTGGATCTGGATGAGAACGGCAAGCCGATTATGCCTGCCGATCCCAACGCCAAAGCGAGCTTTGACAACCAGACCCCACAGCAGATCGCGCAACAAACCTGGCAGCCGCGGATCCTCGACGCCGCGAAAAATCATGCCCTGGACGCCAGCGCCCTCTCCACCCAGCTGAACACGCCCGCAGCCACACCGCAGAGCGTCTTCGTGCGCCTCACCGGCAAGGTGGAGCGCGTGGATGCCAGCAACGCGCGTGAGCAGAAGCTGGTGATGACGGTGAACGGCCAGCCGGTGGAGATCCAGAGCGGGCCGGTGATGCGCGGCAACGCCATCCGCGACGCCGCCGGGTTCCGCTTCGATGAATTTACCAACCAGGTTCAGT
The DNA here is from genome assembly GCF_002920195.1 of Leclercia sp. LSNIH8. Taxonomy (NCBI): domain Bacteria; kingdom Pseudomonadati; phylum Pseudomonadota; class Gammaproteobacteria; order Enterobacterales; family Enterobacteriaceae; genus Leclercia; species Leclercia sp. LSNIH8. The sequence goes on along the minus strand of NZ_PQJY01000001.1, from coordinate 279,108 downwards.
ATGCCCAGCTCTCCCGCGCCCTGAACCGCGAGGCGGCGAAGCATCTGCCGAAAATCGACGACAGCTGGAGCGGCAAAAATGCCACCGTGCTGTTCGCCACCACCCTGACGGGCGGCAAGGCGAATGAGGCGGCAGCGCTGGAACTGAAACAGGAGACGCCGTGATGAGCGATACCCCGGCAGACGACATTATCCTCAGCACCCGCGGGATCTCGATGCTCTTTCCCGGCACCGTGGCGCTGGATAAAGTCGATTACCGCGTCTGGCGCGGCAAAGTGAACGTGATTATCGGCGAGAACGGCGCCGGGAAATCGACGCTGATGAAGATCCTCGCAGGCGTCCAGCAACCCAGCCTCGGCGAGATGTGGCTGAACGGCAAACAGGTCTCGTTCGCCAGTACCCGGGATGCCGCCGCCCACGGCATTGGCATGGTACACCAGGAGCTGAACCTGTTTGAGAACCTCAACGTGGCGGAGAACGTCTTCCTTGGCCGCGAGCTGCAAAAAGGGATAACGCCGATCAACGAGGCGGAACAGGAGGCCCGCACCGCAGAGCTGCTGAAGCGCCTCGATCAGCCAATCTCCCCGCGGGAGCTGGTGGGCAATCTGAAGGTGGGACAGCAGCAGTTGATCGAGATCGCCAAGGCGCTGGCCGAGGACGCCGACATCCTGATCCTCGACGAGCCCACCTCGGCGCTGAGTAAAACCGAGGTGGAGATCCTGTTTCGGGTGATCCGCGAGCTGACCCGTCAGGGGGTCTCCATCATCTATATCTCCCACCGGCTGGAAGAGCTGATGGCGATAGGCGATGTGATCACCATTCTGCGCGACGGCAAATTCCAGGCCGAAGCGAAGGTGCAGGATATCGACGTGCCGTGGATTGTGCGCGAGATGCTCGGCAGCGACCCGGTGAGTAACTTCCTTGAGCCGGGCCGCACCTTCGGCGCGCCGGTGCTGGAGGCGGAGCACATCACCTGCGTCAACGCTGCCGGGAATACGGTGGTCAACGACGTCAGCTTCCAGGTCAAAGCCGGGGAGATCGTCGGCATCTACGGCCTGATGGGGGCCGGACGCACGGAGCTGTTCGAATGCATGCTCGGCACCGAGCGCAACTATCTGGGCAAGCTGTGGCTCGACAGTAAACCGGTGCCGCAGCGCTTAACCACCGCCGAGCGTATCCGCATGGGGATGAGCCTGGTGCCGGAAGACCGCAAACGCACCGGCATTTTTCCCGGCTCGTCGGTGGCCAGCAACCTGACCATCGCCAGCCTCTGGCGTCGTCTGCAGCGCGGCTTTGCCATCGCGCAAAAGGCGGAGCAGCAGGTGGTCGCCAGCACCATCGGCAATCTGTCGATCAAGGTCTCCACCCCGGAAGTAGAGATCCAGGCGCTCAGCGGCGGCAATCAACAAAAGGTGGTGATTGGCCGCTCGCTGCTGACCAACCCGAAGGTGCTCTTCCTTGATGAGCCGACCCGCGGCATCGACGTGGGGGCCAAAGCGGACGTGTTCCGCATGATGGTGCAGCTCTCTGAGCAGGGGATCGCGGTGGTCTTCTCCACCTCGGATTTGAAAGAGATTATGGCGGTATCTGACCGCATTCTGGTGATGTCCGGCGGCAAACTGACCGCCGATATTGTTCGCGATCGGGCCGAAGAGTCGGCACTGGTAACCGCAAGTGCTCAGGGGTTCTAAGATGAAAACGACACAGTCTGTCGCGCTGGCGCCGCATAAAGGGGCCGCGCTTTCCCGGGAAAATGTTCTGCTGCTGTTGCTGAAAATGCGCACCTTCATTGCGCTGTTTTTGATTGTCGGCTTCTTCACCATGACCGTGCCGGGCTTTCTCTCCACCGGCAGCCTGGTGATCATGATTAAGCATATCGCCATCAACGCATTTCTGGCGCTGGGGATCACCTTTGTGATCATCACCGCCGGGATCGACCTTTCTATCGGCGCCACCCTGGGGCTGTGCGGGATGATTGCCGGGTGGATGATCACCAAAGGGATTGTGCTGCCGATGTTTGGCATCGCCATCTTCCCGAGCGTGTGGGTGATTGTGCCCGTGGTGCTGCTGATTGGCGCGCTGATAGGGGCGGTGAACGGCTGGATCATCACCCGCTATAATGTGGCGCCCTTTATCTGCACGCTGGGCACCATGTACGTGCTGCGTGGCGCGTCGATGCTGACCTCTGACGGCCAGACCTTCCCGGGGCTCTCCGGCAATCCGCAGCTGGGGAATACCGGCTTTGATGAGATTGGCGCAGGCACGTTCCTCGGCATTCCGTGGGCCATCTGGATGATGATCGTGCTGGCGCTGGTCATCGCCTACATCGCCCGCCGCCTGCCCTTTGGCCGCCACGTCTACGCCATCGGCGATAACGAGCGCGCGGCAGAACTCTCCGGGGTGCGGGTCAAGCAGGTGAAAGTGCTGGTCTATACCCTGTCGGGGTTCTGCGCCGCCATCGCCGGGATTGTGGTTTCCGCCCAGCTGTTAGCCAGCCATCCGGCCAACGGCACCGCCTTTGAGATGAACGCCATCGCCGCGGTGGTGCTGGGCGGCACCTCGCTTGCCGGCGGCCGCGGCACTATTCTCGGCACCCTGATCGGCGCCTTCGTCATCGGCTTTTTAGCCGACGGCCTGGTGATGATGGGGGTGAGCGAGTTCTGGCAGATGGTGATCAAAGGGATTGTGATTATCGTGGCGGTGATTATCGACCAGATGCAAAACCGGATGCAGCAGAAAGCGGCGGTGGTGGCGCAGAAGGCGGTGATGGAAGGGAAGTAGCGACATTGTGCGAGGTTTATGCCGGGTGGCGGCTTCGCCTTACCCGGCCTACAGAGCTACTGAGCCAGCGATGAAAAAATTCCAGGAGAATACAAGGCTTACAGCGGCTCCCTGGTCCGGCTGAAAATCGCCGAAGCGTTTCCGGAAGGCCGGGGCGAGGCGCAGGGACGCGCCGAGAGGGCATAGCCTGCAGGGATGCAGGCTGGTGCCCGACCCGAAAGCCTGAAGGAATAAGCTGAGGACAAAATTGCCGGGAGCAATTTTGGACAGCGCTTGCGCTGGCCCCGAAGGGGTGAGCCCCAGGGACGGGGCGAACAATCCGCGAAGCGGCGATTTTCTTGCCGGGAGCCGGGATTGTTAAGGGGGCGGCGATAGCCCCCTTAACACGTTCACCGGTGACGTGGTTTACAGAGAAGCAGCGAACGCAAGGTGAACGGAACCATCACCTCAGTCGCATGTTCCCCCTCACCCATCGGGCTTACACCCCTTTCAACAAACTCCGCGCCGTCGGGTAATCGGTGATTAACACATCGATGTACTTCCCTTCCAGCGCCCCGCGAATGGCGTTGCGTTTCTCTTCCCCACCTGCGAGGGCGATTACCTGCGGGCAGGCGCGGATCTGCGCCAGCTCCATACCAATTACCGGATCTTCTTCCGCACTCAGCACCGGCTCGCCTTTCGCATCGTAGTAATGCAGGCAGATATCCCCTACCGCCCCGCGTTCGGCCAGCAGTTTGAGCATCTCTTCGTTGTAGTAGTTGCCGGAGTTTTTCAGCAGCTGCGACGGCTCCAGCTCGCCGATGCCGACGATCGCCACATCCACTTCGGCAAATTTGCTCACCACCGCCGCCACGTCCGGGCTGCTCACCAGCCGGGCGCGCTCCTCTACCGAGTGCTCAATACTTTGCGACGGCAACAGCCACGCCGGGCAGCCAAGATGCGCCGCCAGCTGCTGGGTAAGAATGGTCGCCTGCACGTTGCCGTTGGGACCCACGCCGCCAAGAAGCTGGATCACCCCCGCGGCGCGGATATTCTGCGGGTGCATCTCATCCACCATGCAGCGGATGGTGCTGCTCCAGGAGGAGATCCCCACCAGGTCTTCCGGACGCAGACGGGTTTCGACATAGTGCGCCGCCGCGCTGCCGATGGCGTGCTTGATCTGGGCACTGGACGGGTTCTCGCCCACGTCCACCACGATGGCCTGTCGAATGCCGTACTGCTCCTCCAGCGCCTTTTCCAGCGAGACAAAAATATTGGTAGGCTGAACGACGGTAATTTTGACCAGCCCCTCTTTCTGGCAACGCGTCAGCGCCCGCGATACGAAGGATTGTGAGAGGTGCAGCAGGGAGGCAATCTCGGACTGCTTTTTATTCTCGCTGTAGTAAAGTGTGGCGATCTTCACCAGCAATCGCTGTTCATCCTGTTTCGACATAACGTTCCCCTTAATCGGCTGTCGTTATTTTTATTCATCACTGAATATTTAACAAGCAAGCGCCCGCCCGATCCGCCAGGCAAATGTGATCCTTTTCTCCTTTCTTCGAAATTTGCCCGCTCAAACCGTAGACAAACCCCGGTTATGGCGCTGCACTCCCTGCTAAGGGGCCGACTAACGGCACAAGGCAGCAATAGCCAACGTCGGGTGTTTGTAGTGATTAGGGATGGTGAACTGGCCGAGGGCAGTAACTGGGAAGCCGCGTTCCATGCTATTTTTTCTGCTGGTTGTAACCCAATGGGCGGCTCCAGTCATCGTCATACTTGATATTCCCTTCGATATAAAACCACTCAATTCCTGAATAGGAGATTGCGATATTCTCCATCATTCCTGGCGTGCGAGAACCCGGGATATAAGCATGAGAAGCATTAACTGACATGATCACAATGCTGGTAAGCGTAATTCTGTAAATCTCGTATTCAATGCCAGCCTCGTTGATGTCGTAATAGTGTATTACTGCCTTTTGCAGCCGCTTACTTTGACAGACTGCAACCGCAAAATATGGCGAGGTTTTATCAATCTCTTTGTGCAGGGTAAAAGCGTTGTGTTCGCGCGAACCCATAAGTTTACCCGTGTTGCGGCATGTGTTCTGGTACACACCGTAACTGCTGTTCATAATTTCAATTGCACCCTCACGGTCCAGCGCCATACAACTGCCTTTGATCAGCTGTCCATTTTCATCATAGAGATACATATAAGCTGGTAATGACATCGTTATTTCCCTTATTGATTACTTGAGACGTTCCAGTCATTGTCGATAAAGAACACGTAGCGATAATTTGAACCATTAAGCGTGTACGACACGCCATAGGTATAACCCGGCCTAAGCATCAGGTTTAAACAGGAGCCTGGATAGGAGAGAGCAACGTGCTCATTAGTAGCAAATTCTTTGTATTCTCCACCCTGCATTGAAGAAATGTTATAGCGACTCAGGACGTCGGTTTTATCCACCGAAAAGCAAACATGCCCCTTATCAACGATGATCGAGCGCCAGGGGGCTGCACGATCGCCTTTACCACATCCGACAAGGGTTACAGATAACAGAATTAAGGATAAGTAGCGTTTCAATGCGGGAAACTCCCAAGCACTTTCTGATATCGAGCGATGAGTTTGAGGGTAGGCTCTGACGGGTCATAGTTTTTGAGGCGATACAGGTCGTTTCGATTACCGAATCCATATGTTTTCAGCAACCAGTAATCACTCACGATACATGCCTGATTTTCTATGCCATAGTCCATCAAATTTGGTTTATTAAGCTCATAGTTGTAATCAACAGCCCATGAGAATGCGCCACGCGTTCTTACCATCATCCCGCGCTGGTGTTGCCAGACATGCATCATTTCATGCAGAAATATGTGCTGACCGCCTATGCGATCGTTTTTGACGTGTGGCTGTGAAAAATCAGGCTCATACACCCCTTCCTGAAAATATATTTCGCCGTTTGGCGCCATAGCGACGTTGTTCGCCTGCATATTGAAAGGAAGATAGCTGCTGCGGTGAATCCATACTTCGTTATAACGAATACTAAAAGCGTAGAGCGTGCGAGCCAGATTAATTTCACCAAGGGTCAATAACCGCAGACCTCCGCGATTTATTCCATTCGACATATTATCCCTCCAATAAGAAGGATTTATCATATCAACGGTTTAAAATTGTACAATTGTTTATGTGCTGAATAAAAATAGACAATACATTGGTCTCGTTTATCATATTTCATATCGCTAAGCGTTAAACAGAGCACCTTTCTATTTTTCGTTAGCATAGCTAATATTTAAACAATTCATATTGGTATTTAAACAGCCCATTAATCCGGCATGACTGAGGTCAACATGTTTTATTAGTCTGCCTTCGTAACCCTTTGAAATAAAAATTACTACAATTGCCTTAGGTCTTGCCAAATCATTTTCTCTAAAGCTTTTTACAGCCCTTATGTTGACCGGCGACCTTGCAAGGATGAATGTGTCCTTCTGATTCTTCGCCCTTAATTCCCCTCTCGACGCGGATCATTCTGAAACAACTGGCGTAAAAACAGTATTACGCAGCGGTATGCCGCACCACGATGCGTTATTCCGCTCCGCCCGCAGGGCAATCACCTGTGGTCAGGCGCGGATGTGCGCCAGCTCCATGCCGATGACCGGGTCTTCTTCCGGGCAAATGTGATCCTTTTCTCCTTTCTTCGAAATTTGCCCGCTCAAACCGTAGACAAACCTCCTGACTGGGCATATCTTACATTACATGAATAATAAATCAGCATTGAATATATATTCAAAGCGGTCATAAATCCCTGCTCTGACAGAGAGAACAGGGAAATAGCTTACCCGGCTGGAATAATTATTCACATCAGATTATAAATTCAGGAGGTATGTTATGAATCCGTTTTCGCTCTCCATCGCGGAGCTCGAAACCCGGGCGCGCTCGATTCGTCGCCGGATCATCGTGCTGAATGCCGAAAGCCCGGCGGGCGGCCACACCGGGGCCGATCTGTCGCAGGTCGAACTGCTCACCGCCCTTTACTTCCGCATTCTGAACTGCTCCCCGCAGCTGAAGGATAGCGATGAACGCGATATCTATATCCAGTCGAAGGGCCATGCGGTGGGCGGCTATTACTGCGTGCTGGCCGAAGCCGGGTTTATCCCCGTTGAATGGCTCGCCACCTATCAACATGCCGACTCCCATCTGCCGGGCCATCCGGTGAAACATAAAACGCCGGGTATTGAATTGAATACCGGCGCGCTGGGGCATGGTCTGCCGGTAGCGGTCGGGATCGCCCTGGCGGCAAAACGCAACAACAGCAAGCGCCGGGTGTTTGTGGTGACCGGTGACGGGGAGCTGGCGGAAGGCAGCAACTGGGAGGCCGCGCTGGTCGCTGCCCACTATCAGCTGGATAACCTGTTCATTATCAACGACAAAAACAATCTGCAGCTGGCGGGCTCCACCAAAGAGATCCTCAATACCGATCCGCTGGATGAGAAATGGAAAGCGTTCGGCCTGGAGGTGACCGCCTGCAACGGCAACGACATGGCGGACGTGGTCGCCACCCTGGAAGGGCTGAAACCCAACGGCAAACCCCATGTGGTGATTGCCCACACCACTAAGGGCGCGGGAATTTCGTTTATTCAGGGACGGCCTGAATGGCACCACCGGGTGCCGAAAGGGGAAGAGATTGAACTGGCGCTGGAGGAACTGAAAGATGAGTAATAGCGAACACCTCGCCACGGTGATGGTGAATGCCTTTATTGACGCCGTTGAACGCGGCGTGGACCTGGTGCCGGTGGTGGCGGACTCCACCTCCACGGCGAAAATCGCCCCCTTTATGCAGCGTTTCCCGGGCCGCCTGGTCAACGTCGGCATCGCTGAGCAGACGCTGGTGGGCGCCGCTGCCGGTCTGGCAATCGGCGGCAAGATCGCCGTCACCTGCAACGCCGCGCCGTTTTTGATCTCGCGGGCTAACGAGCAGATCAAAGTCGACATTTGTTACAACAACACCAACGTCAAGCTGTTCGGCCTGAACGCGGGGGCCAGCTATGGGCCGCTCGCCAGCACCCACCACAGCATCGACGATATCGCCATCATGCGCGGCTTCGGCAATATCGAAATTTACGCCCCGTCGAGCCCGAACGAGTGCCGCCAGATCATCGACTACGCCCTCGACCATGTGGGCCCGGTCTATATCCGTCTCGACGGGAAAAACCTGCCGGAACTGCATGACGACACCTACCGTTTTACGCCGGGCAAGATTGACGTCCTGCGCAGCGGCCAGGACGTGGCGCTGGTGGCGATGGGCTCGACGGTACATGAAATTGTGGAAGCTGCTGCACAACTCGCGGAAGAAGGTATTGACGCCACTGTTATCAGCATTCCATCTATTCGTCCGTGTGATACCCAACAGCTGCTGGCCGCCCTCGCCCCGTGCAAGGCGGTGGTGAGCGTCGAAGAGCATAACGTCAACGGCGGCGTCGGCAGCCTGGTGGCGGAAGTGCTGGCCGAAGCGGGATGCGCCGTGCCGCTGAAACGGCTGGGGATCCCGGATGGACAATACGCGATTGCTGCCGACAGAGCGTCAACGCGGGCACGCCACGAGATTGATGTCGCTGGGGTGGTGAAGCACGCCCGGGAAATGCTGACGCGACAGGTTTGCTGAAAATAACAACAACATCTTACTGGAGAGAAAAGCAATGTCCCGAATTCCTCAACAACTGACAATGGGCGTGGTCATCGGCAACCGGGGGTTCTTCCCGAGCTATCTGGTAGCGGAAGCGCGCGAGCAGGCGATCGCCCTCTTTGGCCGTCTGGGTATCAACACCATTATGCTCGACCCCAGCCAGACCGAGCTCGGCGGCGTGGAAACCCGTCAGGATGCGAAAGCCTGCGCCGAACTGTTTCGCGCCCACCGCGACAGCATTCACGGCGTGGTGGTGCTGCTGCCTAACTTTGGCGATGAAAAAGCCATCGCCGAGACCCTGCGTCTCTCCGGCCTGAACGTGCCGGTGCTGGTGCAGGCCGAGGAGGACAACCTCGATAAAATGGGGCTGGCAACCCGCCGCGACAGCTTCTGCGGCAAAATCTCCCTCTGCAACAACCTGCGTCAGTACGGCATTCCTTTTACCCTTACCACCCAGCACGTCTGCGCCCTCGACGGGGAGGTGTTTGCGCAGGATCTGAAGCGTTTCGAGCAGGTCTGCCGCGTGGTAAGCAGCATGCGCGGCGTACGCGTGGGGGCGATCGGTGCGCGTCCGGCGGGCTTTAACACCGTACGCTACAGCGAAAAATTGCTGGAGAGACTGGGCATCGCCGTGGAGACGCTCGATCTGTCCGAAGTCTTTACCCGGATCAAAACCCTACGCGACGATGACATCCGCGTGGATGAAAAACGGCGGATCCTGATCGACAACGCCGACGCCAGCCGCATTCCGGCCGACAAGCTGGTGACCATGGCGAAGCTGTTTGTGGTCATCAGCGAGTGGGTGGCCGCCAACGATATCGACACCACCGCCATCCAGTGCTGGACTTCGCTGCAGGAGAACCTGGGCATTAACGTCTGCTCGATCATGAGCGTCATGTCCGGCCAGCTGATGCCGAGCGCCTGCGAGGTGGACGTGATGGGGGCACTCTCCATGTACGCCCTGGCCAGCAGCAATATGAACCCGGCCTCCATTGCCGACTGGAACAACAACTTCGGCGACGAGCGCGACAAGTGCGTGCTGTTCCACTGCGGTAACTTTGCTGCCGAAAGCCTGGAATCCCCGCATATGGGCACCGCCGACATCATCGGCACCACGGTCGGGAAAGAGAACACCTGCGGCGCGGTGCATGGTCGCCTGAAAAGCGGCCCCCTCACCTACTTCCGCCTGAGCACCGACGATCTGACCGGGGAAATTAAAGCCTACGTAGGCCAGGGCCAGTCGGTGGACGATCCGCTCGACACGGTGGGCTGCCGGGCCGTGATCCAGGTGCCGCATCTGGAGAACCTGCTGAACTGGATCTGCCGCAACGGCTTTGAGCATCACGTGGCGATGAACCACTCCGCCAGCGCGGAGATCCTGCATAAAGCCTTTACCCGCTACCTTGGCGTCTCAACTTACCTTCATCGTTAAGGCTGGAGGCCGCTATGTCGGTGAACAAAGACATTATCATCGCCCTCGACGAGGGCACCACCAATGCCAAAGCGGTGGCGCTGGATGCCAGCGGGCATGTGGTGGCGAGCTTCTCCCGGGCGCTGGCGATCCAGACGCCCCACGAAGGCTGGGTTGAACAATCCGCCGACCTGCTGGTGGAGGCCTCTCTGGAGGTGGTGGCCCGCGCGATGGCCACCGTCGGGGCAGAGAGAGTGGCGGCGCTGGCGATCAGCAATCAACGAGAAACCGTGGTGGGCTGGGAGCGGGCAACGGGCAAACCCATTGCCCCGGCGCTGAGCTGGCAATGTTCCCGCACCGCGGCCTTTTGCCACCAGCTGCGTGAGCAGGGCCACGGCCCGGAGATTAGAGCGGCCACGGGCCTGCCCATCGCGCCGCTGTTTTCTGCCTCCAAAATGCGTTGGCTGCTGGAGAACCCCCCCGACGGCACAGCGCGTGCCGCCCGGGGTGAGATCTGCCTCGGCACCGTTGACAGTTGGCTACTGTGGAACCTGACCCAGGGGCAGGCTTTCAACTGCGACTACGCCAACGCCGCCCGCACTCAGCTGATGAACCTGCACAGCGCCGACTGGGACCCGCAGATGCTGGCGCTGTTTGGCATCCCCCGCGCGGCCCTGCCTGATATCAAACCTTCCAGCGGACTGTTTGGTTACACCCGCGGCTGCCCCTCCATTCCGGACGGACTGCCGGTGATGGCGATGATCGGTGACTCTCACGCCGCGCTGTTTGCCCACGGTCTGGGGGCGGAAGGCTGCGTGAAGGCGACCTACGGCACTGGCTCGTCGGTGATGGCGCCGGTGGCCTCTGCCCGCAGCGAGGTGAGCACGCTGGCCACCACCGTGGCCTGGCACGACGGCGATACGCTGGTCTACGGGCTGGAGGGGAATATCCCCCATACCGGTGACGCGGTGGCGTGGATGGCGGACAGCACCGGCTTAAGCGAGCTGTCGCAGGCGGAGCTTATCCATGAGCTCAACACCCTCCCCCGCTCGGTAGACTCCACGCTCGGCGTCTACTTTGTGCCGGCATTGACCGGCCTTGGCGCGCCGTGGTGGAATGAAAACGCCCGCGGGATGATCCACGGCCTGAGCCGCGGCGTGAAGCGGGCGCACCTGATCCGCGCGGCGCTGGAGTCGATCGCCTATCAGATTGCCGACGTGGTGCAGGCGATGCGCGCCCATCCGGGCTTTGCCCTGAATGCGCTGATGGTTGACGGCGGGCCGACAAAAAACGACTGGCTGATGCAGTACCAGGCGGACCTGCTCGGCTGCCCGGTGATGCGCAGCGACGTGGCGGAACTCTCAGCGATGGGGGCGGCACTGCTGGCCCGTAAGGCGCTGTTTAACCTGACCACCGCCCAGCTGCGCCAGTATCTGCCGGAGCAGGTCACTTTTACGCCGGATATGGCGCGCCACGCCCGATTGCAGTCTCGTTGGCAGGCCTGGCAGCAGGCCGTTGCGCTGGTACGCCAATAAAAATGCCCCGTCCGGCGATACGCCAGACGGGGCAAATAAACGGGTGCCCGAACCAAACCGACCATTGGATAAGCGGGGATTGCTCCCCGCATACCGCTACTTCTTCGTTTCGTAAGCGAGAACAGCTTTCACTTCTACATCACGCTCCTTAAAGCTCAGCTCGCATAACGTTTCGCGAACCAGAAACGTGACGCCCAGCACAGTTAAAGCCAGCACCAGGATCGCCCAAAAGGCGTACTTGTTAAGCATGTCATTGCCTCCTTGCTAAGAAGAGGCTACCATCCAAATTGCTAGGTTTGGGTAGGTAGCCCCGGTTGATGGAAACATCTCCGGGGCTTTTGCTTTCTGCATCTCCAGACCTGCCTGAGCTCAGAAAGCATCAGGCACCCGCCGCAATACTACGCTCGCTCAGGTGAAAAAACCGCCTTTTCACTGGTTATTTAGCCAGGTAAATTACTTTTTCAGAAAACGTTTAGATGATGGCGTGAAGTACGTTAAATCGACGTCATCACCGGAGCAGAGTGCAGTCATGCCAGAGGCGTAGAAACGTCATTCTGTACTACCTTTTTTGTTTGACGAACCTGTACGCTGAGACGAGCTTCAGTTATCGGGGTTAGGCTGATGGTGCTGGCGATGAAGCATCAGGGCTTCCGCGATGATGTCCTGTTTGCTTTTACGCGTTTCGTAAGCGGTGGCCTGCACGTACTCACAAAGCTCTTCATCGATGCGTGCGCTCAGCATGGTTAACCGGGCATTTTTACTTTCACCTCGCGGTCTGCGCTTTGATGGATAACTTCTGATTTTGTCCACACTCCCTCCGCCTTAAGCATGCAGTTATTTCATGTCCTGAAATATGAAAGTCTGCTTAAAACATGTCAACATTCTAAATCTGAGACACATTTTGTTGAAGGTATGTTAAATCAGAAAGACTTTATCGAAAGATTATTTTCAAATGAAAGAAAGTGACATGTCTTACAATAGACAGATACACGCAGAACATTATGTTTGCGATTAGACTTCATCAAGAAGACTTTCATGATTGATAAAGTGGTCATCTTTACCGGGATGGTGCAAACTTCAGATGCACCAGAGCGTTATGCGCCTCACGAGAGTGATATTCAAAGAGGATGCCCCGATACCCGATGCGTTTGAGCTGAACGCTTTAGATAACCTCTACAAACTCAATCAAAGCAAAAGACTAAGTAAAGACTACTTTATCTAGTAACAACTTTTTAAAAATCGTCACCAAATAACATTATTAAGACAATTAAATAAGTCACTAAAGTTTGACTTTAGTCAAATAAGTCAAGGCGTATAAAGAGAGGTAACCGGACGATATCATGCCCACCAAAGAGGTGGGCGGACCTGTTTATCCGTGGTGGTGATGGTTGTAGCGCGCCTCACGAGCGTGCTCGCGTTCCCGCGCCTGTTTCTGCCCTGTCCTCAGGCGGTAACATCTGATCTGTTCTCCTGGCGCACGGCCGCAAACAGCCAGCGCCAGAAAAAGACCTTCACACCCGAACCCAGGAACATCGCCAGCCAGAGCCACGGGCTGTATTTGAGGCTGGTATGAATGACCTCCACCAGGTCAACGTGCAGATGATCGGCGACGGCATGCCCTTAATAGCAAAAGAAAATAAACGGCGCAGGGGCCCCTCTTTAGAGGCGCGCCTGCAATAAATTCACTGTTATGCCGTTTCGGGGCGAACGTGAAATGCCTCGAGGCGTTTGATCTGCCGTCCATCGTTATCAAAATTATCTGCGGCCAGCCAGCCACGCAGAGCCGCGTCCCGCTCCGGCCATTCGCTGTCTATGATGGAGAGCATATCGCTGTCGCGGTTACGGCCTTTACGCACCAGCTTCTGGCGCAGCCGCCCTTCCCAGGTAAAGCCCAGCCGCTCTGCGGCCCGGCGCGAGAGGATGTTCATCGAATCGCACTTCCACTCCAGACGGCGATAGCCTCGCTCAAAACCATATTTCAGCAGCAGCCAGATCGCCTCTGTGCCGAGCGGGCTGTTTTTCATTTTGCGCGACCAGGTGACATGCCCTATCTCCACCGAACCCAGCTGTTGCTCAATGGCCATATAACAGACCAGCCCGACGGCGCGCTCGCTCTGGCGATCGATCACTGCAAAAGGCACCAGCGCCTTATCCTGCACTTTGCCCTGCACCCAGCTGGCGGTCTCTTCCACGCTGGCAGGTTGATTGCTGGCAAGCCAGGTCCAGTCGCTGTCGTCGCCCAGCGCGTAGGCCTCGAACAGATCGCTCGCATGCTGGTGCGCATTCAGCGGCTCAAGGCGGCAAAAACGCCCTTCCAGCACCCCGCGCTCCAGTACACTGGCCCCCTGCCAGCCGGGAACAGGATCGTTAACCATCTGTCCCCAGATATTCATCTCCGGCACGCTGCTACCCCCTTTCTTTGTGAACGGTTTGTTATTTCACAATACAGGATTGTCTGCATAACAGTACTGTCGGGCGCGTTAATCGCGTAAATAATTCTTTATGCTGGGGATGTATCAGGAGAGAAGTTCGATGAGAGGACGACGGCGCTGCGCTTGCACGGGCCTGCATTTCGCGCCGCTTTGGTTTGCAGGCCGGGTAAGGCGCAGCCGCTACCCGGCAGGATGCAGATTACTTCAGGTTCTTGAGCATTTTTACCGTGGCATCCAGGTCAATCTCATCTTCGGAGAAGATAAAGGTTTTGCCCTGGAAGGTGGTGATAGCCAGTTTTCTTACCGTGCGCATTTCGCCCGCTTTGGCCGTTGATTTCGGCGCGATATTGCCCATCAGGCTCTTCACCGACAGCACGCCGTTCTCTTTATCAATCCGGGTTTCGGCGGGCTCTTCTTCGCTGTAGACCAGGTAAGATTTGATGGAGGTGATTTTATGGCGCTCGCCATCGAGGTAAATATATTTGCTCTCGGGGATCACCTTCACCGCATACGCCGACAACCCCTTGTTGTTGGTGGTCGGTTCAAACGTTACCGCGGCATCTTTCTTAATCAGATCGGGATTGGCGACCTTAATCACATGAAAATAGCGGTTATCGCCGTTTTCATCTTTGATAAATCCAAAGCCCTTATCTGCAAACCAGGTTGTGATTGTTCCGTTCATCGCCATTGCCGTTACCGCCTAATTAATCGTTACTAACTCAGTTTTTGCCGCGCGCAGTGTAAAGCACAACGCCTGCGCAGACTACGTCTTTCATGCAGTAACTACTCATTGCCCCACTGGTTCAGGAAATTGGCGATATCGTCAATGCGCTGGGTGTTGATGCCGGCTTCCACCGCCATCTCGGTCTGCGCCGCTTCACTGATCTCTTCGTTATTCATCAGGCGGGTGATCAACAGCTGGAAATAGAGCGCCAGCGAATCACGCTCTGACTCGTTGACCGGCTCGGCGGCTTCCGTCATGTACTCATCCACGATGTCATAATATTTAATCGGTACGTCGTTGCTCATGCGTTATCCTCAGGGTGTCAGTTGTTGCGAGGATTTTAGCATCCTCACAATATTTTTTCCGCGGGCGCCACAATAGACTTGCTCATGTTGACTCCGGTAATGCCAAAACCGCTGGTCTCGTAAAGATGCCGGGCACGGGTATTATCCCCTGCCACTCGCAGTCTGATCTCTTTAAAGCCCCTTTCGCGCAGATGCGCTTCAAAAACGCGAAGAGTCTGTTTACCCAGCCCCTGCCCCTGACAAGAGGTGAAAATATGAAAATCGTAGATAAACACTGAACGCATCATTGTATCGGGTTTGTACCAGAGATAACCGACAGGCCTGTTGGTCTGATCTATCGGCGCAACAAGAGAGAGTAAAACGTGTCCATGCGTATTCACGCCTTCAGGAAGCATTTCGGCAATTTCCTGCTTCGCTCTGGCAAGAGAATCGTGTTGAGAGAGTCCGTAGTTTGAGGCGATCTCCCCGGCATAATCATCAATAAAATAGTCCAGATAAGCAGGATACTCATCCTCTGTCAGGGGTCGAAATGAGACCATTGCTTGCTCCTTAATGTTAATAATCAGGCCAATATTAATAGCGATAACGACTCTGGAGCGTCAAGGTAGACTGGGCCTGTTCCATAGGGAAAGGGAGAACCTCACCCGTTGTCTATACTCAACTCATCACAGACAACGGAGTGCGCCATGCCTTTACCCGATTTTAAATCCTCTGAACCCTACACCCTCGGCATCGAACTGGAACTGCAGGTGGTTAACCCGCCGGGCTACGATCTGAGCCAGGACTCATCCGCCCTGATCGCCGCCGTGAAAAACGACATCAAAGCCGGGGAAGTGAAGCACGATATCACCGAAAGCATGCTGGAGATCGCCACCGGCGTCTGCCAGAACATCGACCAAGCGGCGGCGCAGTTTTCCGCCCTGCAGCAGAGCATTTTGCGGGCTGCGGCGGAACAGCATATTCAGATTTGCGGCGGCGGTACGCATCCGTTTCAGAAGTGGCAGCGTCAGGAGGTGTGCGAGGACGAACGCTACAACGCCACGCTTGAACGCTTTGGCTATCTGATTTTACAGGCCACGGTGTTTGGTCAGCATGTTCATGTGGGCTGCCGAACCGGGGATGACGCTATTTACCTGCTGCACGGGCTGTCGCGCTTTGTGCCGCACTTTATCGCCCTGGCGGCAACGTCGCCCTATATGCAGGGCACCGACACGAAGTTCTCCTCTTCGCGCCTCAATATCTTCTCCGGATTCCCGGATAACGGCCTGATGCCGTGGGTTAACAGCTGGCAGGAGTTCGAAGGGCTGTTCCGGCGTCTGAGCCACACCAGCATGATTGACAGCATCAAGGATCTACACTGGGACATTCGCCCGAGCCCCCATTTTGGCACCGTGGAGGTGCGGGTGATGGACACGCCGCTGACCCTCGCCCATGCCATTAATATCGCGGGGCTGATCCAGGCCACCTCCCACTGGCTGCTCACCACCCGGCCTTATAAGCACCAGGAGCGGGATTTTCTACTCTATCGCTTTAACCGTTTTCAGGCCTGCCGCTACGGGCTGGAGGGGATCCTGACGGACGTCCACACCGGGGAACAAAAAACCATTGCAGAAGATCTCGCCTGGCTGCTGGAGCGCGTAGCCCCTTCTGCGCAGAAGCTTGGGGCGTCGAGTGCGATTGAAGACATCGCCCGAAGCCTGAAACAGGAGAAGAGCGAGGCTCAGCGCATGCGGGACTTTATCGCAGACGGCGGCTCGCTCATTTCGTTAGTGCAAAAACAGTGCGAGGTTTGGGCGACCAGCCCGTAATCGCTCTGTTTTAACCTCCAAAGCGATCTTCTGAGGTGTGATAGTTTGGCCCTCTCCCTTTGGGAGAGGGCCAAACGTTATACCGCCTTACGGAACCTGCGGGTCAGTCGCTTCTCGATTTCGACGA
The DNA here is from genome assembly GCF_002920195.1 of Leclercia sp. LSNIH8. NCBI lineage: Bacteria > Pseudomonadati > Pseudomonadota > Gammaproteobacteria > Enterobacterales > Enterobacteriaceae > Leclercia > Leclercia sp. LSNIH8. The sequence continues at coordinate 262,332 of NZ_PQJY01000001.1, read as the reverse complement.
TGAAGAACATCGCGCCCGCGGTCGCCAGGGTTACACCCCAGTAGCGCAGCGGCAGCGCTTCGGTGCCGAACAGCATCTGCATAAACGGCAGGTAGATAATTGCCAGCTGCAGCAGCAGCAGCACGCCCGTCACCAGCCAGATACCTTTGTTCGCCAGCAGGCCGCGGTTCAGGGAGAAACCTTCGGTGTTGCGGCAGTTAATCATGTAGACCCACTGGGCACAGACCAGCATCTGCAGCAGCACGGTGCGGATGAACTCCGCGCTGTGGCCGCGCGGAGCCAGCCAGGCTTCCAGCGCAAAGGCGGCGACGGCGATCAGGGTGCCAACGAAGGCCACCCGCCAGACGGCATAACCATCCATCACGTGCTGCCCGCTCTGACGCGGCGGGCGACGCATGATGTTGCGCTCGGCGGCCTCAAACGCCAGCCCAAAGGAGAGCGTGGCGGAGGTCGCCATGTTCATCCACAAAATCAGCACCGGCGTCAGGGGAATGATGTTCCCCGCCAGCAGAGCAATCACAATCAGCAGCCCCTGCGCGAGGTTGGTCGGCATGATAAACAGAATGGTCTTCTTCAGGTTGTCGTAGACGCGACGCCCCTCTTTCACCGCGCTGGCGATGGTGGCGAAGTTGTCGTCCGTCAGGACCATATCCGCCGCCTCTTTGGTCACTTCCGTGCCCTTGATGCCCATCGCGATGCCCACATCCGCCTGGCGCAGGGCCGGGGCATCGTTTACGCCGTCGCCGGTCATACCGACGATTTCACCTTTCTCCTGCAAGGCTTTCACCAGACGCAGCTTATGCTCCGGGCTGGTGCGGGCGAAGATATCGTACTCCACCGCCGCTTTTGCCAGCTCGCTATCATCCATCTGTTCCAGCTGGGAGCCGGTCACCGCCTGGCCACTGTTGGCGATCCCCAGCTTCTGGCCGATGCTCATGGCCGTCTGCGGGTGATCCCCGGTGATCATCTTGACGCGGATCCCCGCCTGCTGGCAGGCATGAATGGCGTCGATCGCTTCAGGACGCGGCGGATCCATCATCCCGGCGATACCGAGGAAGATCAGGCCATGGCCGAGATCGTTGTGGGTTAACGTCTGCTCACCGTTCGCCGGTTTGTACGCCGCCGCCACCATACGCAGCCCCTGACGCGCATAACGCTCCATCTCGGCCTCCCAGTAGCTGCGGTTGAAGGCTTCGGCGCCATTGCGGGTCTGCTGCTGCGCGCAGAGAGCGAAAATAACGTCCGGCGCGCCGGTGATGAGGATCTGCTCCTCGTCACCTATCCGATAGTGGGCGCTCATGTACTTGTACTGGGAGTCAAACGGGATCTTGTTAATCAGCGTGGTGGTGACCGGTGCCAGCCGCGCTTTGGCCGCCAGTACCTTCAGCGCACCTTCGGTCGGCCCGCCGGTGATACGCCACAGGCCGCGCTCGTCCTGTATCATCTGGCTGTCGTTACACAGATCGATGGTGCGCAGATAGTGCTCCAGCACCGTACCCGGCTGGATCTGCACCGGCTCGTCGCTGCCCTCCAGAGAGATGTTGCCTTCCGGAGCATAGCTGTCGCCCTCAACGCGGTAGCAGCTGTCGGCGGTGATGATCGCCTTGACGGACATCTCGTTCATGGTCAGGGTGCCGGTTTTATCCGAGCAGACCACGGTCATCGCCCCCAGGGTTTCTACGGTGGGCAGTTTACGGATGATGGCGCGCTTGCGGGCCATCGCCTGCACGCCCAGCGACAGGATAATCGAGATAATGGCAGGCAGACCTTCCGGAACCGCCGCCACGGCCAGGCTAATCAAAGAGAGCAGCAGCTCACCGAGCGGCATGTCGCGCAGCAGCAGGCTAAAGACGAACAGCGCGGCCATCATCGCCATGATGATCCCGAAGATGGCCTTGCCGAGTTTGTCCATCTGCACCAGCAGCGGAGTGCGGTGCTTCTCGATCCCGGCCATCATCTGATTAATGTGGCCCAGTTCGGTCTCCTGGCCGGTGGCAATGACTACCCCAACGCCGCCGCCTGCGCTCACCGTGGTACCTGAGAAGACCAGATTGGTGCGATCGCCGAGCGGTAATTCCCCGTTCAGCGGCTGGGTGTGTTTATCCACCACCGTCGATTCGCCGGTGAGAATAGCCTCTTCAACGCGTAAATTATGCGCCTCAATTAAACGCATATCGGCCGGAATACGATCCCCGGCACGCAGAACAATAATATCCCCGGGAACTATTTCAGTTGTGGGTATTGTTTCATGATCGCCGTCACGAATAACACGAGCATCGCTGGCGAGCATATTCCGGATGCTGCTCAGTGATTTTTCGGCGTTACTTTCCTGAATATGACCAATTAACTCGTTAATGACCGACACACCCAGAATAACCAGGGTATCGATCCAGTGACCCATTATTGCCGTTAATAGTGCAGCGGCCAGCAATACATAAATCAGCACATCGTTAAAATGGGCCAGAAAACGCAGCCAGGCTGGTCTGGCTTTCTTCTCCGGCAGCGCGTTGCGGCCATGCTTGTCCAGGCGCGCCTGTGCTTGCGTGCGGCTCAGACCCGCCGCGGTGCTCTGCTGCGCGGCAAGCGTCTGCTCTACGGTCTGCTGATAGGCCATGTCTGGCGTGGTGGGCGGCGGCGTCTGGGTGTGGTGCATTTTGGTCATATTTCAGCTCCTTCAGATTGCGGTGAGCAAAAGCCTGAATTCCATATCTGCTTTTATAAATCTGTCGACAATATTGGGTTGTCAGGAAAATTAATTTATCGCACTATTATTGTTGTCGGCGGCATTAAACCGGTAACGTTTCATTTCACCAGAGCGCTTTTTACAAATTATTTCTAAACCGAAACTAAACGAGAGGGAACCATGTTTGGGATTTATCGCGGACGACGCCTGGCGTTATATATTTTTGTTGCCATTGTTATTGCGACGTTAATTGGAATGAGCACCTATACCTTTGTAAAACTATTCGCCGGAGGCTGACAATAATTGACATTAATGCAGGTTAATTGAATAGAGATTTTTCTGACAGGGAAATATCAGCGAATTAGCGGACAATTATTTATCGCGCCTGCGTCTGACGGTTGATATTGCTTTACGAAGCCCTATCCGTGACAATGTTATTTTTAACTGACGATTAACATAATCATGAGACACCCGTTAGAATCGCTGTTAACGGCAGGCGGCATTTTGTTGATGGCCTTTCTCTCCGTTCTGTTACTGCCTGCGCCGTCGCTGGGGCTGGTGGTGGCGCAAAAGCTGATGACCCTCTTCCATCTGATGGATCTGAATCAGCTTTACACCATCATCTTTTGCCTGTGGTTTTTACTGCTCGGCGCCATTGAATTCTTTATTCTGCGTTTCATCTGGCGCCGCTGGTTTGCGCGTTAAGTCTGCTGTTAATGCGCGCGACTGTGGTTATCCTTGCGATACGCCCCAGGCGGCTGGTTAAAGGTGCGGGTAAAGACGCGGGTAAAGGTCTGCTGGGAGTCAAAGCCGTAACGCAGGCAGATATCGTAGACCTTTTCATCCGATTCACGTAGATCCCGCGCCGCCAGCCGCAGCTTACGTTCGCGAATATAGCGCCCCAGACTCTCGCCTTTATACTGCATAAACAGCCGCTGTAAGTGCCATTTGGAGTAGCCCGCATGTCGGGCGATATCCTCGATACGCAACGGCTGATGAAGGTTGTCGTCGATCCACTCGACAATGGTGTCGATAACCTGAGCGGAAATAGTCATGCTGCTCTCCCCCTCTGCTCTTCGATTTAACATTATTCCCACCACGCACGAAATTGTTGCGTGGCATCATCTACCCTGACCGGCTCACCGAGCTCCGGAGTCAGCAGGCGATATTTTTTATCCTTGCTGGCCTGCGTAAGCTGGATCAGTGGGTCGTTCCAGGTGTGTTTTGCCAGCACAAAGCGCCCGGAGTGGCCCGGTACTACCGCGCTGGCATTAAGATCCGCCGCCGCCTGCGCCGTTTCGGCAGGCTGCATGTGGATGTACTTCCAGTCCTGGTCATACTGGCCGTTCTCCATGATCGCCAGATCGACGGCGCCGAAGCGCTCGCCAATGGCGCTAAAGTGCGGGCCATAGCCAGAATCACCGCTGTAGAACACTTTCGTCTCTGGGGTGACAAACATAAAGCTGCCCCACAGCGTCTGGTTGCGCTTGAGCCCGCGCCCGGAGAAGTGGCGCGCCGGCAGGACATGTACGGTGAGATCGTCGCTGATCTGCACCGACTGCTCCCAGTCCCGCTCCTCAATGATCGAGGGCTCCATGCCCCAGTAGCGCAGGTGCGATCCCACCCCGAGCGGCGTGACCACGCGCTTCACTTTGGGCAACAGGGCTTTGATGGTGGCGTAGTCGAGATGATCGTAGTGATCGTGCGAGATAATCAGCAGATCGATATCGGGCATCTCTTCGGCACGCCACGGGTACTCCCCGGCAAAGGCTTTATTGAGAAAAGAGAAAGGTGCGGCATAGTTGCTGAATACCGGATCGATCAGAATGCGTTTGCCTGCCAGCTGCAGATACCACGAGGAGTGGCCAAGCCAGACCAGCGTCTCTTGATCCAAGGGCAGCGTGGCCAGATCGGTTTTCACCAGCGGCAGCGGCTGGGCCGGACGTGCGTTCTCACGCTTCGTCACCAGAAAATCCCACCACGCCGCCAGCATGTTCTTATTGCCGGTAAAGCCGGGTGTCGGCAAGGTGTTATGGAACTGGCCGTCGCGATACTGCGGCGAAGCGGCAAACTCACTCAGCTGCGCGCCCTGTGGCGGCTGGCCGAACCCGGCATTGAGTACAAACGGCAAACTCGCCGCGGATGCAATCATCATCACTACCACCACGCTAACAATAAAACGCTTTTTCATATCCCGACCCGAATTCGCGCCCCATCCGATGGCCTGCGCGGGCAAAACTTGATTATGAGTGAGTAAGCACTCATTATAGAAGTGATGCGAAAGTCGTCAAGACGTTTTAAGATCTTTGACATTCCGCGTTGCAGCCCCACAAAGGGCATGATTCAATCGGGGTTTTTGCACATTACCTGGAGGAAATGCAGTGGCTCGTCCGAAAAGTGAAGATAAAAAACTGGCGTTGCTGGACGCGGCAACCACCGCGTTTGCCCAGTCCGGCATTGCGGCTTCTACCGCGTTAATCGCCCGCAGTGCAGGCGTGGCAGAAGGCACCCTGTTTCGCTATTTCGCTACCAAAGACGACCTGCTTAACGCCCTCAATCTGCACCTGAAACAGGATCTGTGCCAGACCATGCTGGCGAATATGGATCGCGCCCTGACCCAGCCGAAAGAGCATACCCGCAATATCTGGAACAGCTACGTTGACTGGGGGATCCGCAATCCGGTGGCCCACGGCGCCATCCGCCAGCTTGGGGTGAGCGAGAAGATCAATGCCGAAACCGAGCAGGCGGTGCATGAGATGTTCCCGGAGCTGCACGAGCTGTGCCGTCGCCATATCCGCCCGGTGTTTATGTCGGAAGAGTTCCAGCTGTTTGGCGACGCGCTCTTTTTATCCCTGGCGGAAACCACCATGTCCTTCGCTACCCGCGAACCGGCCCGCGCAGCCGAATTTAAGGCGCTGGGTTTTGAGGTGATGTGGCGAGCGCTGGCCGAAGAGGATAGCGATGGACAGTAAAACCCTCGCCGCCTGCGCAAAACAGGTGGCGCTGGAGCTGCCCTTTACCGAACACTGCTGGCCGTTTGGCCCGGATTACGATGTGTTTAAGGTCGGCGGTAAGATTTTTATGCTGATTGGCGTCGCGCGCGGGCGCCTGCACGTAAGCCTGAAGTCCGACCCGCAAAAATCGCTGCTCAACCAGCAGATCTACCGGGGCATTGAGCCTGGCTACCATCTGAATAAAAAGCACTGGATCTCGGTTTATGCGGCGGAGGATATCACCCCTGAGCTGATCGCCGATCTGGTCAATGATTCGTGGCATCTGGTGGTGGATAAGCTGCCGAAAAAAGAGCAAAAACGTCTGCGTCCGGGCCCTTAAGCGCTCGGAATGCCCTTACCTTTGTTCCTTTCCCTTTGTATCATTTTCCCTTTTGCATTAAACCCCAGGAGTCGTTATGGATATCATCTCTGTTGCCTTAAAGCGTCACTCAACAAAGGCCTTTGATCCGAGCAAAAAATTGTCTGCCGACCAGGCGGAACAGATTAAAACTTTGCTGCAGTACAGCCCATCGAGCACCAACTCGCAGCCGTGGCACTTTATCGTCGCCAGCACCGAAGAAGGTAAGGCTCGCGTGGCGAAATCCGCAGCCGGTGGCTTTGTCTTCAACGAACGCAAAATGCTGGATGCCTCTCACGTGGTGGTGTTCTGCGCCAAAACCGCGATGGACGATGCCTGGCTGAACCGCGTGGTGGAACAGGAAGAGGCCGATGGCCGCTTCGCCACCCCGGAAGCGAAAGCTGCCAACCACAAAGGCCGCACCTTCTTCGCCGATATGCACCGTGTCGATCTGAAAGATGACCACCAGTGGATGGCGAAACAGGTATACCTGAACGTCGGCAACTTCCTGCTGGGCGTGGCCGCAATGGGCCTGGACGCCGTGCCAATTGAAGGTTTCGACGCCGCCATCCTCGACGAAGAGTTTGGCCTGAAAGAGAAAGGCTTCACCAGCCTGGTGGTGGTGCCGGTCGGGCATCACAGCGTGGAAGATTTCAACGCCACGCTGCCGAAATCGCGTCTGCCGCTGAACACGATTGTGACTGAGTGCTAATGATTACTGGCACGCTGGGTTCCGGCGTGCCTGTTTTCAATAGAGCGTAATCTGCGGATGCTTAACGCCGCACACCAACGCATAACGCGTTAAGGTATCCAGACTCGCCCGGGTAATATTGGCTTCCATTCGGGAGACGGTTGGCGCGCTGACCCCCATGCGCTCCGCCACCTGAGCACGCGTCAGTCCCGCCTGTTTGCGCCACTGTGCCAGCATCTCCTGTAGCCGCGCCTTACGCTCTTCGGCGTCAAAGGCAGCCTGCACATCTGAATCGCTTAACAGCTCCGCTCTTAACGTATCCCAGTCAATGATCTTCTTGCTCATCCAACATCTCCTGTTGTCTTTTCAGTGCCAGACGGATTTCAGCAGAAGGCGTTTTCTTCGTCTTCTTGATAAATACACGCAACAGATAAATTGTTTTTTCCCGCTGGTAAACATAGATCCCGCGACTATGAATCAGACCGACGGTTCTTATTTCAAACAAACCATGGGGTAATGGCTTGCTGTCGGGCTCCCGAAGTGCCGTTGGGTTAGCACGCAATTTATCAAGCTGACGAATCAGCTTCGCCTGTACGCATGCAGGCAACGAGAGGATCTCTTCTCTGACTGCCTGATGAACGATAAGTCTGAACACGATTTTTCATCCCTGAAGATATTAGCATGTAAGGCAATTTGCATTAAAGGCTAATTTTGCCTTTCGTGATTTACCTTACACCCTTTATCCAGGTCAGACCGGAGTGACTTCTATTCCCTGAAAGCCCCTCGCAGAAATTATTTCTGTGCAGCCAGCCACGCCATTGCCCTCTCTCCCGCCTCATCCACCGGCAGATAGACCAGCAGCCGCGAGCCGTTGCGCGGGGCGGAGTACCAGTACATCTGCTGGAGATGAAAATCACCCAGTTCGGGATGGGTAAAGAGCTTGAGCTGGTTTTCCACGCCGCGCACGTCGTTGCGCTGGTGCCACAGGGTTTCAAACTCTTCAGATACCGCAAAGAAGCGTGCCAGTTTGGCCTCCCACTGCGGGTCGCCCCGGTGCTCGGCCATCGCCGCGCGAAAATAGGAGACAAAAATCGGCAACACGTCATCCCGCTTGCCCAGCCGGGCGCGCCACGCGGGGTGAGTGAGGAAGAGATAGATACAGTTGCGATCTTCCGGCGGAATGGCGTTAAAGTCGACGCCCATCAGATGGCCGAAGCTGTCATTCCACGCCACGATATCGAAATTCGGTTTCTGGATGCTGGCGGGTTTTGGCATCAGGGTATCGAGCAGACGGCGGGTGCCTTCGCTGATCCCCTCGCAGCAGACCGCCTGCGGCGCTTCGCCCGGCGGCAGGCCAGCCAGCAGAAAGAGGTGGCGGGCTTCGGTCGGGGTACATTGCAGCGCTTTCGCCACCCCCGCCATCACCGCGCTGGACGGGTTTACATTCCTGCCCTGCTCGAGCCAGGTGTACCAGGTGACGCCCACATCCGCCAGCATGGCCACCTCTTCACGCCGCAGACCCGGCGTGCGGCGGCGACCGCTGCGCGGCAGGCCAAGACGCTGCGGGTCGAGGCTTTCGCGTCGGGCGCGTAAAAAGGCGCCCAGCTGTTTACGGGTGTCATCCTGAAGTGCGGTGACCGGTTCAGACATCAGCGCCATAGTGCCCCCTGCATGGTAGTGCCAGTACCAGTATAAGCAAGAACTGGTACCCGTTTATCAGATGGTTGATGCTACGACCATCTGATGAATGACGCAATGGAGTCACCATGAATAGGTCAGTTGTTTCACCGGGCCGGGCAGGCCTGATATTGCTGTTAACCGGCCAGATGCTGCCGCTGATCGATACCTCGATCACCAACGTGGCGCTGGATTCCATCACCCACTCGCTGCACGCCACCGCCACCGAGCTGGAGCTGATTGTGGCGCTCTACGGGGTGGCCTTCGCCGTCTGTCTGGCGCTCGGCAGCAAGCTGGGAGATAACCTCGGGCGCCGCCGTCTGTTTATGTGGGGCGTGGCGAGCTTTGGCCTGGCCTCACTGCTGTGCGGCGTGGCAGGCAATATTGAGCAACTGCTGGCCGCACGCATCGTGCAGGGCGCGGGGGCTGCGCTGATCATGCCGCAGATCCTCGCCACCCTGCATGTGACGCTGAAAGGCACCGCTCACGCCAAAGCCATCAGTCTGTTTGGCGGCATCGGCGGGATTGCCTTTATCGTCGGGCAGATGGGCGGCGGCTGGCTGGTGTCGGCGGATATCGCCGGGCTGGGCTGGCGCAACGCCTTCTTTATCAACGTGCCGATCTGCCTGCTGGTGCTGGCCCTGAGCCGTCGTTTTGTTCCGGAAACCCGTCGCGATACGCCGTCGCGCATCGACTGGCCGGGCACCGCGCTGCTGGCCGCGATCCTCTGCTGCCTGCTGTTCCCGATGGCGCTGGGGCCGCAGTGGCACTGGTCCTGGCCGCTGAAGGCGATGCTTCTCGCTATTATTCCGCTGGGCTGGTTGATGGTGCTGAACGCGCGTAAAAAAGAGCGTGAAGGCGCCCATCCACTGATCCCACCGCGTCTGATGCAGCTCGGCAGCATTCGCTTTGGCGTGCTGATTGCGCTGCTCTTTTTCAGCGTCTGGTCCGGGTTTATGTTCTGCATGGCGCTGACCATGCAGACCGGGCTGGGGATGGCGCCATGGCAGTCCGGCAACAGTTTTATCGCCCTGGGCGTAACCTATTTTGTCTCGGCGTGGTTTGCCCCGCGCCTGATTGCCCGCTACAGCACCAGCACCATTCTGCTTACCGGCCTGGCAATTCAGATAACCGGCCTGCTGGCGCTCATCGCCACCTTCCGCATCTGGGGGCTGGAAAACACCGCCCTGACCCTCGCCCCGGCCACCGGGCTGGTGGGCTACGGCCAGGCGCTGATTGTGAACAGTTTCTACCGCATCGGCATGCGCGATATTCAGCCCGATGACGCCGGGGCCGCCAGCGCCATTCTCAGTACCCTGCAACAGGCGGCGCTCGGCCTGGGGCCTGCGATATTTGGCGCGATTTTGCTCCACGCCCTGCAAAACCATCAAGGGGATTACGCGGAGGCGATTAACCTCTTCCTGGCGGTAGAAACGGGCATGATGGTGGTGCTGGCGCTGGCGACCCTGCGGCTGCGCCATCGTCTTAGCCTGCCGGTCACGAAAGCCTGCCACGCGTCCCGGTAAGCCCCTGGGTTTGCATAATCGATCCGCAGCCGCCATTATGGCGGCTGCTTTAATACAGGAGATGTTATGCAGGAGTTTATTTCCCTGGTCGAAGAGTCAGGAATTGAAATTAATCACACCACTTCCCTCGTGATTATCTTTGGAATTATTTTTCTTACTGCACTGATTATTCACTTTATTCTGCACAAAGTGGTATTGCGGGCCTTCGAGAAACGCGCCCGGGCCAGCAGCCATTTATGGCTGCAAATCATCACCCAGAATAAATTATTTCACCGTCTGGCCTTTACCCTGCAGGGGATCATCGTCAACGTGCAGGCGGTATTGTGGCTGCAAAAAGGCAGCGACGCGGCAGAGATATTAACCACCTGCGCGAAGCTGTGGGTGATGATTTACGCCCTGCTGGCGTTCTTCTCGCTGCTGGACGTGATATTCAACCTGTCGCAAAAAATGGCCACCGCCTCCCAGCTGCCGCTGAAAGGCATCTTCCAGGGGATCAAGCTGGTGAGCGCCATTCTGGTGGGGATCCTGATTATCTCCCTGCTGATTGGTCAGTCCCCGGCCATTCTGATTAGCGGCCTCGGCGCAATGGCGGCGGTGCTGATGCTGGTGTTTAAAGATCCCATTCTCGGGCTGGTGGCGGGCATTCAGCTCTCGGCCAACGATATGCTCAAGCTCGGCGACTGGCTGGAGATGCCGAAATATGGCGCGAACGGCACGGTAACCGATATTGGCCTGACCACCGTCAAGGTGCGTAATTTTGATAACACCATTACAACCATCCCGACCTGGGCGCTGGTTTCCGACGCTTTTATCAACTGGAGCGGGATGTCAGCTTCCGGCGGACGACGGATTAAGCGCAGCCTGAATATTGATACCACCAGCATCCATTTCCTCGACGAACAGGAACAGCAGCGGCTGATTCAGGCGAAGCTGCTCAAGCCCTATATGGCCACGCGCCATGAGGAAATCACCCTGTGGAATCAGCAAAACGGGGAAGGTGAATCAGTGCTGAACCTGCGCAAAATGACCAATATTGGTACCTTCCGCGCCTATCTGAATGAATATCTGCGCAACCATCCGCGTATTCGCCAGGATATGACGTTAATGGTGCGCCAGTTAGCGCCGGACGCCAACGGCCTGCCGATTGAAATCTATGCGTTTACCAACACCGTCATCTGGGCAGAATATGAGGCGATTCAGGCCGATATTTTCGACCATATTTTTGCGGTGATCGATGAATTTGGCCTGCGTATTCACCAGTCGCCGACCGGAAACGATATTCGCTCCCTGGCCGGCGTGCTGGCAAAATAACTCAGGTGCTGGCGCGGGAAATAAAGCGCCAGTTCATCATCACCCGCTCCGTGGGCGCATCGGGGTTGTCGATTTTGTTCAGCAGCAAATCGACCGCCTTGCGCCCGATATCCCGCGATGGCTGTTCAATGGTGGTCAGCGAGACCATCTCCGACAGCTCGGTGCCATCGAAACCCACCACCGCGATATCTTCCGGCACGCGCAGCCCGGCCTTTTCGATAGCACGTAACGCTCCCGCGGCCAGGGTATCGGAGACCGCAAATACCGCATCCGGGCGCGGCTCTGTTGCCAGCAGTTTGCTCATCGCCGTCATTCCGGCCGCCGCGCTCAGATCGCTCGCATACTCTACCGCCTGATACGCCAGGTCGCGCAGATGCAGCACGCTTTTATAGCCCCGCTCGCGCAGGCGGGCATATTTGTAGCTCAGGTCGTGGTTGATAAGCGCAATCCGCTGTCGCCCGCCGTCAGCCAGGCGGCTGACCACATGCTGGGAGGCGTCCACATCATTGATCCCCACACAGGAGACCGCCCCCGCATCGGCGTATTCGGCGCACTGTACCCAGGGGGCATCGCCGATGAGTGCCGCCAGTTCGGGGAGGCGGGTGAAGGCATCCATGGTGATAATGCCGTCGACCATTTTGCCGGAGAGCAGGCTGAGCCCCGAGCGGGAGCGTTCAATATCGGAGCCGGAGTTGCACAGCAGAATGCGGTAGCCGTTTTTCTCCGCCTGCTCCTCAATGCCCTTCACCACCTCGGCGCAGAACGGGTTGGCAATGTTGGAGACCATCACCAGCACCATATAGCTACGCGCCGTGCGCAGCTGGCGGGCCAGAAGATTGGGCTGATAGTTCGCCTCTTTAATCGCCTGCAAGACGCGATCGCGGTTTTTGGCTTTGACGGTATCGCTGTTATTCAGCACGCGCGATACCGTCGCCACCGAGACGCCCGCCAGTTGGGCGATTTTCTGAATTGACATAGCGACGAGTGATCCTGCAGTTTGCGTTTGCAGCAGGCTACCATAAATGGGCTGCCCGGCGCACCGGGCAACGTGTTACTGCGCGACAGCGACCCAGCGCTGCTGCTGATGGCTTTTAACTATCGCATCAATGATATACATGACGCTCGCCCCATCATGGAAGGTAGCGAACACCGGCTTCTCCGGCATCCTGCCCGCCTGTACCGCCTGATAAAAGTGCGCCATCATATTTTTAAAGGCGTCCGGCCAGCCTTCGATATGGCCGCCCGGGAAGTGGGCGCTGTTCGCCACATCCCGGTTCATCAGGCCCGGATCGTCCGTCAGCGTCTGATTGGCCTGCGCCCGATGGCCTACCCAGAGCTGCTGCGGCACCTCCTGATCCCAGGCCACGGAACAAACGCTGCCGTTCACCTCAAGGCTGAGGCGGTTTTTGCGTCCGGCGCTCACCTGCGAGACGGTAAAGCTGCCCTTACTGCCATCGTCGAAGCGGAACAGCACCGAGCCGAAATCCTCGGTGGTGACGGGTTTGTCTTCATATACCGCATCGCCCGCCTGGCTGAAGGTCGGAGTACCGGCGACGTTCGCCTTGCGGGTCGGCCAGACGATAGCGAGGTCGGCCATCACTTCGGTGATGCGCAGCCCGGTCAGGAACTGAATGGTGTCGCACCAGTGGGAACCGATATCGGCCACCGCCCGCGATGCGCCCCCGAGCGCCGCATCGACCCGCCAGTTGTAGTCGGTTTCCAGCAGCATCCAGTCCTGCAGATAGCTGCCGTGGGCGGCAAAGAGCCGTCCGAGGGAGCCCTGCGCCACCATGCTCGCCGCCTGGCGCACCATCGCAAACTGACGGTAGACAAAGCTCACGCCGTGTATCACCCCCGCCTGTTCCGCCAGCGTGACCAGCTCCCGGGCCTCTTCTGGCGTCATGCACAGCGGCTTTTCAGAGAAAACATGTTTACCGGCACGCAGGATCTGGCGGTTGATCGCCGCATGCAGATGGTTAGGGGTGCAGTTGTGCACTACGTGCAGCTCCGGGTGCGCCAGCAGTGCCTCCACGCTGTCGTAAGCGCGGGGAATATTCAGCGCCCGGGCTTTCTCTTGCGCCTGTTCCAGCGAGCCATCGCAGAGGGCGACCACCTGCACAAACCCCAGGCGGCGCAGGGCTTCGATATGCGCCGGGCCGATAAAGCCGCTGCCGATAATGCCGACGTTAATCATCACGCTCTCCTGCGGCGAAATCATCAAATGCCCGATCGGATACCGGGATAATGTGGCGGGAGATAAACTCGCGCCCTTCCCGCGCCCCGGTTTCGCCATCTTTCAGGCAGCACTCCCACTCCAGCACCGCCCAGCCGTCGTAGTCGTACTGGGTCAGCTTGCTGAAGATGCCCTTAAAGTCGATCTGCCCGTCCCCCGGCGAACGGAAGCGTCCGGCGCGGTTGATCCAGCTCTGATAGCCGCCATACACCCCGCTGCGCCCGTTGGGACGGAATTCGGCATCCTTAACGTGAAACGCCTTGATGCGGGTGTGGTAGTGATCGATCCAGGTCAGATAATCGATCTGCTGCAACAGCAGGTGGCTTGGGTCGTAAAGCATGTTACAGCGCGGGTGGTTGTCTACCAGCGCCAGAAAACGCTCGAAGGTGACGCCGTCGTGCAGATCTTCTCCGGGATGAATTTCATAGCAGACGTTAACCCCCTGCTCATCGAACGCATCCAGAATGGGTCGCCAGCGGCGGGCCAGTTCGCTGAACGCCTCCGCAAAACGCGTCTCGTTATGTGGCGGCCAGGGATAGATAAACGGCCAGGCCAGCGATCCTGAGAAGGTGGCGTGGGCGGTTAAACCGAGCCGTGCCGAGGCGACCGCCGCCTTTTTCACGGTATCGGTCGCCCAGGCCTGGCGGGCGCTGGCGTTACCGCGCACCGCCGGAGGAGCGAAGTTATCGAACGCCTCGTCGTAGACCGGATTGACCGCGATAAGCTGCCCCTCCAGATGGGTGGAGAGCTCGCTAATGACCAGCCCTTTTTCCGCCAGCCTGCCGCTTATCTCGTCGCAGTAGGTCTGGCTTTCTGCCGCCTGCTCGACGTCAAAAATCGCTTTATGGTTGCAGGGCATTTGCAGCGCTTTGTAGCCCTTTTCCGCCGCCCAACCGGCCAGCCCGTCGAGGGTGTTGAACGGGGGTTGTGCCCCGATAAACTGCGACAGAAAAATACCCGGGCCTTTAATCGTCCTCATACCACCTCCAGAAATTACGCCTTGTCATCGTCATATTTGAACGAGACAAGGAAAACGAGTGCAATCACGGCAGCAGCTACCGCCGGGATCCACCAGAATGTTACCCACGCCTGTGGCACGGCCTGCCCCGCGACCAGGCGGTTGTAGAGCGCGCCGGAAATTTGCGAGCCCAGCAGCATGCCGATACCGTAAGTGAACATCACGATCATGCTCTGCGCCTGGCCTTTGACCTTTTCGCCCGCCACGCGGTCGGTATAGATAAAGCCCACCACAAAGAAGAAGTCATAGCAGACGCCATGCAGCAGGATGCCGAGATAGAGCAGAATGCGCCCCTCTTCACTTACCCCCAGGGCAAACATCGCGTAGCGGACAAACCACGCCAGCATGCCGATCAGCAGCATGTATTTAACACCCAGACGGCGGAACAGCAGCGGGATCACCAGCATAAAGAAGATTTCGGACATCTGGCCGAAGGACATGGCGGTACTGACATCCGCGATCCCGGCATCCGCCAGGTAAGAGGCGGTATAAGCGTAGTAGGTGCCGAGCGGGACGGAGATCAGCATCGCGCACAGGCAGAAGATAAAGAAGTGACGGGTTTTCAGCAGGGCGAAAGCGTCGGCGCAGAAGAGATCGCGCACCTTCACTGGCATCCCTTTGGCCGGGGCAGGCGTGTGCGGCAGCGTCAGGCTGTAGAGTGCCAGCAGGACGGAGCTGGCCGCCGCCACGTGGAAGATGGTGATGCTTGCGGCCACGCCGGTAACGCCGATAAAGATCCCCGCCACAATCCAGCCGATGGTGCCAAACACGCGGACCACCGGGAAGGTCTTGTCGACGTTCGCCAGGCTGTGGAAAGCGATGTTATTGGTCAGCGCCAGGGTTGGCATGTAGCAAAGCGTGTAGCCAAACAGCAGGCCGATTAGCAGCGCGCCGTTCTCCGCGATCAGCGCCCCCGGCACGAACCACAGGATCGCCGCCCCGGCCAGGTGCATCACCGCCATCACCTTCTGCGAGGCGAAGAAGCGGTCCACCAGCATCCCGAGCACAAACGGCGATAAAATAGAGGCGATCGGCCCGGCAGAGAAGGCATCGCCAATCAGCAGTGACATGTTGTGCTGGGTCATCACCAGACCGAGCGTTACCGACCAGCTACCCCAGATAAAAAATTGCAGGAACATCATTAGGGAGAGGCGCGGTACCAGCAGCCGGTACTCCCCTGTCACCTTTCCACTACTTTCAGTTGTCGACACCATGATAAGCCCCACCCTTAAAAAGTAATCGATTACAAACCGCATCAAATAAAAAGTAATCGATTACAAAATAAAGATCCTGGGGATCGGTTAAGAAGTGCGAGAGGGGTCACGATAAAGGTGAAGTGGGGTGCGCGGGGGTGCCGGGTGGCGGCTTCGCTTACCCGGCCTACAGCATCGTAGGCCCGGCAAGCGCAGCGCCGCCGGGCAGAAACCGCACTACTTTTTGCGGGAGAGTTTAAACGCCGCAAACAGGAAGACAATCCACACCGGGAGCAGGATCGCCGAGGTGCGCATGCCGTCCATGGTGCACATCAGCACCAGGATCATCGCCAGGAAGGCGATACAGAGATAGTTACCCGCCGGGTAGAGCAGCGCTTTGAACTGCGTCTCGCGCCCTTTGCGACGCATCGCTGCGCGAAAACGCAGGTGGGCCAGACAGATCATGATCCAGTTCAGCAGCAGCGTTGCCACCACCAGCGCCATCAGCAGGCCAAAGGCTTCGTGCGGCAGCAGGTAGTTGATCAGCACCACCAGCGAGGTAATGCCTCCGGAGAGCAGCAGCGAATTGACCGGCACGCCGCGACGGCTGACGCGGGTCAGGAACTTCGGCGCGTTGCCCTGCACGGAGAGACCAAAGAGCATCCGGCTGTTGGAGTAGACGCCGCTGTTATAGACCGACAGCGAGGCCACCAGAATCACGAAGTTAAGCGCCGATGCCACCAGGTTGCTGATCAGATCGTGGAAAATCATCACGAACGGGCTGCTGTCGGACTTCACTTCCACCCACGGGTAGAGCGCCAGCAGGACGACCAGCGAGCCGATATAGAACAGCAGAATACGGTAGACCACCTGGTTGACCGCTTTCGGGATGCTCTTGTGCGGATCGCGGGCTTCGGCGGCGGTAATGCCGATAAGCTCCAGTCCGCCAAAGGAGAACATGATCACCGCCAGCGACAGCACCAGCCCTTTCCAGCCGGTGGCGAGGAAGCCGCCGTGCTGCCACAGGTTGTCGATAGTTGCCCGCTCGCCGCCGTGTCCGGAGAAGAGCATCCACAGGCCAAAACCGATCATGCCGATAATTGCCAGCACCTTGATCAGGGCAAACCAGAACTCCGTCTCGCCATACAGGCGCACGTTCACCAGGTTGACGGCGTTAATGATGATGAAGAACGCTGCGGCCCAGACCCAGGTGGGTACGTCCGGGAGCCAGTACTGCATATAGATGCCCGCGGCGGTCAGCTCCGCCATGCCCACCAGCACGAACATCACCCAGTAGTTCCAGCCCGACAGGAAGCCCGCAAAAGGGCCCCAGTATTTGTAGGCGAAATGGGCAAAGGAGCCGGAGACCGGCTCTTCAACCACCATCTCACCGAGCTGGCGCATGATCAGAAAGGCGATCATGCCCGCAATGGCATAGCCCAGCAGCACGGCGGGGCCGGCCATCTGAATGGCGGGCCCGATGCCGAGGAACAGTCCGGTGCCGATAGCGCCACCGAGAGCGATAAGTTGAATATGTCGATTTTGTAAACCACGATGGAGCGTCGGTGTCTGTTCCGACGCGGCTTCAGCAGTACTTTTGTCTGAAGCGGATGAGGCGTTTCTCACGGCCTGGCCCTGTCTCTTTTTGAGGAAGGGGCACCTTTTAACACTTCAGGCAGACAGGAGCAAGTTAAACGCCGGGCAACGGCTGCTGCCCGGCGGGAGGGGATCACGAACCGATGATACCGCCGTCCGCTTTGGTGATGACGACCGTTGACGCGCGAGGACGTCCGTTCGGGTTGTTGTCCGGCCAGTTGGAGACGGCGCGCGGGTTTGCCGGGTCGGTAATGTCGTCCCCACCCTCACCCGGATGCTGAATATTGATAAACAGCGTGCGATTGTCCGGGGTGAAGGCGATACCGGTAATTTCGCAGCCGCGCGGGCCCGTCAGGAAGCGGCGATACTCGTTGGTGCCCGGAATGGTCGCCACCATCTGGTTATTGCCCATCCCCTCGTAGGCTTTCTTGTTAATGGTGCTGGAGGAGACGTCAGTCTGGATCCAGAGCACGCCCTGATGGTCGAACGACAGGCCGTCCGGGCTGCCGAATTCGGCCCCCTTCATGCTGCCCTTCGCCTTTTCATCCGTCGTGTCCGTGCGTCCGGCCAGCACCAGAATATCCCATTTGAAGCGCAGGGCCGCAGGATCGTTCCCCTCTTCGAGCCAGTGCATGATGTGGCCGAAGGTGTTATTGGCCCGCGGGTTGGCCGCATCCACCGGCGCTTTGCCCTCTTTACCGCGATCGCTGTTGTTGGTCAGGGTGCAGTAGACGCTGCCGCTGCTGTGGGGATCGACCGCGATCCACTCAGGGCGATCCATTTTGGTCGCGCCCACCGCATCCGCCGCCAGACGGGTTTTGATCAGCAGATCGCCCTGGCTTTCGAAGCCCTTGCTCTTATCAAGCCCGTTCTGGCCGAAGACCAGCGGCAGCCACTCGCCGGAGCCGTCGTCGTTGAAGCGGGCGACGTAGAGCGTGCCGGTGGTCAGCAGCTGCATGTTGGCATCGCGATCCGCCGGGTTATATTTATTGTCGGAGACAAATTTGTAGATGTACTCAAACTTCTGGTCGTCGCCCATGTAGGTGACCACGCGCTTATCGGCGGCCAGAGTGACAGCGGCGCCTTCATGCTTGAAGCGCCCTAACGCGGTGTGCTTGCGCGGCGTGGAGTCCGGATTATAGGGGTCGATCTCAACCACCCAGCCAAAGCGGTTGGGCTCGTTAGGGGTTTTATCCACGTTGAAGCGGTCGTCCACTTCGCTCCAGCGGTAGGACTCATCGCTGTCGCTGATGCCGTAGCGCTTCTCCAGCGCGTTCCGCTCGCCTTTCTTAACAAAAATATCTGACCAGTTCTCTTCGCAGGTGAGATAAGTCCCCCACGGGGTGTGGCCGTTGGCGCAGTTCTGCATGGTGCCGAGCACCCGCTCGCCCTGCGGATCGGCGGCGGTTTTCATTAAATCCTGCTGACGCGCCGGGCCGGTGATCTGCATCGGGGTGTTGACCGTGATGCGGCGGGCGAAGCTGGAGGGGCGAACCACTTCCCAGTCACTGCCGTTCTTTTTCACTTCGATAACCGACACGCCCATCGCGTTTTGGCCTTTACGCGCTTTGTCCAGGCTCCAGTTGGCGGTGCCGTCGGTAAAGAGCATCCCGTTGTCGATATACTCATGGTTCATCGCCAGCAGGCCGTGGCCGGGGTTCTCCTCCCCCTGCGGTAGGCTGAACCACGCCATACCGTCATGGTGCATGCCCGCCTGGGCCGCCTGCTCGTCGGTGGTGTTGCTGGCGTCAAATTTGAATGCCGGCATGGCGCCTTTGATGCCGGTGGCATCGCCCCAGCGGTAGAAAGGCTGGGCAATATAGCCCTCGGGCACCCTGACCGTGTCGTCGGTGGAGACCGGAATGCTGGTAAAGCCGAGCGAAACCGCCTTGCTCAGGGCGGAAGGCTGTGAAACCGCCGCAAGGGCGCTTTCAGGCTTGAGCAGGAACGGGAAAGAGGCGGCGGCACCGGCTACGGCGCCCATCTGCAGGAAGCGACGGCGGGAGAGAAACATCTCCGCCACGCTGGAAAATACCGGGTTAGCGCTGGGATTGCTGACATCGTCACGATGTTCTTTTTTGAATACGGACTTAAGAGGTTTACCCACGATGGCTTCCTTTCTTTTGGCTAAGAAACGATAAAGTGGGAACACTATAAGAACAATTGATTACATTTTTATAACAGTCGGACGATGGGGCATCCCTGCCCCGATAACAAGGAACGAACTCAGAACTCGTAGCCGACAGAAACCTTAAAGGTGCGCGGCTCACCCTGGAAGAGGTAGGTGCCGCTGTCATCCACGCTTGCCCAGTAGTTCTCATCGGTGACGTTTTCGATCCCGGCGCGAACGGTCATCTGGTTCTGGTCATTGTTCACCGCGAAGCGGTAACGCACACCCAGATCCAGCGTGGTGTAGCTATCCAGCTTCTTGCTGTTGGCGAGATCCGCATACTGCGAGCCAGAGTGGTTCACCCGGGCGGTGGCGGTCAGGCCATCGACGGGTTTGATGTCATACTCGGCCCCCAGCACGCCGTAGAAGTTCGGCACGCCAATCGCGTCGTTGCCCTGGTTAACGCCGTTGTTGGTTTTGGTCAGCTCCGCCTGCAGCCAGGTGGCGCTGGCGTTCAGACGCAGGCCCAGCATCGGCTCGCCAAAGATGTTCAGCTCCACACCGCGGTTACGCTGTTCGGCATCCAGACCGTAGTATTTGGTCTGGCTGTCGAGAATGGCGGACGGCATTTTGATCTCAAACAGCGCCAGCGAGCCGCCCACGCGACCGAAATCGGCCTTCACCCCCACTTCGTTCTGTTTCGAGTGGACGATACCGGTGCTCTGACCGTAGTTGATGGCGGTGTTTGGCGCGGTTTTACCCGGCTGCAACGCCTCGGTGTGGTTAGCATAGAGTGACACCGTCTCCCACGGCTTGTAGACCACACCGTAGGTAGGCATCCAGCGGTCGCCATCGAAGCTGTCAGCCGCATTTTCCGCCCCGGTGATTTTGTTATAGCCGCGGATCACCACCTTCTGATGACGGGCGCCGACGGTAAACAGCAGTTTATCGTCCAGCACGCCGAGGGTGTCGCTCAGCAACCAGCCCTGAGTGCGGGTGCGGCCGCTGGTCAGCGGATCGCTATAGTTGCCGCCTGAGCCGTTGAAGTTGGTGCTCGGCGGCGCATCCACGCCGGTGTTGTGGTAGATGTTGGTGACCGGGTTATCTTTCGCGGCCGACATCTTCCACGCAATTTTCTCGTTTTTGGTCATCGCCGAGTAGCCGACGTTCACCTTGTGCGAGACAAAGCCGGTATCGAAGTTACCGCGAATGCCCGCCATGCCGCTCACGCTGTCGCTGAGGCGGTTGGTATCCAGACGGGACGCGGTGGCTTTGCCGCTCTTGTCCACCAGCTTCGCGCCGCTGTAGAGCCCCTCTTCATGGGCGTGCTGGGCACCGAGACCGGTATAGGCGGTCCAGTTATCGGTGATGTCATACTCGCTGCGCCACATGCCGAATTCGTTTTCGATATTGCTGTAGGCCCATTTCTGGGAGTAGTTGCGATCGTTTTTCGGCGGCTCCGGTACAAAATCCACGGCGGAGACGTTGACCCCGGTTTCTGAGCCGTGGAAGGTTTTCTTCTGATAACCCAGATCCACGGAACTGCGGAAGTTATCGCCCGCATAGTCCAGACCGGTGGAGAGCAGCGTGGTGCGACGGCGGTCGTTGGCGACCGGCGCTTCCCCTTCCCGGTGAACCACGTTGACGCGGGCGCCAAACTGGTCGTTGTCACCGAAGCGACGTCCGGCATCCAGGGTGGTGCCAATCTGGGAATCCGAGGTGTAGTCCACGCCCACTTTCGCCTGCGGCGTGGCGCCTGCATGTTTCGGCTCAAGGTTGATCATCCCGCCCACGCCGGAGCTGGCCGCGCCGTTCATCAGGGAGTTGGCGCCTTTGAAGATCTCAATGCGCTCCACCATCTGCGCGTCCACCACCTGACGCGGCAGCACCCCGGAGAGTCCACCGAAGGTCATATCATCCCCGTCGAACTTCAGGCCGCGAATGCGATAGCTCTCCGCGCTGTTGCCATAGCCCTGCACGGACTGGACGCCCGCATCGTTAGCCACCACGTCGGCTATGGTGCGCGCCTGCTGATCTTCCACCAGCTTCGAGGTGTAACTGATGATGTTAAACGGCACGTCCATGGCATTTTGCTGCCCGAGCATCCCCATGCGCCCGCCGTTTGCCACCTGTCCGTCCAGGAAGGCTGGCACCAGCTGGTCGCCGCCGGGTTTAAAATCGCTGGCAGCGGCCTGCACCACGAGGGTCTCTTCTTTTTTGTTCTCCGCCGCGACGGCGGAATGGGCGATGGTGCCGATGGCGAGGGCCAGCAGCGTTTTATTCATTTTTCTGGTGTGGTTCATGATTAACTCTTTCAACGTGCGCGCAAAATGGCCCGTTGCCGGGCCTTGATTGTTATAAAAAAAGACTATTTCAGGGCGATACGTACCACGCTGTCCGGCCCGTTGGTGGAGTGATCTTTGTTGAACGGCTGTTTAACGGTGACGTACAGGGTCTGACCATCCGCCGACAGCAGCAGGCTGTTCGGGTTTGGCGGCAGATCCCAGCTCTGCTTCACTGCATAGGTGGTGGCATCCAGGCTCAGCAGCTTGCCGCTTTCGCGCTGGGTGATGTACAGCTCGTTGCGTTTAGCATTGAACTTCACCGCCAGCGAGTCGCCCACGTCGAGCTGTTTGATGAGTTCTCCGCTGCGGATATCCAGCACCAGCGTGGTTTTGGCTTTGGAGTTGTCGGTGACAAACAGGCGACCGGTGGCGGGATCCTCCGCCAGGTTGAGCAGCAGCGCCGGTTTATCGCCAAGCGGCTTCCAGCGTTTTTCGATGCGGTTGCTGCGGGGGTCAATAATCAGAATTTCGCCGCCGCCGTTGGCCACGTAGAGACGCCCGGTTTGTTCAGACCACAACAGGCCGGTCACCCACTGCCCGGCGTTTTTGATGGTTTTTTTCAGCGTCAGGGTCTTCGCATCCACCACCCACATGACCGCTGGATCGCCCACTCCGCCGATATAGAGTAGGTCGTTATGCAGCAGCACCTGACGCGCGCCGTACGGATAGCCCTCTTTATTGCGCTCGGTAAACAGCAGACGTTTTTTAACTTTGCCGTCTTCAGTGCTGATGGCGCTGATCCCGCCGTCCAGCGAGTTAGTGGCATAGACCGTTTTGCCGTCCGGGGAGATAGCGAGCGCGAAGTTTTTCAGATCGGTATGGCTGCGACCGGTGGTTTTGAGGGTCGCCGGATCGAGCTTGTAGACCACCCCGCCCTGCACATCCTTGAAACCCTCCGAGCTGGCAACATACAGCGCATCCTCTTTCGGGCTCAGGACCATTTCGTACAGGCCGTCAGCCAGATCGCGTTTTACGAGGTTGGTCTGCGCCGGGGCAGCAGGTTTCGGGATATCAGCAGCAGGTTGGGTTGTGGCAGTGTGCTGTGCAGCACAGCCGCTGAGAGAGACAGCCACCAGCAGCGCCAGGGTAGAAAATTTCTTTGACATCAGGAGCATCCTTTACCGTACAAATCGAATTTGCGGTGGACGTCTGCGTCGCATAAGTGTTGCGATTATGGTTGTGATATCGGAGCTTACGCCCCGTGCAGAGTCACCATTAACACTCAGTGTTCCATGTGAGATCTGCGCTCACTGCTCTTGCGGAAAAGTTTCTGTGCACCCGCAAACACTAAAGAGAATGAGAACTATACTCATTATCTTTATATGATCAAGTGTAAACAGGGGCAACAAAGTAAAAAGGGAGATGAGCGCGGGTTACTCTTTGCGGGCCTGCAACACAAAGGGGGAGTGCTGTTCGTCAACCGGCATGCTTTTCAACACCGCAGGCTGGGCGCCAGACAGCTCCGTCATCCCCAGCGCCGAAAAGACGCCGCTGTTGATGACCTCATCCGAAAACGGCACATTGCCGTTTTCCTGACGAATAATCGCCTTACTGAGGGCGCGTAATATGTTAGGCGAGGTCACATCCAGCCGGGTGGTGGGCGAGACGCCGAGCGCCTGGCTGACATTCTGGATATAGGCGGTGGTATCGTTGTTATCCTGCGGTGGCGCCCAGCGGGAGATAATTTTGCTGATGGTATCCAGCCCGCGTCGCTGGTAGGAGAGCAGGTTGACCCCCAGCGCGCGTATCCCGTGTTCGGGGGTGGCAAAGGTGGCGAAACGCCCGTCAGTGCCATTCTGCCCCAGCCAGCTAAATGCCCAGCTGGCTTCCAGATTGCCGGGGTTGTTATTGCGAATCCCGCGAACGCCTGCGCCTGGCGCCCTCCAGGCGGGACCGGAGCGGCTGTTTTTGTACTCAGACAGGCGGTTCATCAGCGCGATTTGCTTCTCACTCCAGCCCTGGATACGGGCGTACTGATCCAGCTGACCAAACGAGGCGGGCGTTGCGGCAACGGAGGTCTGGCGGGTATCAGCGGAATTGAGCGTCGGGATAGCAGGCTGCGAAACGATCGGTTGCGATGCGTGGGATACCTGCTGAAAAGAGGCCGGGACGCTGGTCTGTGACGCCCCTGAAGATGCGGTCTGAGCCGATAGCGTCGCCACTTGCTGCGTGTTCATGCTCTGCTGCTGGACATAGTAATGCGCAATACCGGACATCATTTCCTCTGAATACTCACCCGTTATCTGTTCGGGCGTTGCCGGGTTCGCGTCGCTTGCCCGGCCTGGGCACGACATGAATTATTTTTTGTTGAGCATCGATTTCAGATCGGCAAACGGGTTGTAGGTGGCTGTTCCCACATCCTTTTGCGCATCCTCACCCGCCACCACGGTGGTTCCGTACATGTCGGCTTCGGTGTACTTCGAATGCTCGTGGTCGTGGCAGAACAGGCACAGCAGCTCCCAGTTACTGCCATCCTCCGGGTTATTGGTGTGGTCATGATCGATATGGTGAACCGTCAGTTCACGCAGGTTTGAATAGACAAACTCCCGCGAGCAGCGTCCGCATACCCAGGGATAGATTTTGAGGGCTTTCTCACGGTAGCCGCTTTCCAGCCGCGCGTAGTTTTTGGGGATCAGAGCCATTGCCGGTGTTACCTGTCAGAAGGTGAGACGAGAATGCCGCTACTATATCGCAGAATGGAACCGAAGGTTAAACGAGGTTTCGCGCGATTTTGTAAACCGTTTTCTGGTCATTCGCCGCGGTTTCTTCAGCCAGCCCCTCGCGTATGCGTACAGCAGCCCCCGAAAGATTGGGTCACTTTTAGGAAAGCAGATTTAAGAGGGGAGTGGATACAGAATATTAGCTATTCGTGAGTAGGTTAAATATTGTGTGTGAAGCTGATGCTTAGTGGTGGGATTTTAGGGGCAGGAAACATACACGGCAATTTACCCGGCGTGATTTATTGGTGAGGTGGGAGATTTGTCGTAACTTATTGATTTTGAATGGCACGCCCTAAAGGATTCGAACCTTTGACCTACGGCTTAGAAGGCCGTTGCTCTATCCAACTGAGCTAAGGGCGCACAGAGAAGAAACTTCGCAGTGGTGAAGCGCGTGGAATTATACGGTCAACTCCGGTTGAGTCAATTGATTTTAGTACAATCCTCTTTCAGTTCATACCCATGCCCCTCCTTAGCGCCGCTTAACAGGAAAATCCGCAAAGTGTGACTGACAGCAGCGCGCGCTTCTGACAAAATATGCTCATCCCCCCTTTCACTCCTTACAGACGGAATCTTCTCTCTGATGGCAGCAAAGATTATTGACGGTAAAACGATTGCGCAGCAGGTGCGCTCTGAGGTTGCGGAAAAAGTGGCAGCACGTCTGGCCGCAGGAAAACGCGCCCCTGGGCTGGCGGTTGTGCTAGTCGGCAGCAACCCGGCTTCACAAATTTATGTCGGCAGCAAACGCAAAGCGTGCGAAGAGGTCGGCTTTCTCTCCCGCTCCTACGATCTGCCGGAAACTACCTCGGAAGCAGAGCTGCTTGAGCTGATCGATACCCTGAACGCCGATAAAGCAATCGACGGCATTCTGGTTCAGCTGCCGCTGCCTGCGGGCATTGATAACGTGAAAGTACTGGAACGTATCGCGCCAGACAAAGATGTGGACGGCTTCCACCCGTACAACGTGGGCCGCCTGTGCCAGCGCGCGCCTCGCCTGCGTCCCTGTACGCCGCGCGGCATTGTGACCCTGCTGGAGCGTTATAACATCGACACCTACGGCCTGAACGCCGTGGTGATTGGCGCGTCCAATATCGTCGGTCGCCCGATGAGCATGGAGCTGCTGCTGGCTGGCTGCACCACCACTGTGACCCACCGCTTTACTAAAAACCTGCGCCAGCACGTCGAAAATGCTGACCTGCTGATCGTGGCGGTCGGCAAGCCGGGCTTTATCCCGGGCGAGTGGATCAAGGAAGGCGCCATTGTGGTGGACGTGGGGATTAACCGTCTGGAGAGCGGCAAAGTGGTCGGCGACGTGGTGTTTGACGATGCCGCCGCCCGTGCCTCTTATATCACCCCGGTTCCGGGCGGCGTAGGTCCGATGACCGTTGCAACACTGATTCAGAATACTTTACAAGCATGCGTTGAGTATCACGACGTAGAGGAAGCGTAAGATGGCGACATTTTCATTAGGTAAACACCCGCATGTTGAGCTGTGCGATCTGCTGAAGCTCGAAGGCTGGAGCGAGAGCGGTGCCCAGGCGAAGATCGTCATTGCTGACGGTCTGGTCAAAGTTGATGGCGTGGTGGAAACCCGCAAGCGCTGCAAGATCGTGGCCGGACAGACCGTCAGTTTTGAAGGCCAGAGCGTGACTGTAACGGCCTGAGCCGTCTGATGCCCGGCGGCGCTGCGCTTGCCGGGCCTACGTACGGGCTCTGTCTGTAGGCCGGGTAAGGCGCCAGCCGCCACCCGGCAATTCTCTTCACTATTCCCCCACGACCATCACGGTTAATTATCGATCAACTTCAAATAATCACTATTTCATCTGTTAAAAGGTGAGAATTCAGTTGCGCGGATTTCACCCTTTCATCACGATAAGTAGAACGTTCTACTAAAACGTTCTACTCACTATAACAGCGCTCACAGAGTGCACTCGGGGGAAATCAGCATGAGTCTGATATCAGGGTTTGTTAAATCGCTGTCGAAACTGTCGATGATTGGTCGCGCATTAATGCTGCCGATCTCGCTGCTTCCCGCTGCGGGCCTGCTGCTGGCTTTCGGCGATAAATTCCACCTGCCGTTGATGATGAACGCGGGCGGCGTCATTTTTGATAACCTGCCGATGCTGTTTGCCATCGGCTCTGCCGTCGGCCTGGCGTCAGAATCGGGTATCGCCGCGCTGTCGGCAGCGGTGGCGGTGTTTGTCACTAACATCACCATTGGCACCGTGCTCGGCATTACGCCGGAGATGGCCTCCCAGGGCGGCAAGTACGCCATGGTGGTGGGCATCCCGACCCTGCAGATGGGCGTCTTTGGCGGCCTGCTGTGCGGGATCCTCGCCGCGTGGTGCTATAACCGCTTCCACACCATGCAGCTGCCGGAGTTCCTCGGCTTCTTCTCCGGAAAGCGTTTTGTGGCGATCGCCACGGCGTTCCTCTCATTTGTGATGGGGCTCCTGCTGCCGTACGTCTGGCAGCATATCCAGGCCGGTATCGACGCGCTGTCGGTGATCGTTAACGGTGATAACCAGGCGGCCTCGACCTTTATCTTTGGTCTGGTGGAGCGTGCGCTGATCCCGCTGGGTCTGCACCATATCTGGTATCCGTCGTTCTGGTACTCGTTCGGGGATTACACCACCCAGGCGGGCCAGGTGATCCACGGCGACCAGACCATCTGGTTCAAGATGCTGGAAGAAGGGGTGAAATCCTTCAGCAGCGATACCTACCAGAACGCCGGTAAATTCATGCAGGGCGAGTTCCCGCTGATGCTGTTCGCACTGCCTGCGGCCTGTCTGGCGATGTACCACGAAGCGCACACCAAAAACAAAAAGATTGCCGCCGGTATTCTCTTCTCTGCGGCGCTAACCTGCTTTCTGACCGGGATCACCGAGCCGGTGGAGTTCACCTTTATCTTCGTGACGCCGATCCTCTACGTCTTTAACGCCATCATGGCGGGCCTGGCCTACATGACCATGTACCTGCTGCATGCGCATATCGCCAAGTCCTTCTCTGCGGGCTTTATCGACTACCTGTCGTTCGGGATCCTGCCGTCGTTCAACGGCTACCAGACCAACTTCCTCAACGCCATTATCATCGGTGTCCCGATGGCGCTGATTTACTACTTCACCTTCCGCTTTGTGATCCGTCGTTTCGACGTGAAAACGCCGGGCCGCACTGAAGTGACGGCCAATGCGGACGATAAAACCGATACCGAAATCGCTAACGAAATCATCGGCCTGCTGGGCGGCGCGCAGAACATCAACTCTGTCGGCTCCTGCATCACCCGCCTGCGTCTGGAAGTGGCGAAGAGCGATGTGGTGGACAAAGACGGTCTGAACGGCCTCGGCGCACGCGGCGTGGTCTTCGTCGGTGACTCCGGCATTCAGGTTATCTTTGGCGCCCGGGCGCAGTTTATCGTCCAGACGATGTCCACCCTAATCGGTAAATAATAAGCTGCCTGTCCGACACGTCTCCTGTACTCTTACGGGAGGCGTTGTCTTATCAGGCATTTCAGGGAGAAGATGTGAAGAAGGTCAGCATCATTGATGTCGCCAGAGAGGCAGGGGTTTCGGTCTCTACCGTCTCGCTGGTTCTGCGTCAGAAAGGAAAGATCTCAGAGGCGACGATCGAAAAAGTCCACGCCGCCATCACCGCCCTGGGCTACGTGCATAACGTGGCCGCCGCCAATCTTCGCGCCAACACCTCCAACCTTATCGGCCTGATCCTGCGCGATTTCAGCGACAGCTTTTCCATCAAGGTGATGGCAAGCATCGTCCAGGAGCTGGAAAAGCAGGGGTATATGGTCTTTCTCGGCCAGCCGCTGAACGACGGTGAGCATCTTGAGCGCTGCCTGCTCTCCTTTAAGCAGCAGGGCGTCGCCGGGGTGATCTACCTCTCCTCCAGCGCCCGGCAGGCCACCCTGCCCGCACTGATCCGCCAGTGCCCGCTGCCGCTGGTGGCGGTCTCCCAGTCGCTGCTCAACGAAACCTGCAATCTGGTAATGCGCGATAACCGCCAGGCGGCGCATCTGGCGACCCGCTATCTCATTGAGCGGGGCCATCGCAATATCGCCTATATCGGTGGCCGGGAAGGCGACTTAATCCGCGAGCAGCGGTTGCTCGGTTTTCGCAGCGCGATGACGCAAAACGGGCTGGTGTTCCGCGATGAATTCGCCCCCGTCTGCAGCGACGATACTCAGGCGGTGAGTTTCGCCACCCGTCAGTTACTGGAGAAGAACAACACTATCACCGCCCTGCTCTGCCACTCCCCGGATGCGATGATCGGCTCCATCTCCGGCATTCATCATGTCGGGCGCACCGTGGGGAAAGATGTCTTTCTTACCCAGCAGGTGGCGCTGGTGGGGTTTGAGGATATGCTGCACGTTAACCTCACCTCCCCGTCCTTTACCTATGTCTCATCCGCCAGCGAAGAGACGGGGCGTCAGGCGGCGGGGTTAATGATCCGCCAGCTAAAAGAGCCTGAGCTGCAAACCCAGCGCATTACTCTCTCCGGGCAGCTCGTCGCCCGGGAATCGGCATAATTCAGATTTACGCCCGGCTCTGCGTTAAGCCGCGCTCTGCTATATTTCCATGATTTGCCATGGATAATCTTTATGCCAACCATTATTACCCACGCTGCTGTGCCGGTTTGCCTCGGCTTAGGGCTGGGCAGCCGGGTGATCCCCCCTCGCCTGCTGTTCGCCGGGATCGTTCTCGCCATGCTGCCGGATGCCGACGTACTCGCGTTTAAGTTTGGCGTCGCCTACGGCAATATTTTTGGCCATCGCGGGTTTACCCACTCGCTGCTCTTTGCCTTTGTGGTGCCATTACTCTGCGTGCTGGTCGGGCGACGATGGTTCCGGGCGGGACTGGTGCGCTGCTGGCTGTTTTTAACCGTGTCGCTGCTGTCGCACAGCCTGCTGGATTCGGTGACGACGGGCGGGAAAGGGGTCGGCTGGCTGTGGCCGTGGTCGGATGAACGTTTCTTTGCACCGTGGCAGGTGATCAAGGTCGCGCCTTTTGCGCTCTCGCGTTACACCACGCCCTACGGGCATCAGGTGATTATCTCGGAACTGCTGTGGGTGTGGCTGCCGGGGGTTATCGTGATGGGTTTGTTATGGTGGAAGCGGCGTTAAAAAAGCCGGGTGGCGGCTGCGCCTTACCCGGCCTACAAAAACCCATGTCCGGCAAGCGATGCGCCGCCGGACATGATGGACTTACTTACGGCGCCAGGTGGTGCCCTGCGGGCCATCTTCCAGGATGATGCCCATCTCGGTGAGACGGTTACGCGCGGCATCGGCCGCGGCCCAGTCTTTCGCCTGACGCGCTTCCAGACGCGCCTTGATTAACGCTTCAATTTCAGCTACTTCTCCGCCATCCGTCTGCGCACCGCTCTGCAGGAACGCTTCCGGCGCCTGCTCCAGCAGACCCAGTACGCCAGACAGTTTACGCATATGAGAGGCCAGCGCATTAGCCGCATGCGCATCTTCCCCTTTCAGACGGTTCACTTCACGCGCCATATCGAACAGCACAGAGTAGGCTTCCGGGGTGTTGAAGTCGTCATTCATCGCCTCGATAAAGCGGGCTTCAAACGCCTCGCCGCCCGCAGCCGCCACGGAGGTGTCGGTCCCGCGCAGGGCGGTGTAGAGACGCTCCAGGGCAGAACGCGCCTGCTTGAGGTTCTCTTCGCTGTAGTTCAGCTGGCTGCGATAGTGGCCGGACATCAGGAAGTAGCGGATGGTTTCGGCATCGTAATACTTCAGCACGTCACGCACGGTGAAGAAGTTGCCCAGCGATTTGGACATCTTCTCGCGGTCAATCATCACCATCCCGGAGTGCATCCAGTAGTTCACATACTCGCCGTCGTGGGCGCAGGTGGACTGGGCAATTTCGTTTTCATGATGCGGGAACATCAGGTCAGAACCGCCACCGTGAATATCGAAATGGTTACCCAGCTGTTTGCAGTTCATGGCCGAACACTCAATGTGCCAGCCCGGACGGCCCGCGCCCCACGGGGATGGCCAGCTTGGCTCACCCTCTTTGGACATCTTCCACAGCACGAAGTCCATCGGGTTGCGTTTAACCTCAACCACGTCCACGCGCGCCCCGGCCAGGAGCTGATCCAGATCCTGGCGGGAGAGCTGACCGTAGTGCGGATCGGTCGGCACGTCGAACATCACGTCGCCGTTGTCCGCCACGTAGGCGTGGCCTTTAGCAATCAGTTGTTCGGTGATCTCAATGATCTCAGGGATATGGTGCGTCGCGCGCGGCTCCATGTCCGGGCGCAGAATATTCAGCGCGTCGAAATCCTTGTGCATTTCGCCAATCATACGATCGACTAAATCGACGAAGTTTTCCCCATTTTCATTCGCGCGTTTGATAATTTTGTCGTCGATATCGGTGATATTGCGTACATACTTAAGGTTGTACCCAAGGAAGCGCAGATAGCGCGACACCACGTCGAAGGCAACAAAAGTACGGCCATGGCCGATATGACAGAGATCGTAAACGGTAATACCACACACGTACATGCCTACTTCTCCGGCATGAATAGGTTTGAATTCCTCTTTTTGGCGCGTCAGTGTGTTGAAGATTTTTAACATCGAAGATTCCATGTGAGACGTGTGTGGGTGAAAACAGCATATTCTAATGGTAATTCAAACCCGAAGCAGCACGCAATGCAAGGTGATCGCGTCGTGAGGTTATGCTATAACAAGCGCTTATTGTGGCCCCAGGCGGGGTCGAAGCACCACTATAACGGAACAGGATGCAAAAATGGTTACTTTCCACACTAATCATGGCGATATCGTAATCAAAACCTTTGATGACAAAGCGCCTGAAACAGTTAAAAACTTCCTGGACTACTGCCGCGAAGGTTTCTACAACAACACCATTTTCCACCGTGTCATTAACGGCTTTATGATCCAGGGCGGCGGTTTTGAACCTGGCATGAAACAGAAAGAGACCAAAGAGGCGATCAAAAACGAAGCTAATAACGGTCTGAAAAACACCCGCGGTACCCTGGCAATGGCCCGTACTCAGGCGCCACACTCTGCCACCGCGCAGTTCTTCATTAACGTAGCAGACAACGACTTCCTGAACTTCTCTGGCGAAAGCCTGCAGGGTTGGGGCTACTGCGTGTTTGCAGAAGTGGTTGAAGGTATGGACGTGGTTGACAAGATCAAAGCCGTTTCTACCGGCCGCAGCGGCATGCACCAGGACGTTCCAAAAGAAGACGTTGTAATCACAAGCGTGACCGTCAGCGAATAATTCGTGGCGACACTCTTTATTGCAGATCTGCACCTGCAAACAGAAGAACCGGCGATCACCGCCGGTTTTCTGCGTTTTTTACAGGGCGAAGCCCGCCACGCCGATGCGCTTTACATCCTGGGGGATCAGTTCGAAGCCTGGATTGGCGACGACGATCCGAACCCGCTGCACCGCGAGATAGCGAGTGCGCTTAAAGCGCTGGTCGACTCTGGCGTCCCCTGCTTCTTTATCCACGGCAACCGCGACTTTCTGCTGGGCAAACGCTTCGCCCGGGAAAGCGGCATGATCCTGCTGGCGGAAGAGACCGTCCTTGACCTGTATGGCCGATGCGTCCTGATTATGCATGGCGACACACTCTGCACCGACGATACCGGCTATCTGGCGTTTCGCGCCAAAGTGCATACCCCCTGGATCCAGACGCTCTTTCTCGCCCTGCCGCTGTTTATCCGCAGCCGTATCGCCGCGAAGATGCGCGCCGGCAGTAAAGCTGCCAACAGCAGCAAATCGATGACCATCATGGACGTGAACCCGCAGGCGGTGGTCAGCGTGATGGAGAAACACCAGGTCCAATGGCTGATCCACGGCCATACCCATCGCCCGGCCATGCACGACCTGACCGCCAACGGCGAGCAAGCCCACCGCGTGGTGTTAGGCGCCTGGCATAGCGAAGGATCGATGATTAAGGTCACGCCCGAAGGTGTGGAACTGATCGCTTTCCCTTTCTGAAATCCCCGCCTGAAAATTATTCAATTTTTTTGAACTCTTCCCGCAAATTGTTTTGATTTTAATCACACTTTGGTCGGCCTATGATTACTCACATCAGGGCAACAACGCCCTACTCGAGACAAATCAGCTTAAGGAATACGACCATGAAATCCATCAAAACTTTCGTTGCAGTTGCCGCACTTTCTCTGATCTCTTTCGGTTCTTTCGCCCAGAGCGTAAGCGCCACCGCCTCTACCATTGACCGCGCCGAAGCCAAAATTGCCGCTCAGGCCGCTAAAGAGGGTGCCGCCTACAAAATCACCAGCGCCCAGTTCGACAACCGCGTGTACATGACCGCTGAACTGACTAAATAATTTAACGCATTGCCGTGCCGCCAGATAAAAGACCAGCGACAGCGACAATACGATGAACAAGGAAAAGAGAATGAAAAATATCAGTATCGTCAGCGCCCTGCTGCTGGCCGCCTCACTGTCATCTGGCGCAATGGCTGCAGAGCATCATGTCTCCACCCCGGAGGCGGGTTCGAATATCGACACGGCTGTGCATCAAAATCATATTGATGTAAGCCACGCCTTTGATAAAGAGAACCTGACTGCAGGCAATCTCCTGTAAATTGTCAAAGCAACCTGTGAAAAGACCGCCTTTCGGCGGTTTTTTTGTGGCAGAAAGCGCGGGATTTTGCCGGAAGTTTTAGCCGCGCAACCGTTTTCCTTGCCTGTGTATCGTGCTATTCTCTCTCACCTCAAAAGCCGAGAGTTGTGCACCACAGGAGTTTTAAGACGCATGTCTTCCAGCAATAATCCGGCGCGTGTCGCCATCGTGATGGGGTCCAAAAGCGACTGGGCTACCATGCAGTTCGCCGCCGAAATCTTTGACATCCTGAACGTTCCTCACCACGTTGAAGTGGTCTCCGCGCACCGCACCCCCGATAAACTGTTCAGCTTCGCCGAAAGCGCGGAAGAGAACGGTTATGAGGTGATTATTGCCGGTGCCGGCGGCGCCGCGCATCTGCCCGGCATGATTGCCGCCAAAACCCTGGTGCCGGTGCTCGGCGTCCCGGTTCAGAGCGCAGCCCTGAGCGGTGTCGACAGCCTCTACTCCATCGTGCAGATGCCGCGCGGCATTCCGGTAGGGACGCTGGCGATTGGCAAAGCAGGCGCAGCTAACGCCGCACTGCTGGCCGCTCAGATCCTGGCAACTCATGATAAAGAACTGCATCAGCGCCTGGTCGCGTGGCGTACCGCCCAGACCGACGAAGTACTGGAGAACCCGGACCCGCGAGGTGCGGCATGAAGCAGGTTTGCGTCCTTGGTAACGGTCAGTTAGGCCGTATGCTGCGCCAGGCTGGTGAACCCCTGGGGATCGCCGTCTGGCCGGTCGGGCTGGACGATGAACCTGAAGCCGTGCCGTTTCAGCAGAGCGTCATCACCGCAGAAATCGAACGCTGGCCAGAAACGCCGTTAACCCGCGAGCTGGCTCGTCACAACGCCTTTGTTAATCGCGATGTCTTCCCGATTATTGCTGACCGTCTGACGCAAAAGCAGCTGTTCGACGATCTGCATCTCGCTACCGCGCCGTGGCAGCTGCTGAGTGAAAAAAGCCAGTGGCCGGGTGTGTTTGACTCTCTGGGCGAACTGGCGATCGTTAAGCGCCGCGTGGGCGGCTACGATGGCCGCGGCCAGTGGCGTCTGCGCGCCGGGGAAACCGACCAGCTGCCGGACGAGTGCTACGGGGAGTGCATCGTTGAGCAGGGCATTAATTTCAGCGGGGAAGTGTCGCTGGTAGGTGCTCGTGCCCACGACGGCAGCACGGTCTTTTATCCCCTGACCCATAACCTGCATCAGGACGGGATCCTGCGCACCAGCGTGGTCTTCCCGCAGGCCAACGCAGCGCAACAAGCGCAGGCAGAAAGCATGCTCTCTGCCATCATGCAGGCGCTGGGCTACGTGGGCGTGATGGCGATGGAGTGCTTCGTCACCCCGGAAGGCCTGCTGATCAACGAGCTGGCACCCCGCGTCCACAACAGCGGCCACTGGACGCAAAACGGTGCCTCCATTAGCCAGTTTGAACTGCACCTGCGCGCCATCACCGGCCTGCCGCTGCCGCTGCCGGTGGTCAACAGCCCGTCGGTGATGATCAACCTGATCGGCACCGATCTGAACTACGACTGGCTGAAGCTGCCGCTGGTGCATCTACACTGGTACGACAAAGAGGTGCGTCCGGGTCGTAAAGTCGGCCATCTCAACCTGAATGACAGCGATATCCCTCGTCTTTGCGCAACGCTTGAAGCGATTGTCCCGCTGCTGCCGCCGGAGTACGCCAGCGGGATTGCCTGGGCGCAGTCAACGCTCCGCTAAGCCTCACCGCCGGGGAGTTGACCTTCCCCTTCCCCGGCGTAAAATCCTGCCCATTGTTGTTTTGAGGGATCCTTATGAACGATGGGACGGACTACCGCGCCATACTTGCTACCGACACGCCATTAATTGACGTGCGTGCCCCCGTGGAATTTGCTCAGGGCGCCATGCCTGCGGCACACAACCTGCCTTTGATGAACGACGACGAACGCGCCGCCGTAGGGACCTGCTACAAGCGCCAGGGTCCGGAGGCGGCACTGGCGCTCGGCCACCGTCTGGTAAGCGGTGAGACGCGTGAAGAGCGGCTGGAGGCCTGGCGCGCCGCCTGCCTTGCTCACCCGCAGGGCTATCTCTGCTGCGCCCGGGGCGGACAGCGCTCGCATATCGCGCAGGCGTGGCTGAAAGAGGCCGGGGTGGATTATCCGCTGATCGTCGGCGGCTACAAGGCGCTACGCCAGGCGGCTATCCAGGCGACCGTTGAGCAGGCACAAAAACCCAGCGTACTGATTGGCGGCTGCACCGGGAGCGGCAAAACGCTGCTGGTAAAGGCGCATCCTGAGGGTGTCGATCTCGAAGGACTGGCGCACCACCGCGGCTCGTCGTTTGGCCGCACGCTGGCCCCGCAGCTTTCGCAGGCCAGTTTTGAAAACCATCTCGCCGTCGAGTTGCTGAAAAAGGACGCCGCGCGCTGGGTGCTGGAAGATGAGGGGCGGATGATTGGCTCCAACCACCTGCCGGAGTGCCTGCGCGACCGCATGGCGCAATCGCCGATTGTGGTGGTTGAGGACTCGTTTGAGGTGCGCCTTGAGCGCCTGCGCGAAGAGTATTTCGAGCAGATGTGGCAGGCCTTTCGTACCGCGCGTGGCGAAGAGGCGGGCTGGCTGGAGTACGCGGAGTATCTGCATCACGGCCTGTTTGCCATTCGCCGCCGCCTTGGGTTACAGCGATATGCCGAATTGACCGCCCTGCTGGACAGCGCTCTGGATGAACAGCAGCATACCGGCAGTACGGAGGCGCATCTCAGCTGGCTGGCGCCGCTGCTCAATGACTATTACGACCCGATGTATCGCTATCAGCTGGAGAAGAAGGCGGAGAAGATTGTCTATCGCGGAACGTATGGGGACGTGGCGGAGTGGCTGAGCCGCTGACAGAACGCCGGGTGGCGCTGCGCTTACCCGGCCTACACCGTTCCAGTACGCGCAGTGCAACCGGAAACAAACCGCACCGCACGTAGCCCCGGATCGCTGCGCGCTACCGGGGAACAGACGACTCAGAAATCGTAGCGCAGACGCACCAGGTTCATATCGCCCAGATCGTCGGTGCTGGAGGTGAACACGTGCTCGTAATCGACGCGGAAGCCGTAGTCCAGCTGGAAGCTGACGCCTAAGCCGTTGTCGATGCGCTGGTAGTTGCGGCCATTCATGGTCTCGATACGGTCACCCATGAAGTAAGGCTGGATCGATTTCACCGCATACTGACCAATCGGGAATTTATAACCGGCAAAGTACTCAATACCCCACGCATCACCCGCGAAGTAGTCGTTTACCGACACTTTTTTGCTGGTCATAAAGTTCTGATACCAGCCGCCGCCAGCGGAGAAGGTCCAGTTGTCTGGAGTCCAGCTCAGCGCGGTACCGAGGATGTTCTGATCCCAGGTTTTGCTGTCGCCGTTATCCGGGTTACGCATGTCGGCGCGGGTGTAGTTCCAGGCCGCGCCCCAGGTCAGATCGGTGGTCAGACGATAATCCAAGCCCAAAGAACCGCCGCCTTTACGCTTGTAACGGAGGCCGTTGCCCGGCAGATATTCGCTATCTTCGAACAGGTACGAGGCGTAGAGATCGGCATCGCCGAGGGTTTTCTTGTATTTCAGCATCTGGCGGGAACGGTAAGAGCCGTCGTAGTCACCGTTGATGCCATTACCCGGGGCCTGGCCGATCATGTCGTAGTCCCAGATATCGGTTTTCGCGCCGACCACATCGTAATAGACGCTGTTCTGCTGACCGAAGGTCAGGGTGCCCCAGGTGTCGCTCTTCAGGCCGGTGTAGAGCATACGACGGGAGGTGTCGTGCGCGCCGTCCGCATGGTGGTTGTCCCAGTTAAACTGCGCCGGAATGTTCACACCCAGCTCGTAGTAGCTGAC
Organism: Leclercia sp. LSNIH8; assembly: GCF_002920195.1. NCBI lineage: Bacteria > Pseudomonadati > Pseudomonadota > Gammaproteobacteria > Enterobacterales > Enterobacteriaceae > Leclercia > Leclercia sp. LSNIH8. Next base: position 225,396 of record NZ_PQJY01000001.1, on the reverse strand, counting down.
CCAGCTGATGTCATCAAACAGGTAGTAATCCGCCACGAAACGGAAGCGGGTACCGCCGTCAAAGCCGTTACGCTTGTAGCTGTTCTTGCCGTCGTCGCCGGTCATGTTCTGAAACTGCGGACGAATACTGCCGCCAACGGTGAAATTCAGACGGCTCAGCGGGTTGCCCGCCTGCGGATCTTGTTTAAGAACGGTGATTTCAGCCTGGGATGCAAAAGAGGTCAATGCCACTGCTGCGCCAATAGCCACTGCCAGCGCTTTTTTATTTATAGTCACTGTTTTTCCTTGTTAAACACACTGCCATTTATTTAGCAGGTGAATATTAACCAGGATTTATCTGTCCGTGTTGCCCGGTTTTTAATGTTTTGTGCCGCTAAAAACAATTGATTTATCTTTTTATGCTACTTAGCCATCACGTGCCAGTATAAAAACTGGCATGTGATAGTTCAGGAAAGGAATTAACCGGAGAACTGGCGGAACAGGGCTTTGCCTTTCAGTAAACGCGCCCCCAGCCAGCCGCCACACAGCGAAAGCAGTACCGCTCCGCTCAGGGGCAGGATCACCCACAGCCGCCAGTCCGGCTCCCACGGGAAGTCAAATACCCGGGTTTGCAGCACCGCCAGCGCGGTTTCTGCCCCAATGGCCGCCACCAGGCCAGCCACCAGCCCCAGCAGGGCGAACTCGCTCCACAGCGTGGTGCGCAGCAGCTTTTTACCTGCCCCCAGGGTACGGTAGACCACCAGCTCCTGATGACGCTGGCGCATCCCGACCTGCACCTGGGCCAGCAGCAGCAGCACGCCGCAAATTGTGACCAGCACCACCATCACCTCCAGCGCCCGGCTCACCTGCTCCAGCACCTGCCCGACCTGTTTAAGGATCGCGCCGATATCCAGCAGGCTGATGGTCGGGAACTCGCGGTTAAGCTGGGTCAGCATGCCGTTGACGTTCTCCCAGCGGAAGCTGGTGAGCCAGCTCTGGGGCTGTCCGTCCAGCGCCCCGGCGGGGAAGATAAAGAAGAAGTTAGGCCGCAGACTCTCCCAGTCGACCTTGCGCAGGCTGGTCACTTTCGCGCTGAAATCCTGGGTATCACCGGTAAAGGTCACCGTATCCCCCAGGGCGACGTTAAGGCGTTTTGCCAGCCCCTCCTCCATGGAGACTTCACCCGCTTTTGGCGGCCAGCTTCCGGCGGTGATCGGGTTATGATCCGGGCGCTTATCCTGCCAGGTGAGGTTCAGCTCGCGGTTGAGGGATTCATCTTTATTGCCCTCGGTGGACTGTCCGTTAATCTGGGTCAGGCGCGCCCGCACAATGGGGTAGTAAGACTCCGGGATAATCTGATGTTCAGCGAGAAACGCTTTCAGGGGCGTTACCTGCTCCGGGGCGATGTTGATCAAAAAGTAGTTCGGGCTTTCTGGCGGGAGTTGCTGTTGCCAGCGATCGAGCAGGTCGCCGCGCAGCACCAGCAGCAGCGCCAGCAGCATAAACGACAGCGAAAACGCCGACAGCTGGCTGAGGGTCGACCACGGCTGGCGCAGCAGGCGATTCACCGCCAGACGCACCGGCAGCGATTTTACCGTGAGCCCTTTCAGCACACTGAGCAGCATCCAGCCCAGCACGCCGCAGAGCAGCGCCAGCACGACGGCGCCAGCCAGCACCGCCCACAGCAGCATGCTCCCGCCCATCAGCCAGGCGAGGAGCATCACCACCACCGCCACGATAGCCGGAATGTAATATTTCAGCGGCCAGACGCTGGCCACCACGTCGCGACGCAGAACGCGCAGGGGCTGTGTCGCCAGCAGCAGGCGGTAAGGACGCAGCCCCACCAGCAGCGAAATGACGGTCATCGCCCCGATCGCCCAGAGCCACGGCCACAGGCTGGCAGGGGGCAACGCAACGGGCAGTACCGGCTTGAGGAGTACCATCAGCACTTTTTCAAACAGTAGCCCCATCATCCCGCCGGTGAGAGCCGAGAGCGTCAGCACCATCAGCCACTGACCGATAATCAGTTTGCGCAGCTGCGCCCTGCCCGCCCCCAGCGTTTTGAGGATCGCCACCAGATCGTAACGGCTGCGGCAGTAGTGGCCCATGGCGACTGCTACCGCCGCCACCGCCAGCAGCAGCGTGAGCAGCGCCGAGAGCAGCAGGAACTGCTGGGAACGCTCCAGTGATTTGCCAAGCGCGCCCTCCTCCTGCTCCATCCCGGACCAGCGGTGCTCTGCCTTCAGCTGCGGCAGGAGCCATTTTTCATAACGTTCCAGTTGCGCGGGCGTGCCGCCAAACTTAAAGCGCCAGGTGACGCGGCTGCCGGGCTGTACCGCCGCGGTTTTGGCGACATCGGCGGTGTTCATCAGCAGACGCGGTGCCATCTGAAACGGATTGAATCCGGCGTCCGGCTCCTGCACCACCTCCCCAGCGATTTTCAGGGTGGCATCGCCGACATCAATACTGTCGCCGGTTTTTAAATTCAGCAGCGCCATCAGACGCGACGCCAGCAGCACCGTGCCCGGCGCAGGCTTCAGCCCCGGCGGGTTGGTCTGGAGCTCGCCGTAGAGCGGATAGATATCATCGACCGCCTTCACGCTCGCCAGCTGCGGCGTCTCGGCGGCAAAGGTCATGGTCTGGAAACTGATCTGCTCGCTGACCTTCAGCCCCTCTTTTCTCGCCTCCGCGATCCACGCCTGCGGCACCTCGCGGGAGCTGCGCAGCGTCCGGTCGCCAGCCATAAACTCGCGGCTTTGCTGGCTGAGCCCCTTTTCCATCCGATCGCTGACGCTGCCGAGCGCCAGCACGCAGGCCACCGCCAGGCTTAGCGCCAGCCAGACAATCAGCAGCGAGGGGGAGCGCCATTCGCGCCAGAACCAGCGGGCAATCATGCTTCCTCCTGCAGTTCGCCATTGACCAGGCGCAGGCGGCGATCGCAGCGGGCGGCCAGCTGCGGATCGTGGGTGACGAGGATCAGCGTCGTGCCGTGTTCACGGTTCAGGGAAAAGAGCAGATCGGCAATTTTGTCTCCAGTCTGGCGATCGAGGTTGCCGGTGGGTTCGTCGGCAAACAGCACATCCGGGCGACCGTTAAACGCCCTGGCCAGCGCCACGCGCTGCTGCTCGCCGCCGGAGAGCTGTGCAGGAAGGTGATCGAGGCGTTTACCCAGCCCCAGCTGTTGCAGCAGCGCGCTGGCGCTCTCCCGGCTCTGGGCGGTGTTCTCGCCGCGCAGCAGGCCCGGCAGCTCGACGTTCTCCAGCGCGTTAAGGGTTGGGATCAACATAAACGACTGGAACACAAAGCCAATGTGCTTTGCCCGCAGGGCGGCGCGCGCCTCTTCATCGAGCTTATGCAAGGGTTGCCCGACCAGGTTGACCTCGCCGCTGCTGCCGTCATCCAGACCGGCGAGGATCGCCAGCAGCGTGGATTTGCCGGAGCCCGATTCACCAATCAGGGCGATGCTCTGCCCGCGTTTGACAATGAGTTCAACTCCGGTGAGGATGGAAAGCTCGTGCTCACCCTGACCCACGGACTTCTTAAGATGATGAACTTCAACAATGTTTTCCGCTGGCATTTGCCCTTCCTGTTTTTGATGCTGTTCTCATTTCGCGCCGCAGCTGCGGACACGCTATTAATTCTGGGTGACAGTCTGAGTGCTGGCTACCGGATGGCGGCCAGTGCCGCCTGGCCTGCGCTGCTAAATGATAAATGGCAGAGCAAAACGTCGGTTGTTAACGGCAGCATTAGCGGGGATACCTCCCAGCAAGGGCTCTCCCGTCTGCCTGCCCTGCTGAAACAGCACCAGCCGCGCTGGGTGCTGGTGGAGCTTGGCGGCAATGACGGCCTGCGCGGTTTCCAGCCACAGCAGACCGAGCAAACCCTGCGCAAAATTTTGCAGGATATCCGCGCCGCGAACGCCCAGCCGTTGCTGATGCAAATTCGACTGCCTGCCAACTATGGTCGTCGGTATAATGAAGCCTTTAGCGCGATATATCCGAAGCTTGCTAAAGAGTTCGATATTCCGCTGCTGCCCTTTTTTATGGAAGAGGTTTACCTGAAACCGCAGTGGATGCAGGACGACGGCATTCACCCCAATCGGGACGCCCAACCGTTTATCGCCGACTGGATGGCAACCCGGTTGGCTCCATTAGTTAAACATGACTCGTAATTTAACGGAGATCCTGACAGGTAAAGTTATGCAAAAATCGGTCTTAATTACAGGATGTTCCAGTGGCATTGGCCTGGAAAGCGCCCTTGAGCTGAAGCGTCAGGGGTTCTGGGTGCTGGCTGCCTGCCGTAAACCGGAAGATGTTGAACGGATGAACGGCATGGGCTTAACCGGCGTACAGCTGGATCTGGATTGTACCGACAGCATTGAGCGCGCCGCCGATGAGGTGATCGCTCTCACCAATAATCGTCTGTACGGGCTGTTTAACAATGCCGGTTTCGGCGTTTACGGCCCGCTGCAGAGCGTCACCCGCCAGCAGCTTGAAGCGCAATTCTCTGCCAATTTTTTTGGCGTTCATCAGCTGACTATGAGCCTGCTGCCAGCCATGCTACCGCACGGCGAAGGCCGGATTGTGATGACCTCCTCAGTTATGGGGCTTATCTCTACCCCGGGTCGCGGGGCTTACGCCGCCAGCAAATATGCGCTGGAAGCCTGGTCAGATGCCCTGCGCATGGAGCTCCGTCACAGCGGCATTAAGGTGAGCCTGATTGAACCGGGCCCTATCCGCACCCGCTTTACCGACAACGTCAATCAAACCCAGGCTGACAAACCGGTGGAAAATCCCGGTATCGCCGCCCGTTTTACCCTGGGGCCGGAGGCGGTGGTCGCCAAAGTGCGCCATGCTTTTGAGAGCAAAAACCCCAAACTGCGTTATCCGGTCACGCTGGTGACCTATGCCGTCGGCCTGCTGAAGCGCCTGCTGCCTGGCCGGATGATGGACAAATTTTTACAGGGTTGAGTTGAAGCCACGCGCCACGCCCCCATGTAAACAGAAACTCATAATTGGGATAGCCGCATGTCCGTACAGAATATTGTCAACATTACCGAAGCCAACCTGCACCAGACCCTTGAACAGTCGATGACCAAACCGGTGCTGTTCTACTTCTGGTCTGAACGGAGCCAGCACTGTCTGGAGCTGACCCCGGTGCTCGAGAAGCTGGCAGCCCAGTATAACGGTCAGTTTATTCTGGCGAAGCTGGACTGCGACGCCGAGCAGATGATTGCCTCCCAGTTTGGCCTGCGCGCCATTCCTACGGTTTATCTGTTCCAGAACGGTCAGCCGGTGGATGGCTTCCAGGGCCCGCAGCCGGAAGAGGCGATCCGCGCCCTGCTGGATAAAGTGCTGCCGCGCGAAGAGGAGCTGAAAGCGCAGCAGGCGGCGGCGTTGATGGCCGAAGGCAAACATGACGAAGCTCTGCCGCTGTTGAAAGAGGCGTGGCAGCTCTCCGGTCAGAATGGTGAAATTGGCCTGCTGCTGGCGGAAACGCTGATTATCTTAAAGCGTTCTGAAGAGGCCGAAGTGGTGCTCAAAACGATCCCATTGCAGGATCAGGATACCCGCTATCAGGGGCTGGTGGCGCAAATTGAACTGCTGAAACAGGCGGCGGATACGCCGGAAATTCAGCAGCTGCAACAGCAGGTTGCCGACAACCCTGACGACGCGGTACTGGCGAGCCAGCTGGCGCTGCAACTGCATCAGGTGGGTCGTAACGAAGAGGCGCTGGAACTGCTGTTCAGCCATCTTAAAAAGGATCTGGCTGCGGCAGACGGCCAGGCGCGCAAAATGTTCCAGGAAATTCTGGCCGCCCTCGGGACGGGTGATTCACTGGCTTCGACCTATCGCCGTAAACTTTACGCTCTGCTGTACTGATTCTGCCAGCTGGCCGGTCAGTGCCGTCTTAAATACTCTGTCAGCCGCCGTTATGGCGGCTTTTTTATCTCTGCCGGTAGCGTTTATTAAGTCTTTCTGATGTTTAATTTTAAACAAATGTTAATCAGACTTTAACGATGTAAAATATAGCCTTTGTTATGTCCACGTTTCTGGACGATTAGCCCGCCTGGAGTAACGTTTATCTTCCATTTGTGATCGTCGCAAAACTCCCGCACACGGTGCCATTGGCCTCCTCTGGCAGGATGGTGTTAAACTTTTTCGTTATGAAAAGGCCACGCTAATAACTATAGGAAGTATGCGGCATGACACATATCTTTTATGAGTTCACCTCTCTTAAGCCGGGTGTTCCTGATGTAGAAACATTAATGCAAGTCATCCGCTCATCGGCAGAGACCAGCTTCGTTATTGGCCCGGAAGTCGTTGATTTCGTCAAAAAAGCGCTGATCGTCAACACCACCATCGTCAGCTTTAAAAACTGCAAATTTGCTTTCGACAACGGCACACATTTCATTGAATTTGATGGCAAAGGTAAGTCGAAGCGTTACAACGAAGTTCCGCACTGGTTTGTCTCCCCGGCAGATTTCTCCCGCTCTCAGTGGCTGATCAACCATAAGCTTTCGGATGTGATGGCGACGACGTTTATCGACGTGCTGATGTCTTACCCGCTGAAAGAGCGCCGTGCCCACTGCAATCTGCTGTTTGGTTTAGACTTGCATAAGACAGGTATCGTGCCGTCCAGTACGCCTGCGGCAAGCAAAATCGGCAATAAAAACGGTAAAACCACAAAACCGAAAATTATCGAACTGGGCTCCTTTGAACTGTTCAGCCAGTTCTTTGACCGCCTGAAAAGCGCCGTGGCGGAAGATCGCTTCCCGACCCTGCAGGTGCTGACGGGGATCGACGATCTGTCGAAAGCGCCAAATAACCTTAAACAGGGTATCCGCACCTGGTTTAAAGCAATCACCGGCGATCTGCCACCGAATAATAAGCGCGTCGAAGCGGGTAACGCCGGTCTTTTCTGCGCCCCGGTGCGCGAGCAGCTGCAGCAGATTGAAGCGATGGGGCTGGAAAAATATTATGCAGGGCTGTCGCGGGCGATCGTTGAGGCGGGCGAGCAGTATATCGCTGACTTCTCTTACACTCATCCCGAAGCCTGATCTTCTCCGTTGACGGAAACACGCGTTGCCCTGCTATTTTTAGCGGGGCTTTTTTATGTCTGAATCCAGCCCGGCTCGTTGATTTGGCGGGAATTTACCCCTGTTTGCCGGTATACTTATGCGCAACAAACGAACAGTTTTAATCGCAACATGGAATACAAAACAGGAGGTTTTACATGTTCATCGTCATCCCTATTTTGATCTTCGTGGCGCTGGTGATCGTCGCCGCCGGTGTCAAAATCGTTCCGCAGGGCTACCAGTGGACGGTTGAGCGTTTTGGTCGATATACCACGACACTGCAGCCGGGCTTAAGCCTGGTCGTGCCGTTTATGGACCGCATTGGCCGCAAAATCAATATGATGGAGCAGGTTCTCGATATCCCGTCTCAGGAGGTTATCTCCAGGGATAACGCCAATGTCACCATTGATGCGGTCTGCTTTATTCAGGTGATTGACGCGCCGAAAGCGGCTTACGAGGTCAGCAACCTTGAGCTAGCCATCATAAACCTCACGATGACGAATATTCGAACCGTGCTGGGTTCAATGGAGCTGGACGAAATGCTCTCCCAGCGCGACAGCATCAACACCCGCCTGCTGCACATCGTCGATGAAGCCACCAACCCTTGGGGTATTAAAGTCACGCGTATTGAGATCCGCGACGTGCGCCCACCAGCAGAGTTGATCACCTCCATGAACGCCCAGATGAAGGCCGAGCGAACCAAGCGCGCCTACATTCTGGAGGCCGAAGGGGTGCGTCAGGCGGAGATCCTGAAGGCTGAAGGGGAAAAACAGTCGCAGATCCTCAAAGCCGAGGGCGAACGCCAGTCGGCCTTCTTACAGGCTGAAGCCCGTGAACGTTCGGCGGAAGCCGAAGCCCGCGCCACGAAAATGGTTTCGGAAGCCATCGCAGCCGGGGATATCCAGGCGGTTAACTACTTTGTGGCGCAGAAGTACACTGAGGCGCTGCAGGCCATCGGCTCGGCTGATAACAGCAAGGTGGTGATGATGCCGCTGGATGCCAGCAGCCTGATGGGCTCGATCGGTGGCATCGCGGAGCTGATCAAAAACAGCGGCAACGAGCGCAAATGATGATCGAGATGATTGCTGCGCATCCGCACGTTTTCTGGCTGAGCCTCGGCGGCCTCCTGCTGGCGGCAGAGATGCTCGGCGGCAACGGCTATCTGCTGTGGAGCGGCGTGGCAGCCGTTATCACCGGGCTGCTGGTGTGGTTCTTACCGTTCGACTGGGCATGGCAGGGCGTGCTGTTTGCCCTGCTGACCCTGATTGCCGCCTGGCTCTGGTGGCGCTGGCTCTCAAGGCAGGTGCGCGCCCAGAAACCCGCCGATGCCCGGCTCAATCAGCGAGGTAAACAGCTGGTGGGGATGCAGTTTACCCTGGACACCGCCCTGGTTAACGGGCGCGGTCATATGCGCGTCGGCGACAGTTCATGGCCAGTTGTGGCCGACGAGGATTTAAGCGTCGGCACCAAAGTTGAGGTGGTGGCCGTAGAGGGGATCACCCTTCGCCTCCGGGCCCTTTCCCGATAAGAACAGGAATAGCATGATGGTCAGGAAGACAACGCTGGCACTCAGCGTTAGCGCCTTACTGGTGAGCGCCGCTCCGGCATTTGCCTCATTTGATATGGAAGACTGCAACTGGAGCGATGAGCACTGTCTGCTGAAAGGCGACCCGGTGCTGACGCCCGGCAACGACTCCCGCGACAACCTGCTGCGCCTGCTGAGCGAAGCCAAATCCTTTGCCCTGCCCGTGCAGTCGATGCCGGTGGATATCACCCGCTCCCGGGATTTCTATTTTGCTTACCACCCGGAGTGGGGTGAACGGGTGGCACCGACCACCACAGCGGCGGATAAACCGGCTGAAAATAGCGTTCTTAGCCAGCAGTTGGCCGCATTGCAGCTCGAGGCCATTGATACCCAGAAGGACACCGAGCAAGAAAACCGCTTCGTCTCGAATACTGCCGACAGCCTCAGCCAGTTTTTTGCCGCGCTGCTGGCTGACAATGCGCTGACGGCGGAACAGCGACATGCTCTGGCACAGGCGCGCATAGCGATTTACTCTGGTGCAAGCCAGAACTACATTGCCAGTACTCTGGAGAATCTTCCGGCAAATTCGTTTTCTCTGCTGTATAAATTTTATCTGACAGGTGCAGCCCATTTCTATGACGGGGATTATGACAGCGCAGAACGAGACTTCACTATTTTGGTTAAACGCGACAGTCCATGGCTGGCAGAAACCGCGCAGTATATGCTGATGCGCACGGCGCTGAATAAAAGCAGCGAGTTCAGCCACGGAGAGTATGGCGATTTTCTTCTCGAGGATATTAGGCGGCCAGCCGCTGAGCAGGCGCAAAAAGAGGCGCGAGCCTATCTTCAACGCTGGCCGCAAGGGCAGTATGCCCGTTCAGCGCAGGGCATGCTGCGGCGCATCAACTGGTATTTGCAGGCATGGCCTCAGCTGGCAGTACTGTATGAGCAGAGTTTTCAGCAGGCTATTGATGCTCAGACGCTACGCGGGCTGGTAACCGAATACGATAATGTCTTTGGCATGCACTTTTTTATGACCGCCGTGAAAGAGGCTTTCCCCGACGCGCCGCTGGTCAGCTATATCGAACTGCTACGCGCCCTTCGCCTGAACAGCGACGAGAAACCGACCCTGACGCAGGAGGATCTCGACAGCAGCAAACCGGCATTTGAACAGAGCGGCAAGCTGGCGCTGTGGCGCAATTTACAGTTGAACCTGTGGCAGGCGACAGATAACCATACTGCCATCCTGCAGGCCGTTAAACCGGCAGAAACACTCCCGGCGCACGACATTGTCGCCTTCAGCGAGCAGGTACTTTACGGCGACGCGCTGATGGCGCAAAAGCAGTGGCCTGAGGCGCGTGATTTCTGGCTTAAGCTGCTCAAACTCAGTCAGGATGCTGAACAGCAGCAGTACGTGCAGTCCAGACTGGCGGCCACCCTGGTCTATAGCGGCAATACAGAGGCGATATTTGCCGCGGATAGCGCTATCACCAGCCTGCGTTATCGCTCCCGGGTGCTGAAAGCGGTAGCCTCGCCTGAGCGGTTACGCCAGCAGGCCAGTCAGGGGCCCAACAACGAAGAGCGGACCATTGCGCTGCATACCCTGCTGGTGCGCGACTTAACGGAGAACCGCTTTAGCGACTGGTTAAATGACAGAAAGCTCGCCAGCGCGATAACGTCGCCAGTCATTGGCAAAGCGTTTGACGATGTTAACCTGAGCGTATTCGACTGGAACGGTGATGCCGCCGAAGCCGGTTATGTGTGTCGTAGTCTGGATAAAACCGTGCAGGTGCTCAGCCAGAACGCCGAAGATGCCCATGCCCTGAACTGTCTGGGCGAGTTTTTCCGCACAACCAATACCCGTGTCGATCTGTGGAAAGAGAGTGCGGGCAACGGTCTGCTGGAGGCGGCCATCCACCGCAAAGAACCTTACGGGCAGTTCGACAGACAGGCTTACTACCAGCAGGTCATTACCTCACCGAAGGCGGAACATGAAGATAAGAGCTATGCGCTCTATCGGGCCATCATGTGCTACGCCCCGTCCGGCTATAACGAATGTGGCGGAACCGATGTGGACAAAGCCCAGCGCAAAGGCTGGTTCTCGCAGTTAAAAACGCAGTATCCGGGCAGTCCGTGGGCGCAAAAACTCAAATACTACTGGTAGCCGCGCTGCTGGCCGGAGAGGCGCAGGCGGCAGAAATCGTTACCGCCCACGAGCATCCGGCCTTCTGGCTCTGGTCAGGGGTGAAGGCCAGCGACGCACTGAAAGAGGCGCAAACGGTCTATCTCCATCAGGGCGAAGTGCTGGCCCGTCCCGATGAGGTAGTGTTTCAGCGCCTCGGCCTGCCGGTCAGTCGCCTGACCTTTCCCTCCATCTGGCTGACCGTGCGCTTTACCACCCTTGAGGTGCCGCCGACCATCGTGCCGAGAATTGTCCGCCTGATGCAGCGCTGGCAGGCCGCCGGAAATCAGGTGGTGGGGTTACAGGTCGATTTTGATGCCGCAACCCACCAGCTGGCGGACTATGCGCGCTTTTTGCGCACACTTCGCCAGCAGCTGCCGCCGGAGTTTGCGCTGGGGGTGACCGGGCTGCTGGACTGGGCGAAAACCGGCGATGTCGCCACGCTGAATAGCCTGGCAGTGGATGAACTGGTGATCCAGAGCTATCAGGGCCGCCACACGGTAGCCAACTATCAGGCCTATCTGCCCGCGCTTGCCCGGCTGCGCATTCCCTTTAAGCTCGGGCTGGTACAAAACGGCCAGCGGGATGTGCAGGCCGAAGCGCAACTGCAACGATCCCCGTGGTATCGCGGTACGGTGGTGTTTATGCTCAACCCGGCCCGGCGTTAAGCCTTCACCTTACGATGGCAGCAGCCGGAGAGATTATCGATGATCGGACAGTCGGCGCTCTCATCCCCCGGGCAGCTCTCGGCCAGGGCCAGCAGCCGATCGCGCATCGCCTGTAACTCTACAATATGTCGCTCAATTTCAGCCACTTTATCCAGCGTCCGGCTTTTAACGTCGGCGCTGTGGCGGGCAGGATCGTTAAACAGCGTCACCAGATCGCCGCACTCATCCAGATTGAACCCCACCTGACGCGCCTGGCGCAGCAGCGTGAGTTCATCAAGGTGCTTTTGCGTATAGCTCCGGTAGCCGTTCTCACTGCGCAGCGGCGGTGTCACCAGCCCTTTCTCTTCGTAAAAACGAATCGCTTTGCTGGTTAAGCCGGTTTTTTTGGCAACATCACTGATATTCACGTTTCCCCCTTGACCTTCCCCTTGATGGAAGGTTTAACCTTCATAACAGTTAGATGAAAGTGTCCCTCCGGTCAATATCTGGCTGGAGATTTATAAGGAGCTAATTATGTCTCAAACCATCGATCTGACACTGGACGGCCTCTCCTGCGGCCACTGTGTCAAACGCGTTAAAGAGAGTCTGGAGCAACGCCCGGACGTTGAACATGCAGAGGTGACCATCGAGCACGCGGTCGTCACCGGCAGCGCCAGCGCCGATGCCCTGATCGACACCATCAAACAGGCCGGTTACGGTGCGGCGTTAAGCCACCCAAAGGCTAATCCGCTGACAGCGTCAACAACTCCGTCGGAAGCACTGACAGCGGACCCCTCTGAGCTTCCGGCAGCTCACGACAGTGATGACAGCCAACAGCTGTTGATCAACGGCATGAGCTGCGCCAGCTGCGTCACCCGGGTGCAGAACGCCCTGCAGGCGGTTCCGGGTGTGGCACAGGCACGGGTCAATCTGGCGGAACGCACTGCGCTGGTGATGGGCAATGCTTCCGCCGCTGATTTAGTGCAGGCCGTTGAGAAAGCGGGCTACGGCGCCGAGGCGATTGAGGATGACGTCGAACGGCGGGCGCGCCAGCAGGAGACGGCCATTGCCACCATGAAACGTTTTCGCTGGCAGGCGATTGTTGCCCTGCTGGTAGGTATCCCGGTGATGGGCTGGGGTATGCTCGGCGACAACATGATGGTTACCGAGGATAACCGCACGCTGTGGCTGGCGATTGGCGTGCTCACCCTCGGAGTGATGATCTTCGCGGGCGGCCACTTTTATACCAGCGCCTGGAAGAGCCTGAAAAACCGCACCGCCACCATGGACACCCTGGTGGCGCTGGGTACCGGCGCGGCCTGGCTCTACTCGATGAGCGTAAACCTCTGGCCGCAGTGGTTCCCGATGGAAGCCCGCCATCTCTATTATGAAGCCAGCGCGATGATTATCGGCCTGATTAACCTCGGCCATATGCTGGAGGCGCGGGCCCGCCAGCGCTCCTCAAAAGCGCTGGAGAGATTGCTCGATTTAACCCCGCCGACCGCCCGGGTAGTGACCGAACACGGTGAACAAAACCTGCCGCTGGCCGAGGTTCAGGCCGGGATGATCCTGCGTCTGACCACCGGGGATCGCGTCCCGGTGGACGGGGAGATCACCCAGGGCGAAGCCTGGTTTGACGAAGCGATGCTTACCGGCGAGCCGGTACCGCAGCAGAAAAGCGACGGGGAGAGCGTTCATGCCGGTACTGTCGTGCAGGATGGCAGCGTGCTGTTCCGCGCAAGCGCTGTCGGCAGTCATACCACGCTGTCGCGCATTATTCGGATGGTGCGCCAGGCCCAGAGCAGCAAACCGGAGATCGGCAAGCTGGCGGATAAAATCTCTGCCATCTTCGTGCCGGTGGTGGTGGGTATCGCCCTGTTCAGCGCCGCTATCTGGTACTTTTTTGGCCCCGCACCGCAGATTGTTTACACCCTGGTGATCGCCACCACGGTGTTGATCATCGCCTGTCCGTGCGCCCTGGGGCTGGCGACGCCGATGTCGATTATCTCCGGCGTCGGACGTGCCGCGGAGTCGGGCGTGCTGGTGCGCGACGCCGACGCCCTGCAACGCGCCAGCACTCTCGATACGCTGGTCTTTGATAAAACCGGTACCCTCACCGAAGGTAAACCGCAGGTGGTTGCCGTCCATACCCTGGGTGGGATAAGCGAAGGCGATGCTCTGCACCTGGCCGCCGCGCTCGAACAGGGTTCCAGCCACCCGCTGGCGCGAGCGATTCTGGAGAAAGCAGATACCGTCCTGCCACAGGTAAATAACTTCCGCACCCTGCGTGGCCTTGGCGTCAGCGGCGAGGTGGATAACCGCACCCTGCTGCTCGGTAATCAGGCGCTGCTTGCGGAAAATGGTATTGATACCAGCGCGCTGGATGAACATCTGCACACCTGGGCCACCAGGGGCGCAACGCCGGTGTTGCTGGCGATTGACGGGCGGGCCGCGGCGCTGTTTGCCATCCGCGATCCGCTGCGCGCAGACAGCGTGACCGCACTGCAACGCCTGCACCGGGAGGGTTATCGTCTGGTGATGTTGACCGGCGATAACGCCACTACCGCACAGGCTATCGCCAGGGAAGCTGGCATTGATGAGGTGATTGCGGGCGTACTGCCGGATGGCAAAGCGGACGCGATTATCAAACTGCAGAAGCAGGGGCGCCGGGTGGCGATGGTTGGCGACGGCATCAATGATGCTCCGGCGCTGGCACAGGCCGATGTCGGGATTGCGATGGGCGGTGGCAGCGATGTCGCTATCGAAACGGCGGCCATCACCCTGATGCGCCACAGTCTGACCGGCGTGGCCGACGCGCTCGCCATCTCGAAAGCGACGCTGCGCAACATGAAGCAGAATTTGCTGGGGGCCTTTATCTACAACGCCTTCGGTATTCCTATCGCCGCCGGGATCTTATGGCCGCTGACCGGCACGCTACTGAACCCGGTGGTGGCGGGTGCCGCTATGGCCCTCTCCTCGATTACGGTGGTCAGTAACGCCAACCGCCTGTTGCGCTTTAAACCTAAAGCGTAACGTTGCTGCAGGACAAGGACGTCTTGCGCCACTCCTCCCCACGCGCTAGCATGAATTTTTCATCAGGGAGCGCGTATGGGTCTGTTTCAACGTCTGAAAGCATCGTTTCGCGCCCTCTTCCCCCGCCGCTATCGCTGGCCTGGTCTTGATATCACCCTTCCCGGCGGACAGCATCTGCATCTGGTCGGCAGCATCCATATGGGGACGCGGGATATGTCTCCCCTGCCCGATGGCCTTGTTACCCGCTTGCATCACGCCGACGCGCTGATCGTCGAAGCGGATATCTCCGGGGATGAGTCGCCCTTCGCAGGACTTGCGATCCCGCCTCCGCTGGCGGAGCGCCTCAGCCCGACCCAGCTTACGGAACTGCAACGGGTCGCCGGGGAGCTTGGATTATCGCTTAATCAGCTTGAGAGCCAGCCGCTGTGGCAGATCGCCATGGTGTTGCAGGCTACCCAGGCGCAGCGGTTGGGGTTACGGGGAGATTATGGCATCGATTACCAATTGCTGAATGCCGCGCGTACGCAGAACCTACCGGTCATTGAGCTGGAAGGAGCTGCCAGCCAGATCGCCCTGCTGCGCCAGATGCCAGACGACGGTTTGCTGCTGCTGGAAGATACCCTGACTCACTGGCACACCAATGCCCGCCTGCTACAAACCATGGTGAGCTGGTGGCTGGACTCCCCCCCTGTCGTCGACAAGCTGGCGCTTCCGGCGACCTTCAGCGAATCGCTGTATGATGTGCTGATGCATGAGCGTAATCAGGCGTGGTGCGAAAAGCTGCACGCATTGCCGGCCGGGCGGTATGTGGTGGCGGTAGGGGCGTTGCATCTGTACGGCGAGGGGAATTTGCCGTCGCTACTGAGATAAAAAAGTGGCCAATATTTCTATTGGCCCGTCAAAGAGGAATTTCATCATTGTTATTATGCCGGAGGAGACCCCCGGTTCAGCAGATTGTCGCTCAAAGTGACCATCACTGCCAACACTATTGCGCAAGATGGTGCTATTTTTTAGCCGCTTTTCAGGCGTATTCTTAAGGCGTTTATTGTCCGGGCTAAGAAGGATTGCTATGACTCCCGCCGTTAAATTACTCGAAAAAAACAAGATTTCGTTTCGGATCCACAGCTATGACCACGATCCGGCTGAAACCAATTTTGGTGATGAAGTGGTGCGTAAACTAGGTCTGAATGCGGATCAGGTCTATAAAACATTGCTGGTCGCGGTCAATGGCGATATGAAACATCTCGCCGTGGCGGTGACCCCGGTTGCCAGCCAACTGGATCTGAAGAAAGTGGCCAAAGCGCTGGGCGCCAAAAAAGTGGATATGGCCGAC
Source organism: Leclercia sp. LSNIH8 (assembly GCF_002920195.1). Lineage (NCBI taxonomy): Bacteria > Pseudomonadati > Pseudomonadota > Gammaproteobacteria > Enterobacterales > Enterobacteriaceae > Leclercia > Leclercia sp. LSNIH8. The sequence continues at coordinate 209,619 of NZ_PQJY01000001.1, read as the reverse complement.
CCGATGGTGGCGCAACGCACCACGGGGTATCTGGTGGGCGGGATCAGCCCATTGGGGCAGAAGAAGCGCCTGCCGACGCTGATTGATGCACCTTCACAGGCGTTTGAAACGATCTATATTTCCGGCGGCAAGCGCGGGATGGATATTGAACTGGCGGCGAGCGATCTGGCGAAAATGCTGGATGCGCAGTTTGCGGACATCGCGCGTCGGGATTAAAAAACGCCGGGTGGCGCTGCGCTTACCCGGCCTACTAAACCCAAAACCGCAGGATCCGTAGACCGGGTAAGGCGAAGCCGCCACCCGGCACTGACGGCACTTACTGCCAGCTCACTTCACCCTGCGGTTCATAGGCGTTCACATCCAGCGGTGAGTTCTGCTGGATGTACTGCTTCAGCACCTCGGCATCAATAAAGCCGGTATTCACATAGCCTGGTTTATCATCAATGTGCGGATAACCATCGCCGCCGGTGGCGTTGAAGCTCAAGGTCGCCATACGGTAGGTTTTTGCCGGATCAACCGGTTCACCCTTGATCTTCAGGTCGTTGAGCACCCCACCCTTCGCCACAAAGCTCACGTTGGCAAACTGCGGATAGGCGCCGGAGTCCGGTTTCATCTGCGCAACCGCGGTGAGATAGTCGGTGACTTCTTTACCGCTCATATCGACATAGACCAGCACGTTGCCGAACGGCTGCACCTTGAGGACATCTTTATAGGTAATATCGCCGCCCTCAATGGAGTCGCGGATGCCGCCGCCGCTCATCACCGCAAAATCGGCATTGGTGCGCGCCATTTGCGCGGCCAGGATCAGATGGCCCATATTGGTCTGTACGAAGCGCACCTTGCTGCGATCGCCTTCCAGTCTGCCATTGAGCGTGCCGATCTTCACATCCAGCTGCGCTTTACCTTTATTCTGGAACGGCGTCAGCAGGGAGAGCATCTGTGGGTTTTCCGCAATTTCTGGCGTATAGAGAACGCGCTCGCTCTGGCCGTTATCGTAGGTCACCTTCTTCTTCAGGTTGACCGGGATCAGCTTGTAGTGAACCAGCTTCATCTCGCCGTTACGGAATTCGAAATCGGCCCGGCCCACATATTTGCCCCACTCGTGCGCCTGCACAATCCAGATCCCGTTCTGCTTATCTGGCGCGCACGGCGTGCCTGGCACATAGTCCACCTGCTTTTTATTTTCCGAAGCCATGCAGACAGGATCCTGGGAGTGACCACCCACGATCATCGCCAGGGAGCCCGCCGGCAGGCTGCGCGCCATCTCGACATCCCCCGGCGCATTCGAGCCATGCTCGCCATTATCGTAATGGCCCATATGGGTGGTAGCGATAATCACGTCCGGCTTTTCGTTCTGCTGTAACTCCTGGATCACCAGCTTCGCTTCGTCAGCCGGTTTACGGAATTCGATATCGGTGAAATATTCCGGGTTGCCGATTTTCGCCGTGTCGTCGGTGGTCAGCCCCACCACCGCAATTTTAATATCCTGGCGTTTGAAAATGGCCCAGGGCTTAAATAAACGCTCGCCGGTGCTTTTCTGATAAATATTGGCGGAGAGGAACGGGAATTTGGCCCACTTCTCCTGCTGGCGTAATACTTCGATGGGATTATCAAACTCATGGTTGCCCACGGCCATCGCATCGTAGCCAATCAAATTCATGCCGCGGAAATCGGGCTCCGCATCCTGTAAATCCGATTCCGGCACGCCGGTATTAATGTCGCCGCCGGAGAGGAGCAGCACGCTACCGCCTTTTGCCGCCACCTCTTTACGGATCCCATCCACCAGCGTTTTCTGTGCCGAAAGGCCGTATTCGCCATATTCGCTGCGCCAGAAGTGGCCGTGGTGATCGTTGGTATGCAGGATGGTGATGTTATAGGTTTTATCTTTTTCCCAGGCCTGGGCCGGCAGGCTGAGCAGCCCACACGCCGCAATGATTGCCAGCGCGACGCCTCGCTTCATTAACTTCATTTCTTCACTCCCTGATGCATAGACAAACGCAAAAATTACAATGAGTAATCAGAATAGACAAATATGTTTTCAGAATTGCGACTTTCCTCAAATGTCGGGGAAAGGTATGTTAGGCGAATAATAATTACATCCTGCACTTCCTATAACAATCGACGTGGTATTTATGGCAATCAGTGAATCTACTCCACCGGTGTCGGCTGCTAAGGCTCGCACCTCATTTGGTATTCTCGGCGCAATCAGTCTTTCGCATCTGCTGAACGATATGATCCAGTCGCTTATTCTGGCGATTTATCCCTTATTGCAGTCCGAGTTCTCTCTTACCTTCGTGCAGATCGGCATGATCACCCTCACCTTCCAGCTGGCCTCATCGCTGCTGCAACCGGTGGTGGGCTACTGGACGGACAAATATCCGATGCCGTGGTCGCTGCCCATTGGCATGTGCTTTACCCTGAGCGGCCTGATCCTGCTGGCGATGGCGGGCAGTTTCGAGGGCGTACTGGTCGCGGCCGCACTGGTGGGAACCGGCTCATCGGTCTTCCACCCGGAGTCGTCCCGCGTGGCTCGTATGGCCTCCGGTGGCCGTCACGGGCTGGCGCAGTCGCTGTTCCAGGTAGGTGGTAACTTCGGCAGCTCCCTCGGCCCGCTGCTGGCGGCGGTAATTATTGCCCCCTATGGCAAAGGCAACGTGGCCTGGTTTGTACTGGCCGCGCTGCTGGCGATTGTGGTGCTGGCGCAAATCAGCCGCTGGTACGCCGCCCAGCACCGGGTTAATAAGGGCAAACCAAAAGCGCCAGTTATCAATCCCCTTCCGCGTAACAAGGTTATTCTGGCGGTCAGCATCCTGCTGATGCTGATTTTCTCCAAATATTTCTATATGGCGAGCATCAGCAGCTATTACACCTTTTACCTGATGGAAAAATTCGGATTATCGGTACAAAACGCCCAGTTTCATCTCTTCGCCTTCCTGTTTGCCGTCGCCGCCGGGACCTTTATTGGTGGGCCACTGGGTGACAAAATCGGGCGCAAATATGTGATTTGGGGCTCTATCCTTGGCGTTGCGCCGTTTACGCTTATTTTGCCCTACGCAACACTGTGGTGGACGGGTGTTTTAACCGTGATCATTGGTTTTATTCTTGCCTCTGCGTTTTCTGCCATTCTGGTCTATGCCCAGGAGCTGCTTCCGGGACGTATCGGCATGGTTTCCGGGCTGTTTTTTGGTTTCGCCTTCGGGATGGGCGGCCTGGGAGCGGCAGTGTTAGGGCTGATTGCAGACCATACCAGCATCTTTTTGGTCTACAAAATCTGCGCTTTCCTGCCTCTTCTCGGGATGTTGACTATATTCCTGCCTGATAACCGGCATAAAGCCTGATTTATCTGCGGCCAAACTCCAGGTTTGGCCGCGCCCTTCCCTACTGCCATAAGCCTTTCTTAGCACAGCCTCTTAAAAATCGTCATGTTCTGTTTTTGTTTAACCCTTATTGCTGTTTTACTCAAATTTCAATAATTATTCATAAACATAATCATTAAATTTGTCATAAACTATTACTCGGCTTTTTGGTTTTTGGACCAAAAATGGATTAACTCAGCAACGAAAGGAGACGGAATGCACCACGCCACACCGCTTATCACCACCATTGTTGGTGGACTTGTACTCGCATTTATACTCGGCATGCTTGCCAACAAACTTCGTATTTCGCCTCTGGTGGGCTATTTATTAGCGGGCGTGTTAGCCGGGCCTTTTACCCCGGGTTTTGTTGCTGATACTAAACTTGCTCCGGAGCTGGCGGAGCTTGGCGTGATCCTGCTGATGTTCGGTGTGGGTTTGCATTTCTCCCTGAAGGATCTGATGGCGGTAAAGTCGATCGCCATTCCCGGCGCGATCGCCCAGATAGCCGTGGCGACGTTACTGGGTATGGCGCTTTCAGCGATGCTGGGCTGGCCGCTGATGACCGGCATTGTATTTGGTCTCTGCCTTTCCACCGCCAGCACCGTGGTGCTGCTGCGCGCGCTTGAAGAGAGACAGCTGATTGACAGCCAGCGGGGGCAGATCGCCATTGGCTGGCTGATTGTTGAAGATCTGGTGATGGTCTTAACTCTGGTGCTGCTGCCTGCGGTCGCCGGAATGCTGGAAAAAGAGAACGTGGGCTTTGCCTCGCTGGCGCTGGATATGAGTATCACCATCGGTAAGGTAGTGGCCTTTATCGCCATTATGATGCTGGTGGGCCGTCGCCTGGTGCCCTGGATCCTCTCCCGCAGTGCCGCCACCGGTTCGCGCGAGCTGTTTACTCTTGCCGTGCTCGCCCTGGCGCTGGGTATCGCCTTTGGCGCCGTTGAGCTGTTTGATGTCTCCTTCGCCCTCGGCGCGTTCTTTGCCGGGATGGTGCTCAATGAATCGGAACTGAGCCACCGCGCCGCCCACGATACCCTGCCGCTGCGCGACGCGTTTGCGGTGCTGTTTTTCGTCTCCGTGGGGATGCTGTTCGACCCGCTGGTGTTGATTGAACAGCCGCTGGCGGTGCTCGGCACGCTGGCCATCATTATCTTCGGTAAGTCACTCGCCGCTTTCTTCCTGGTGCGTATGTTCGGCCACTCGCCGCGTACCGCGCTGACTATTGCCGCCAGTCTCGCCCAGATTGGTGAATTTGCCTTTATTCTCGCCGGGCTGGGCATGGCGCTGGATCTGCTGCCGCAGGCCGGGCAAAACCTGGTGCTGGCGGGGGCGATCCTCTCAATTATGCTCAACCCGGTGCTGTTCGCGCTGCTGGAAAAATATCTCGATAAAACCGAAACCCTCGAAGAGCAGACCCTGGAAGAGGCGACGGAAGAAGAGAAACAGATCCCGGTGGATATCTGTAACCACGCCCTGCTGGTGGGTTTTGGCCGCGTCGGCAGCCTGCTGGGTGAGAAGCTGATGGCCCAGGGCATTCCACTGGTGGTGATTGAAAACTCCCGTACCCGCGTGGATGAGCTGCGCGCGCGTGGGATCCGGGCGGTGCTGGGGAATGCGGCGAACGAAGAGATCATGAATCTGGCGCATCTGGACTGCGCGCGCTGGCTGCTGCTGACCATTCCCAACGGCTATGAAGCGGGTGAAATTGTCGCCTCGGCGCGAGAAAAGTGTCCGGATATTGAAATCATTGCCCGCGCCCATTACGACGACGAGGTGGATTATATCACCGAGCGTGGCGCGAATCAGGTGGTAATGGGTGAGCGCGAAATTGCGAATACGATGCTGGCGCTGCTGGAGAAAAAGGCGGTGATGGGGTAAAAAAAAGCCTGCTAGCGCTTCGCTTAGCAGGCTCACACGTCGCCCCGGCAAGCGCAGCGCCGCCGGGGGATGGGCTTATCTGTCCCAGTAGGACTCTTCCAGACTGTCTTCCCGCTCCGGCAGGCCGCGCGTTAAGCGCGGTGAGTGCTGGTTCAGCACCTGATAGCTCACGCGGTTTGCGTACTTACATACCTGTGCCAGCGACGAATAGGTCAGCCAGTTAAACTTGTGTTTGCTGGAGTTCGGCACGTTGGTACGGTGGAACGCGTTGGCAGTGATATCGTGCAGCAGCGCCGCCAGCGCGCCGTCGCCTGCGCCGTTGGTGTTCATGATCTTCTCCGGGCCGCCCATGTACGGGGCGATATGCGAGAAGATACGCAGCGGATTAACACAGTCTTTGTGGCGCATGGCGCGGCTGAATTCAAACTGGTTGAACTCGGCAATCGCCCCTGGCAGCAGCGGATGCTGGGTTTTGCGCTTCGCCTCTTCTTCGGTGAAACCGGCCATATACAACCCTACCGGCCCGGCAGTGCAGAGCACCAGATCGACCCAGTCCAGCGCCTTATCAGATGCCAGCAGCGGATCGCTCTCCCCGGTCAGGGCTTCGGCCTCTTCTTCGTTCATCGCCAGAATCGAGACGTGCTCTTTCAGGAACGCCTGCCACCACTCCGGGTTATCGGCGATGACAAATTTGGTGCCCAGGGTAAGGACCACCGGCACGTTGTATTTCTTCGCATATTCCACCGCCTTCATGGTCGCTTCCGGCATCGGCTCGCCGGGCTTGCAGCGCACCAGATAGGAGGTCAGCACCAGTGCAGATGCCCCGGCAATCACCTCTTCAGGAATGCTCTCGGCGCGCAGCTGGTTCATATGGCCAGGGCTGATGGCGAAGGTGCGCTCGCCAGATTCACCGATCAGCGTAAAGCAGCGGCCAATCGCCCCGTCCACCCCCTGGAGGTAGTTCAGATCGGTCCGGCTGGAGGTGTTGCAGAGATAACGGTAGGCGTAACTGCCGATTTCGACATTGCTGCACATCACGCCCAGCAGTACGGAGCGGTCGTCCGCCAGCACAGAGTAGTTGTGCATGGTGTTGCCGATGGTCCCCCCGGCAAACTGATGGGTGATCAGGTTATCCCGCACCAGCTCCTGATAGAGCGCTTCCGCTACGTCGTCGTCAATCACCAGAGAGTGCCCGGCGCTCAGGCCGTAACGTTCGACAAACGCATCGTCCACTTTAGCTTCAATATCCACCAGCGTCTGGTCGATACCCACCACCCAGGCGGCACTGGACTCATTTTCCGGCTGAATTTGCTGCAGCAGCGGATCGCGGGCGTTAACGGGAAAGTAGTGTTTGGATTTACGTTTACCGGGAAATTTCATGTTCTGAGCTATGAGTGACGGATGGGCCGGGAATGGTAGCACAAACCCGGCGCAGAGTGCGATCAGCGGCTGCGGGTCACCAGTGACGCCATCATCTCGATGTGCTCAGGATTGTCGTTAAGCGCCGGAATATACTCGTACTTTGTCCCGCCCGCTTCGAGGAAGAACTCCCGGTTTTGCACCGCGATCTCTTCCAGGGTTTCCAGACAGTCTGACGCAAAGCCCGGCGACATCACCTGGATATGCTTCACCCCCTTCTCACCCAGCATTTTGAGGGTCTCATCGGTATAAGGAGTCAGCCACGGCTCGCGGCCAAAGCGCGACTGGAAGGTCATCATCACCTTCTCGGGCGGCAGGCCGAGGGCGGACACCAGCTCACGGGTGGTATCGCGGCAGCGCTGCGGATAGTCGTCCCCTTCGTTGGCGAATCGCTGCGGGATGCCGTGATAGGAGAGCAGCAGCAGATCCGGCTCGCCGTGTTTCTCAAACGACGCGCGGGCGCTGCTGGCAAGGGCGTTGATATAGAGCTCGTTATCCGCGTAGTCGCGAATAAAGGTCACGCCGGGAATGCGACGACGGGTTGCCAGAATGCGCGCCAGCTCATCCCAGACGGCTGCCACAGTGGAGCAGGAGTATTGCGGATAGAGCGTCAGCACCACAATGTGATCAACGCCCTGCGCCAGCAGTTCATCGACGGCGCTTTTCAGGGAAGGTTTGCCGTAGCTCATGCCCAGCGCTACCGGCATATCCGGCAGACGGGCGGCCAGCGCTTTCTCCTGACGACGGCTGTAGACCATCAGCGGCGAGCCCTCTTCCATCCAGACGGACTGATAGAGCTTTGCCACGCGCGGCGAACGGATCGGCAGAATCACGCCGCGCAGCAAAGGCCACCACAGCAGGCGTGGGGTATCCACAACGCGCGTATCGCTTAAAAATTGTCGCAGGTAGCGTTTTACCGCCGCTGGAGTAGGTGCTTCGGGGGTTCCCAGATTGGCAAGCAGGATGCCGGTTTTCGCCTGACTCATTCACGCCTCATAACCTTTTAACAGGCTGATAAGTGTATCTGAAAAGTGCGTAAACGGAACCAATTGCAGTAAAAGGTAGAATGAGAATTTTTCTCACCCGGGGACCCGGGTGAGAACCCACGTCATCCTTCAGGCTGCCTCTTTGTTGGCTGCGCACTCTCACCCCAGTCACATAGTAATCTATGTTCCTGGGGATTCGCGTGCTTGCCGCCGCGATGCAGCCCGAATGATTTAGTGGGGGCGTGATTAGCCGAGGATCTTTTCCAGCTCTGCACGAACGTCAGCGACAGGCTTAGTACCGTCGACTTTTGCGTATTTGGTGTTACCCGCCTGCGCTTCTTTAGAGTAGTAGCCGATCAGCGGCGCGGTCATCTGATGGTATTCCACCAGGCGCTTACGCACGGTCTCTTCCTGATCGTCTTTACGGGTGGTCAGCTCTTCGCCGGTCACGTCGTCTTTACCTTCCACCTGTGGTGGATTGAACTTAACGTGGTAAACGCGGCCGGAAGCAGCGTGTACGCGACGACCGATGATACGGTCAACAATCAGTTCGTCCGGTACGTCGAACTCCAGCACGTAGTCTACGTTGATGCCCGCTTCTTTCATGGCATCCGCCTGCGGAATGGTACGTGGGAAGCCGTCCAGCAGGAAACCGTTACGGCAATCTTCCTGAGAAATGCGTTCTTTAACCAGAGCGATAACCAGCTCGTCGGTCACCAGTTTGCCGGCGTCCATAATGTCTTTCGCCTGTTTACCCAGCTCGGAGCCAGATTTAACAGCGGCACGCAGCATGTCACCCGTAGAGATTTGCGGAATACCGTATTTCTCCATGATGAACTGAGCCTGAGTTCCTTTACCCGCGCCCGGAGCGCCAAGCAGAATAATACGCATTGCGAAAATCCCCTCAAAAGTCGATTCAATTTTTCAAAAAGCGCTAAACAATACCACCAGAACGGGTATCGCTCAAGAAAGGCGGGAAGGCTGAAACGGTTAATGAGGGGAATTTATTAGTGGGTGCAGGCAGATAACCTGCACCCTTATTCTCTCTTCAGCGAAGAGAGGGAAGTAATTTACGCCAGCAGCAACGCATTCACGCGTTTGATGAACTGGTTAGGATCTTCCAGCGTGCCGCGCTCGGCCAGCAAAGATTGATCCAGCAGCAGTTCAACCCACTCGGCGAAGCGGGCTTCGTCCTGGGTCTCGGCTGCACGTTTCACCAGCGCGTGATCCGGGTTGAGTTCAAAAATGTATTTCACCTCCGGCACAGCCTGGCCCGCGGCGGCGAACAGCTTCGCCATCTGGGTACTCATCTCGTCAGCATCAGTGGTGACGATGGCCGGGGTATCGGTCAGACGGTGGGTGAAACGCACCTCTTTCACGCGATCGCCCAGATGGGTTTTCACGCGCTCAACAAACGGCTCCAGCGCTTTTTCTGCCTCTTTCGCGGTATCGTCCACTTCATCCGCCAGCTTGTCGATGGACTCATCGGCTTTGGCAACGGACTGGAACGCTTTACCGCTGAACTCGGTCAGGTAGTTCATCATCCACTCATCGATGCGATCGGAAAGCAGCAATACTTCGATGCCTTTCTTACGCAGCAGCTCCAGGTGCGGGCTGCTCTTCGCCGCGGCATAGCTGTCGGCGGTGATGTAGTAGATCTTCTCCTGCCCTTCTTTCATGCGGGAGATGTACTCTTCCAGCGACACATTCTGTTCGGAAGAGTCGGTGTGCGTGGAGGCGAAGCGCAGCAGTTTGGCAATGGCTTCAACGTTAGACGGATCTTCCGCCGGGCCCTCTTTCAGCACCAGGCCGAACTGTTTCCAGAAGGTCTGGTATTTTTCGGCGTCGTCTTTCGCCAGCTTATCCAGCATCTGCAGGGCACGTTTGCTCAGCGCGGTGCGCAGATTACGGGTTACGGTGCTGTCCTGCAGGATCTCACGGGAGACGTTCAGCGGCAGATCGTTGGAATCAATCAGGCCGCGTACAAAGCGCAGGTAGTTCGGCATGAACTGTTCGGCTTCGTCCATGATGAACACGCGCTGCACGTACAGCTTCAGGCCGTGCTTGTGATCGCGGTTCCACATATCCCACGGTGCCTGCGCCGGGATGTAAAGCAGGCTGGTGTACTCCTGCTTCCCTTCCACACGGTTGTGGCTCCAGGTCAGCGGATCGGTAAAGTCATGGGCGATGTGCTTGTAGAACTCGTTGTATTCGTCGTCTTTGATTTCAGACTTGTTACGCGTCCACAGCGCCTGCGCTTTGTTGATCTTCTCCCAGGAGATGACGGTTTCGCCGTCTTTCTCTTCCTGTTTTTCGATCTCTACCGGCAGGGCGATATGGTCAGAATATTTGCTGATGATGGAGCGTACGCGCCAGTCGTTGAGGAAATCGTCTTCCCCTTCGCGCAGGTGCAGGGTGATCTCGGTGCCGCGATCGGCTTTGGTGATGTCAGCAACGGTATATTCACCTTCGCCGTGGGATTCCCAGAATACGCCGTTTTCGGCGCTTTCGCCTGCCGCGCGGGTGCGTACGGTAACTTTATCCGCCACGATGAAGGCGGAGTAGAAGCCCACACCGAACTGACCAATCAGCTGGCTGTCTTTGGCCTGATCGGAACCCATCGACTGCAGGAAGGCTTTGGTGCCGGATTTAGCGATGGTGCCGAGATGGTCAATGGCTTCATCACGGGTCATACCGATGCCGTTGTCGGCGATGGTCAGGGTGCGGTTCTCTTTATCAAATGAGACACGCACGCGCAGTTCGCCGTCACCTTCATACAGCTCTGGCTTCGAGAGCGCACGAAAACGCAGCTTGTCTGCCGCATCAGAGGCGTTAGAGATAAGCTCGCGCAGGAAAATTTCTTTATTGGAATAAAGAGAATGGATCATCAGGTGCAGAAGCTGTTTTACCTCTGACTGGAAACCACGGGTTTCTTGTCCTTTCATACTAAGTCGACCTCAACAATGCCATTTAATGGGGTTTAAAAGCGTTGAGGGAGAGATGGGGATACGGGGGATTTTTTTCAAGCGGAGGCCACGACTGCAGCCTCCGTTTGGTCAGAAATTAATCTTGTGACGTCCTGCCAGAGAGTGGGACAGCGTAGTGCCATCGACCATTTCCAGCTCGCCGCCCACCGGCACACCGTGGGCGATTCGACTGGCATCGACGCCCGACTCCGCGCACAGCTCGGCGATATAGTTGGCTGTTGCCTCCCCTTCCACCGTTGGGTTGGTGGCGAGGATCACCTCGTTAATCGTTTCCGATTTCAGACGCTGTTCAAGGCGGTCCAGGCCGATATCATCCGGACCAATGCCGTCCAGCGGCGACAGGTGCCCCATCAGCACAAAATAGCGGCCGGAAAACTGCCCGGTCTGCTCGATGGCGTAGATGTCCGCAGGACTCTCCACCACGCAGATCTGACCATTTTCCTGACGACGCGGGTTGGCGCAGATGTTACACACCTCCTGCTCGGTAAAGGTGCGGCAGTCGGCACAGTGGCCAATTTCTGACATGGCGCGGGTCAGGGCCTGCGCCAGACGCATGCCGCCGCTACGATCGCGTTGCAGCAGGGTAAACGCCATGCGCTGCGCCGACTTCGGGCCTACGCCCGGCAGGCAGCGTAGCGCTTCCATTAACTGCGTAAGCAGCGGACTGGTTTGCATCAGAATGGCATCTTAAAGCCCGGTGGCAGCTGCATTCCGGAGGATACAGAGGCCATTTTTTCTTTCTGAGTTTCGTCGATACGGCGCGCAGCATCGTTAAACGCAGCGGCAACCAGATCTTCCAGCATCTCTTTGTCGTCTTCGAGCAGGCTTGGGTCGATCTCCACGCGACGGCAGTTGTGTGCGCCGTTGATGGTCACTTTGACCAGACCTGCGCCCGATTCGCCAGTGACTTCCATCTGTGCGATCTCTTCCTGCATCTTCTGCATTTTTTCCTGCATCTGCTGGGCCTGCTTCATCAGACCACCCAGACCGCCTTTACCACCAAACATAGGCTTCTCTCTTCTTTCACGTTAAAGATAACAACCGTAAGTCAGACTCACGATCAAATGGGTCGAATACTCTCTTCATCCAGTTCTGCATCGAAGTAGCGCTGCAGGGTCTGAATGTTATTATCCGCGATAATTGCCTCACGCGCCTGCGCGAGCTTCTCTTCATAAATGGCCTGACGCCACTCCAGCGGGGTACGGACCGCCGGATTATCATCTTCAATGATAGTCAATTCAACCGGCGCACCCTGTAATGTGGAGAGCGCCTCAGTCAGCACCTGCTGCGCGCTCGCCGAATTCAGGTGACGCTGGCCCGGACGCAGATGCAGGCAGATGCGGTTGCCCTCCTGCTCACGCCAGGCGTTGAGCGCAACCTGCTCCACCAGCTTCGGCAGCTTCAGTTTACTGACCTCTGCCGCCCAGGCATCGCGCGCAAGCGACTCTTCCGCCAGCTTCGCGGAGAGCTCCGGCGTCTTCTCGTGCTCCAGCGCCTTTTTCAGCGCCTTCGGCGTGGCAATCTCCACCTTCACCTCTTCGGTGACGGTGGTGGCTTTCCAGCGATAGGCTTCTTGCTTCACCGGCGCCTTCGGCTCAGAAGTGACCGATGCCGAACGCGACTGGACACGATCCGTGACCGAAGCCAGACGTTCAAGCGCGGCGTTATTTACCGGCCGCGCTCTTGCAGGCGCTGCCGGTTCACTCTTTTTTGGTCTGGGTGCTCCCTGCGCGCGCTGTAGCTGGCTGCGGGCAGCAAGCACCGAACTGGTGGCGTCCGACAGCGGCACATTTTGCGGCGATGGCGCTGCCGGCTGTACTGGCACCTGCTGCGGTGACATAACCGCCGTCGGCGCGGCCGGTGCGAACGACTGCGGCTGCACCTCGGGTTCCGGCAACGGCATGCGCGGATGGAACGCCAGCGCGCGCAGCAGGGTCATCTCAACCCCCATACGTCTGTCGGGCGCGAACGGCAACTCTTTGCGGCCAATTAACAGGGTTTGATAGTAAAGCTGTACATCCGTTGGCGGAATGGTTCGCGCCAGCTCGCGCATCCGCTGTTCAATCGCGGCCATATCCGGGCCCAGCGCCGCCGGGGAGAGCTGCACCATCGCAATACGGTGCAGCAGGCTGAGCATCTCAACCAGCAAGGCTTCCCACTCCACGCCGCGTGAGGCTGAGGCGTTGACCAGCTCCATCACCCGCTCGCCGTTGGCCTCGACAACCGCTTCAATCAGCGACAGCGCCTGATCGTCATCCAGCGTGCCGAGCATGGTGCTCACCGCCTGGGTGGTCAGCTTGCCTTCGCCGCTGGCAATCGCCTGATCGGTCAGGCTGAGGGCATCACGCAGGCTGCCATCGGCGGCACGCGCCAGCAGCTGCAGCGCCCGCGGTTCATGGGCAACCTGCTCTTCGTTCAGGATGTATTCGAGCCGATCGCGGATCTGCGTGACGTCCAGCGCCTTCAGGTGGAACTGCAGACAGCGGGACAAAATAGTGACCGGCAGCTTTTGCGGATCGGTGGTCGCCAGCAGGAATTTAACGTGTGCAGGCGGTTCTTCCAGCGTTTTCAGCAGGGCGTTAAAGCTGTGGCGCGACAGCATGTGCACTTCATCGATCAGATAGACCTTGAAGCGGCCACGCGCCGGGGCGTACTGGACGTTATCCAGCAGATCGCGGGTATCTTCGACTTTGGTGCGCGATGCGGCATCGATCTCAATCAGATCGACAAAGCGCCCCTGCTCGATTTCACGGCAGTTATCGCACACGCCGCACGGCGTGGCGGTGATCCCGGTTTCGCAGTTAAGGCCTTTCGCCAGCAAACGGGCAATAGAGGTTTTACCGACGCCACGGGTGCCGGAAAAAAGCCAGGCGTGATGGATACGGCCTAGCGATAAGCTGTTCGCCAGGGCGGTCAGCACATGTTCCTGGCCGACAACGTCAGCAAAGGTTTGGGGTCGCCATTTACGGGCTAACACCTGATAACTCATGGGCAGGCTCTGCAACGCTGGAAGGTGGATATTCAGGGGGGTAATGCTAACACAACCTCACCCGTTGGGCGAGGTTGCGGGCGGGAGGATTAATGTCCCGGGAATGGCACGAGGCTGTAGCTGGTGATGCCCTGTTTTTCGAGGCGCTGTTCACCGCCTAGATCGAACAGGTTGATGATAAAGGCCGCATCGGTTACTTCACCACCCAGGCGACGGATCAGCTTCACGGTCGCTTCAATGGTGCCGCCGGTGGCCAGCAGATCGTCAACCACCAGCACTTTATCGCCTGGCTTGATCGCATCAACGTGGATCTCAAGCTGGTCGGTGCCGTACTCCAGCTCGTAGCTCTCGGCGATGGTTTCGCGAGGCAGTTTGCGCGGTTTACGCACCGGTACAAAGCCCACGCCCATTGCCAGCGCAACCGGGGCGCCAAACAGGAAACCACGGGCTTCGGTGCCTACAACTTTGGTGATCCCAGCGTTCTTATAACGCTCAACCAGCAGTTCAATGCTGAGCGCGTACGCTTTTGGGTCTTCCAGCAAGCTGGTGACATCACGGAAAAGAATGCCAGGCTTCGGATAATCCTGGATGCTTTTGATGCTGTTTTTAAGAAATTCAAGCTGCTGCGCAGTTGCGGTCATAAATGGATGCCTGATGAAAACGGTGTTACTCACGGAGCGGATAAAGGGTTGGTCAAAGTAACAATTGTTTAACCTTTAACCAGGCCCGCCCGTGCTCGAAAACGGTCGAATTTACTGGCTGCGCACAAGAAATGCAACAGCCAGTCTGAGGATTATTGCTTTTGTTGCTTTTCATCAACAACGGGGATCCGCCACATGAAAATGAGCAGGCAAGTGAGGATCGCCAGCAGCAGGATCCGTACCCACATCATTTTGACCAGCCATAATGAAATGGCGAAGGTCACCAGGATCAGCGCAATGGCCCGCGGCTTAGCCCCGGGCGGCATCGCACGGTACTGTTGCCAGTGGCGCAGATAGCCGCCAAACCATGAGCGGTACAGCAGCCAGTGGTGAAAACGTGGCGAGGAGCGGGCAAAGCACCACGCCGCAAGCAATATAAAAGGGGTAGTCGGCAGAAGGGGTAAAACGACACCCAGCGTGCCGAGCACTACCGCAAGCCAGCCAATGATGATTAGAATAGTACGCTGCATAATGCGAATCGGTATCAAACTGAACGGCTACTGTACCACTGGAGTGCGGATTGAAAACAGCCTTGCTTTTACAGACACTGCAAAATCAGCTGTCGGCCCTGCGCACGCAGGCCTCCCCGCTGATGCAGCACGCCACGCTGAAGCCGCGCTTTGACCGGCAGCTGTTCCGCACCCGCAGCACGGTGATGAATGCCTATCTGGATGAAGCCCAGCACAACCTGGATGAGCTGCGTCACGCCGTGGAAAAGGGGCAATCTGAGCAGGTGGCCTGGCTTGCCGGTCATCTGGCGGAACAGATTGCCGCCCTGCATCGGGAGATTGCCGCCTGGCCGCTACGCGTCTGGGACAGCTCCTCTGCCGGCACCACAAAATGGCAGCGCAAGCGTCTGGAACACCAGGAGTTTGAACGTCGGCTCTGTGAAATGAAAAATGAACGCACGGCGCGGCTGAATCAGGCCGAAACGCTGGAAGAACAGCAGATGCTGATGCGCGAAATCACCGCCCTGGAAGGACGGCTTGAACGTTGCCGCAAGGCACTGGATGACATTGAACGCGTTATCGCGCGTCTGACCCGTTAACAGGAGTAGTGTGTGTCACTGGAAAACGCCCCCGACGAAGTCAAGCTGGCCGTCGACCTGATCATGTTGCTGGAGAACCATGCTATCCCCACTGAAACAGTGCTGAAAGCGCTGGAGATTGTGAAGCGGGATTTTGAAGGGAAATTACCCTCCCCCCTGCCCTCTCCCTGAAAGGGAGAAGGCGAGAGCGAGGGGGCGCATCACGCTGGGGTCGGATCGTCACCCTTAATGTCACGTTTCACTTCAGTGTGCTCGTCGCCCTTCTCATTGCGCAGATGCACTTCCAGCTGGTTAAACGCGATATTGATGTTGTTCTCGCGACACATACGTTCGATAGTGCGGTTCAGTTCATCCACCGTATAACTGCGATCGCGCAGTTCACGCACGTACAGACGCAGCTCATGATCTAACGTACTCGGCCCAAAGGTCGTAAAGAAGACGGCTGGCTCCGGATCATGCATCACTTTTGGATGATCCATCGCCGCTTTCAACAGGACATTTTTCACCGTCTCCAGATCGGAACCGTAGGCCACGCCGAGGCGGATCACCACGCGGGTAATGGTGTCCGACAGCGACCAGTTGATCAACCGCTCGGTGACGAACGCTTTGTTCGGGATGATCACCTCTTTGCGATCGAAGTCAGTGATGGTGGTCGCACGGATACGGATCTTGCTGACGGTGCCCGAGAAGGTGCCGATGGTAACGGTATCGCCGATACGCACCGGACGTTCGAACAGAATAATCAGGCCAGAGACGAAGTTCCCGAAGATCTCCTGCAAACCGAAACCAAGGCCCACCGACAATGCTGCCGCCAGCCACTGCAGTTTGTCCCACGACACCCCGAGCGAACCGAAGACGGTCATGGCACCCACCACCAGAATCACATAGTTCAGGATGGTGGTAATGGCGTAGGAGGCCCCCTGGCGCATATTCAGGCGCGAGAGGATCAGCACCTCCAGCAGGCCGGGTAAGTTGCGGATCAAGGCCCATGCCACCACCGACGAGACCAGCGCGAACAGCAGGCTGCCCATGGTGACGTTTTTCACCACTGCGGCCCCCGCTTCGGTGCCGCTGTAGTGCCATAGCGTAATGCTATCGAGATAGGCAAAGACGGTGATTAAATCAGACCAGATCGCCCAGAACATCACGCCGAACAGAGCAATCATCACCAGCATGGTGATACGCAGCGTCTGCTGGTTGACCTGCTCCAGGGCGATGGTCGGCTCTTCCTGCGGTTCAGCACCTTCGGCCCCCTCTTTCACCATATTCTGCCGACGCGCCAGCGCGCGGCGATAGGCAATACGGCGGGCGGCAACGCTCAGCCCGCGCAGCACGGTCTGATAGAGCAGGTTCCAGAAGATCACCAGATAGACGGTTTCAATCCAGCGCCCTGACAAACGCAGCGTGGTATAGAAATAGCCGGTGGCCGTCAGCACCATCAGCGCGACAGGGATAATAGAGAGTACGGTGACCGTCACCAGGCGAATGGTATGCGACTCTTTGTCACGCCAGCTGTCACGGAATATCGGCCACATCAGGACGCTTATCAGTAGCAGGTTAAGCAGGATCACGAACTGCCCCAGCACATCATCCATCAGATGGAGCGGAGAGAGTTCCGCCACCACCGACCAGAAGTGCAGCGGCAACAGCGCCAGGCTGATGCGCACAATCTGGCGGCGCCAGTGACTGGTCAGCTGCGCAGGCATATTGAAGTGGCTCACCGCCACGCCGTCTTTTTCCAGTACTTTCCAGCACAGGCCAAAGACCAACCAGAACAGCGCCAACTTTTTGCTGAAGGCCCACAGCAGATCGCTGATATTGAGCTGCATGGTGAGCAGGATCAGCCCCGCCGCCAGAATTAACAGGCAGACCGGCAGGGCGCGGATCAGATCGATAAGAATCGCTTTTGGGGTATGAAGCTGGCTGTCATTACGCAACTGCCCGACTTCATTCGCCAGCTTCGCCTGGTACTTTTTCAGCCAGCCAAGACGCCAGCGGATTAAACCGGCAATCAGCAACAGCGGCAGACCCGCCAGGAAGGCAAAGGCCACCGCCGGGCCGGCTTTTTCCCAGTTAACGGTGATTTTCATCCCATTAATCTGGTCTTTTAGCATGCCCGGGAAGGATTTTATCCAGTCCCAGTCCATCGGTTTGTTGCTGTTTACCCAGAAGATTTGCTGGGTGAGGATCTCCTGTAGGCTTTTGGATACGCTCACCAGCTGCTGCTGGTTGATTTGCAGGTTAATCGCCATCATCAGCTGATTACCCAGCTGTTTGTTCATCTGGTCCAGCAGCTCGCGACGCATATCCACCACCTGCAGCAGCGCGTCGTGAACCTCTTCATTGACCTCGCTGCTGTGCCCCTCTTCCAGCTTCGCGACGAAAGCATCGCTCTGGAACAGGGCATCACGCTGCTGGTTGACCTCAAACTGTTCAAGACGCAGATCCGCAATGCGGTTGGTCATGTCCTCCAGCTCATCGGCAGAGGGTAAGGTCTGCTGTTGCTGATAAAGGATACGCGACAGCAGCAGGCTGCCTTTCAGAACGGCGATCTGCTCCTTGATATTGCGTTCTGACTGCAGGGCGCGATCCAGCCAGTTTTTGACTTTGATGTTCTGCTGAACCAGCGAGTTGCCGTTTTCGGTGGCGGCTATCAAACGCTGGCTGAGCTGATGGTTAACATCCAGCTCCTGCTTCACCAGCGGGTTTTCCTGGATACGCGCGGTTTCGTCCGGATTGACGGCTTCCTGAGCGGTTTTCTCTGTCAGGGTCAGTCGCTTGCTGTTAACCGCTTCCTGCAGCAGTTGCAGCTGGTGCTCCAGACGGTTGATATTCGCGGTGACGTAGTCGCGCTGTTTTTGCAGGGTATCCTGCAGGACGGTATTGCCTTCCAGGCTCTTGCGCTGCTGTTCGATCTGGGCGTTCAGCAGAAGCTGCTGCGTCATGAGCAACGTTTGCTGCGTGGGGCGTAACGCCGCCTCGCCCACCGCGGTGCCGTTCAGGCGATTGCGGATCTGCTGCAGCTCCTGAGAGGCGGTATACATCGCGTTCTGTACGCGCTCCGGCTGAGTTTGCAGGGAAACCAGCTGGCTGTTGTAGGTTGAGAGATCGCTCTGGGCGGTTTGTAAGTCGTCGAGCAACTGCGATACGCGCAGTTCCAGCTGGCGTAATGAGAGCGTGGCCAGCGTTTTGCGGGTTTCGTCATCATTGTCCACATCGCTCAGCGCATTCAGGCTTTCGGTCGCCTTACGCATTGCTTCCGGCGCCTGGGCCACTTTCTGGCGTAATTGTGTGGTTTCGGCCTTGATCCGCTCAAGCTTATCAATAGTCTCAAGGGTTTCCGTCAGGTCTTTTTGCACCAGCTTATCCTGCGGATTGAGCTCTTTTTGTTTGCTCAGGGCATCAAGCTGGCTCTGAATATCTGCCCGGGTTGGCGTGTCGCTGGTGTTATCACCACGTGCAAACGCAACCGGGGAGGCCAATAAGGCAAAAAAGAGAAGCAAAATAAAGGCAAAAACAGGATGCGATTGGCGTGTGTAATGCGACATAGTAATGTGTAATTTGTGTGATGAATGACCGGGATGACCGGGATGACCGGCGTGAAGAATATCACGGCAGTCGAAAGCAAAATAGCGTGAACTGTTGGCTCCTGGATAATTCCTGGGAGTCAGGCCAGAAGCGGCTCAGGCTGCGCCCGTAGCGTGGGACAGAGCTGGTACATCTCCAGCAGGATCGCGACATAATCACGGGCTTCACGTTGCAGATCAAAAGTCTGGGGAGCAAACAGCCAGTTTTCCATAATGCCGGAAATATAGCTGCGCATCAGAATGGCGGCGCGACGGGTCAAAAGATTAGCCGGGAGCATATTGGCTTTAATACAGTGCGTCAGGGTTTGTTCGATCCGGTCGTAACTGGCCAGACAGAGACTGCGCTGCGCCTGCTGCACCACCGCCATCTCCCCAACAAATTCACATTTATGGAAGATGATCTCCATCATAAGACGACGTCGTTCTTCAATAACTGTCGCCTCAAGGATATAGACCAGAATCTCTCTTAAAACTGAGAGTGGATCGTCAGGGAATTTTGCCCGATACTCAGTCTCAAGATCTCCAATACTGGATTCTGAAAGCTCCCAAATTTCACCAAATAAATCTGACTTATTTTTGAAATGCCAGTAAATCGCTCCCCGGGTAACCCCAGCAGCCTGAGCAATCTGTGCCAGAGAGGTGGAGGAAACCCCCTGTTGCGAAAACAAGCGTAAAGCGACATCAAGGATGTGTTGGCGTGTTGCAAGTGCTTGTTGTTTGGTTTTTCGTGCCATGCGCAGGTGAATTTACAGGAGCCAGATTTACATACATTTATGAATGTATGTACCATAGCACGACGATAATATAAACGCAGCAATGGGTTTGTGGACGCTTGATCCATTGATCAATTTGAAATCGGAAACTCGAGGTTTACATATGAACAAAAACAGAGGGTTAACGCCTCTGGCGATCGTTCTGATGCTCTCAGGCAGCTTAGCGCTTACAGGATGTGACGAAAAACAGGCTCAACAAGGAGCGCAGCAGGTGCCAGAGGTTGGTGTCGTGACGCTCAAAACCGAACCTCTCCAGATGACAACAGAATTACCCGGCCGAACCAGCGCTTACCGTATTGCTGAAGTGCGTCCACAGGTAAGTGGCATCATCCTGAAACGTAATTTTACTGAAGGCGGCGATGTTAAAGCGGGCGAGTCTCTGTATCAGATTGATCCTGCAACTTATCAGGCGAACTACGAAAGCGCGAAAGGCGATCTGGCCAAAGCGCAGGCTGCTGCAAAAATTGCCCAGCTGACCGTCAACCGTTATCAGAAACTGTTGGGTACCCAGTACATCAGCCAACAGGAATATGACAGTGCGCAGGCGGATGCCCAGCAGGCTAATGCTGCGGTCGTCGCTGCGAAAGCTGCCGTTGAAACCGCGCGTATCAACCTGGCCTATACCAAAGTGACCTCCCCTATCAGCGGCCGTATTGGTAAATCCGCTGTGACCGAGGGTGCGCTGGTACAGAACGGCCAGACCACTGCGCTGGCGACTGTGCAGCAACTTGACCCGATCTATGTCGATGTCACCCAGTCGAGCAACGATTTCCTGCGTCTGAAACAGGAGCTGGAAAATGGCACCCTGAAGCAGGAAAACGGCAAAGCAAAAGTTGAGCTGGTTACCAGCGACGGCATCAAGTTCCCGGAGACCGGCAGCCTCGAGTTCTCTGACGTGACGGTTGATCAGACTACCGGTTCAATCACCCTGCGCGCCATCTTCCCGAACCCGAACCATACGCTGTTACCGGGTATGTTCGTTCGCGCCAGCCTGGAAGAAGGGATCAACCCAACCGCACTGCTGGTACCACAGCAGGGCGTGACCCGCACTCCGCGCGGCGATGCCAGTGCGATGGTGATTGGCGCTGAAGACAAAGTCGAAGTTCGTCAGATTAAAGCAACCCAGGCGATTGGTGATAAATGGCTGGTGACTGACGGTCTGAAAGATGGCGATCGCGTCATCATTACCGGATTACAAAAAGTTCGCCCAGGCGCCAAGGTAAAAGCGCAAGAGGTCACGTCTGACAATCAACAACAAGCCTCAGCAGGCGGTCAGTCAGAACAACCTAAGTCTTAACTTAAACAGGAGCCGTTAAGACATGCCTAATTTCTTTATCGATCGCCCCATTTTCGCGTGGGTGATCGCCATTATCATCATGCTAGCCGGGGGACTTGCGATCCTGAAGCTGCCTGTCGCGCAATATCCAACCATTGCGCCGCCAGCAATTTCAATCGCCGCAACCTACCCAGGGGCTGATGCAAAAACGGTGCAGGACACCGTCACGCAGGTTATCGAACAGAACATGAACGGTATCGATAACCTGATGTACATGTCCTCCAACAGTGACTCAACCGGTACTGTTCAGATCACCCTGACCTTCGAGTCAGGTACGGATGCGGACATTGCCCAGGTTCAGGTACAGAACAAACTGCAGCTGGCGATGCCACTGCTGCCGCAGGAAGTACAACAGCAGGGTGTGAGCGTGGAGAAATCCTCCAGTAGCTTCCTGATGGTTGTCGGCGTTATCAACACCAACGGCACCATGACGCAGGAGGATATTTCCGACTACGTGGGCGCTAACATGAAGGACGCTATCAGCCGTACTTCTGGTGTCGGTGACGTTCAGCTGTTCGGTTCTCAGTACGCGATGCGTATCTGGATGGATCCGAACAAACTGAACAACTTCCAGCTGACGCCGGTTGACGTGATTAACGCCATTAAAGCGCAGAACGCCCAGGTTGCAGCCGGTCAGTTAGGCGGTACGCCGCCGGTTAAAGGCCAGCAGCTGAACGCCTCGATCATCGCCCAGACCCGTCTGACCTCTGCGGATGAGTTCAGTAAGATCCTGTTGAAGGTGAATCCGGACGGTTCTCAGGTGCGCCTGCGCGACGTGGCGAAGGTGGAACTGGGTGGTGAAAACTACGACGTGATCGCGAAGTTTAACGGCCAGCCGGCATCCGGTCTGGGGATTAAACTGGCGACTGGCGCCAACGCCCTGGATACCGCGACGGCGATTCGTGCCGAACTGAAGAAAATGGAACCGTTCTTCCCGTCAGGCCTGAAAATCGTCTACCCGTATGACACAACGCCATTCGTGAAAATCTCCATCCACGAGGTTGTGAAAACGCTGGTAGAAGCGATCATTCTGGTCTTCCTGGTCATGTATCTGTTCCTGCAAAACTTCCGTGCGACGTTGATTCCAACCATCGCCGTACCGGTGGTTCTGCTCGGGACCTTTGCTATCCTGGCGGCCTTTGGCTTCTCGATAAACACCCTGACGATGTTCGGGATGGTGCTGGCGATCGGCCTGCTCGTGGATGACGCCATCGTGGTGGTCGAAAACGTCGAGCGTGTGATGTCCGAAGAGGGACTCCCGCCGAAAGAGGCGACCCGTAAATCGATGGGCCAGATCCAGGGCGCCCTGGTCGGTATCGCCATGGTGCTGTCAGCGGTATTTATCCCGATGGCCTTCTTCGGTGGTTCTACCGGTGCGATCTATCGTCAGTTCTCGATCACTATCGTTTCCGCGATGGCCCTGTCGGTACTGGTGGCACTGATCCTGACCCCGGCCCTGTGCGCCACCATGCTGAAACCGGTGGCAAAAGGCGATCACGGCGAGAACAAAAAAGGCTTCTTCGGCTGGTTTAACCGCATGTTCGATAAGAGCACGCACCACTACACCGACAGCGTAGGAAATATCCTGCGCAGCACCGGTCGTTATCTGCTGCTCTATATCATCATCGTGGTCGGCATGGCCTACCTGTTTGTTCGTCTGCCAAGCTCATTCCTGCCGGACGAAGACCAGGGTGTATTCCTGACCATGGCTCAGCTGCCTGCGGGTGCTTCCCAGGAACGTACCCAGAAAGTGCTGGATGAGGTGACGGATTACTACCTGAACAAAGAGAAAGCCAACGTTGAATCGGTGTTTGCGGTTAACGGCTTCGGCTTTGCGGGTCGTGGTCAGAACACCGGTATCGCCTTCGTCTCTCTGAAAGACTGGGCTGAGCGTCCGGGCGACGAGAACAAAGTTGAGGCCATTACGGGTCGTGCGATGGGCACTTTCTCGCAGATTAAAGATGCGATGGTCTTCGCCTTTAACCTGCCAGCGATTGTTGAACTGGGTACGGCAACCGGCTTTGACTTCCAGCTTATCGACCAGGGTGGTCTGGGCCATGAGAAACTGACTCAGGCGCGTAACCAGCTCTTTGGCGAAGTTGCGAAACACCCTGACCTGCTGGTTGGCGTTCGTCCGAACGGCCTGGAAGATACGCCGCAGTTCAAAGTGGATATCGATCAGGAAAAAGCCCAGGCGCTGGGCGTCTCTATCAGTGACATCAATACCACACTGGGCGCAGCCTGGGGCGGTAGCTACGTCAACGACTTCATCGACCGCGGTCGCGTGAAGAAGGTCTACGTGATGTCTGAAGCGCAGTACCGTATGTTGCCAAGCGATATCAACAACTGGTATGTGCGCGGCAGCAACGGACAGATGGTGCCATTCTCAGCCTTCTCCACCTCACGCTGGGAATACGGTTCGCCACGTCTGGAACGTTACAACGGTCTGCCATCCATGGAGATCCTGGGTCAGGCGGCACCGGGCAGAAGTACCGGTGAGGCCATGAACCTGATGGAAGAACTGGCCGGTAAACTGCCAGCAGGCATCGGCTACGACTGGACGGGGATGTCCTATCAGGAACGTCTGTCCGGCAACCAGGCCCCTGCCCTGTATGCTATCTCCCTGATTGTGGTGTTCCTCTGTCTGGCGGCGCTGTACGAGAGCTGGTCGATTCCGTTCTCCGTTATGCTGGTCGTTCCGCTCGGCGTTATCGGCGCCCTGCTGGCCGCCACGTTCCGTAGCCTGAATAACGACGTTTACTTCCAGGTGGGCCTGCTGACAACCATTGGCTTGTCGGCGAAGAACGCGATATTAATCGTCGAATTCGCCAAAGATCTGATGGATAAAGAAGGGAAAGGCCTGATTGAAGCGACGCTGGAGGCGGTACGTATGCGTCTGCGTCCTATTCTGATGACCTCGCTAGCCTTTATCCTCGGCGTTATGCCGCTGGTTATTAGCTCGGGTGCAGGCTCCGGTGCACAGAACGCCGTAGGTACCGGTGTAATGGGCGGGATGGT
Organism: Leclercia sp. LSNIH8; assembly: GCF_002920195.1. Lineage (NCBI taxonomy): Bacteria > Pseudomonadati > Pseudomonadota > Gammaproteobacteria > Enterobacterales > Enterobacteriaceae > Leclercia > Leclercia sp. LSNIH8. The sequence continues at coordinate 185,538 of NZ_PQJY01000001.1, read as the reverse complement.
GACCGCAACCATCCTGGCCATCTTCTTCGTGCCGGTCTTCTTCGTGGTCGTACGTCGTCGTTTCAGCCGTAAGAACGACGAAACCGAACACAATCATCCGGTGTGATGACCCCGATTCGGGTTTAAACCTTAAAAAGGCCGCATATGCGGCCTTTTTTTCAGCAATTAAAAATCATAAAATTAGCTTATTGAGGGTTTATATATTTAATGTAACCCTTAAACGGCTTATCATATTTAACCTGGTTCTATTACAGAAATTCTCAATTTTTTGCGTCACGTCTTAGGTATTAAGAGTATTCCTGGTGTTTTTTTGATTTTAAACGCTCGGACCTATGATTTTAAGTGTGGCCGGAAAATCACATAGGGGATAAGTAAAGAGCTGTATCAGGATAAAACAATATATAACATAGCGACCGCCAGAGCCTGTAAAATGCTGCGTAATTGTAATTTTTCGTAATAGCGCGGTGAAATCCTGATTAGAGTAGATTATAGTTAAAGCAAGAGGCATAACAGTAGTCATTGACACTGAGTCAGTTGTACCCTTCCCGACAACGATGTTCGGTGAGTAAAAAATCACTCAAAAAGGGGATGCGCTATGGACGAATACTCGCCCAAAAGGCAAGATATTGCACAGTTGAAATTCCTTTGTGAATCCCTGTACCATGACTGCCTGACCAATCTCGATGAAAGCAACCATGGCTGGGTAAATGACCCTACTTCTGCCATTAATTTGCAGTTAAACGAGTTGATTGAGCATATTGCTACCTTCGCGCTTAATTATAAAATTAAGTATAACGAAGATAATAAGTTGATTGAGCAGATTGACGAATACTTGGATGACACTTTTATGTTATTCAGTAGCTACGGCATTAACGCACAGGATTTACAAAAATGGCGTAAATCGGGCAATCGGCTTTTTCGTTGTTTTGTCAATGCGAGTAGAGCTAATCCGTTAGTTTCTCCGGTTAAAATTATTACAAACAATTAGGTGAATTTATGTCTGATAAACCATTAACCAAGACTGATTATTTGATGCGTTTGCGACGCTGTCACTCCATTGACACCCTGGAACGCGTCATTGAAAAAAATAAATACGAGCTTTCTGATAATGAGCTTGCGGTATTCTATTCAGCAGCCGATCATCGTCTGGCTGAACTTACGATGAATAAGCTGTACGATAAAATCCCAACCGCTGTATGGAAGTTTGTACGCTGATTGTCTCTCACAACTGTCAGAGATAAAGACTCTACTTTCAGATGTTTCATCCTTTGCATGACAGGCCGTTCTCCATCGCTGGGCTAGTGCCATCGTTGGGGGGGAAGCATTGCGTTGTACTGAACAGCCAGCCATCTCATCCCACCCGCCCTTTCCTGGTAACTGTTATGATATTTCTTAGCATAACTGTTACTGTCCACAAACATTGTGGTCACTTAAAATATACGGATCCTTCGTATTAAGTTGAATTCAGAAAGGGCAGAAGATGACCGAGATACAACGCCTGCTTACCGAAACCATTGATGATCTCAATGTTCGCGAAAAGCGTGACAACAAGCCGCGCTTCAGCATCAGCTTTATTCGCAAACATCCTGGTCTGTTTGTCGCCATGTATGCGGCGTGGCTTGCTACGCTGGTGGTGATGCTGCAATCCGAAACGCTGATTGGTTCCGTCTGGTTGCTGGTTGTTTTGTTCATCGTCTTTAACGCCTTCTTCTTCTTTGACGTTAATCCGCGTTATCGCTATGAAGATATTGATGTGCTTGATTTCCGGGTCTGCTACAACGGTGAGTGGTACAACACGCGCTTTGTGCCTCCTCAGCTGATCGAAAATATTCTGCATTCCCCTAACGTCGAGTCGCAGCAAAAAGAGAAACTGCAGAAGATGATCGCCACGAAAGGCGAGCTCTCTTTCTACGATGTCTTCACCCTCTCCCGCGTAGCCGCCTGACCCCGACTCTGGCCTGCCGCCGACATCAGCGGCAGGCATCTTTATCCCGCTTAACGTCTCTTCTTACGCCCCTGCACCGCCTTAAAGCGCGGATTAGATTTACAAATGACATATAGCCGCCCTTTACGCTTCACAATCTGACAATCAGGATGGCGTTGTTTAGCGCTGCACAATGAATTCAGAACCTGCATGTCTACCTCAATATGATTTGTTATAACATAACAATTAGCATATCCGAGTAGAGGTGCAAAAACAACCTGCGCCTGTAACGATCGTCGGGTTTTCGCTCTGTGAAAAAGTCACTTAAAATGATATTTAATTCAGTGTCTCAATTGCTGAATGAATTCACTCTCAACAGCGTGCTATAACACTACACTTCAACGGCTTTTTCGTTTTAATGTCATCGGCTTGGGCGCCCTATACCGGCGTTATAAAAGGAAACAGGAGCATGACAACCCGACACCTGGTCAGTGTGGTTACATGTGTACTCATCATTGCTGTCCTTGTTCCTGTCTGCCTGAGCATCTGGCTGGCACACCGCAATGCAGAAGATAAGTTTGTCGATGATCTGAATAGTTACTCTTCGCGCGTACAGATACGTACCGACAGAGTGATTAGCCAGGCGGAATCCGCTCTGAAGGAGATGCACTCTTTTAACGGAACACCCTGTACTTACGAACATGCGATGGCGATGCGCCGCGCCTCCTTTTCCTGGCGCTACATTCAGGAAGTCCTTTACGTTGAGGATCTGAAACCGCGCTGCTCGTCGCTGGAACAAGTGAGCCATGCCGCCCCGTTTCCGCCAGCATTGCGCATCACCGCCGATGGCTACCGGGCCTGGGTCACCTCACATAACGATCTGGGCCTCGACCGCTATATGGCTGCGATTGGCACAGAGCACTACATTGTCATGATCGATCCGGCCTCGCTGATCGATGTGATCCCCTTTGGCTCATGGCCGATCGACGTCGCCCTGGTGGGGCTTCGCCGCAATATCGTTTTTGCCAGCAGCAACAAGCTGGATATGCAGGTGTTCCACGAAATGCAGCGCAATGGCAGCACGAATTTTCAGCATAACGGCGTGATGTACAACCGGCACGACGTATCTGACCTGGGCTTCACCATTGTGACGTGGTCCTCCCTGACTCCTTTGCAAAAGAGCTGGCATCACCAGCTTATTTTCTGGCTGCCTTTTGGCATCCTGATCAGTCTGCTGACGGCCTGGTTTATATTGCGCGTGTTACGCCGTTTGCAGTCGCCCCGGTATCGTTTAATAGATGCGATTAATGCCCGGGAATTCCAGGTTCATTTCCAGCCGATTGTGAATCTGAACAGCGGCAGACTCACCGGTGCGGAGGCCCTCGCACGCTGGCCGCAGCCGGACGGCAGCTATCTGTCACCCGATATTTTTGTCTCTCTGGCGGAACAGACGGGCCTGACCAACCCGCTGACGACACTTATCATTGAAAAAGTGTTTGAGGATATGGGCGAATGGTTACGCCAGCATCCGGGCCACCATATCTCGATAAACCTGGCGCCGGAGGATTTGATCTCGGGTACCGTGCTCCCGCTGCTGAGCCGCCTGCTGAATCAGTGGCAACTGCACCCTTCGCAGATTGCGCTGGAGCTCACCGAGCGCGGGTTCGCCGATCCCGCGGTTAGCGCCCCGGCTATTGCCGCATTCCGACGTGCCGGGCACTCTGTCTATATTGATGATTTCGGAACGGGTTACTCCAGCCTCAGTTACCTGCAGGATCTGGATGTCGATACGCTGAAAATTGATAAGTCGTTTGTGGATGCGCTGGAATATAAAAATGTCACCTCGCACATCATAGAGATGGCCAAATCGCTCGATCTGGACATGGTGGCAGAAGGTATTGAAACCGAAGGCCAGCTGGCATGGCTTCGTCTCCACGGTGTGCAGTACGGTCAGGGCTGGTTTTACAGCAAGGCGCTGCCGAAAGAGGCGTTTATCCAGTGGGCGGAAACGAATCTCGATCCCGAGAGCCACGCTTAGCGCCCGGCGGGAAGCGCCGTCGGGCGTCACGCTTATTCGTCCAGAAGCGGCGAGAAGCCGCCATAAATCATCCGTTTACCGTCGAATGGCATCGATTCGCCAAATTCTTTCATTCGGGGATCGTTCATCATCTTCCGGTTCGCTTCGTCGCGCACCTCTCTGGAAGGATATTCAATCCAGCTGAAGACCACTTCTTCGTTCTCTTCCGCCTTCACCGCCAGGCGAAAGTCCGTTAATTTGCCGTCGGGTACGTCATCTGCCCAACACTCTACAATACGCAGCGCGCCAAACTCTTTAAACAGCGGCGCGGCCTTCGCCGCCAGCTCGCGATAAGCCTCCTTATTATTCGCGGGAACGGCAACCACAAAACCATCGACATACTTCATCAGATAAACCTCCGAAGTGAATGTGCGGCCACGCGGTGTGGCCGCATCAGCGATTAAGTTTAGTTCTGTTGCCAGCTAAAGGCGTAACGCACCTTTTTCACCTGCAGGATAAACTCCGGAGAGACGCTTGGGCTCCAGGAGTCATCGCCCCCAACGCCCATATGGAACGCGTCGAGGTTCAGCCAGCAGCCGGGCTCCTCACGTAACAGATGGTGATGCGAGGTCTCGCGCAGCTGCGTCTGACTGTAGCGACTTACCGAGAAGTGAAAATCACCCTCCAGCTGATGCTGCCCTACATTCAGTTGACGCGTATCGCAGCGCAGGCCGTTGTCGGTCGGAAAAATGTAAGGAGTGTGCAGCTCAGCAAGCGGCAGTTCCCAGCGTCCCTGACGGGCAGCGAGCTTGCGATCCGGGTAGTTCTCATGCGGCCCGAGACCTTGCCAGCTTACGGTCTGCGGCGTCTGTGCCAGCTGACAGCTCAGCCCGATTCGGGCAGGCTCTGGTATATCACTCGCCACCTGCACCTCAACGTCGCCGTGCAGCACGCCCTGGCTATCGATGCGCCAGCATTTACGGCTCAGGAACAGCACCTGATTGTTGTGCTCCCAGGCCTGGAGCGTGGCGATCGTTACCCCCTGCGCCAGCTGCTCCCCCTCGCACTGCAGCAAACGCGGCGTCAGGCTGTACATCCCTGCCGCCTTCCAGCGTTCCACCCAGGCATTCGGATCGATGCGGGTCACTTCGCTGACGCCGATATCGTTATCCAGCGGGGCGCGGGTAAAGTTATCGGTCAGCGGCGAAAGCAACGTCGGCACGCCGTCGCGCCACCATTGCGTCAGGTTGCCGCTGGTGCGATCAAACTGCCAGCGCTGCTGCTGATGGGTTATGACCAGCGCGTCATCCTCACGGATCAGCTGTGGAATAGTCCCGGCAGCCTTTGGCGTCGCGATGCATAACGGCGCTGGCAAGGGCCATTGTTCCCAGGCGCAAAGGTGGTTTTCAGCGGACCACGGCGTGGCGGCAGGCTGAATAGTCTCAACGTTCAGCCACAGTTCGCCCGGCGCAGATGCCCACTGCGGCAGCGCGATCTCCAGCCGTTGCGTCCCTTGTGGCGGAATGTCCAGCGCCACAACGTCGGTGGCCAGCACGTCGCCATCGCGCATCACCGACCAGCGTAACTGCTCGTTGTCCGTGGTGCGGAAGAGATAATCGCTCTGCACCTCCAACACCAGCGGGGAGTGGCTTTGCAGGGTAAAGGTGAAGAACTGCTGCGCGCGCTGGGCCTCATAGAGGGCCGGATGCGGCGTGCGATCGGGGAAGACCAGCCCGTTCAGACAGAACTGTCTGTCATTCGGTTTATCGCCAAAATCGCCACCGTATGCCCAGAAAGGGTTGCCCTGTTCGTCATGCTTCGTCAGCGCCTGATCCACCCAGTCCCAGACGAAACCGCCCTGCAGACGAGGATGTTTGCGGAAGGCTTCCCAGTATTTAGCGAACCCGCCAAAGCTGTTGCCCATCGCGTGCGCGTATTCGCAGAGGATCAGCGGACGCGTCTCATCCGGCATACCGATCCATTTTTTAAGGGACCATTTCGGTACCGCCGAGAAGGGTTGATCCTGATCGACGCGGGCATACATCGGACAGACGATGTCGGTTGCCGCCGTATTCGCCCCGCCGCCCTCATACTGCACCGGACGGCCAGGATCGGTGGTTTTCACCCAGCGGTAAAGGGCGTCATGGTTGGCGCCATGACCGGATTCGTTGCCCAGAGACCAGATGATGATCGAGGGGTGGTTACGATCGCGCTGTACCATGCGGGTGACGCGTTCGCTCATGGCAGGCAGCCAGCGCGGATCGTCAGCCAGGCGGCTCATCGGCACCATGCCGTGAGTTTCGATGTTGGCCTCATCCACCACATAGAGCCCATAGCGATCGCACAGGCGATACCAAAGCGGGTGGTTAGGGTAATGCGAGCAGCGCACGGCGTTAAAATTGTGCTGCTTCATCAGCTCAATGTCGCGGCGCATGGTGGCTTCGTCCATTACCTGTCCGCGCTCAGGGTGATGTTCGTGACGGTTTACGCCACGGATCAGCAGCGGCTTGCCGTTGAGCTTCAACAGCCCGTTTGCGATCTCGACACGACGGAATCCCACATCGCAGGCTTCAACGTCCAGGATCTGGCCCTGCGCGTCACGCAACACGAGGGTCAGCCGGTAAAGAGTGGGGATTTCCGCACTCCACAGCGCCGGGTGTTCCACCTTCAGAGAAACATTTACCCTCTCCTGCCAGCTACCGCGCTCATCGACAACCGCAGAGCCCGGCTTGCCGATGGCGCTGGCGATACGCTCTCCGTCCCGCCACAGGTTTACGCTCACCTCGCACTCTGCGTAGTCGTTCCCGCCAAGGGTCAGCCCCAGCTGGAGCTGCGCGCGGTCATAATCAGCGTTCAGCTCCGTCACAACGTGATAATCGGCGATATGGGTATCCGGTTTATGCAGCAGGGTAACGTCGCGGAAGATACCGCTCATCCGCCACATGTCCTGATCTTCGAGATAGCTGCCATCGCACCAGCGCAGCACCATGACCGCCAGCCGGTTGCTGCCTGCCCGCAGGAACGCAGACACGTCAAACTCCGCAGGTAGACGGCTGTCCTGGGAGTAGCCCACCCACTGCCCGTTGCACCAGAGGTGAAAGGCGGAATTGACACCGTTAAAGACCAGCCGCGTCTGGCCGCTTTCCAGCCAGCTGGCGTCCATCTCAAATGTGAGCGAGTAACAACCGGTCGGGTTCTCAGCCGGGACAAACGGCGGATTCACCGCAATTGGATAGGTGACGTTGGTGTAGATCGGCGTATCAAAGCCCTGCATCTGCCAGTTGGAGGGAACGGGCATCACCACCGCATCCGCGCAATCCTCCTGCGTCCAACTGTCGGGAACCTGCTCGGGTGCAAGAAAGAAGCTGAACTGCCAGTCACCGTTCAGCGAGCGGATGGCCGGGGTTGGCTCCTCATCCCGCGCGGCCTGCTCGTCACGCCAGCCGCTCAGCGGCACGTGGGCAGGAAGTCGGTTCCATTGGGTGACACCGGGATTTTCCCAGTCACGACGGGCAAGAAGTGTGCTGAGGGTCAGCGGAGCTGGATGGGACATAGTTACCTCTTTGCGAAGCGCTCACAATTTATGGCTACAATGCCCTGTCAGGGTAACAGGGTAAAGCGGGAGAGCGTCATGAAGCGATGGCGATCACAAAAGTGTTAACGACGCGCCAGCTGTTCGGCCAGCAGCGCCAGCGATTTAAGCTGACGGGCCAGATCGTCACTTCCCTGCGGGATCCCTTCCCGGGCGGTGGAGTGGCGCTCGATAAGCGTCACCGGCAGGCGGGTTTGCGTCGGGGCCGCATCGGTAGTGCCCTGTTGCGCCAGCAGCCACTCCACGCTGCGCAGCCCCGCCTCACGAAACGCCTGACGAACCGTGGTCAGCGGCGGGGTAAACCACGCGCTGTCGGTGGTATCGTCAAAACCGACCACCGAGATCTGGCCCGGCACAGCAATGCCCTTTTCGGCACAGGCGCGCATCACGCCAAGGGCCATCTGATCGTTCGCCACCAGGATCCCCTGCGGGAGAGTCGCCCCGGCCAGCAGCTGATGGCCTTTTTCGTAACCTGAAGCCGCGCTCCAGTCCCCCTCCGCGACCGCACACGGTGCCAGCCCCGCCTCGCCTAAGGCAGACAACCAGCCGGCAAGACGCGCCCGGGCAGAGACGGAACTTTGCGGCCCGCCAAGCAGGGCGATCCGCTGATGGCCCAGCCCCAGCAGATGTTGCGCCCCCAGAGTAGCCCCTTGCCCGGCATCAAACACCAGGCTGTGTACCCGGGCGTCAGGGGAGACATCCAGAAACAGTACCGGGACCGGAAGGGCCTGCGCCTGCAGGCTTTCTGCCCGGGCGTCTTCAAGCGGCACGTTGACCAGCAGTCCTTCCACGCGCTGGGCCAGCAGCTCCTGCAGCGCCGCCATGCATTGCTGGGGATTTTCCACCATCGAGATCAGCACGCTCGCCCCGCGCTCGCCTGCCCGGGTCTTCACCGCCGAGGCAATTTGCGAAGGAGCATGCAGGGCCAGATCGGTGGTAATCAGCCCCAGGGTAAGGGTGCGTTTACCGGCCAACTGCTGGGCGCCGCGATTGGGAACATAGTGCAGCTCGGCCATCGCCTGCAGCACTTTCTCCCGGGTCCGGGCCGAGACGTGGGCCGCATCATTAATGACCCGTGAGACGGTTTGATAAGAGACGCCCGCGAGGCGGGCAACATCGTAGAGCGTTATGGCTTTCATGCGCTTCGCGTTGCAGTGACAGAGGTACCTATTCTGTCATAACGCCTGGCGTAAAGCATGTGAGCGCTTCGCAAAATCAGACAACGCGCTCAGGCTGCGGGGCTAGCGGGCGCGGTCTCTGACGAAACCACGGCAGACAGATCTGGATCAGCGGGCCGATGCTTAACGCATAGAGCACGGTACCGACACCAAAAGTGCCCCCCAGCAGACAGCCAGTCAGCAGAACTGAAATCTCAATCGCCGTACGCACGCTGCGAACCGACCAGCCGGTGCGGGCGTTAATGCCGGTCATCAGGCCATCACGCGGCCCGGCGCCAAATCCGGCCCCGATGTACATGCCGGTCGCCAGCGCATTAACGATGACCGCGCTGACCAGCAATACGCAGCGGGCCATCAGCGAATCGATAGCAGGAATAAACGCCAGCGCGACATCGGCAGCCAGGCCAATGGCAATGACGTTACTGATAGTGCCGAGCCCCGGGCGCTGGCGCAGCGGGATCCACAGCAGGAGCACCAACACGCCGGTCAGAATGATGACGGTGCCAATATCCATTCCCAGCAGTTTTGCCACCCCCAGGTGGAAGACATTCCACGGATCGGCCCCCAGATCCGCGCGCACAAACATCGCCGTTGACAGGCCATAGAGGCTTAATCCGACGTAAAGCTGAAGTAATCGACGTAACATGATCGCTCTCCGGTGGTTTCTGCTTTTATCATTGCCTGAAATGGCCCTATGATTAATGACCAGTTTTCAAAAAGTGGACTGCCTGTGTCATCACGTCGATTTGGAAGTCAGTCATTAGTGCGTCTGCTGGGTCACTGGCAGGAGAGCCCCTCCCGTACCCCGCTGTGGCGTCAGCTGACCGATGCCCTGCGCCTGCTGATCCTGGACGGCAGGCTGGCGCTGGATACACGCCTGCCGGGAGAGCGGGAGCTGGCTTTAACGCTGGAAGTCAGCCGGACCACCGTCAGCAGCGCCCTTGCCCATCTGCGGGATGAGGGCTACCTCGAAAGCCGACACGGCAGCGGATCGCGGGTGATCCTGCCCGACAGCCGCACGCCTCCTACCCGTGCCAACGCCAATGCGGCGCTGGATCTCTCTACCGCCGCCCTGGGCGCCGGGCCGGAGATCCATCAGGCCTATACCCACGCCCTGACCGCCATGACGCAGCATCTGACGCAAACCGGCTATGACCAGCTGGGATTGCTGGCCCTGCGCGAAGCCATCGCCGCACGCTATACGGCGCGCGGCCTGCCGACCCGGGCAGAAGAGGTGATGGTGGTGAACGGCGCCGTCAGCGGGCTGGCGCTGGTACTGCGCATGTTCACCGGGCCAGGCGATCGGGTAGTGGTGGATCACCCCACTTACCCGCTGGCTATCGCGGCGATTCAGGGGGCATCCTGCCGCCCTGTCGGGGTGTCTTTGCCGGAGACCGGCTGGGATATTGACGGCTTTGCCGCCACCCTCGCCCAGACCGCGCCGCGCCTGGCTTATCTGATGCCGGATTTCCACAATCCCACGGGCCGCTGCATGGATGCGACGAGCCGGCAAGCTATCGCCGCGGTGGCTGCCCGGGCCCGTACCCTGCTGGTTGTCGATGAAACCATGGTGGATCTTTGGTTCGATGCGCCTCCCCCTCCGCCGCTGGCTGCCTTCTGCCCGAACGGCAATGTCATTACCCTCGGCTCGGCGGGAAAAAGTTTCTGGGGCGGCCTGCGTCTGGGCTGGGTTCGCGCTCCGGCGCGCACCATCGCCACGCTGGCGCAAACGCGCGATACGCTCGATCTCGGCTCGCCGCTGCTGGAACAGCTGGCGACCCTGTGGTTGATTGAGCAGGGCGAAACCTTTTTACCTGCCCGACGGCAGATGCTGCGTGAGCGACGAGATGGCTGTGCCGCGCTACTGCGGGAGCATTTTCCCGACTGGCGCTTCCAGGTGCCGGAAGGGGGCTTATCCTACTGGGTGGAGCTGCCGGATATGCTGGCCACTCAGCTCGCCACCCGTGCCGAAGCGGCGGGTATTCATCTGGGGACCGGGACGCGATTCGGGCTTTCCGGGGCGTTTGACCGCTACCTGCGCATGCCCTTCTCTCTGGAGCCAATGGCGCTGGAAAACGCCCTGGTGCGGATCAAGCCGCTGTGGCTGGCGCTGATTAACGGTGGGCAAAACGTAAAACGTACCCTGGTGTAATCACCTTTTCGCCGTGGGCGAGTGCAACGCTGATATTAATTACGGGAAAAAAGTGAGCGGGCGCACAAATAATCGCGCATAACGGACAATTTAAAAATGTCTGACTGTAGTTGTTACAGTCAGACATTTTCAGCATGGGAGGTCAGTGCTGAGCAGGAATAGGAAAACCTTTCAGGGAAATAACAAAACTATCGCCTTCTTTCTTTATTTTTGCGCCGGTATCACACCAGTCAGACGCAATTCGAAAGAACTCATCACTGCCAACGTCCCAGCCCAGGCGGACATGTTTGACATAGCCAGAGCGCAGAAGCGTGCAGGCTTCGGAGTAGCTACTGGCGGTTGATTGTTGATGTTGTTTCATTTTTTCTTCTTCAGAATTTTTCTTAGTGCTTTGATTTCTTTAGGAGTAAATGGAGCTACACTCTCTTCTTCCGTATGCTGATTGTCGATATCCTCCTCCGTCACTCCTGCCTCATCTGCTACAGCAAATGCCATCTGCAGCAGCTTCTCAGTGGTAACGCTGAGATTCTCATTATTCACTTCGGCATAATGACGAAGTTTCTCTTTCAGCGCTTCGTCAATTTTTACATTCAGGACTGCAGTCGTCATCGTTTTTACATCCCTGGCTATTTTTTCTTAAATTAATACACGAAGTTAACATTATTATCCAGATATATATTCTCTGCTTATACATCATAAAAATGTCACACTTACCCTGCAGAAAATTTATGACAGAATAATGACAGCTATGTTTCATTATGATGACAATTTGCGAAATATACAGGTCAGTTTAAAAATATATAATATGCACACTATTGGTGTGGATAATGGTGTCGAGTCAGGGCATCTGCCATTACCTATCTCCCTCACCAAAAATAGTAGGATATCCATATGCTGCTTGAAGCAGGAGAAGAAGAGGAAATATTATTCAAATCTTTTCAACACATTAGTTAGCAGCGGAAAGCTGGAGCATATTATGTGGACTGCGATCGTAATATTCTTTGTTTTAGCGATCATCGGCAATTTGCTCGACAAAAAGAAAGCTACCCCCCCTTCTTCCAGACATAAATCTCCAACTTCATCAACTACAACAGTACAAAAGAATGACATCAGCCGCAGTACATCTGCGCAAACGAGGACGTCGTGCGCTGATCTGCCTCCGACAAACCCTTTTGTGAGGGTTCCCGTAACAACAGCCAATGTAGCATTGAGCATGCACGATGCCCGGGCTATGCTGGACAAGATCGAAGGATTTCGTGATTTTTTATTAACCCGCTATGCAATAACCGGGTTAACGCATCTCTCCCCCGCCTATGCGTCCGATCTGCACCATGCTTTTATGTGCACCGTAGGTCATCTGCATTTTTACGCTATCCAGCATTTTGACTGGCGAAGCGTCGTCGATTTCAGCGCGGTGAAGCGCAAACCCATTCCTGCGCTCTACCACTTCACTCACCTGTCGAATTTACAGAGTATTCTTGAGCACGGCATTCTTACGCGTAAACAACTGGATACTTCTGATCATGTCTTCCGTTACAATGATGAATTACGCCTGGATGGAGTTCGCGATTCGATTTCTCTGTCTATTGGACACGTAAATAACAAAATGCTTTTTAAATACACGCAAGGACTGCGCGATCATGAGTGGGTCATACTTAAAATCAAATCGGAACTGATATCTGGCCCGAAGACCCCCTCCTTCGATCATACGCAACTTTTGCAGAATAATGTTTTCTGTCGGAATAACGCGGCATCCTCTGAAATGACGGCTCTTAGTATTCGTGAGCGTCAGAGCTGGCAGGCGTTTCAGCATCTGTTTGCCGATGAGCATGGTGAAGACAGCGGGGAACGTCCATACGATGTACAGGCTGAAGTCCTGCATCTGTCCACCATTCCGCTGCACTTTATCAGCGACATTATTTTTTACGCGGCAGAAAACGTTCCAGCCTGGCTAACCGCTACAAATACCAATATTGTTATCGATCCTACCCGTTTCTCATTCAGGTAATTTTTTATGGCGAACCGCCCGGTCTTTATCCCTAAAGCAGAGGGTCCAGCTCTGGTTGAGATTGTTAACGTAGATTTTGCATGGTCTGCGGGCCTTTCTCTTCCCCAAAAGCAAAAATCAATCGCTTCCTTACACAGCAATTTTCGTCAGCGTTTTCCCGAAGCAAATGTACTAGAAGTATCCAGTAAATCTGAGGCGGAATTGGGACGTAATCTCAGCGCGTTCAATATGGGCATAACCAGCCGAAATGGGCAGTTTATCAGCGTCGAATCCCTGTTTCAGTCGTCTAAAGTGTTTACCTCTGCTGACGGTATCAAGGGGCCGTTTCGCGAATTAATGATGATGCCTCCAAAAGAGGCAAAACAATCAGAATTGCTGAAAAACTCCGGGCAACTTAAGCATTTCTCGTTTCGTCCTAATGAACAGCGCGAAGCGGAGATTTGGGCGTTGGAACCTAAAACCGCTTTTTACGACTGGCTGTATCTCAATGCGCTAAATATTGTTCCATGGAAAGAGCAGCTACTGACTTATAAGGCATTCACAGATATTGAGTTTAATCCCAGTAAATCAATCAATTGCCAAGCTTACTCAGTTGCCCTGTGGTGCGCGCTTCGCTTACGAGGGCTGGTGAACGAAGTAATCCCCCCACACCATGCATTTATTAGCATGATTGAGCAATTTACTATCCATAACACCAGCGATGGTAATACCCAAAATATGAGCCTGTTTTGAGGAGAAGTGTCTATGGTTAGACCGTCTAAGGTTGAGTTTGATGTTGAGGATATTCTTAACAAAGATAAGTTTTCTGCTATCCCACTGGCTCGTCGCAAAGAGATTGAGCAAGAAGTACAGCAGGAATATGTCGCGCGACTTAATGCTGTAAAAGCCCAAGTTGAAATATTGATGCCACAACAACGTGAAGAATTCCATCATATGCTGACAAACCTCCTGGCGCAGATCTCATTTACAAGGAACATTAATGAGCGAAAATAAAATTCTTGCCCAAGTGGCTGCCTCATTGAAGCCCATTAACGACAGCTTGAATACCCTGAATGAAAATGCAGGACGATGGGCTGAAGAGTTTCGCTACCGTATGTATCTGGAATCGCTGCTCAAAATGGAGATAAAAGCCATGGAAACGGCCCTAAACATGGTGCTCGATAAAGCCAGAGCAGAGGAGGAATATCGTAAACTCGAGGAAATGGAGAAGAATGCAGTACTGAGTGGATTCAATAAAAGTTAAGAAAAGTACAAATGGGTGGGGGCCCTGCCAGCTACATCCCGGCACACACGTCGTCTGCCCTGGCTGCTTCCTTCCGGACCTGACCTGGTGAACAGAGTAGCGTTGCGGGAGAACCAACAGAGCCCCCATTGAGAGCGTTGTTAACCAACGCGCTGGCGCATTATCACTGTACGGGATAGCAATTGCAAGTTAACCGCGTCCGGGTGATGTTTTATTGCGCAAAGCGTTTACAGAGTGGGCGCTTTCTTCCTGTCTTGTCCGTAAATCTTTATCATGCCCTTAACACAGGAGCACAAAATGGACGAGCACGACTCTTTTCCCCAGCGGGTATGGCAGATAGTGGCCTCAATTCCCGAAGGCACGGTCACCACCTATGGCGAGGTGGCGCAGCTGGCGGGTTCTCCCCGTGCAGCGCGGCAGGTAGGCGGCGTGCTGAGAAGGCTGCCTGAAGGCAGCACCCTGCCCTGGCATCGGGTGGTCAACCGCCACGGGGCGATCTCCTTAACCGGGCCAGATTTACAGCGCCAGCGTCAGGCCTTACTCAGCGAAGGTGTGCAGGTGTCGGGAAGTGGGCAAATTGATATGCAGCGTTATCGCTGGCGGTACTGAACTGCCCCTCTCAGACGAGAGGGGCATGAAACATTAAAGCTGGGTTGGGGCCGGGGTAGCCGTAGAGGGGCTAACCTGGGTTGGTGACGTTGACGGCACCGTTGTCGGCGCACCGCCGCCAGGCTGCAGCGGTAGCGAGGTCTGCTGTACCGGCACCAGGACCAGATCGGCTTTGGTACCACCCTGGTTGATCACCGGTTTAACGATATCGGTCATCAGGACAACCTTATCATCGATGGTGATAGCTGCGCTCAGCAGGATGCGGGCGTTAGGCTGAACATCCGCCGGGTTAAACGGCAGTTCAAATTTAAATGGCGCCTGTTTACCCTCGGTACGCGTCGCCCGCTGCGCCAGAACCTTCGATGGCGAATCCGCCAGCGAGGCATCAGACAGGGTAACGGTTAACACTGCATCCGGCGGTAAAGCCACCTTCTGGCGGATCCAGATTGTACCTGAGACATTTGGCTGCTGAATGGTCGGCTGCGTCGCTACGCCAGCAGTATTAGGGTTCGGCGCTGGCGTCTGAATGTCTGCGCTTTTGTCCGCGCAGGCAGAGAGAGCAACCGCTACCGCTAAACCACTTAACATGTGCACGAGTTTCATTGAGTTCTCCTTATCATCAATGCACCAGCGGGATCGATACCGCCAGATGAGTGGTTAACATAAAGATAACGAGACTAAGTGTGGCACAGATCAATTATTTATGCCTGGAATCCCCCTGTTATTCAGATTATTGCACCCATCGGACCACTTGCATTTCTGCGTTATACTCTGCGTATCTTTCGCCACGGCGTATTAATTGAGGACGACTATGAGTCAGGCACTAAGCAATCTGCTGACATTATTAAACCTGGAAAAAATTGAAGAAGGACTCTTTCGGGGACAAAGCGAAGATCTGGGATTACGCCAGGTTTTCGGCGGCCAGGTTGTGGGACAAGCCCTCTACGCTGCTAAAGAGACCGTACCTCAGGAGCGCTTTGTGCACTCCTTTCACAGCTATTTTCTGCGCCCTGGCGACAGCCAGAAGCCCATCGTGTATGACGTTGAAGTCCTGCGCGACGGCACCAGTTTCAGCGCCCGCCGCGTGGCGGCGGTGCAAAACGGCAAGCCAATCTTCTATATGACCGCCTCATTCCAGGCGCCGGAGCCGGGCTATGAGCATCAGAAAGCGATGCCCCCTGCCCCCGCGCCAGACGAGTTGCGTTCCGAGACGGACATTGCCCGCGCGCTGGCGCATCTGCTGCCCCCGCAGGTTAAAGAGAAGTTTCTTTGCGATAAACCGCTGGAGATCCGCCCGGTTGAGTTCCATAACCCAATGAAGGGCCATATCGCCGAGCCTGCCCGTCAGGTCTGGATCCGCGCGAACGGCGCGATGCCGGAAGATTTTCGCGTGCATCAATATCTGCTCGGTTATGCCTCCGACTTCAACTTCCTGCCGGTTGCCCTGCAACCGCACGGTGTGGGCTTCCTCGAGAAAGGGATGCAGGTTGCCACCATCGACCATTCAATGTGGTTCCACCGTCCGTTTGATATGAATGAGTGGCTGCTGTACAGCGTGGAGAGTACCTCGGCGTCCAGCGCCCGCGGGTTTGTTCGTGGTGAGTTTTATACCCAGGATGGCGTGCTGGTTGCTTCCACCGTGCAGGAAGGGGTGATGCGCAACCGCGGCTGATATGAAAAAGCCGGGTGGCGGCTTCGCCTTACCCGGCCTACAAAAGCACAATCCGTAAGCCCGGCAAGCGAAGCGCCACCGGGCAATACTTTAACTTTATGCGTTGTATGCGTTCTCGCCGTGGCTGTTGACGTCCAGACCTTCGCGCTCCTGCTCTTCCGGTACGCGCAGCCCCACCGTCATGTCCGCCAGTTTGTAGCCGATAAAGGCCACCACACCCGACCAGACCACCGTGATGGCGATACTTTCCAGCTGAACCAGAACCTGATGGCCCATGGTCACGCCTTCCGCATAACCCACGCCGCCAAGGGACGTTGAGGCGAAGAAACCGGTCATGATGCAGCCGATGATGCCGCACACGCCGTGCACGCCAAAGACATCACACGGGTCGTCCACACGCAGAACACGTTTCAGCGCCGTTACGCCCCACAGACCGGCCAGACCCGCCACAATACCGATGATCAGCGCGCCACCGACACCAACGAAGCCACAGGCTGGGGTGATGCCAACCAGACCGGCAATGGCACCGGAACAAGCACCCAGCAGCGAAGGCTTACCGCGTACCGCCCACTCGCCAAAGATCCAGGAGAGGATAGCGCCCGCCGTCGCCACAACGGTATTCACGAAGGCCAGCGCCGCGATTTCATTTGCTGCGCTTGCTGAGCCGGCGTTAAAGCCAAACCAGCCGAAGTAGAGGATCGCGGTGCCGGTAAAGACCATCGGCAGGTTGTGCGGTTTGAACGCCTCTTTGCCAAAACCGACGCGTTTGCCGATCAGGTAAGCCCCCACCAGCCCTGCGACCGCGGCGTTGATATGCACAACGGTACCGCCCGCAAAGTCCAGCGCGCCATGAGAAGCCAGCAGGCCGCCACCCCAGACCATATGCGCCACCGGCACGTAGGAGAGCGTGAGCCACACCACCACGAAGATCAGCACGGCGGAGAAGCGGATACGTTCCGCCAGCGCCCCGACAATCAGCCCGACGGTGATACAGGCGAACGAGCCCTGGAACGCCACATGGATGTACTGATAGAAGCTGCCCATGACCGCGGTCAGCTCGATATTTTTCAGCATCGCCCAGTTAAAGCTGCCGAAGAAGGCGTTGCCTTCCCCGAAGGCCAGCGAGTAGCCGTAAACCACCCACAGCACACAAACCAGCGCAAAGGTCACCGTCACCTGGGTGAGCATGGAGAGGACGTTTTTGCCGCGGATCAGGCCGCCGTAGAAGAGCGCGATCCCCGGAATGGTCATAAACAGCACCAGCGCGGTGCAAATCATCATAAAGGCGTTATCGGCTTTGTCTGCTACCGCGGGTGCAGCCATTGCCAGCCCCGGCAACAGCGCCAGAGACCCCAGACCTGCTTTAAGTGTTGTTGTGTTCATTTTCTCGATCCCTATCACTGTGTGCCTGCTGTTTTACAGTGCCGCTTCGTCGGCTTCGCCTGTACGAATGCGAATAACGCGTTGCAGCTCAGCAACGAAAATTTTGCCGTCGCCAATTTTGCCGGTGTAGGCTGCTTTGCTAATCACGTCGATGACTTCATCCAGCTGATCGTCGGCAATCGCCACGTCAATCTTCACCTTTGGCAGGAAGTTAACGCTGTATTCCGCGCCACGGTAGAGCTCCGCATGCCCCTTCTGTCGACCAAAGCCTTTCACCTCGGTGACGGTCAGCCCTTGAATACCCATTGAAGAGAGTGCTTCACGCACGTCTTCGAGCTTAAATGGTTTGATTACCACGGTAACCAGCTTCATATATCCCCTCCAGTCAGAATTCGGTTTTGGCGAGCTAACGAAGGAGGTATTGCAAGGGGTGTGCCAAAAGTGAAAAGGGCGTGAATACGAGGCATAACGATAGATGGCGAAAAAAAACGCACCATGACAGTGCAGGGTGCGTTTCATTTTTGCACCAACCGATTCAGCGGCTGGCAGGTTGCTTAATTTTAGTGCATCAGGCGCTGAGGGACTCCTCCCGCGCGCTGGCGGCCAGCTCTTCGCCAGCGAGCTGCAGTTGATACATTTGCCAGTAACGCCCTTTCGCCTCAAGCAGTTGCTTATGGGTGCCGCGCTCAACCGCCTGGCCACGATGAAGCACCAGAATGGTATCTGCCTCAACAATGGTCGACAGACGGTGGGCAATCACCACCAGGGTGGTGTGCTCGCGTACCGCCGCCAGCGCCTGCTGGATAGCCTGCTCGGTGCCGGAATCGATGCTGGCGGTGGCTTCATCGAGGATGAGCACCTGCGGCGTATCGATCAACACCCGGGCCAGCGCTAATAGCTGCTTTTGTCCGACTGACAGGTTATTCCCCTGCTCGCCCAGCCGGGTATGAATGCCGTCGTGCAGGCCACGAGCCAGCTCCGCCAGCTGCACTTTCTTCAGCACTTCCCATACCTGCTCTTCGCTAAACGGCCGCCCCAGCGTCACGTTGGCATAGAAGGTGTCGGCCAGAACCACCGGATCCTGCTGCACCATCGCCACCCCTTTACGCAACACGGCGTGGCTCAGGGTCGACAGCGGGCGCCCATCCAGACGAATTTCACCCTGCGTGAGCGGGTAATAGCCCATCAGCAGGCTGGCGAGGGTACTTTTACCGCTGCCGGTATGCCCTACCAGCGCAACAAAGCTGCGGGACGGCACCGTCAGGTTGATATCCTGCAATACCAGCCGATCGTCGCGATAGGCAAAGGAGACCTGATCAAATTCAATCGCGCCGCTTTGCAGCTCACGCTCGTCATCGCCATAGGCCTGGCGCGGGCGATCCATCAGCTCAAAAACGCGCTCACCGGCGACCACCGCCTGCTGCAACATCGACTGCTGGGTGGTGAGTTCAATCAGCGGCTCATTAAGACGGCCCAGATAGCTGATAAAGGCATACAGCACCCCCACTTCGATGGTGCCACGGGCGGCAAAGCCAAACTGCATCAGCAACCCGCACAGCACCAGCGCCGAAAAGAGGCTTAACAGCGGACGCAGCAGGAAACCGTCCAGACGCAGGGTCTGCATGCGGGCCATGTAGTGTGAGCGGCTGGCCTCGCCCATCCGTTCGCCAAAGCGCGCCTGCTGACGGAACTGCTGAATCACGCTCATGCCATTGATGACCTCGTTAAAGCCATCGTTGATATCCGCCAGATAGGTCCGCACCCGGCGCACAATCGGTGTGCTGTAGCGCTGGTAGATGATCATCACAATCATCACCGCCGGGAAAATCGCCATCGCCACCAGCGCCATGCGCCACTCCAGGCTGAACATCGCCACCAGCATGGCACCCACCAGCGCCGCGCTGCGCAGCACCGTCGCCACCACCGTGACATAGAGATCGCGGATCACTTCCGTATCGTTAGTCACGCGGGAGATAATCTGCCCGACAGGCTGGGTATCGAACGCGCTCAGCGGCTGGCGCAGCGCGGCGTCCATCACGTCGGTGCGCAACTGCTGCACCACCCCCACGGCAGCCTGGTTAAAGAGCAGCGACTGGGCATAGTGCAGCCCCGCCGCCAGCAACTGTAGCCCGACATAAGCCACCGCCAGCCCGGTAACTAAACCGAGCGGCAGATAGTTTTTCGCCACCATGTTGTCGATGAAATAGCTGATCAGCAGCGGCCCGGTCACTTCGGCTATTGCCGCAACCCAAAGTAGCACTACCGCCAGCGTCAGCGGCTTACGCCACGGCGAGCCATACGCCAGCAGGCGCTTCAGGGTAGGCCACAGCTGGGAAAAACTACGCATCGGCGGCCTCCTCGTCCGTTTCCGGCACCTCATCCAGCGCCGCTTCCAGTTGTTGATAACGGTACATATCGCGATACCAGCCCGGCTGTTCCGCCAGCTGTTCATGCTGCCCGCGCTGGGCAATGTGCCCGTGCTGCATCACCAGAATTTCGCTCGCCTCGGTCAGGGCCGAGAGACGATGGGCGCTGATGATCACCGTGCGCCCCTCCCCCCACTGTCGCAGGTTATGCAGGATCTGATGTTCAGTACGGCCATCGACGGCGGAAAGGGCATCGTCGAGAATCAGGATCTCGGCGTTAAGCAGCAGCGCGCGGGCGATGGAAATACGTTGTTTCTGCCCGCCCGACAGCATCACGCCGCGTTCGCCCACTTCGGTTTCATAGCCCTGCGGCAGGCGCAGGATATCGTCATGGACGCTGGCGAGACGGGCGACGTGCTCGATCTCCTCGCGTGTGGCGTGCGGACAACCCAGCGCAATATTATTCGCGACGGTATCGGAGAAGAGGAACGGCGTCTGGCTCACCACCGCAAGGCGGCTGCGCCAGCTATCCAGCCGCAGCTGCGGGAGCGGAATATCGTGGAAGCGGATCTCACCCTGAGGGATATCGAAGTGACGCTGGATCAGCGACAAAATCGTGCTCTTTCCGGCGCCTGTTGGGCCGCAGATGCCCAGCATCTGCCCCGGTTGCAGCGTAAAGTGGACGTTTTGGAGCGTCACCTGTTCCGTCTGCGGATAGCTAAAGGCGCGCACGGCGACATTCAGCTCGCCGCGTCCGTTTGGTACTGTCTCGCTACCGTCGTTGACCACCGGCGCTTCGGCGAGCATGGCGCGGATCCGGCTGTAGGCCGCACTGCCGCGCTCGACAATGTTGAACATCCAGGCCAGGGCCAGCATCGGCCAGATCATCAGCCCCAGATACATGGCAAAGCTGGTCAGCTGCCCGAGCGTCAGCGAGCCGTTAATTACCATCCAGCTTCCGCCACCAATGGCCAGCAGGTTAGCGGTGCCGATGGCGATATAAATCGTGGGATCAAAACGGGCGTCAATCCGGGCGACGCGCAGGTTTTTAGCCCCGGTATCCGCCGCGTCGGCGGCAAACAACGCCGACTGACGATCCTCCAGGCCAAAGGCTTTGATCATCCGGATACTGGTCAGGCTCTCCTGAGTACGGTCGTTAAGAGAGGAGAAGGCCGCCTGCGCCAGCTTGAAGCGCTGGTGAAGCTGGTCGCCGTAGCGTTTGATCGCCAGGGCCATCAGCGGCATCGGCAGCAGTGCCAGCAGGGTTAACTGCCAGCTGATTTGGGTCGACATGACAATCAGCACCGCACAGCCCATCACCAGCGAGTCCACGAGGGTTAATACCCCTTCCCCGGCGGCAAAGACCACGCGATCCACGTCATTGGTGGCGCGGGCAATCAGGTCGCCGGTGCGGTGACGCAGATAAAACTCCGGATGCTGGCGGCTGAGCTGGCGGTAAAAATCTTCCCGCAGCTCGACGGCAAGCTGGTATGACGCACCGAATAACAGCACGCGCCAGACATAGCGCAGCAGGTAGACCACCACCGCCGTCAGGACCAGCGTGCCGATCCACATCATCACCCGTGCGGCGGTGTAATGCTGTTCCGTAACGCCATCCACAACGTAGCCCACCACTTTTGGCGGGATGAGCTGCAGAATGGCAATAATAATAAGCAGGGCGACTGCACCGAGGTAGCGTTGCCACTCCCGGCGAAAGTACCAGCTTAACTGAGCAAATAATCGCACGCGGTCTTTTCCTGAGGATTGTATTCCGGGTTATTCAATGGGTAAGGCGGTGGTGTATTTTATCTGTTCCATCGCAAAGCTGGAGGTGACATCCGACAGACCCGGCACGCTGTTGACCAGCCGTTTATAGAAGTCATCATAGCGCTTCATGTCTGCTACCTGTACGCGCATCAGGTAGTCATATTCGCCCGCCATGCGCCAGAAGCCCAGCACTTCCGGCATCTGTGAGACCACGCTGACGAATCCGCAGTACCAGTCGCTGCTGTGGTGCTGCGTTTTTATCAGCACAAACGCGGTCAGGCCAAGCCCCAGTTTTTCGGGATCGAGCAGCGCCACACGCCCCAGCAATATGCCTTCGTCTTCGAGACGTTTCAGGCGTTTCCAGCAGGGCGTGGTGGTCAGATTAACGGCATCCGCCAGCGCCTGCAAAGAGAGGGTGCAGTCGCTTTGCAGTAAGGAGAGCAGCTTACGGTCAATTTTATCTAGCATAACCACCCCGCAGAGAAAATTTTTCTCCTTACATTCTATTTTAAAGGCCAGATAGCAACAATTTTTTCTGTGCTTTTCGCTATGCTGGGCACAAAATGACAAATGGATAACTTCGATGAATAGCACCTGGGTCAAAAACGCCATCAGTGAAATTAACGCTGATTATCAGCGCTCGGCGGACACTCACCTTATTCACCTTGCCCTGCCCGGTTTTCCGGGTATCCAGCTCTATCTGAAAGATGAAAGTACCCACCCCACCGGCAGCCTGAAGCACCGTCTGGCGCGCTCGCTGTTCCTTTACGGGCTGTGTAACGGCTGGATCAATGAAGGCACCACCATTATTGAATCCTCCTCCGGTTCCACCGCCGTCTCCGAGGCCTATTTCGCCCGCCTGCTCGGCCTGCCGTTTATCGCCGTCATGCCATCCTGTACGGCGAAACGTAAAATCGAACAGATCGAATTTTACGGCGGGCGCTGCCACTTTGTGGAAAGCGCCTGTGAAATTTATGCCGCCTCAGAGATGCTGGCCCGGGAGCTGAACGGCCACTATATGGACCAGTTTACCTTCGCAGAGCGGGCCACCGACTGGCGCGGCAATAACAACATTGCCGACAGTATCTTCCGCCAGATGCAGAATGAGCCCCACCCGGTGCCGGCCCATATCGTGATGAGCGCGGGTACCGGCGGCACCTCGGCCACTATTGGCCGCTATATTCGCTGCCAGGGTTACGATACCCGTCTTATGGTCGTGGATCCGCAGAACTCTGTATTCCTGGATTACTGGCAGCAGCGCGATCCTGCTCTGCGCAGCCCGGTGGGGAGCAAAATCGAAGGGATTGGCCGCCCGCGCGTCGAACCGTCGTTTATCCCGGACGTGGTGGACGAGATGCTCCGCGTGCCGGATGCCGCGAGCGTCGCCACCGCCCTCTGGCTGGAAACGCAGTTGGGCCGCAAGGTGGGGGCCTCAACCGGCACCAACATGTGGGGCGCGTTACAGCTCGCCGCGCGGATGCGTGAGGCTGGGCAAACCGGCTCTGTCGTGACGCTGCTGTGCGACAGCGGTGAGCGCTATCTGGAGACCTATTACAATGCCGAATGGGTGAAAGCGAATATTGGCGATGTGGCGCCATGGCTTGCGGAAATCACCCGACTGGTAAAATAAAAAAAGCCAGACGTTCGTCTGGCTTGCTGGAAGGGTCTCACTATTCGGGGGAATAAGGAAGATCAGGTGTATCCAGCCAATGGGTTAAGAAGTGGGACACGGCCTCGTTGCGGCAGTGTCCAATAACCGGTAAATGTGCGAGCTCGGCGATCAGCTGTGGCATCGCATTGCCCATAATCAGGCCGCGTCCCACGCTGCCCAGCATCTCGCGATCGTTCATCGCATCGCCAAACGCCATACACTCCTGCAGGCTCAGACCCAGATGTTCGCTCAGCACCGCCAGCGCGGAGCCTTTGTTGCACCCTACCGGCAGCACCTCCAGACAATCTATGGCCGAGAAGGTGAGATGCGCGCGGCTGCCCAGCGCCTCGTTAAGTTGAATGCGCAGGCGGCACAGATCGTCATGATCGCCGCAGAAACAGATTTTGGTCACCGCATGGGCCGGGATACGGCGCAGATCGGTCAGTTGATACTGGAAGCCGCTGTAGACGTGCGCTTCGAGCAGCGCCGGGATTTCCTTGCCTGTCAGCCAGCCGGTATCGTTAAAAACGTGAATGCTGGCCTGCGTATCCCATGTGCTGTGCAGCACCTGTTCTGCTACATCCGGGGCGAGATCCTGACGATAAAGCACATCCCCTTCCAGAGAGTGAATGCGCGTGCCGTTGCCGGTAATCAAAAAGGCGTCGAGGGAGAGCGCCCCCATTAAATGACGCATCTCCAGCACATGACGGCCCGTGGCGAAGGTGAGCGTGATATCGCGCTCACGCAGCCGCTTAAGCACGCTTAGCGTCTTATCACCTAAACGGTGATCCGGCATTAACAAGGTGCCGTCCATATCAAATGCCGCCAGCCGCGCCATGGGAACTCCAAAAATGTGAAGGGGTAACTTGTGCAACAGTATTGCCTGGTATATACGGAAGTAATACTGAATAGATGGAAATTATTGTTCCGGGTTTACGATGCGCCAGCTTAATCGACTTAATCAGTACCAGAGACTGTGGCAGCCCTCTGCCGGTGCGTCCCAGCAGGTCAGCGTGGCAGAGCTGGCGAGCCGCTGTTTTTGCAGTGAACGGCACGTCCGCACCCTGCTGCGCCAGGCCCAGGAGGCGGGCTGGCTAAGCTGGCATGCGCAGTCCGGACGCGGAAAGCGCGGCGAGCTGCGCTTCCACGTCTCGCCGGAATCGTTACGTAACGCGATGATGGAAGAGGCGCTGGAAAGCGGACATCAGCAGAACGCCCTGGCGCTGGCCCAACTGGCACCCCAGGCGCTGCGTGCCCTGCTGCATCCTTTTCTGGGCGGGCAGTGGCAGAATGACACCCCGACGCTGCGTATTCCCTATTACCGTCAACTCGATCCGCTCCAGCCTGGTTTTCTGCCGGGCCGCGCTGAACAGCATCTTGTAGGACAGATCTTTTCCGGACTGACCCGGTTCGACGATACCCGCAGCGAACCCGTGGGCGATCTGGCGCATCACTGGGAGATCTCGGCCGACGGGCTGCGCTGGCATTTCTACATTCGCTCCACGCTGCACTGGCACAATGGGGATAAAGTCGAGGCGGCCCAGCTCCAGAACCAGCTGGCGAAGCTGCTTACCCTGCCCGCGCTGCGCAAGCTCTTTAACAGCGTGAGGCAAATTGAGGTCACCCATCCTCAGTGCCTGACCTTCGTACTACATCAGCCGGATTACTGGCTGGCGCACCGCCTGGCAAGCTACTGCAGCCGTCTCGCCCACCCAGAAGAGCCTCTGACGGGGAGCGGGCCGTTTCGGCTGGCGATCTTTGAGGCGGATCTGGTCCGGCTGGAAAGCCACGAGCAGTACCATCTCGGACATCCTCTACTGAAAGCGATTGAATACTGGATCACGCCTCAGCTTTTTGACCAGGATTCAGGCACCAGCTTTCGCCATCCGGCGCAGATTGCCATCGGTGAGCCGGAGGAGCTTGCCAGCCTGCGGCCGGTCAGTAACAGCATCAGCCTCGGTTTTTGTTACCTCACGCTGAAACAGAGCGACCGTTTAAGCGAGGCGCAGGCCCGCAGGCTGATCGACATTATTCATCACACGTCGCTGCTGCATACCCTGCCACTGGACGAAAACCTCATCACGCCGACCCAGGAGTTGCTGCCGGGCTGGTCAATCCCGCAGTGGACGCGGGAACAGGAGGCCGTTCTGCCGGATACGCTCACCCTGCTTTATCACCTGCCGGTGGAGTTGCATACCATGGCGGAACAGCTGAAATGCTATCTGGCGCAGGAAGGATGTCAGCTTAGAGTGATGTTTCATGACGCTAAAACCTGGGATGGCTGCACCGCCCTGGCGGAGGCGGATATCATGATGGGGGACAGGTTAATTGGCGAGGCGCCAGAGTACACCCTGGAGCAGTGGTTGCGCTGCGATGCCCTGTGGCCTTATCTGCTCAGCGCGCCGGAATTTGCGCACCTGATGGCGACCCTGGATGCCGTTCAGACCCAGCCCGACCCATCTGCCCGCCATCTGGCGCTGAAAGAGGTTTACTCCCGTCTGATGGCGCGTGGCGTGCTGACGCCCCTGTTCAACTATCAGTACCAAATCAGCGCCCCGCCGGGGGTAAACGGCATCCGCCTGAATCCGCGCGGCTGGTTTGACTTTACCGAGGCCTGGCTGCCTGCGCCGAAAACGTGAAGAAGCTGGTCGCCGCCACGGGCAGACGTTACCATAGGTTTTTAACCGTCAAAGTTGGGAAGATTAATGAAACGTGCCGTTGTCGTGTTCAGTGGAGGTCAGGACTCCACGACCTGTCTGGTTCAGGCTCTGCAGCAATATGATGAAGTCCATTGTGTGACTTTTGACTATGGTCAGCGCCATAGCGAAGAGATTGAGGTCGCGCAGAAACTGGCGGTGAAACTCGGCGCACGGGCGCATAAGGTGCTGGATGTCACTCTGCTCAACGAACTGGCGGTGAGCAGCCTCACCCGGGACAGCATTCCGGTGCCGGACTACGAACCGGATGCCGAGGGGATCCCAAATACCTTCGTACCAGGGCGTAATATCCTCTTCCTGACCCTGACGGCCATCTATGCTTACCAGGTGAAAGCCGAGGCAATCATTACCGGCGTGTGCGAAACCGATTTTTCCGGCTACCCGGACTGCCGCGACGAGTTTGTTAAAGCCCTCAACCACGCCGTGAACCTCGGCATGGCCAAAGATATCCGCTTCGAAACGCCGCTGATGTGGCTCGATAAAGCCGAAACCTGGGCGCTGGCCGACTACTGGGGCAAGCTGGATCTGGTGCGTAACGAAACGCTCACCTGCTACAACGGCATTCAGGGCGATGGTTGCGGCCAGTGCGCCGCCTGTAACCTGCGCGCCAACGGTCTGAATCACTATCTGGCGGATAAAGCCGGGGTGATGGCGGCCCTGAAAAAGAAAACCGGTCTTAACTAATTCGGGCCAGTCTGCCGGGTGAAGGTTCTGCTTCGCCCGGCATCAGAAGCGGGGTTATTTGATTAACAGCTCCAGCTTCTCACGTAACTCCCCCTCCAGCGGCAGCGCTTTCTGCGTTTTCAGATCGATGCAGACAAAGGTAATTAACGCATCTGCCACCACCTGTCCTTCCGGCTCCAGGGTGATCACCTGACTCAGTACTCCACTTTTCCCGTTTAACTGCTGTAGCTCGCTGGTCACGGTGAGTAGATCGCTGAGCACTGCGGGACGGCGATAGTTGATATTGATGTTCGCCACCACAAAAGCGATACGGTGTGCGGTCATCCACTTAAAGCTGTCGCTGTTTTCCAGTCCATCCCAGCGCGCCTCTTCGAGGAACTCCAGATAACGGGCGTTATTAACGTGTTGGTAAACATCCAGGTGGTAGCCGCGAACTTTGATTTGGGTCTGCATAGCGCAATAGCCTTCAGGATAGTTAATTATAAGATTCAGAGGTCATAACTGGTATGACCTCTTTATCCTGGCAAATTTTTGCCACTGTGCAAGTTATTACAGCATCAGATGCGCAAGATTACGTTCCACCAGCGCCCCACCCATACCCGGAACCTGCCGGAGATCGTCCAGGGTTTTAAACGGACCGTACTCTTCGCGGTAACTGACGATCGCCTGGGCTTTCTTTATCCCTACGCCATTCATTACCTTTGCCAGCTCCTCTGCCGATGCAGTATTAATGCTGACCCGCCCCCCTTCCTCTTCGCCATTATTGCTGCTCGCGACGGCTTTCGACTGCGGTGACGACGTGGCGGAGGCCGACGGCTCAGATTTGCTTTGTGTGACCTGCGTTTTCGCGACCGAGGGTGACGCCAGCGCGCTCTGGCTCAACCCCGCCGTTACGATGGCAAGCGTGACAAAAAGGGCTTTGATTCCATGTTTCATGCTGTTTTCTCCTTGTTTGTTGACAGCCCCCTTACCTTATTCGGGCCGCTTTTCAGGAACAAACAGCAGATTGCAGAAATGGAAAAGGCCGCGAAAGCGGCCTTTTGGTATTGCAGTATGTTGCTTAAGTTTGCGAGCAGCGCCGTAATTACTGCTGAGTGATGATATCGCCCAGCTTAATTTTGGCTTCTTTACGCAGGTTGCTCATCAACGCTTCGAAAGCGATTTGCGCGTTGTTCTGGGTGATCCCCTGAACCATCGCTTTCTTCTGCGCTTCCGGCATGGTGCCCGCTTTGACTTCATCCAGCGCCAGAATCACCACGTTGCCCTGCATATCGTTGGCGATACCAAAGCTCGGTTTGTCTTTCGCAGGCTGGTTCAGGGTAAATGCCGCCTGGCTGATCGGATCCTGACCGGTACGGCTCAGGGTCTTCGCCTCACCAAAGCTGAGGCCAGCCGCTTTCAGCGCCTCATCACCTTTACCGGCTTTCAGCTCAGCCAGCAGCTTTTCAGCATCCAGCTTCGCCTGCTGCACGGCTTTGTTATGCTTCACCAGCGCAGTAATCTGATCTTTCACCTCGTCCAGCGGCTTAACAGCCTCCGGCTTGTGCTCACTCACACGCAGAACAAAGGCGCGGTCGCCGTCCACGGTAATGATGTCGGAGTTGCTGCCCGGGGTGCCGTTTTCGCCCACCAGACCGCCACTGAAGATGGCATCCGCCACTGGCTTGAAGTTCAGCTCTTCCGGCAGGTTGTCACGATCAAACCAACCGGTGGTGACCGCTTTCGCGCCCGCAGCCTGCTCAGCACCCGCCAGGGATTCGTTGTCGTTGCTGGCCGCATCGCTCACTTTCTGCTGCAACGCATAGAAGCCATCCAGCGCTTTCTCCTGCTTCACTTTCGCCGCGATCTCATCATGGACGTCAGCCAGCGGTTTGGTTGTCGCAGGGGTGATATCATCCAGACGTGCCACCAGGAAACCGACGGAAGATTTAATCACGCCAGAAAGTTGACCTTTCTCTTTCAGGCCGGCATTTTTCAGCTCGTCCGGAGTGGTCGCCTCTTCCAGCCAACCCATGTCACCGCCGTTTTTCGCAGAGATGATATCGGTGGACTTCTCTTTTGCGACCGTTGCAAAGTCGGTGCCTTTGTTCAGCTCATCCAGCGCCGCTTTAGCGTCAGCTTCCGTTTTGGTCTGGATCACGCTGTAACGGTTACGCTGTGGCTGAGTGAACTGATCCTGATGCTGATCGTAGTAAGACTGGATCTCCGCATCGGTGGCGTTTTGCTGCATCGCAGCCGCATCCAGCTTGATGTAGCTCACGCGGAACTGTTCCGGGGCGGTGAAGTTGTTTTTGTTCTGCTCGTAGTAGCTTTTCACCTCTTCGTCGCTCGCCTGCTGTTTAGCAGCCAGGGCGTTAACGTCAAAAGTGGCTTCGCGCACGATACGCTGCTGAGCAACCAGCGTCGCCAGCTCGTCCGCTTCGCCCTTAAGCATGAAGTCGGTGCCCACAACAGCGTTAATAAGCTGCTGAGTGGTGAGCTGATTGCGCAGTGCCTGAGCGTATTGATCCGGCGTCATCCCCATCTGATTAACGATGGCGGTATAACGGGTGTTATCGAATTTGCCATTATTCTGGAAAGCAGGGGTCGCGAAAATCGCATTCTTCACCTGGTCATCGCTGATGCTCAGACCCAGTTCACTGGCATACTGATCCAGCAGCGCTTCATCGATAAGACGGTTCAGCGTCTGCTGACGCAGGTTCTTCATGTACCCTTCGTTCGCCGCCAGCTCAGAGAACCGGTCGCCCAGTTGTTGCTGCATGCGGTTACGTTCACCGGCAAATGCATTCTCAAACTGCCCACGGCTAATTTCCTGGTCGTTCACTTTTGCGGCGTAGTTTGCACTACCGCCAATCAGGTATCCGCTCACGCCGGTCAATATGAACGACACGATAATGATACCGAAAATAATCTTGAGCACGAGACTGTTAGCAGCCGTGCGTAAGCTGTCCATCATGGTGTAACCACACTCCGCTGTAGGTGACTGGTGACCTGACGCTGGCGGAATCCTGACCGCAGCGCGTAAAGGCGTATTGTGACAAGAAACCGGGGCTATTGTCAGCCCACAACTCGCATAAACTCACATAAATCAGGTCTGGACAAACAAAAAAGGCACATCAAATGATGCGCCCTTGTACTTTTCAACTTCCCTGAAGTAAGAAAGCGATCAGTTTACCGCGTCTTTCAGCGCTTTGCCGGCACGGAAGCCAGGCACTTTAGCAGCAGCGATGGTGATCTCTTTACCGGTCTGAGGGTTGCGGCCAGTACGGGCAGCACGCTCTTTAACAGCAAAAGTACCAAAACCTACCAGCGCTACGTCGTCCCCAGCCTGCAGAGATTCGGTAACAGAAGCAATCAAAGCATCTAACGCACGTCCAGCCGCAGCTTTGGAGATGTCAGCACCCGCAGCAATTTTGTCAATCAGTTGAGATTTATTCACTCTTCTCTTCCTCTCTTTATAATTTATATCGCGTCTGAATCCTTCACAACGCGACCGCGCAGCAGTTATATCAGGCCTGCCATGACCTTACAACACCCGTTGTTGATGGCTAGCCCAATCAGCAATCTAAATTAGCTATACAAAAAAAGGCTGGCAAGCCCGAAATAGCTCACCAACCTTTTTTTTATTGACGCTCTTTGCGCGAGGTCACTATTTTGCGGTCACAACCTGCATTCCTGAAGGCTCATTCTGCAACGCAAGTGTCAGAACTTCCTCAATACGTTTCACCGGATGAATCTCCAGATCGGCGATAACGTTATCCGGAATCTCTTCCAGATCGCGCTTATTCTCATACGGGATGAGGACCGTTTTAATGCCACCGCGGTGTGCCGCCAGCAGTTTCTCTTTCAAACCGCCAATCGGCAATACCTGACCACGCAGCGTGATTTCGCCGGTCATTGCCACATCGGCACGAACCGGGTTACCGGTCAGGCAAGAAACCAGCGCGGTACACATAGCGATACCTGCGCTTGGGCCATCTTTCGGCGTTGCCCCTTCCGGCACGTGAACGTGAATATCGCGTTTTTCGTAGAAGTCCGGATTAATACCCAGTTTTTCCGCACGCGCGCGCACCACGGTCAGCGCAGCCTGAATGGACTCCTGCATCACTTCCCCCAGCGAGCCGGTGTAGGTCAGCTTACCTTTACCCGGTACGCAGGCGGTTTCAATGGTCAGCAGATCGCCGCCAACTTCCGTCCATGCCAGACCCGTTACCTGTCCGACGCGGTTTTCGCTGTCCGCACGGCCATAGTCGTAGCGCTGAACACCGAGGTATTCGTGCAGGTTGTCGCCAGTGATTTCAATGTGCTTCAGCGATTTATCGAGCAGCAGCTGTTTAACCGCTTTACGACACAGCTTGGAGATTTCACGCTCCAGGCTACGCACGCCCGCTTCACGGGTGTAGTAACGAATAATGCCGATAATCGCGCTGTCATCAACGGTCAGTTCGCTCTCTTTCAGGGCGTTACGTTCAATCTGCTTCGACAGCAGGTGACGACGGGCAATGTTCAGCTTTTCGTCTTCGGTGTAGCCAGAAAGACGGATCACTTCCATACGATCCAGCAGCGGTGCCGGGATGTTCATGGAGTTAGAGGTCGCCACGAACATCACATCGCTCAGGTCGTAGTCCACTTCCAGGTAGTGATCGCTAAACGCCACGTTCTGCTCTGGATCCAGCACTTCAAGCAGGGCAGAAGCCGGATCGCCACGCATATCGGACGACATTTTGTCGATCTCATCCAGCAGGAACAGCGGGTTTTTAACGCCCACTTTCGCCATCTTCTGGATCAGTTTGCCCGGCATTGAGCCGATATAGGTCCGGCGGTGACCGCGGATTTCCGCCTCGTCAC
This sequence comes from Leclercia sp. LSNIH8, assembly GCF_002920195.1. Classification (NCBI taxonomy): domain Bacteria; kingdom Pseudomonadati; phylum Pseudomonadota; class Gammaproteobacteria; order Enterobacterales; family Enterobacteriaceae; genus Leclercia; species Leclercia sp. LSNIH8. The sequence goes on along the minus strand of NZ_PQJY01000001.1, from coordinate 153,727 downwards.
GCACGCCGCCCAGCGCCATACGGATGTATTTACGACCGGTGGCTTTGGCAATGGACTGCCCCAGAGAGGTTTTACCCACCCCCGGCGGCCCGACCAGGCAGAGAATTGGCCCCTTGAGCTTATTCACACGGCTCTGAACCGCAAGATACTCAAGGATGCGATCTTTGACACGCTCAAGACCGTAGTGGTCGGTATCCAGGATCTCCTGGGCCTGACGCAGGTCTTTTTTGACCTTGCTGCGGGCGTTCCACGGAACCTGAACCATCCACTCGATATAGCCGCGTACAACGGTCGCTTCAGCCGACATCGGAGACATCATTTTCAGCTTCTGCAGCTCTGCTTCCGCTTTCTCTTTCGCCTCTTTCGGCATTTTCGCCGCGTCGATCTTACGCTTCAGCGCTTCGTTTTCGTCCGGCGCGTCGTCCATCTCGCCGAGCTCTTTCTGAATGGCCTTCATCTGCTCGTTCAGATAGTACTCGCGCTGCGATTTCTCCATCTGCTTTTTCACGCGGTTGCGAATGCGTTTCTCAACCTGCAGCAGATCGATTTCAGACTCCATCATTGCCATCAGGTATTCCAGACGCTCATTGACGTCGGACATCTCCAGCACGGACTGTTTGTCCGCCAGCTTCAGCGGCATGTGTGCAGCGATGGTATCTGCCAGACGTGCAGGATCGTCGATGCTGTTCAGCGACGTCAGCACTTCTGGTGGGATTTTTTTGTTCAGCTTGATATAGCCTTCAAACTGACTGATCGCGGTGCGAACCAGCACCTCCTGCTCACGCTCGTCCAGCTGAGGTGAGTCAAGGTATTCGGCTTTTGCTGCGAAGTGTTCGCCATCATCAGATAGCGTGGTAATACGCGCACGCTGCAGCCCCTCGACCAGCACCTTGACGGTGCCATCAGGCAGCTTCAGCATTTGTAAAATAGAGGCCACGGTCCCGACGGTGAAAAGATCGTTTACACCCGGCTCATCCGTTGATGCTTCTTTCTGCGCAACCAGCATGATTTTTTTATCATGATCCATGGCGGCTTCAAGGCAACGGATAGATTTTTCCCGCCCTACAAATAAGGGTATGACCATGTGCGGATAAACCACCACATCGCGCAACGGCAATACGGGGATTTCAATGCGTTCAGAACGCTCAGGATTCATAGAGCTCTCTCTTAGTTTAGTGTCCGCCTGGTAAGCTGGTCATGAGACTGTGCTTCACATAACCATTAACATGTAATCCAGTATATGGGGATGTTTCCCACACATTCAACGCCATGTTTACGGAAAAATAAAAGGGGGGATTAAATCCCCCCTTTTTGATTAACTACTTGTATGCTCTGGTGAATTATTCGCCAGATGCCTGCTGCGCTTCCGGCGTACCGTAAATCAGCAGCGGCTTGCTTTGACCGGCAATCACAGACTCGTCGATGACCACTTTCTCGACCTCTTCCAGAGAAGGCAGGTCGTACATGGTATCAAGCAGGGCTGCTTCAACAATAGAACGCAGGCCACGCGCACCGGTTTTACGCGCCATCGCTTTCTTGGCAATCGCGTCCAGCGCTTCGTCGCGGAATTCCAGCTCAACGCCTTCAAGATTGAACAACGCCTGATACTGCTTGGTCAGGGCGTTTTTCGGCTCTTTCAGAATTTGAATTAGCGCATCTTCGCTCAGTTCTGTCAGCGTGGCGACAACCGGCAGACGACCAATGAACTCAGGGATCAGACCAAACTTGATCAGATCTTCTGGCTCAACCTGCATCAGCAGTTCGCCTTCTTTCGCTTTTTCAGACTTCGCTTTTACGGTGGCGCCAAAGCCAATACCCGAGCCGGTTTCAACACGGTTAGCGATGACTTTATCCAGACCGGCAAACGCGCCGCCACAGATAAACAGGATCTTGGAGGTATCAACCTGCAGGAACTCCTGCTGAGGATGCTTACGACCGCCCTGCGGTGGAACCGCGGCTACCGTCCCTTCGATCAGTTTCAGCAATGCCTGCTGCACACCTTCACCGGACACGTCACGGGTGATCGATGGGTTATCGGATTTACGCGAGATTTTATCGATCTCATCGATATACACGATACCGCGCTGTGCCTTCTGCACATCGTAATCACATTTCTGCAGCAGTTTCTGGATGATGTTTTCCACATCTTCACCCACATAACCGGCTTCGGTCAGGGTGGTGGCATCCGCCATAGTAAATGGAACATCCAGCAGACGTGCCAGGGTTTCTGCCAGCAGGGTTTTACCGGAACCGGTTGGGCCGATCAGCAAAATGTTACTTTTGCCCAGCTCAACGCCGTTGCTGTTATCCCCGTTACGCAGACGTTTGTAGTGGTTGTACACCGCCACTGCCAGCACTTTTTTCGCCTGTTCCTGACCGATGACATAGTCGTCAAGATGATGACGAATCTCATGCGGGGTCGGTAACGCGCTGCGCTCACGGTGTGGTGCGACTTCTTTAATCTCTTCGCGGATGATGTCGTTACATAAGTCGACACATTCGTCGCAGATATACACGGATGGCCCGGCAATCAGTTTGCGCACTTCATGCTGGCTTTTGCCGCAAAAAGAGCAGTAAAGCAGTTTGCCCGATCCATCTTTGCGTTTATCTGTCATGAGTCAAAACCTCTTTTTAAGTTCTTTGTGCCGCACATGACGACGCAAATGCCATTCTCAGACGCAAGCTGCTCGTAAGCAAAGTGCCGCCCTACCATAGTATAGCGGCACACCCGCGTCGTGGGCATCAATTACGATGGGTCAAAATGGAGTCGACTAAGCCGTACTCAACTGCCTCTGGTGCGGACAGGAAGCGATCGCGCTCGGTATCACGCTCGATCTGCTCAAGTGATTGACCCGTGTGGTGAGCCATAAGTTCATTCATGCGCCCTTTAACTTTCAGAATTTCACGGGCGTGAATCTCAATGTCTGTCGCCTGGCCCTGGTATCCGCCCAGCGGCTGGTGGATCATAACGCGCGAGTTAGGCAGGCAGAAACGCTTGCCTTTCGCCCCTGCGGTCAGCAGGAATGCGCCCATCGATGCCGCCTGGCCCATACAAATGGTGCTCACATCAGGCTTGATGAACTGCATGGTATCGTAAATGGACATCCCGGCGGTGATAACGCCACCCGGGGAGTTAATGTACAGGTAAATGTCTTTTTCCGGGTTTTCCGCTTCCAGAAACAGCATCTGCGCCACGATCAGGTTCGCCATGTGGTCTTCCACCTGGCCGGTCATGAAGATAACGCGTTCTTTAAGCAGACGGGAGTAGATATCAAAAGAACGTTCACCGCGAGAGGTCTGTTCAATAACCATTGGCACCAGCGCCATATGGGGTGCAAAGTTATCTCGTTCGCCACTGTATGACATTTCCGTCTCCTGGATAAAAAATGAAAATACCTGCTGTACTGATTGTAACCTTGCGGACGGATTATCAGCCAGTCTCTTTAATACTACTTCCCCACTAATGGGGATGGCTCAGCCCTATTTCAAGCATAACAATCTTTTGTTGTAACGCTAACACTGAAAAGGCGTTTTATCACGCTTCGTGATTTATAACTGTGATAAAAAAAACCCGCCGCCGAAAGGCAACGGGTTTTTTGCTCAAACTTTAAACAAAGCGGGCAGAATTACGCCTGCTGGTTCATCAGTTCGTTGAAAGAAGTGGCTTTTTCGGACACTTTCGCTTTGGCCAGAACCGCTTCAACAGCCTGCTCTTCCAGGGCGACATTGCGCATGTTTTCCATCAGCTCTTTGTTGCTGCCGTAGAAAGCAACAACTTCTGACGGATCTTCATAGGCAGAAGCCATCTCTTCGATCAGGCCTTTAACGCGCTCTTCGTCAGCTTTCAGCTCGTGGGTACGAATCACTTCGCCCAGCAGCAGACCAACGACAACGCGGCGTTTAGCCTGCTCTTCGAACAGCTCGCGTGGCAGTTCCAGCGCTTGCTTCTCGTTACCACCGAAACGCTGTGCAGCCTGACGGCGCAGAACGTCGATTTCGCTGTCGATCAGCGCAGACGGGATTTCGATCTCGTTAGCTTTAACCAGACCTTCGATAGCCTGAGACTTCACGCGGTTACGCACGGCGCCTTTCAGCTCGCGTTCCATGTTTTTACGCACTTCTGCACGCAGACCTTCAACAGAACCATCTTCAACGCCGAAACGTTTGATGAAATCTTCAGTCAGTTCTGGCAGCTCGCGGTCTTCAACTTTCTTCAGGGTAATGGCGAATTTAGCCGCTTTACCTTTCAGGTTTTCAGCGTGGTACTCTTCCGGGAAGGTCACATCGATGGTGAACTCTTCGCCAGCGCTGTGGCCTTTGATACCCTCTTCGAAGCCTGGGATCATACGACCCTGGCCCATCGCCAGTACGAAGTCAGATGCTTTACCGCCTTCGAACTCTTCGCCGTCTACAGAGCCGGTGAAGTCGATGGTGACACGGTCTTCTGCGTCAGCAGCGCCGTCTTTATCTTTCCAGGTCGCCTGCTGCTTACGCAGGGTGTCCAGCATGCCGTCAACGTCAGCTTCAGTCACTTCAACGACAGGTTTTTCAACTTCAATCGTTTCCAGGCCTTTCAGCTCAACTTCTGGATAGACTTCGAACTCTACCGCGTAGGTGAAGTCTTCGCCCAGTTTGTATTCACCCGGAACATAGGTCGGGGAACCGGCTGGGTTGATTTTTTCTTTGATGATCGCGTCAACAAAGTTGCGGCTCATCAGGTCACCCAGCACGTCCTGGCGAACAGAAGCGCCATAACGCTGAGCAACGACATTCATCGGTACTTTGCCCTTACGGAAGCCGTCAATACGGACTTTCTTCGCTACGTTGACCAGCTCGCTTTTTACAGCGTTTTCGATGCTGTCAGCAGCGATTGTAATCGTTACACGGCGGCCAAGGCCTTGAGTGGTTTCAACTGAAACTTGCATCTTGTTACCTCAAAAAAATCACAGTGCTCGGTCAACTCTGAATTTGCCTCGCAATACCGGGATGCTCTCTTGTAGCAGATTCACATTCCCTGTCGCCAGAATCATCCCGAAGACATTCATTAAGACGCGGCATTATAGCGGCATCACTTTAGTGAGTCGAGAACGGTTGGCGTATGTTGCTGCGGCTTTTTTCACAAATTAAGGCTATTTTTAGCCTTAAAATCGCGCCACCGACTCAAAACCCGGACAAAACAAAACGGCCCGCAGGCCGCTTTGACGTAATCTTTATGCAACATACTGGAAAAGCTCCTGCTGTTGCAAACAGGATTTATTACGCGATCGTTCCGGCTCCCCGGCACGGTGGCGATGCGAAAATCGTATCCTGTAACCCCTTCCACTCTTTGATTGTATAAGTGTGGAGCGCCAGCGCATGGACCGTGGTCGAGAGCTCTTCCGTCAAGGTTCCGTAAATCATACGGTGACGGTTGAGAAAACGCTCGCCAGCGAAACGGTCACTGACCAGCACCACCTTAAAGTGGCTCTCAGAGCCTGCCGGTACGTTATGACGATAGCTTTCGTCGACGACTTCAAGGAACACAGGTTCAAACGCCGCCCTTAACTTATCTTCAATCTGTTCACGTATCATCATGAAATTACTCCTCCGACAACGCTGAGATGTCACCCATCCCTTTAAATGTTAGCCGCTTTTACCGCTTGCATAACAACAAGACAACAAAAATTTAGCTTTCGTCTGATTTTCTCATTCAACCGTATGAAGTCCTATAAGGGAAGCGTCGTTTTGTCGTTCGAATAACGGAAAAGCGTTTCAGGTGGTCAGTTTTCAGACAAGGCGATGAATTTACATGCGTTGACCACTTCCCCTTGCCGTTGGCGATGTTATGATGGCGGCAATTTTTATCTCTATATGCTTACGATTCGTTGAGAGCCTGAACATGTTAAAAAAACTCTTTTTCCCTTTAGTCGCCCTGTTTATGCTGGCTGGCTGCGCGACCCCGCCAACCACCATTGATGTTTCGCCAAAGATCACCCTGCCACAGCAGGATCCAAGCCTGATGGGCGTGACCGTAAGCATTAACGGCGCAGACCAGCGTCGCGACCAGGCGCTGGCGAAAGTTACCCGCGACAACCAGGTTGTCACCCTGACCGCTTCCCGCGATCTGCGTTTCCTACTGCAGGAAGTGCTTGAGAAGCAGATGACCGCTCGCGGTTATATGGTTGGCCCAAGCGGCGCGGTAGATCTGCAGATCATCGTCAACAACCTGTACGCTGACGTCTCTCAGGGCAACGTGCGCTATAACATCGCCACCAAAGCCGATATCGCCATCATCGCTACCGCGAAGAACGGCAACAAGATGAACAAAAACTACCGTGCAAGCTACTCTGTTGAAGGTGCGTTCCAGGCCTCTAACCAGAACATTGCTAACGCGGTTAACAGCGTGCTGACCGACACCATCGCCGATATGGCGCAGGACACCAGCATTCACGAATTCATCAAGCAGAACGCACGTTAAGTCTGCCTGCTGACCCGGCCACCGGTCGGGTCAGTATTACCTCATGTCCAGTCATTACTTACGCATTTTCCAGCAGCCTAAATCAGCTATCTTGCTGATCCTCGGTTTTGCCTCCGGTTTACCCCTTGCCCTGACATCCGGCACGCTCCAGGCATGGATGACCGTCGAAAATATCGATCTTAAAACCATCGGCTTCTTCTCGCTGGTCGGTCAGGCCTATGTGTTTAAGTTTTTATGGTCACCAATGATGGACCGCTACACGCCGCCTTTCCTCGGTAGGCGTCGTGGCTGGTTGCTGATGACCCAGGCGATGCTGCTGCTGGCGATTGCCGCCATGGGCTTCCTTGAGCCTGCGTCACAGCTGCGCTGGATGGCTGCGCTGGCGGTGGTGATCGCATTTTGCTCTGCGTCGCAGGATATCGTTTTTGATGCCTGGAAAACGGACGTGCTTTCAGCCGAAGAGCGCGGCGCCGGTGCCGCCATCAGCGTGCTGGGTTACCGTCTGGGCATGCTGGTCTCAGGCGGACTGGCCCTGTGGCTGGCGGACAGATACCTCGGCTGGCAGGGGATGTACTGGCTGATGGCCGTCCTGCTTATTCCCTGCATGATCGCCACAATTCTTGCCCCGGAACCGAGCGATGTGATCCCGGTCCCCCGCTCCCTTGAGCAGGCTGTGGCTGAACCGTTGCGCGACTTTTTTGGCCGTAACAACGCCTGGCTCATTCTGCTGTTGATTGTGTTGTACAAACTTGGCGATGCGTTTGCGATGAGCCTGACCACCACCTTCCTGATACGCGGAGTGGGCTTCGATGCTGGTGAAGTGGGGGTCGTTAACAAAACGCTGGGGCTGATTGCCACCATTATCGGCGCACTGTATGGCGGCGTATTGATGCAGCGTTTGAGCCTGTTCCGTGCCCTGCTGATCTTCGGCATCCTGCAAGGTATTTCAAATGCGGGTTACTGGCTGCTCTCCATCACCGATAAGCATATGCTCAGCATGGCAACGGCGGTGTTCTTCGAAAACTTGTGTGGTGGGATGGGGACAGCGGCGTTTGTCGCGCTGCTGATGACCCTGTGCAATAAATCGTTCTCCGCCACACAGTTCGCCCTGCTCTCGGCGCTCTCTGCGGTAGGTCGCGTCTACGTTGGCCCTATCGCGGGCTGGTTCGTTGAAACGCACGGCTGGGCGGAGTTCTATCTGTTCTCTGTGTTTGCGGCCATTCCTGGGCTGCTCCTGTTATTAATATGCCGCCGTTCGCTGGAATATACCCAGCAAACCGAACACTTTATGGAAAGGACGCTCTACCCGTCCGCCTATCGCTTCGCCTTAAGAGTCTTGCTGGCAGGCTGTCTGATGCTGGCGCTGTGGCTTGTCGTGGCGATTGTGAATGCCACGACCACCCTCGATCTGCCATTTACCCTGCTGCTGCTTGATGTGGGTGCGCTGCTGGCGATGGTCGGGATCGTGACCGGTGCGCTTCTCGATTATCTGGCCATGCGTAAAACCCAAACGACGTAAAATGATAAAAAACGGTTATTTGCCGTTGTAATCACCTTGTGAAATTATAACGGTAAATAAATCTGTCCAGTTCAAAATAATATTTGTTGTTTCGTGCGTCTTAGAATTCCGGAAATTATTGGAAGCGGTAATAAACCCTATTTTCCTTTAACCGATTCAGCAACCGAAAGATTAATTTTCCGTTTTTTAATTGTCTTTTTATTGCAAATTATTTGTTAATTATTTGTGTCTTTTTCACAATGGTTATACCAATTACCCCCTTTCCCCTCCCGACAGGACCGGATTCGTTATAAGCCGCGTATGACGGGACTCCTGTCCGGGATTGGCTATACTTTGCAACATGTGTGACTTATCCGGCAGAACCCGGTAACACGTTACTGACACAGTCCTAATGATGTTTACAGTAATGTAACCTTCCCGTAAAATGCCCCCACACTTTAAACGCCACCAAGGTCCCCGTGGAATTGAGGTCGTTAAATGACACTTAGGAAATACAATAAAGGTTTGGGCTGGTTGTCGTTAATTGCAGGCACTGTATTACTCAGTGGCTGTGATTCTGCGCTTCTGGACCCCAAAGGACAGATTGGACTGGAACAACGTTCCCTGATTCTGACGGCTTTCGGCCTGATGATGATCGTCGTTATTCCTGCCATTTTGATGGCTATTGGTTTCGCCTGGAAGTACCGTGCGAGCAACAAAGATGCGAAGTACAGCCCTAACTGGTCACACTCCAATAAAGTGGAAGCTGTGGTCTGGACGGTGCCTATCCTGATCATCCTGTTCCTTGCCGTGCTGACATGGAAAACCACTCACTCGCTCGAGCCGAGCAAACCGCTGGTTCACGATGAGAAACCTATCACCATCGAAGTGGTCTCCATGGACTGGAAATGGTTCTTCATCTACCCGGAACAGGGCATTGCTACCGTGAATGAAATCGCCTTCCCGGCGAACACTCCGGTAGAGTTCAAAGTGACCTCTAACTCCGTGATGAACTCCTTCTTTATTCCGCGTCTGGGCAGCCAGATTTACGCGATGGCCGGTATGCAGACTAACCTGCACCTGATTGCCAACGAAGCAGGCACCTATGACGGTATCTCCGCCAGCTACAGTGGTCCGGGCTTCTCTGGTATGAAGTTCAAGGCCATTGCCACACCTGACCGTGCCGCTTTCGACCAGTGGGTCGCTAAAGCGAAACAGTCCCCGAACACCATGTCTGACATGGCTACGTTCGAAAAAGTGGCAACGCCTAGCGAATACAACAAAGTGGAGTACTTCTCTAACGTGAAACCGAATTTGTTCAAAGATGTCATTGGCAAATTTATGGGACATGGCAAGAGCATGGACGTGACCCAGCCTGAAGGCGAGCACAACTCGCACGAAGGTATGGAAGGCATGGACATGAGCCACGCGGAAACCGCTCACTAAGGGGCCGAGGAAGAAAATGTTCGGAAAATTGACACTGGATGCAGTGCCGTACCATGAACCTATTATCATGGTTACGATTGCTGCAATTATCATTGGTGGCGCGGCCTTAGTTGGCCTGATCACTTACTTTGGTAAGTGGAGCTACCTGTGGAATGAGTGGCTGACTTCGGTCGACCACAAAAAACTCGGCATCATGTACTGTCTCGTCGGTATCGTCATGTTAATTCGTGGCTTTGCGGATGCGATCATGATGCGTAGCCAGCAGGCGCTTGCCTCCGCAGGCGAAGCAGGCTTCCTGCCACCGCACCACTACGATCAGATCTTTACCGCTCACGGCGTTATCATGATCTTCTTCGTGGCGATGCCGCTGGTTATCGGTCTGATGAACGTGGTCGTGCCGCTGCAAATCGGTGCGCGTGACGTTGCGTTCCCGTTCCTGAACAACCTGAGCTTCTGGTTCACGGTTGTCGGTGTGATTCTGGTTAACCTCTCTCTGGGCGTCGGTGAGTTCGCGCAGACCGGTTGGCTGGCCTATCCGCCGCTATCGGGAATTGAATACAGTCCTGGTGTAGGTGTTGACTACTGGATTTGGGCGCTGCAGCTCTCCGGTATCGGTACTACCCTGACCGGTATTAACTTCTTCGTGACCATCCTGAAGATGCGTGCCCCAGGCATGACGATGTTCAAGATGCCAGTATTTACCTGGGCATCTCTGTGCGCCAACGTCCTGATTATCGCCTCTTTCCCAATTCTGACCGTCACCATCGCGCTGCTGACTCTGGATCGCTATCTGGGTACCCATTTCTTTACCAACGATATGGGTGGCAACATGATGATGTACATCAACCTGATTTGGGCCTGGGGTCACCCGGAAGTGTACATTCTGGTTCTGCCGGTGTTCGGTGTCTTCTCCGAAATCGCGGCAACCTTCTCGCGTAAACGTCTGTTTGGTTACACCTCGCTGGTGTGGGCAACCGTATGTATTACCGTTCTGTCGTTCATCGTTTGGCTGCACCACTTCTTCACCATGGGTGCGGGCGCGAACGTAAACGCCTTCTTCGGTATTACAACCATGATTATCGCAATCCCTACCGGGGTTAAGATCTTCAACTGGCTGTTCACCATGTACCAGGGCCGTATCCAGTTCCACTCAGCAATGCTGTGGACCATCGGCTTCATCGTGACCTTCTCCGTCGGTGGGATGACCGGTGTACTGCTGGCTGTTCCAGGTGCTGACTTCGTTCTGCACAACAGCCTGTTCCTGATCGCGCACTTCCACAACGTTATCATCGGCGGCGTCGTCTTCGGCTGCTTCGCTGGCGTAACCTACTGGTGGCCAAAAGCGTTCGGCTTCACGCTGAACGAAACCTGGGGTAAACGCGCGTTCTGGTTCTGGATTATCGGCTTCTTCGTGGCGTTTATGCCGCTGTACGTGCTGGGCTTCATGGGTATGACCCGTCGTCTGAGCCAGCAGATCGATCCGCAGTTCCACCCAATGCTGCTGATTGCAGCGGGCGGCGCGGCGCTGATTGCCTGCGGTATCGCATGTCAGCTGATTCAGTACTACGTCTCTATCCGTGACCGTAACCTGAACCGCGACCTGACCGGTGACCCATGGGGTGGCCGTACGCTGGAGTGGGCAACCTCTTCTCCACCGCCGTTCTATAACTTTGCCGTTGTGCCGCACATTCATGAGCGTGACGCATTCTGGGAAATGAAAGAAAAAGGCGAAGCGTACAAGCAACCTACGCATTACGAAGAGATCCACATGCCGAAAAACAGCGGTGCGGGCATTGTCATCGCCGCCTTCACTACGGTATTTGGTTTCGCAATGATCTGGCACATCTGGTGGTTGGCGATTGTTGGCTTTGCCGGCGTCGTAATTAGCTGGATTGTGAAGAGCTTTGACGAGGACGTGGACTACTACGTACCAGTCCGTGAAGTCGAAAAACTGGAAAACCAGCATTTCGATGAGATTTCTAAAGCGGGGCTGAAAAATGGCAACTGATACTTTGACGCACTCAACTGCCCACGCGCATGACCACGCGCACCACGATACAGGGCCGACGAAAGTTTTCGGCTTCTGGATCTACCTGATGAGCGACTGCATTCTGTTCTGCTGTCTGTTCGCGACCTATGCCGTTCTGGTGAACGGCACAGCGGGCGGCCCGACCGGTAAGGACATTTTTGAGCTGCCGTTCGTTCTGGTTGAAACTGCCCTGCTGCTGTTCAGCTCCATCACCTACGGCATGGCGGCTATCGCCATGTACAAAAACAACAAGAGCCAGGTTGTCTCCTGGCTGGCGTTGACCTGGTTGTTTGGTGCTGGCTTCATCGGGATGGAAATCTATGAATTCCATCACCTGATCATGGAAGGCTTCGGCCCGGATCGCAGTGGCTTCCTGTCAGCGTTCTTCGCGCTGGTCGGTACCCACGGTCTGCACGTGACTTCCGGTCTGATCTGGATGGCTGTTCTGATGTTCCAGATTTCCCGTCGCGGCCTGACCAGCACTAACCGCACCCGTATTATGTGCCTGAGCCTGTTCTGGCACTTCCTGGATGTGGTTTGGATCTGTGTGTTCTCTGTAGTCTATCTGATGGGGGCGATGTAATGAGTCATTCTAACGATCATGGCGCTTCCCACGGCAGCGTAAAGACCTACATGACAGGGTTTATCCTGTCGATCATCCTGACGGTCATTCCGTTCTGGATGGTGATGAGCGGTACTGCTTCTCACGCGGCAATTCTGGGCACCATCCTGGTTACCGCGGTAGTGCAGATTCTGGTGCATCTGGTTTGCTTCCTGCACATGAACACCAAGTCTGATGAAGGCTGGAATATGACAGCATTCATCTTTACCGTGATTATCATCGCAATCCTGGTAGTCGGATCCATCTGGATTATGTGGAACCTCAACTACAACATGATGGTTCACTAAGAGCGGCGAGTATGTTTAAGCAATACCTGCAAGTAACAAAACCAGGCATCATCTTTGGCAACCTGATCTCGGTGATCGGAGGGTTCCTGCTGGCTTCTAAAGGCAGCATCGATTACGCCCTCTTTATCTCCACGCTGATTGGGGTGTCACTGGTGGTTGCGTCCGGTTGTGTATTTAACAACTACATCGACATGGATATCGACAGGAAGATGGAAAGGACGAAAAATCGGGTGCTGGTAAAAGGCTTGATGTCTCCTGCCGTCTCGCTGGTGTACGCCACCTTGCTGGGTATTGCTGGCTTTATGCTGCTGTGGTTCGGCGCCAACCCTCTGGCCTGTTGGCTGGGGGTGATGGGTTTCGTGGTTTATGTGGGCATCTATAGCCTGTATATGAAACGTCACTCCGTCTACGGCACGTTGATTGGTTCTCTCTCCGGCGCTGCGCCGCCGGTGATTGGCTACTGCGCAGTCACCAACGAGTTCGACAGCGGTGCGCTCATCCTGCTGGCTATCTTTAGCCTGTGGCAGATGCCCCACTCCTACGCCATTGCGATTTTCCGCTTTAAGGATTATCAGGCAGCGAACATCCCGGTTCTGCCGGTGGTGAAAGGCATCTCCGTCGCCAAGAACCATATCACGCTCTATATCATCGCTTTTGCGGTGGCTACGCTGATGCTCTCCCTGGGCGGTTACGCCGGATATAAATATCTGGTTGTTGCTGCAGCGGTGAGCGTCTGGTGGCTCGGCATGGCGTTGCGCGGTTATAAAGTGGAAGATGATAAAGTCTGGGCGCGTAAGCTGTTCGGCTTCTCCATCATCGCCATTACCGCACTGAGCGTCATGATGTCTGTAGATTTTATGGTGCCAGATTCACATAACCTGCTGACTTACGTCTGGTAAGTTTTAATAACCTTACGTCTGCCCGCCAGACGTAAGCATAAAATAGCCCGCCACCTTAACGGTCGCGGGCTATTTTTATATTAAAGACAAATAATTCACGACATATAAATATAAACAAAATATCGATCAAGCCAAAAAGAGAACATATAAACCGCTGCAAATAATATTAACTACCCAACGATATGGACCAATGGTAATCTTCGCCGTGGGTAATTAGCCCACTCATTAATTTCATTCCATAAGGAAATACAAAATGAAAGAATTATCAGTTCAAGAAATTCAGTTCGTATCCGGCGGTTTTAACCTGTTCGGCGCGTTAAGCGGTTTCAACAGCTTCCTGGCTAATGCGTCTCAGAGCTTTGGTACCTTCGCCCTGAACTCCGGTGCAGCATTCGCTGACTTCGTCGCTGAAAGCGCCACTGCGTTTGGTGATTTCCTGAAGGGTGATTCAAACTGGAATGGTTTCCTTACCAATGGTGCTAACAGCTGGAATAAATTTACCGACACTGCCGGTAAAAACTGGTCCGAATTTAAGGATAATGCTTCCTCTAGCTGGAACAGCTTCCTGGATGGCGCCAACGCGTAATTCGCTATGAATATAGAGTCAGGGGCTTTGCCCCTGACTCTAGACTTTTAAATTTATTAAATCCCCTTTTATTTTTTATAATTATTACTGCTCTTTTTGTCGTGAACTACCGTTCCTCTCTCTATTAACGTGATAGAAAAAAATTACTCACCCTGCCCCCGGTTTAATCGCACGAATCATTAACTCCAGAAATAATTGTTTATCATCGCTCTGTTTACCCCGTCCCGCTCTCAGACTACACTGGACGCGCTTTTTAGACAGAGGTGGTAATGAACGACTATAAAATGACGCCGGGCGAGCTACGCGCTACCTGGGGTTTGGGGACGGTTTTTTCACTGCGCATGCTCGGCATGTTTATGGTTCTGCCAGTCCTGACGACATACGGCATGGCGTTACAGGGCGCAAGCGAGGCGTTGATTGGCCTTGCCATCGGCATTTACGGCCTTGCGCAGGCAATATTTCAGATCCCCTTTGGCCTGCTCTCCGATCGCGTCGGCCGTAAACCGTTAATCGTCGGCGGGCTGCTGGTGTTTGTCGCCGGTAGCGTGATTGCCGCCCTCTCCCACTCTATCTGGGGCATTATTCTCGGTCGCGCCTTGCAGGGCTCCGGTGCCATCGCCGCCGCCGTGATGGCGCTCCTGTCCGATCTGACCCGTGAACAGAACCGCACCAAAGCGATGGCCTTTATTGGCGTGAGCTTCGGCGTGACCTTTGCCATCGCCATGGTGCTGGGCCCGATCATCACTCATGCTCTTGGGCTACATGCCTTGTTCTGGATGATTGCCGTACTGGCGACGCTGGGTATCGCCCTGACGATATGGGTAGTGCCTGACAGCAAAAACCATGTGCTGAACCGCGAATCGGGAATGGTTAAGGGCTGCTTCAGCAAAGTGCTGGTTGAGCCGCGCCTGCTGAAGCTCAACTTCGGCATTATGTGCCTGCACATTTTGCTGATGTCCACCTTCGTCGCCCTCCCCGGCCAGCTTGCCGCAGCGGGTTTCCCCGCAGCCGAGCACTGGAAAATCTACCTGGTGACCATGCTCATCTCGTTTGTCTCCGTGGTGCCGTTTATTATTTATGCCGAAGTGAAGCGCCGGATGAAGCGCGTCTTTATCACCTGCGTCGCTCTGTTGTTGATTGCGGAAATTGTGTTGTGGGGCTCAGGCCCGCACTTCTGGGAGCTGGTTGCAGGTGTACAGCTGTTCTTCCTTGCGTTCAACCTGATGGAAGCCCTGCTGCCGTCCCTGATCAGTAAAGAATCCCCGGCAGGCTATAAAGGCACGGCAATGGGGATCTACTCCACCAGCCAGTTTATCGGTGTGGCAATCGGCGGCTCTCTGGGGGGCTGGGTCGATGGCATGTTCGATTCGCAAACCGTTTTCCTTGCAGGTGCGCTGCTGGCAACGCTCTGGCTGCTGGTCGCCAGCACCATGAAAGAACCGAAGTATGTCAGCAGCCTGCGGGTGGAAATTCCGTCTGATGTGAATATCAGCGATGCCTTAAAACAGCGACTTGAAGCCAAAGAGGGTGTCAGTGAGGTATTACTGGTGCCTGAGGAGCGCAGTTTGTATGTCAAAATCGACAGTAAAGTGACAAACCGCTTCGAAGTTGAACAGGCACTGAGAGCCTGAAAAAATGCCCGGCTAAGCCGGGCATTTTCTTAATCGCGGAAGTTCTTGAACTGGAACGGCTGGCCGAGATCGCCGCCGCGTACCAGCGCCATCACGCTCTGCAGATCGTCGCGGGATTTCCCGGTTACACGAATCTCTTCGCCCTGAATCTGCGCCTGCACCTTCAGCTTGCTGTCTTTGATGAGCTTAACGATCTTCTTCTGAACCGCGCTCTCAATGCCCTGCTTCAGTTTGGCTTCAACAAACCAGGTTTTACCGCTGTGGACAAAATCTTCCGGTACATCCAGAGACGTCCCCTCAATGCCGCGCTTCAGCAGCTTGGCACGCAGGATATCCAGCAGCTGATTCACCTGGAAATCAGACTCACTCAGCACTTTAATCGTCTTATTTGCGTCATTCAGCTCAAATGAAGCCTCAACGCCACGAAAATCGAAGCGAGACTCAACCTCGCGGCTGGCGTTGTCCACGCCGTTACGTACTTCCTGGATATCAACTTCGGAAACAATATCGAAAGATGGCATCTTTTCTTCTCCCTTCACTTTTGTTGCGTTGCATAATACCCGCTACGAGGCATAACTCAACAGAAGCTTAGTTGTCGACGCTATACTAAATGCTGTAACACCTGGCGCAGTTGCAGGTGAGGAGGAACGATGAAAATTACCGTGCTCGGATGCGGGGCATTGGGACAACTTTGGCTCACCGCACTTTGCAAACATGGGCATGAAGTACAGGGCTGGCTGCGCGTGCCACAGCCCTATTGCAGTGTAAACGTGATTGAAGAAGATGGGAGTATCTTTAACGAATCTCTTATCGCTAACGATCCTGATTTTCTGGCGCAAAGCGATCTGCTGCTGGTCACCCTGAAAGCCTGGCAGGTTTCCGATGCGGTCCGGGTGCTGGCAACCACCCTCCCCCGCACCTCTCCGATCATGTTGCTACACAACGGCATGGGCACCATTGAAGAGCTAAGACACATTCACCAGCCGCTGCTGATGGCAATCACCACCCATGCAGCCCGCCGGGATGGCAATGTGATTGTTCATGTCGCCAGCGGCATGACGCATATCGGCCCTGCCCGCGACCAGGCGGGCGACTACAGTTATCTGGCGGATCGCTTTCAGCAGGTGCTGCCGGATGTCGCCTGGCACGATAACATTCGCCCACAGATGTGGCGCAAGCTGGCGGTAAACTGCGTGATCAATCCGCTGACTGCCCTGCTGAATTGCCCGAACGGTGAGCTTAAACATCACCCTGAGGAGGTGGCAACCCTGTGCGCCGAGGTGGCCGCGGTGGTGGAGCGGGAAGGCATTCACACCTCGGAAGAGGACATTCGCTATTACGTCGAAGAGGTCATTGAGAGTACCGCGCAGAATATCTCCTCGATGCTGCAGGATATCCGCGCCCTGCGCCATACTGAAATTGACTACATCACCGGTTACCTGCTAAAACGCGCCCGGGCGCACGGTATCAGCGTGCCAGAAAATGTCCGTCTGTATGAACAGGTTAAACGTAAGGAGAGTGAGTATGAGCGCGTCGGCACTGGTATGCCTCGCCCCTGGTAGCGAAGAGACCGAAGCGGTCACCACTATCGATCTGCTGGTTCGCGCCGGGATTAGCGTCACAACGGCAAGCGTCGCCAGCGATGGCAACCTGGTTATTACCTGCTCTCGTGGGGTGAAGATTGTGGCAGATGCACCGCTGGTGGAAGTCGCCGACGGTGATTACGACGTTATTGTCCTGCCGGGTGGTCTGAAAGGCGCGGAGTGCTTCCGCGACAGCCCGCTGCTGGTCGAGACGGTCAGGCAGTTCCACCATTCCGGGCGGATCGTCGCGGCCATTTGCGCGGCGGCGGCTACGGTGCTGGTTCCGCACAATATCTTCCCGATTGGCAACATGACCGGTTTCCCGACGCTGAAAGATCGCATTCCCGAAGAGCAATGGGTGGACAAACGTATGGTCTGGGATCCGCGCGTCAACCTGCTCACCAGCCAGGGGCCAGGTACGGCGATTGATTTTGCGCTGAAAATTATTGAGCTGCTGGTCGGGCGCGAAAAAGCCTATGAAGTGGCCTCATCGCTGGTGATGGCGGCGGGGATCTACAACTATTACGAAGCGTAGAAATTGCCCGGCGGCGCTACGCTTGCCGGGCCTACAAAGCACGAGTAGGCCGGGTAAGGCGTAGCCGCCACCCGGCACAACCACTACGGGCGATACACCTTTACATTGGTAAAGCCCTGCTCGCGCAGATAGAGCGCCTGCAGACGGCTCATCACACCGCGCTCACACCACAGCAGATAGGTTTTGCTCTTATCGAGATCGCCAAATTTGGTGCTCAGCTTGTAGAACGGCAGCGAGGCCACTTCTACTCCCTCCGGCTCAAACGGCTTCGCATCCTGCTCATCAACGGAGCGGATATCCAGCAGCACGTCATCCGGGCCGAAACCGTTAACGGTCTCCACTTCGACGACTTCCTGCTCGGTCTGCTGGGCGATTTCGCGGATATCGATGTTAGAGGCTTCCTCCACCACTTTATCAAGAATGGAGAAATCGAAGTTCTCTTCTTCCGCTTCGATCTTCGCCTTCACCGCTTTTACGGTTGGGCTCTTCGAGATCACGCCGCAGTATTCTGGCATGGTGCGGGCAAAGTCTTCGGTACCGATTTCACGCGCCAGGTCGATGATGTGCTCTTTGTCGTGAGAGATCAGCGGACGCAGGATCAGCGTATCCGACACATTGTCGATCAGACGCAGGTTGGTCAGGGTCTGGCTGGAGACCTGACCCAGCGCTTCGCCGGTCACCAGCGCCTGTACGCCATAGCGTTCAGCGACTTTCGAGGCTGCACGCACCATCATGCGCTTCAGCACCACGCCCATCTGGCCGTCATCCACTTTCTCGAGGATTTCACCCACCACAGGTTCAAAGTTAATCGCGACAAAACGCACGCGGTGGGAGCTGCCGAAACGGTTCCAGAGATAGTGCGCAACCTGACGCACGCCAATTTCATGGGCGGCGCCGCCAAGGTTAAAGAAGCAGTAGTGTACGCGGCAGCCGCGACGCATCAGCATATAGCTGGAGACACCGGAGTCGAAACCGCCGGAGATCAGCGACAGCACATCTTCCTGAGTACCAATCGGGAAACCGCCAATCCCTTCATAGCGCCCCTTAATCAGCAGCAGACGGTCGTTTTCGATTTCAAGGTGAACGGTCACTTCCGGGTTGGTCAGACGTACGCGCGCAGATTCAACGTGCTGATTCAGACCGCCGCCCACGTAACGTTCTACTTCAATCGAGCTAAACTCATGTTTACCGCGACGCTTGGCGCGCACGCAGAAAGTTTTGCCTTCGATCTGATCGCGATACTGTGCCAGCGCTTTTTCGAAGATGTCGTGCAGGGAAGTGAATGGAACATCTTCCACTTCCAGAATATGGTGGATCCCCGGGATGCGGGTTAAGGCATCACGAATGTCCAGGCGCTTGTTTTCATCTTTAGCGCGGACTTCAACATGATCCCAGTGACGCACGACGGCAAGGGTCTCGTCGTAGTGCTTCAGAACGTTACGAATGTTCCCGGTTAAAATTTTAATAAAGCGCAAACGCACAGATTGGCTTTTGATGGTGATTTCCGGGAACAATTTAATGATAAACTTCATGGCGGCAATGTTTCTTTGGCAAGCATTTAAGCTTGTAATGGAAAAGTACAGCAGCCCCTTTAACCGAAGGCTGCTTCCAGGCGCGCAAGTATACCACCATCAAGCGCCTCCTGTGCACATTGCGCGTTATTTGATAATTACCCTGAGTCCGATACCATATCAGGGATAAAAAACTGAGAGTCAGACATTCACTATGCCGAAGAAAAACGATGCACCCGCCAGTTTCGAAACTGCGCTGAGTGAACTGGAGCAAATCGTTACCCGTCTGGAAAGCGGCGACCTGCCGTTAGAAGAGGCGCTTAATGAATTCGAACGCGGCGTGCAGCTGGCGCGCCAGGGCCAGGTAAAGCTGCAACAGGCGGAACAGCGCGTGCAGATCCTGCTCTCCGACAATGAAAACGCTGCCACCACACCCTTCACCCCGGATGCCGAGTAGATGGATTTTTCGAACCAGCTTCAGGCGTGTGTCGAGCGAGCTAACGACGCACTGCGCCGTTTTATAGAACCACAGCCTTTTCAGAACACTCCACTGGTTGAGGCCATGCATTATGGCGCACTGTTAGGCGGTAAGCGCCTGCGTCCTTTTCTGGTCTATGCCACCGGCAGAATGTTCGGGATCAGTCTGGATACGCTGGATGCCCCGGCCGCTGCGGTGGAGTGTGTTCATGCCTATTCGCTGATCCATGACGATCTCCCGGCGATGGACGACGACGATCTGCGCCGCGGCCAACCAACCTGCCATATTAAGTTTGGCGAAGCGAATGCCATTCTGGCAGGCGATGCCCTGCAAACGCTGGCGTTCTCGATCCTGAGCGATGCACCGATGGTGGAAGTGGCGGATCGCGACCGTCTGGCGATGGTTTCGGAGCTGGCGATGGCCAGCGGCGTTGCCGGTATGTGCGGCGGTCAGGCGCTGGATCTGGAGGCGGAAGGCCGTCAGGTTAATCTGGAACAGCTGGAGCGCATTCATCGTCACAAGACCGGGGCACTGATTCGCGCCGCCGTTCGTCTGGGGGCGCTGAGCGCGGGTGAGCGAGGACGCGAAGCCTTGCCGATTCTGGATCGCTACGCAGAAAGTATCGGTTTAGCGTTCCAGGTTCAGGATGACATTCTGGATGTCGTGGGCGATACTGCAACATTGGGTAAACGTCAGGGTGCCGATCAGCAGCTTGGCAAAAGTACCTATCCCGCCCTTCTGGGCCTTGAGCAAGCCCGACAAAAAGCCCGGGACCTGATTGCGGATGCCCGTCAGTCGCTTGAGCAACTGGCTGCGCAGTCGCTGGATACCTCGGCACTGGAAGCGCTAGCGGACTATATAATCCAGCGTGATAAATAACGAAAAAACCACGATGAGTCTCTGATGAGTTTTGATATTGCCAAATACCCGACACTGGCGTTGGTTGACTCCACCCAGGAGTTACGTCTGTTGCCGAAAGAGAGCCTGCCGAAGCTGTGCGACGAGCTGCGTCGCTATCTGCTCGACAGCGTAAGCCGCTCCAGCGGCCATTTCGCCTCCGGGCTTGGCACGGTGGAACTCACCGTGGCGCTGCATTATGTCTACAACACCCCGTTCGATCAGCTGATCTGGGACGTAGGCCATCAGGCTTATCCGCACAAAATTCTTACCGGCCGCCGCGATAAAATTGGCACCATTCGCCAGAAAGGCGGCCTGCATCCGTTCCCGTGGCGGAGCGAAAGCGAGTACGACGTGCTGAGCGTCGGCCACTCCTCCACCTCGATTTCTGCCGGGATCGGGGTAGCGGTCGCGGCGGCTAAAGAGGGCAAACAGCGCCGCACCGTCTGCGTCATTGGCGATGGCGCGATCACCGCCGGGATGGCCTTTGAGGCGATGAACCACGCGGGTGATATCAAACCAGACATGCTGGTCATCCTCAATGACAATGAGATGTCGATTTCTGAAAACGTCGGGGCGCTGAACAACCACCTGGCGAATCTGCTCTCCGGCAAGCTCTACTCCACCCTGCGTGAAGGCGGCAAAAAAGTGCTCTCCGGCGTGCCACCCATTAAAGAGCTGCTGAAGCGCACCGAAGAGCACATCAAAGGCATGGTGGTTCCCGGCACGCTGTTTGAGGAGCTGGGCTTTAACTACATCGGCCCGGTAGACGGGCATGACGTACTGGGACTGGTCTCCACGCTGAAAAACATGCGCGACCTGAAAGGCCCGCAATTTCTGCATATCATGACCAAAAAAGGTCGTGGTTATGAACCGGCGGAAAAAGATCCGATCACTTTCCACGCGGTACCTAAGTTCGACCATACCAGCGGCTGCCTGCCAAAAAGCAGCGGCGGCATGCCGAGCTATTCGAAAATCTTCGGTGACTGGCTGTGCGAAACCGCCGCCAAAGACAGCAAGCTGATGGCCGTGACTCCGGCGATGCGCGAAGGCTCCGGTATGGTCGAGTTTTCCCGCAAATACCCGACCCAGTATTTTGATGTCGCCATTGCCGAGCAACATGCGGTGACCTTTGCCGCGGGCCTGGCGATTGGCGGTTACAAACCGGTGGTGGCGATTTACTCCACCTTCCTGCAACGCGCCTACGATCAGGTGATCCACGACGTCGCGATCCAGAAACTGCCGGTGCTGTTCGCCATTGACCGGGCGGGCATTGTCGGTGCCGACGGCCAGACGCACCAGGGGGCGTTCGATCTCTCCTTCTTGCGCTGTATCCCGGATATGGTGGTGATGACCCCGAGCGACGAGAACGAATGTCGTCAGATGCTGTTCACCGGCTATCACTATCAGGATGGCCCAACGGCCGTGCGTTATCCGCGCGGTAACGCGGTTGGCGTTACTCTCGAGCCGCTGGCAAAACTGCCGATTGGTAAAGGCGTCGTCAAACGTCGCGGTGAAAAGCTGGCGATCCTCAACTTCGGTACGCTGATGCCGGAAGCGGCAAAAGTGGCGGAATCCCTTAACGCGACGCTGGTGGATATGCGCTTTGTGAAACCGCTCGATGAGGCGCTGATCCTGGAGATGGCATCTGAGCACGAAGCGCTGATCACACTCGAAGAGAATGCGATTATGGGCGGCGCGGGCAGCGGCGTGAACGAAGTGCTGATGGCGAAGCGTAAAGTTGTGCCTGTTCTGAACCTCGGCCTGCCGGATCACTTTATTCCGCAGGGCACCCAGGACGAAGCACGCGCCGAAATCGGCCTGGATGCCGCAGGTATCGAAGCGCGCATCGCCGCCTGGCTGGCATAATCCCTCCCCTTTCCGCTCCTGCTATGCTTAACGGTACGTTTTAAGCAAACAGCAGGAGTGGAACCATGCAATACAATACATTAGGAAAAACGGATCTTAAGGTTTCCCGTCTTTGCCTGGGCTGCATGACCTTTGGTGAACCGGACCGGGGTAAACACGCCTGGACGTTGCCGGAAGAGAGCAGCCGTCCGATCATCAAACACGCCCTCGAAGGCGGCATTAACTTCTTTGATACCGCCAACAGCTACTCCGACGGCAGCAGCGAAGAGATTGTTGGCCGGGCGCTGCGCGATTTTGCCCGCCGCGAGGAGGTGGTGGTTGCCACCAAGGTTTACCATCAGGTAGGCGATCTGCCGGAAGGCCTCTCCCGGGCGCAGATCCTGCGCTCCATTGATGACAGCCTGCGCCGCCTGAACATGAAGTATGTCGATCTGCTGCAGATCCACCGCTGGGATTACAACACCCCGATTGAAGAGACGCTGGAAGCGTTGAACGACGTGGTCAGGGCAGGCAAAGCGCGCTATATCGGCGCGTCGTCAATGCATGCCGCGCAGTTTGCCGAAGCACTGGCACTACAGGAACAACACGGCTGGGCACCGTTCGTCACCATGCAGGATCACTACAATCTTATTTATCGCGAAGAAGAGCGGGAGATGCTGCCCCTCTGCTACCAGCACGGCGTGGCGGTGATCCCATGGAGTCCGTTGGCGCGCGGGCGTTTAACCCGTCCGTGGGGCGAAACCACTGCCCGCTCGGTATCCGATGAATTTGGCAAAACGCTGTATGACGAAACCGAGGCCAACAACGCGCAAATCGCTGAGCGCTTAACGGGCGTTGCCGAGGATCTTGGCGTAACGCGCGCCCAGGTGGCGTTGGCATGGGTGCTGAGCAAACGGGGCGTAGCCGCACCGATTATCGGTGCCTCGCGGGAAGAGCAGCTGGATGAGCTGATCAACGCCGTGGATATCACCCTGACGCCGGAGCAGATTGCCGAGCTGGAGACACCGTACAAGGAGCATCCGGTGGTGGGTTTTAAATAGATGTGAACGCATTTGTAGGCCGGGTAAGCGCAGCGCCACCCGGCAATACAAGCCGCACAACGTTACGCGAAGTGGTCGTAACCTTTCCAGTCGAGCGTCACCGGCTCGCCGTTCTGCACAAATTGCAGCCCTTCGCTCTCCGGCATAATCTGGCCGATACAGGTAAACCCAGCCCCCAGATTGGCTAACGCCACATCCAGCGTGCCGCGGTTCAGCTCGGGTACGGTAAAGCACAGCTCATAATCTTCACCGCCGGAGAGCGCCCAACGCAGCGCCTGCTCTGGCTCCACATGCCTGCGCATCGCCTCAGAGAGCGGGAACAGATCGAGGTCGATCCGTGCGCCCACGCCGCTGGCTTTCAGGATATGGCCCAGATCGGAGATCAGGCCATCGGAGAGATCGATAGCTGAACTGGCGCGATCGCGCAGCGCCTGACCGTGCAGAATACGCGGCGTCGGGCGCAGATGGCGTTGCACGAAATAGGCCGCGTCATCGGCGTTTTCTACCATCAGGCGCTTCTGCAAAATCGCCAGCCCTGCCGCGCTGTCTCCCGGCG
Organism: Leclercia sp. LSNIH8; assembly: GCF_002920195.1. Lineage (NCBI taxonomy): Bacteria > Pseudomonadati > Pseudomonadota > Gammaproteobacteria > Enterobacterales > Enterobacteriaceae > Leclercia > Leclercia sp. LSNIH8. The sequence goes on along the minus strand of NZ_PQJY01000001.1, from coordinate 129,803 downwards.
TACCGGTGACATAAATCCAGTCGCCCGGCTTCGCGCCAGCGCGTTTCAGCGCGCGGCCTGCTGGTACGTAACCGTGGATCGCCAGGGTCATCGACAGCGGCCCGGCGGTCGTGTCGCCGCCGATCAGCTGCATATCGTAGTAGTTAAGCTGTTCAAACAGCGCGTCGCTGAAGGCTTCAAGCCAGCTTTCATCGACCTCTGGCAGGGTCAGCGCCAGGGTTAACCACGCCGGATCGGCCCCCATTGCCGCCAGATCGCTCACGTTTACCGCCAGCGCTTTGTACGCCAGATCGGCAGGATCAATATCCGGCAGGAAATGGTTACCGCACACCAGGGTGTCGGTGCTGATCGCCAGCGTCTGTTTTTCGGGAATATTGAGAAGTGCACAGTCGTCGCCGATGCCGGTTTCCACATCGCGACGCGAGCTTTTGACTCGGTCAAAATAACGGGCAATCAGGGAAAATTCGCCACATGCCATACGTTATGCCTCAGCAAAGAAAATAAAAAAACCGGAGCCCGCACCACCCAAAGGCAGTACGACACTCCGGCTTGCGGATCACTTTTTACGGGGACGGATCGCAGGTGCAGCTTTATCCAGCACGCCATTCACAAATTTGTGGCTGTCTTCAGCACCGAAGGTTTTCGCCAGTTCGATCGCTTCGTTGATGGCCACTTTGTAAGGCACATCGTCACGTTTAGACAACTCAAACAGTGCGATACGCAGCACCGCTTTTTCAACCTGGCCCAGCTCTTCGAGCAGACGGGACAGGTACGGCTTCATCAGACCGTCGAGATACGCGCTATTAGTCGCCACTCCCGACAGCAGTTCACGGAAGTACACGACGTCAACGTCTTTGACGTCTTGTTCCGCCAGGAACTGGTATTCAACATCAGCGATGTCGTTCTGGGACAACTGCCAGGAGTAAAGTGCCTGAACGGCACATTCACGGGCGCGGCGACGAGCAGCAGGTTTCACGGAATTCCCCTTACAAAAAAATCAGGCCTTGATGGCTTTCAATACATTGATCATTTCAAGCGCGGTCAGTGCAGCTTCTGCACCTTTGTTACCGGCTTTGGTGCCAGCACGTTCGATGGCTTGTTCAATACTTTCAGTGGTGAGTACGCCGAACGCGACAGGAATTTCTGCATCCTGCGCCACGTGCGCCAGACCGTTGCTTGCGCCACCCGCAACATATTCAAAGTGCGCGGTACCGCCACGAATCACCGTACCCAGTGCGATTACCGCATCGTATTTGCCGGTTTTCGCCAGTGCGCCCGCTGTCAGTGGCAGTTCGTAAGCACCCGGAACCCAGACAACGGTAATGTTTTCGTCTTTCACCTGGCCGATACGTTTCAGGGCGTCAATCGCGCCATCCAGCAGGCTGTCGTTGATGAAGTTGTTGAAACGCGCAATGGTGATGGCGACGCGAGCGTCCGGGGTAGCAACGGCTGCTTCAATAATGTTCATACTCTTCCTTAACGGGTTCATTTGGTGGCCCCGCAGGGGGGCGGATTTTATCATAATATTTTGCGCACTGCTTCCCTATTTAGGCAAGCCTTACGCGGTGGTCAGGTGAAGACAGACATCCGGCCCAACCGGACGTATTTCGCTGAAGCTAAATGCCGGTGCATCCGCCAGTTTTTCCAGCCCTGGCAAGGCGCACAGGCCGCGCGCGTCGCTGCCTAACAGTTTAGGCGCAAGATAGACGATCAGCTCATCCACCAGCCCCGCCTGCAACAGCGCCCCGGCGAGCGTCGGGCCAGCTTCGACCCAGATACTGTTGATCTGCTGTTTGCCCAGCAGCATCATCAGCACCACTAAATCGAGATGTCCTTTATGCTCCGGCACCAGAATGGTGCGCACGCCTTCCGGCCAGCTGCGCGCATCTTCCTGAGTGCGGGCAAACCAGGTCTCGCCTGGCTGCTGCGCAATGCGGTGCTCAGGGGTAACAAGATTCTGTCGGTCGACCACAATCCGCAGCGGCTGGCGTAAATTCTCTTGCGGATAGAGTGCCTGAGTATCCGCGTTTAGCTCATCCCAGCGCACGGTCAGCGCAGGATCGTCGGCCAGCACGGTGGCATGCGTGGTGAGGATAGCATGGCTTTGCGCGCGCAGACGTTGCACATCGCGCCTTGACTGTGGGGAGGTGATCCACTGGCTTTCACCGCTGGCCATTGCCGTGCGGCCATCCAGCGACGCGCCAAGTTTTAACTGCACGTAAGGGAAACCGGTCCGCATCCGCTTGAGAAAACCTTTATTCAGGCGTTCGGCTTCACTCATCATCAGGCCGTGGCTGACCTCGATCCCAGCCTCCTGAAGGCGGTACAGACCGCGCCCGGCTACCTGCGGATTAGGATCCTGCATCGCCGCCACAACCCGTGAAACGCCAGCGGCAATCAGGGCATCGCAGCAAGGCGGGGTTCGGCCATGATGGCTACAAGGCTCCAGCGTGACGTAGGCGGTTGCGCCCCGCGCCTTCTCGCCGGCCATGCGCAGGGCATGGACTTCGGCATGCGGCTCACCGGCACGGTAGTGAAAACCTTCCCCGACGATCTCGCCATCCTTCACAATGACGCAGCCGACATTTGGATTGGGATGGGTGGTAAAACGCCCGCGTTGCGCCAGCTTGAGCGCTCGCGCCATGTAAATCTCATCCAGCATGGGCTTAATCCTGTAGGCGGGCGATCTCTTCGCCGAACTCTTTGATATCTTCGAAACTGCGATACACGGAAGCAAAGCGGATATAGGCAACTTTATCGAGCTTTTTGAGCTGCTCCATCACCAGGTTGCCGATCATTTTACTCGGCACTTCGCGTTCGCCGGTGGCGCGCAGCTGGGTTTTGATGTGATTAAGCGCCATTTCAACGTCATCTGCGCTCACTGGCCGTTTTTCCAATGCCTTAAGCATCCCGCTGCGCAGTTTTTCTTCGTTGAACGGTTCGCGGATGTCGTTACTTTTCACCACACGCGGCATCACCAGCTCTGCCACCTCAAAGGTGGTGAAACGTTCGTTACACACCAGGCACTGCCGACGGCGGCGCACGGACGAGCCCTCTCCCACGAGTCGGGAGTCGATTACTTTGGTATCCACGGCGAGACAGAATGGGCAATGCATACGGTGTCCTGACTATCGGGTTGACTGAACTCTATTTTACCCCGAACTGGCCTCACAACAAAGAAGGAGCGTTTTTGAGATAAAGGATCTATACGAACACCTGCGTCGTTGACTACCCTTAGCAGAATCCGATATTTCAGGGAAATAATTGCCATGACAAGACGTTACCTGAGGATCCTGCTGGTGGGAAGCCTCTTTAGCATCAGCGCCTGCGCGCAGCAAAGCGAAGTTCGTCAGATGAACCAGAGCATCAGTTCGCTGAATACGACCATGAACAAGCTCAACCAGGAAACCGTCAAAATCACCCAGCAGAATGCGCTGAACGCTAAATCGACCAGCGGCGTCTATCTGCTGCCAGGGTCAAACACCCCTGCCCGACTGAACAGCCAGATAGGCACGCTGCGTATGTCGCTGATGAATGTTGCGCCTAATGCCGATGGCACCCGGGCCACGCTGCGCATCCAGGGCGAATCCAACGATCCGCTGCCAGCATTTAGCGCCACCGTAGAGTGGGGCCAGATCCAGGGCACGACCGACAGCTTCCAGGAGCTGAACGTTCAGACCCAGCTCATTAATGCTCCGGCCAGTGTGCTGGCCCCCAGCGATGTTGATATCCCACTGCAGCTAAACGGCATGACGCCCGATCAGCTCGGCTTTATCCGCATCCACGATATTCAGCCCGTCGCACAATAATCCCCCTGCGGAACGTGTTCGCGTTCCGCTCCCTTCTTTGGTTACAAACATTGGCAACAGAAATGTTTGCTATTACAATCCGCTCCTTCAAAAATACGCAAACGTGAACGCAATCGATTACGTATGTGAGAGAACTGTGAAACAACACATATTTTTGTGAGCAAGGATTCCTATAATAGGCTCCCAGAAACACGAAATATTTAGAAACGCAATTCGCGCCTTTTTCACTCCCGTCAGGGATTTCAAATCAGTGGCATTATTATGAAAAAAACATTACTCGCAGCCGGTGCAGTCCTGGCGCTCTCTTCTACGTTCTCTGTGCAGGCAGCGGAAAACGATAAACCAGAGTACGTCTCCGACTGGTGGCACCAGAGCGTTAACGTCGTCGGCAGCTATCACACCCGTTTTGGACCGCAGATCCGCAACGATACCTACCTGGAATACGAAGCGTTTGCCAAGAAAGACTGGTTTGATTTCTATGGTTACATGGATGCGCCGGTCTTCTTCGGCGGTAACACTGACGCCAAAGGTATCTGGAACCACGGTTCCCCACTGTTCATGGAGATCGAACCACGCTTCTCTATCGACAAGCTGACCGGCACCAGCCTGGCGTTTGGTCCGTTCAAAGAGTGGTACTTCGCGAACAACTACATCTATGACATGGGTCGTAACAAGTCCGGTCGCCAGAGCACCTGGTACATGGGTCTGGGTACTGACATCGACACCGGTCTGCCGATGAGCCTGTCCATGAACGTCTATGCGAAATACCAGTGGCAGAACTATGGCGCGGCGAATGAAAACGAGTGGGATGGCTACCGTTTCAAAGTGAAATACTTCGTGCCAATCACCCAGTTGTGGGGCGGTAACCTGAGCTATATCGGCTTCACCAACTTTGACTGGGGTTCAGATCTGGGCGACAATGACTTCCGTGACCTGAACGGTAAGAAAGCGCGCACCAACGACTCTATCGCCTCCAGCCACATTCTGGCGCTGAACTACGATCACTGGCATTACTCTGTAGTAGCGCGTTACTGGCACAACGGTGGCCAGTGGAACGACGACGCCAGCCTGAACTTCGGCGACGGTGACTTCAGTGTTCGTTCTACCGGCTGGGGTGGTTACCTGGTTGTGGGTTACAACTTCTGATCTGTTCCAGAAGACTAGCTTGAAAACAAAGCACCGGACGAAATGCTCGTTCGGTGCTTTTTTATGACAATACCGGTCTGCTAAAAAGTAAATGGACTGAGCCAATAGCTAATCGCCAGTAAAATCGCCACACACAGACAGCGTCGGGGGAAGGTTGAGAACATTACCAGATCTCCTGCACGTAACCGGAACGCTGTCGTTCTTTGCGTAATTTTTCAAGCTGCTTACGCAGACGTAGCCAGTAAGACACGCGTTTTGAGCACAAGCGGGTAAGTTGAATCGCCAGGTCACTTGCCCCGAGAAGTGCGCCACAGCACATGAAGATGACTGAAATCAGCGTCTCAATCGCCCTGCCGATAGCATGCCAGTTCCAGTGGAATTCACCCGCGCTCAAGGCAAAGCCAGCCCCAAACAGCAATGCAATCACCAGCATGCAAGGGGCGAAAATGAACAGAACAGAATGATAAAATGTCGCGACGCTTTGATCGCTGCGATACCAGTTTCCGTTAGTGATATAACAGCTGCCGTCAGTATAGTTATAGATACCGACTGCTTGATTACTGTGGTGGTTAAAAATAGTTAACAGGTGGTCGCCAACGCCGATAAAAGGCGCATGCACTTTATAGAAAAAGGGCAAAATTTTATTCATCTGGCTACGCCATGTCGGATCGCCCATTCGCCAGTTCAGTGATAACGGCCTTCCCTGACAAACATACACGAGCGCTATGCCGGAGTTATCAGAAATGTATGATGTCCACTCCCCCCCTCTGACCGCAGTGACCTGATGTTTTATCTCACTCAACTGCGGGCCAAAATCAGAGAAACCTTTTGGCATCGCATCAGGAAACGGCAGCGTTAACAACGAACAGCCAATATCTTTGCAAAATGCCGTATCACCGCGTTTTGCCTGTTCCAGCCTTTTCAGTAGTTCTCTAACGCGCGGTGAAGTTCTCAAACACACGGCATGGAGATCCTCCAGACCATAGGTGAGCAAGATCATCGTGACAACGAAAAACAGCAGCATCATCAAATAACCTGATGTAAACATCATCGAGGCGGAAACAAAAAATACTGTGACGCTGGTAAATAGACGGATAAAAGGAAGAGGTAAGGCTGGGCGTGCACCCGCCGTATTTAGCGTTACAGTGCCGTCTGTAATCCAGTCAATCCAGTAACTTCCATCGTTTAAACGATGGGTACCCATAAAGATCTGGCTGCCCGGCTTTAACAGGTCAAAGTTGACATTTTCATCAAAAAAAGACTTATCAGTATAAAAAGTATGCTGAGGTGTTATCAGGCGCAGATAGCTGCTTTTGGGATTGTTGCCCGCAGTAAAACCGTGAAACTGCAAAGTGAAATAGTGCGTATTTTTCATTAACTAACATCCGTGTTAAACGTGCAAAAAGCATCCATGATTTTAAGTCGTATGGCGAAGCTATCGCATCACTAACAGGTTCCGACGCAGCATCACCCACAGAAAATTGTTTTAACGCTTTGTCGCGATAGCCGCTTTCCAGTCGCGTAGAATTTTGGGGAGTAATAGCCAGAGGTGTATCAAACGCTGGAGCAAACCCCGTTGTACGTTGCCCTGTTTTATTAATGATAAAAAAAACCGCAGCACTGAGGCTACGGTTTTTTTAAGCAGAGGCCGGGTTACGGAAGAATAGACGGCTGATCCGCCCCTTCTTTTTCGACTTTCTGCTGGAGCAGGTGCTCGCGCTTCATGCCAAGTTTCAGTGCCAGTGCGGACGCCACGTAGATGGACGAGGCCGTACCGATGGAAACACCGATCAGCATGGTCAGCGAGAAGCCTTCCAGAATCGGACCGCCGAAGAGATACAGCATCAGGATCACCATCAGGGTAGTCCCGGAGGTGATCAAGGTACGGTGCAGCGTCTGGGTCAACGACACGTTAAAGATTTCGTACGGCGTACCGCGACGGATCTTACGGAAGTTTTCACGGATACGGTCCGATACCACGATACTGTCGTTCAGCGAGTAACCGATAACCGACATCAACGAGGCCACAATGGTCAGGTCGATCTCGATATGGAACAGCGACAGAACGCCCATGGTGATCACCACGTCGTGCGCCAGAGCGATAACCACCCCGGCAGCCAGACGCCATTCGAAGCGGAAGCCGACATACGCCAGGATACAGAGCAGCGCCACCAGCAGCGCCATCGCACCGGTCTGGGCCAGATCAGCACCCACGCTCGGGCCAACGAATTCGATACGTTTTACCGTCGCATTCTGGCTGGTCGTTTCGTTAATCACGGTCACGACCTTGCTGCCCAGCTCCTGGCTGCCGTTGGCATCCTTCACCGGCGGCATACGCACCATGATGTCACGGCTGCTGCCGAAGTTCTGCAGCAGCGGCTCTTCAAAGCCCACTTTTTGCAGCGACTCGCGCATCTGGTCCATATCGACCGGTTTTTCCAGGGTGATCTCAATTACCGTACCACCGGTAAAATCGAGACCCCAGTTAAAGCCCTTCACGCCGATGATGGCGATGGACAGAATCAGCAGAAAACCTGATATGCCAAAGGCCCAGTAGTCCCAGCGCATAAAGTCCCAGACTTTACGGCCGTAGTTCAATTGTTCAACAGTATATTCCTGTGCCACAACGCACTCCTCAGATAGACAGCTTTTTAACGCGCTTGCCGCCGTACAGCAGGTTCACGATGGCACGGGTGCCGACGATAGCGGTAAACATTGACGTTGCCACACCAATACCGGTGGTGATAGCAAAGCCCTTGATCGCGCCGGTACCCACTGCATACAGGATAATAACCTTAATCAGTGTGGTTACGTTCGCATCAAAGATGGAGCTGAAAGCGCCACGGTAACCTTCGTCAATCGCCTGTTGGACTGAGCGACCATTGCTCAGTTCCTCTTTAATACGTTCGTTTATCAGTACGTTGGCGTCGACCGCCACCGCAAGGGTTAGAACGATACCCGCAATCCCTGGCATGGTCAGCGTTGCCCCCGGGAGCAGGGACATAATGCCGACAATCAGCACCAGGTTTGCAATCAGCGCAGAGGTCGCAATCAGACCAAACTTCTTGTAGAAGAAGACCATGAAGATGATGGAGATCGCCAGACCCGCCAGACACGCTTCCAGACCCTGAGTGATGTTCTGCATCCCAAGGGTTGGACCGATGGTACGCTCTTCAACAATCTGAATTGGCGCAATCAGCGCACCGGCACGCAGCAGCAGCGACAGCTGACGGGCTTCGTTCGGGTTGTTGATACCGGTGATACGGAAGCTGTTACCCAGGCGAGACTGGATATTGGCGATGTTAATCACCTCTTCCTCTTTCACCAGAACCGCACGACCGTTGGCATCTTTTTTACCGCTGTCTTTGTACTCCACGAACAGGGTCGCCATCGGCTTACCGATATTGTCCTTGGTGAAGTTAGACATGATGTTACCACCCGCGCTATCAAGCGAGATGTTAACCTGCGGCTGGTTGTATTCATCCTGGCTGGAGGTGGAGTCAGTGATGTGGTCACCGGTCAGGATCACACGCTTGTACATCACAACCGGCTGGCCTTCACGGGTCTGTTTCACTTCAGAGTCGCCCGGAACGCGGCCAGATGCGACAGCAGACTGATCGACGTTGGTGTTAACCAGACGGAATTCCAGGGTCGCGGTTGCGCCGAGAATCTCTTTGGCACGCGCGGTATCCTGGATACCTGGCAGTTCAACCACGATACGGTCAGCACCCTGACGCTGTACCAGCGGTTCAGCAACGCCGAGCTGGTTTACACGGTTACGCAGGATGTTGATGTTCTGCTGAACCGCGTATTCACGCGCTTCTTTCAGACGCTCATCGGTCATCACCGCACGCAACTGGTTGCTGCCCTGAGAAGAGAGCACCAGGTCACGATGACGCTGGGTCAGATAATCCATCGCCTGGTCGCGGGCATTGCTGTCGCGAAACGCGATGCTCATCCCGTAATTATCTTCCTTACGCACGGTGGTGTAAGGGATGCCTTTTTCGCGCAGATCGCTACGCAGGCTGTCGATATTTTGTTCCTGGAGTTTGCCCAGTGCGGTTTCCATATCCACTTCCATCAGGAAGTGAACGCCGCCACGCAGGTCGAGACCGAGTTTCATCGGCTCAGCGTTGATAGCAGCTAACCAACGCGGCGTTGCAGGAGCAAGGTTCAACGCCACGACATATTTATCACCCATCACGCCCATCAGCGCTTCACGAGCGCGGAGCTGCGTGTCGGTGGAGTCGAAGCGAGCAAGAATTGCGCCCTCTTCCAGTGCCACAGACTTAGCGGTAATTTTTTCTTCTTGTAAAGTTTTCTGGACCTGGATCAGCGTTTGCTCACTGGCGGCGACGCCGCGCGCGCCAGTGATTTGAACAGCCGGATCCTCACCATACAGGTTGGGAAGCGCATACAGCAGGCCGACGACAATGACGACGACCAGCATGACGTACTTCCACAAAGGATAACGGTTTAACACGGCAGTTCCCTTTGGGAAAAGTTAATTACAGCGCTTTCATGGTGCCTTTCGGCAGAACGGCAGCAACGAAGTCACGTTTGATAACCACTTCAGTGGTATCGTTCAGTGCGATAACGATATAGCCGTTATCAGCGACTTTGCTTACACGACCTACCAGACCACCGTTAGTCAGCACTTCATCGCCTTTCGCGATGGAGTCCATCAGCTTTTTGTGCTCTTTGGTGCGCTTCTGCTGTGGACGCAGGATCATGAAATAGAAGATCAGACCGAACACCACCAGCATCAGAATCAGAGACATCGGGCTGCCCTGCGCCGGTGCACCTGTTGCCGCTACCGCATCAGAAATAAAAAAGCTCATTAAATTTCCCTCATTAAATAAATTAATCAACGTTCAAAGGTGGAACATCCCGACCCTGTCGTTGGTAAAAATCGGTCACGAAGCTCTCTAATTTACCCTCTTCAATAGCCTTGCGTAAACCAGCCATTAAGCGCTGGTAATAGCGAAGGTTATGAATCGTATTGAGTCGCGCGCCCAGTATTTCATTACAACGATCAAGATGATGCAAATAGGCACGAGAATAATTGCGACAGGTATAGCAATCGCACTCGGCATCGAGTGGGCTGGTGTCGCTTTTATGCTTCGCATTACGGATTTTTACCACGCCATCGGTCACGAACAGGTGACCATTACGGGCGTTGCGGGTCGGCATAACGCAGTCGAACATATCAATGCCGCGACGTACGCCTTCAACCAGATCTTCTGGTTTACCGACGCCCATCAGGTATCGAGGTTTATCTGTTGGAATTTGCGGGCAAACATGCTCCAGAATACGGTGCATATCTTCCTTCGGCTCCCCTACAGCCAGACCGCCGACAGCGTAGCCATCAAAACCTATCTCTACCAGACCTTTAACAGAGATATCGCGTAAATCTTCGTAAACGCTGCCCTGAATAATGCCAAACAGCGCATTTTTATTGCCGAGGCTATCAAAACGGTCGCGGCTGCGCTTCGCCCAACGCAGCGACATCTCCATCGAGCGTTTGGCGTAGTCCCAGTCCGCCGGATGTGGCGTACATTCGTCGAAGATCATCACGATATCGGAGCCGAGATCGTACTGAATCTCCATTGATTTTTCAGGATCGAGGAAAATCGGGTCGCCGTTAATCGGGTTGCGGAAATGCACACCCTTTTCGGTGATCTTGCGGATATCACCCAGGCTGAAGACCTGGAAGCCGCCGGAGTCGGTCAGGATCGGTCCTTTCCACTGCATAAAGTCATGCAGATCCCCGTGCAGCTTCATGATCTCCTGACCAGGACGCAGCCACAGGTGGAAGGTGTTACCGAGGATAATTTGCGCGCCAGTGGCTTCAACTTCTTCCGGTGTCATCCCTTTTACGGTGCCGTAAGTGCCCACAGGCATAAAAGCGGGCGTTTCTACTACGCCACGATCAAACACCAGGCGGCCACGGCGAGCGCGACCATCGGTGGTATCGAGTTCAAATTTCATTTTTTCTCCTGCACCAGAAAAACAGTCCGGCGCGTTAAACCAGTGCCGCGGACTTATTCCCCGACACGTTCATTCAAAGCCTGCGGATTGTACGTGATAAACATCGCGTCACCGTAGCTAAAAAACCGATATTTTTGTTCTACCGCAGCCTTGTAAGCATTCATGGTGTTTTGATAACCCGCAAATGCCGATACCAGCATGATCAGGGTCGATTCCGGCAAATGGAAATTCGTTACCAGCGCGTCGATCACCTGATATTGATAACCTGGATAGATGAAGATTTGTGTGTCGCCAAAGAAGGGTTCGATCAGATCGTTTTTGGCGGCCTGGGCTGCGCTTTCCAGCGAGCGAACCGAGGTGGTGCCAACCGCAATGACGCGGTTACCGCGCGCTTTCGCTGCCAGTACCGCATCCACAACCTCCTGCGGCACTTCGGCATATTCGGAGTGCATGATGTGGTCTTCAATGCTGTCCACACGCACCGGCTGGAAAGTACCCGCGCCGACGTGCAGGGTCACAAACGCCATCTCAATGCCTTTTGCGCGCAGTTTCTCCAGCAGCGGTTCATCAAAGTGCAGGCCCGCGGTCGGCGCTGCTACCGCGCCAGGCTTCTGGCTATAGACGGTCTGATACAGCTCGCGGTCGGCCTCTTCATCCGGACGCTCAATGTACGGCGGCAGCGGCATGTGGCCGATGCTGTTGAGGATATCCAGTACCGGACGCTCATCGTTGAACTGCACTTCAAAGAGCGCATCGTGGCGCGCCACCATGGTGGCATTGATGCTCTCGTCATCCCCCAGCAGCAGCTCCGCGCCCGGCTTCGGTGCTTTGGAAGCGCGAATATGTGCCAGAATACGTTTATCATCGAGCATTCTTTCGACCAGCACTTCAATTTTGCCGCCGCTGGCTTTACGGCCAAACAGACGGGCCGGGATCACGCGGGTGTTATTGAACACCAGCAGGTCGCCCGGGTTGAGCTTGTCGAGCAGATCGGTGAAGGTACCGTGCGTCAGCGCACCCGTCGGCCCATCCAGCGACAATAAGCGACAGCTACTGCGCTCCGGCATAGGATAGTGGGCAATCAGGGACTCGGGTAAATCAAAAGAGAAATCGGCGACGCGCATGGCATATACTCGTGACTTAAAAACAGGCGGCTTAGTCTAGTGCTCACACCTCTTTGCTGCAACAACTAGCCTCGCTTCGGATAACGAATCGCATGAATTTTCTCGCTCACCTGCACCTCGCTCATCTCGCTGACAGCTCCCTTTCCGGCAACTTGCTGGCCGACTTCGTGCGCGGCAACCCCGCTGAGGCGTATCCCGCCGACGTGGTGGAAGGCATCTTCATGCACCGCCGGATTGATGTCCTCACCGACAACCTGCCCGAGGTCAAAGAGGCAAAGGAGTGGTTCCGCCCGGAGACCCGGCGCGTGGCGCCCATTACGCTGGATGTGATGTGGGATCACTTTGTCTCCCGCCACTGGGCTCAGCTCTCCCCGGAGATGCCGCTGCCGGAGTTTGTCCGCTACGCCCATGCGCAGGTGGCGATCATTTTGCCCGATTCACCGCCGCGTTTTGTGAATCTGAATAGCTATCTGTGGTCGGAGCGCTGGCTGGAGCGCTATAGCGAGATGGATTTTATTCAGCGAGTGCTTAACGGCATGGCCAGCCGCCGTCCGCGTCTCGATGCCCTGCGCGACTCCTGGCAGGATCTGGATGCCCATTACGACGCCCTGGAGACCCGTTTCTGGCAGTTTTATCCGCGGATGATGGAACAGGCGAAACATAAGCAGCTTTAATATAAATGTGATTGATAGGTAAAAGCTGGGTTAACGATTGTCAACGCCTCTTTGTCTTTCAGGTGAACACTCTCTATACTGGCCCGCGTTGCGTTCTAAATAACCTTAGTAATTACAGGAGAATCATATGGTTCTGGTAACTCGTCCGGCTCCGGATTTTACAGCTGCAGCCGTTCTGGGCAACGGTGAAATCGTTGAGAACTTCAACTTCAAACAGCACACCAACGGTAAAGCCACCGTTCTGTTCTTCTGGCCGATGGACTTCACCTTCGTTTGCCCGTCTGAGCTGATCGCGTTCGACAAGCGTTACGAAGAGTTCCAGAAGCGTGGCGTAGAAGTGGTTGGCGTCTCCTTCGACTCTGAGTTTGTACACAACGCATGGCGTAACACCCCTGTCGACAACGGCGGCATCGGTCCAGTGAAATACGCGATGGTTGCGGACATCAAACGCGAAATCCAGCAGGCTTACGGTATCGAGCATCCGGACGCGGGCGTTGCCCTGCGTGGTTCCTTCCTGATCGACGCGAACGGCATCGTGCGTCACCAGGTGGTGAACGATCTGCCGCTGGGTCGTAACATCGACGAAATGCTGCGTATGGTTGACGCGCTGCAGTTCCACGAAGAGCACGGTGAAGTGTGCCCGGCTCAGTGGGAAAAAGGTAAAGAAGGTATGAACGCGTCTCCAGACGGCGTTGCTAAATACCTGTCTGAGAACGTATCCAGCCTGTAATTGGCACGGTTTACGAAAAAGGCCCGCAGATGCGGGCCTTTTTTTATGCCTTACGCTGTGTCTCCCGCCAGATGCGCCAGGCCATACCGGCCAGCAAAATCACGCCCGCAATCAGCACGCCCCACACCAGCAGCGTATTCATCCTGCTCTCCCGCTCGGCCGCGGAGGTGGCGGTCAGACGCCCCTCGCCGCCTAACGCGACATTATCCTGAATGTCAGCCTGCGGCAGGTTTGCCATATCATAGGTTTTGCGCAGATCGGCAGGGATCAGCATGTCGGGCTCCACGCTGGCAGGCTTTGCCGCTCCGTTGCCCCAGGCAAGCACGTACGGCGCTTTCCCCTGCGCGTTGAACACCAGGTCATAGCGGTCGCGATGCCCCGTGACGCTCGGCAGGTATTCTGGCAAACGCGCATTCAGCGTCGTGATTTTCACCGCCTGCACCAGGCCCCCGTTAAGCGAAACCGGTGCAGACATTTTCCCTTCCAGACGGTAGAGAACCACTTTTTTCAGCGGGTGCCATGCCTCTTTTTCGCTACTCCGCCACGCTATCTCCACGGGAAGCACGCCATCGCCATTCAGTGAGATGCTGACAGCACTTAGCGGCTGCGGCCGCGTCCAGTGCCACTGAACTTCACTTGTTGATAACTGTTCTCCTTCCCCCTCCAGGCTGATCTCTTCCGGGGCCGCCTGCGCAGGTGCGCTAATTGCGTTTACGCCGGTCAGGGTTATCTCCTGGCTCTGCGTATTCAGCACCAACATAAGATAGCGATTCGCATCGGGAGATAAAACCATATCGGTATCGATCCGATCGAGCTTAAGGCGATCCTGGCCGCTGACGACGTCCAGCAGTGGTATACCCTCGCGCAGGGTATACCACTGCTTAAGATCCTCGCTGTAATAGACCGACGCCGTTCCCTGCCACGGCGTCTGAGGACTATTCCAGAGCAGCTGCAACTGGGACAGGGCCATCTCGCCCGTCGTCTGCTCCGGCAAGGTCAGCAGATAATGTTGCCCGGCTGCGGCGGCTTTTTGCCCCTCGAGCACAATCTCTACGCCGTTTCGGGAGCGGAGCAGGATTTTATCGCTATCCTCATCCCCGCGCGCAGGTGCAAGCGGCGAGGCGTTCAGAGGAAAGAGGCGAAGTGGTGTGGATTGCACTGACGCCTGCGGACGCGTCGCGGTGACCAGGCTGAAGGGAACCGGCTCGCCCGACTGATTAAAGACACGGACATCATGCAGATCGGGTGACGTGCTCTGCTCATAGACGGCAAGCGGCAGCATCACCCGATACCACTGGGAAGAGACGGACGTATCCAGTGAACGTCCAAAGGCATAGTCCCGGGGCGATTCCGTTTGTCCCTCGTCGCAAAACGCCGGGCCGGAAAGCGCCAGCAGCGCGCTACACGCTACCGCTTTCATCCATTTCATTTTTCATCTCCTGTTTTGGGCGGCAGCGGTGAGAAGTAACCTACGATCAGTACCAGGATCGCCACGCCGATAAACGCCACCGCGCGCGACAGCCCGCCTCCGCCCGCGCTGTCTACCAGCATCAGTTTAACCATCACGACACCCAGCAGCGCAGCGCCGCAGAGCCACTCCTGCCGGGAAGCCCGACGGGTGGCATGGATCATGACCACCAGCGCGCTCAGCATCCAGAACAGGGCAAAACAGGTCTGGACAAGCCGGGAATCCCACAGCGAGGCCATATTCCAGGCCACGTCGCCATACCAGGCCAGCGCGCGCATTAGCGCACCGTTAAGCCACCAGAAGCCAAACGCCATAAGCGCGACGGCAGGCCACGGGCGGGCTTGCGAAAGCAGCGCGGGATAGTAACGATCCACCGCCCGATAAAAGACCACCAGCCCCAGCAACGCGAACGCGGCACCTTCCTCAAGCGGGTTCACCAGCGGCAGCCAGGTCTGGCGATAGACCACGCCGTCCTGGAAATTGGTCACGACCAACAACACCAACAGCGCCACGACAACAGGGATCGGAGCCAGGCAGGCGTATAGCGCAGGCCACTCCCGGAACGGCCACCCGCGACGCCGTACCGCCGCAGAGAGCGCCATAATCAAACCGCCACCCGCGGCCATCGCCAGTCCACTGCCCCAGGCCGCCATTCCCCACGGCAGCGACCGGGCAAACCAGTAAAGCTCAGCGGCCAGCGCCAGTAAAATCATCCAGAACAGCGACAGATGCAGACCCATCGCGATGCGCGGCAGGAGTCTTTTACCGTCGCGCCGCAGCAGCATCAGTGCGGCAGGAAGCGCAACGCACCAGGCCAGATTTGACCAGCCAGCGGCAAAGATCTGCTGATGCCAGATCTGATAAGCCATCATCAGCAGCATCAGCGGCCAGAGCAGCCATTTGCTGGCATCCAGCTCCCGCCACGCCAGACGAGCGGCCGCCTGCCGCCAACCCAAGACCGACGCGGCCGAGAGCGCCAGCACGCCTGCCAGAACAGATAATTCCTGCTTCAGCATCAGCTGCGACGCGCCCAGCAGCCCCACTATCCAGAACAGCAGCCCACCTGCCAGCAGTACCCAACTGACGGGCAGAACGATTTCCCGCCACAGCCAAGCCGCAGCCAGCCAGCAAAGACTGAGGACGGCGAAGATAAGCAGCAGGCTCAGCGATGTCACACCGTTCGTTTGCGCCCACAGCGCGCTACCCAGCGCCAGCACCAGAAGCGCCGTCCCGCTATAGCTCATGCGCCGCTGCTGCTGTTGCACGCCCAGCCAGAGGATACCCAGCCCCTCCAGCGCCCAGGCCATCGCCGTCCAGCGCGCCGACAGCGCCAGCGGAATGGCGAGCGTGGCAAACCCGCCGCCGATCGCCAGCGCCGCCATGACCAGCGGCCGTCCGAGGGAGGGATAGCGCCGCAGCGCGAGGAACGCCAGCGAGAGGTAAAACGCACCGTATCCCAGCGCGCTGAGCGCCGGGCCGTAGGTCCAGTGCTGAGTCATGCCGTACTGCATTCCAAAACCAACCAGCGGCGGGGCAAACAGCAGCACGCCGTCGATAATCTGCTTTCCTTTCTCCTGCGCCCGCAGCGACAGCGCCACGCTCAGCACGCCGAATATCAGCGTATTGGCAATCAGGAACAGCTGGCAGACCCCATAGTCTTCAGGCCGGTAGTCGCTTAGCCCCCACAGGCCACCCACGCCGAATGTAAACAGCAGCCCGAGCAGATTCAGCTCGCGCCAGTGTTGCCAGATGCTGATAGCGAGAATGCCGATGGAAAGCAGGAGGTAGAAAGAGAACAGCGCCACAAAGCTGCCGCCTCCGGTAGACAACAGCAGCGGGGCAAGATACCCGCCGAGACTCGCCAGCATAGCGAGGCTCAGCGCCCTCTGCAGCACCGCCAGCCCGACGCTCGCCACGCAAATGACCACCAGCAGCGCAAAGGCCAGCGTCATCGGCAACATCTGCCAGAGCCGGAAGGCGCCAAAGACGGTCAGATAGAGGATGCCTGTCGCTCCACCCTGGAGGATCAGCGAATAGACGCGCTGTCTGTGCCGCAGCCGCCACCCGAGGGCCAGCAGAACCATGGCAAACAGCGCCGTCGCGGCCAGGCGAAGCTCAAGCGGGAAAAGGGCGTGCTCGACGGTATAGCGCAGGAGGAATGAAAGACCGAGAAAAAGCAGCAGGATCCCAAGCTTCGCCAGCGGATTGCCCTGCATGAACCAGCGCACCAGCGACGTCAGTATGCCGCCAAAGGCAGAAGGCTGTTTTACCGCGGGCGCGGGAGCCGGAGCGGTTGCGGGTTCTGCCGCGGCAGCGGGAATATCCGGGCGCCAGGGGTCGACAGGCGCGGGCGCGTCGTCAACCACTGGCTCAGCCACGACCACCGGCGCAGCGGCCTGTTCAGGCTCCGGCGCTTTCTCCGCCACGCCGCGCTGCTCAAGAGCCTCAATGCGCTGGCGAAGCCGGGCGATCTCCTGTTTCGCCGCCGTGCTTCGATTAAATCCGATAACCGCAAGCACGGGCGCAACCACCAGCGCAAAAATCAGGAACAGACAGCCAAGGATGTAAAGCTCGTCCATGTTTCCACCTTCACCGTTAACGATCCGTTAAGATTGACACAAATCGTTGCATTTACGCCATCTTAAAAGGTGGTAGCCGTTCCGCCCGATATTAACTACCGAACCAGACCGCAGCGGAGATTGCCTGAAGCGTGAGCACGCCGTCCTGGAACGTCGCTTTACCCTCTTTGCTCTTCCACGTTTTCCCCGCCAGCAGGGGTGAATCTTCCAGCACCACTTCGCAGGCCTCGCCCCGGTTAATCGCCACCAACACGCGCTGCTGATTATAGACGCGAACAAACACCACCACGTTATCGTGGGCGTAGACCACCTGGCAGCCGCCGTAGCGCAGGGCGAGACTCTGCTTGCGCAACTTCGCCAACCGCTGGTACAGGCTGAAGAGCACTTTGTCCTGCTTCTCTGGTGCCCACGGGAAGGTCTTACGGCAGAACGGGTCATTGTTGCCGTCGAGCCCCACCTCATCGCCGTAATAGATACAAGGCACCCCAGGCCAGGTAAACAGCCAGGTGACAGCCAGCGGCAGGCGGGCGACATCCTTACCGAGCAGCGACTTAAAGCGGGCGGTGTCATGGCTGTCGAGCTGGTTAAACATGCGTAGCTGCTGCTGATGCGACAGGCTGGCGCGGTAGTTATCCATCCATTTCACGCAGGTTTCAGCGTCGATGTGCTGCGGATCGTAAGATATATCGGTGTTGGCAAGGAAGCCCCACAGCGGGAAGGTGAAGCCGCGGTAGTTCATCGCCGAATCTTCTGCATCGGCCTGCAGCCACTGGCGGGCGTCGCCAAAGTGCTCGCCAAAGACGAAGGCCTCCGGATTGGCCTGCTTCGCCGAACGGGTGATCCCGGTGACATGCTGTAGATTATGGCGCGCCCCACCCTCTTCTCCGAGCATATGCACCACATCCAGCCGCCAGCCATCCATATTCCACGGCGCTTTCAGCCAGTGACGAACAATACTCTCCTCGCCGCCGTAGATCTCGTTCACCACGCCTGACGACTGATAATCCAGCTTCGGCAGGCTGGCATAGCCCAGCCAGTCGAGGGCGCGGCCCTCATCGTCAAAGCTGTACCAGTCGCGCTGGGGCGAGTCCGGGTTATGACAGGCGCCGCCGGTTCCGCGGTTGTGGCGATCAAACCAGGCGTGGGAGTCCCCGCTGTGGTTAAACACCCCGTCCAGGATCAGGCGCATTCCCTCCCGTTGGGTATTCTCCCGCAGGCGTAACAGGGCCTCATCGCCGCCAAACCGCTCATCCACGTGGCGGTAATCTTCGGTGTCGTATTTATGCACGCTGGGGGCGACAAACACCGGATTGAGGTAGAGTGCCGTGACGCCGAGTTTTTTCAGATAAGGCAGCTTTTCACTGATGCCGTCGAGATCCCCGCCGTAAAAGGTGGAGCCCCCCGCCTGGGCGGTGACCGGTTCGTCCCACGCGCGGAAAATCGTCTCATGGCCTGCGGCATGGTGATAATACGTTTTGTCCAGCTCAGGGTTGCGCCGCTGGCTGCGGGCAAAGCGGTCCGGGAAGATCTGATAGAAAACCTGCTCGACCACCCACTGCGGCCCGGCATCCGGGTAATCAATGGCGAACTGCTCCAGCCGCGCTGGCGGAAAGCGGCTGAAGCCCTGCGGGGTGAACCACAGCTGGCGGTTATGCCAGAGCATTTTAAAGCTGTAGCGGTGCCGCGGCTGCCCTTTCGTCGTGTCAATGGTCGCCCGCCAGGCAGTGACGCCGGGCTGCGGCTGGCTGCGCTGCTTATGCATCGGCAGCGAGGTCTCTTCGTTATCGAATTCAGCGCGAAGCGTCACCCGCTCAGGCAGGTTTTCCCCTGTCAGCCACAGGGTGATGACAAGTTTGTCGTTGTTTTGTTTAACAAATGGGGCAACCGGCAGGTGCCATGCATTCAACATCTTTTATCCCCTTTCCCAGAAATGAGGCCACCTTGCCACAGGGTAGTTGATGTTCCCTCCTCATGGAGAGATTTATTGGGGGAGGAGGAAGGGGGAGGAGAAAAATGCCCGGCGTTTGCCGGGCATTTCGGTTACTGAGCTTCTGCTAACTGGCGTTCGCGACGGCGTTTGAACACCCATCCCACCAGCAACAGCGCAATCCACGCAAAGCCGACATACAGCGAGATACGGGTTTCCGGGTGGTAACCAATCAGGCCGATAATAAAGACCAGGAAGATCAGGCCAGCAACGGTAGTTGCCACGCCGCCCGGCACTTTAAACTTCAGCGCTTTGACCTCGTCAGGCGACAGACGGCGACGGAAGCCAATCTGCGACATCAGAATCATCATCCAGACCCAGACGGTGGCAAAGGTTGCCAGCGACGCGATCACCAGGAAGACATTCTCCGGCATGATGTAGTTGAGATAGACCGACAGCAGCAGCGCCACGGTCATCACCAGCACCGTCACCCACGGCGTGCCGCGACTGGAGGTTTTGGCGAAGGCCTTCGGCGCACTGCCCTGCTCGGCCATGCCGTGCAGCATACGCCCCACGCCGAATACGTCGGCATTGATGGCGGAGAGCGACGCAGTGAGCACCACGAAATTCAGAATACTGGCGGCGAAGGTGATCCCCAGATGCTGGAAGGTCAACACAAACGGGCTACCGTTCGTGCCCACCTGGTTCCACGGATAGATGGACATGATCACAAACAGCGTGCCCACGTAGAAGACCAGGATACGCATCGGCACCGAGTTAATGGCGCGCGGAATAGACTTCTCCGGATCTTTCGCTTCCCCGGCGGTGATACCGATAATTTCGATCCCGCCGTAGGCAAACATCACCATCTGCAGCGACATCACCATGCCTATCCAGCCGTTACTGAAGAAGCCGCCGTTACTCCACAGGTTATGGATGCCGGTTGGTTCACCGCCGTTGCCGATACCCCAGATAATGATGCCAATACCGGCGGCAATCATGATGATGATGGTGGCCACTTTAAAGAAGGAGAACCAGAACTCCAGTTCGCCAAACACCTTCACGCTCATCAGGTTGATAGCGCAGATGATCAGCACCACGCTGAGCACCCAGATCCAGTGCGGGACCGCCGGGAACCAGACGCCCATATAGATGCCGAAGGCCGTTACGTCGGCAATGGCGACAATCAGGATTTCGAAGCAGTAGGTCCAGCCGGTGATATAGCCCGCCAGTGGGCCTAAGTTTTCCTGCGCATAGCGGGAGAAGGAGCTGGCTGAGGGGTTATGAACGGACATCTCCCCCAGCGCGCGCATGATGATATAAGCGGCAACACCGCCGATAAGATACGCCAGCAAAACGCTGGGACCGGCCATTTTGATGGCATCTGCCGAGCCATAAAAAAGACCAGTACCGATCGCAGAACCCAGCGCCATAAAGCGGATGTGGCGGGCGGTAAGGCCCCGCTTCAGTTTGTTAGAGCTTTCCATTTACGTCTTGCCATTCAACACAAAAAAAACAAAAAACCACGGGGCCATAAGCCCCGTGGTTGAACATTAATCCGTTGATTAGTGCGCGTTCGACGTTACCCGACGCCCCGCAGCACGATCCCAGATTACGGCCAGAACCAGTGCAACAACGGTAGGCATCAACCAGGCCAGGCCCTGTTCGGACAGCGGCAGACGCTGTGTCCAGGCAGGGAGCTTATCGCCGATAGCCGATGCTTTGATGCCGTCAAGGATACCAAAAAGCAGGCTAATAAACATGGCCGGGGCAATAATTCGGGAAGAATTATTCCACCAACCGCGGGTGAAGCTCAGCACCACCAGCACGATACACGGCGGGTAGATGGCCGTCAGCACCGGAATGGAGACCTGGATCAGGTGGCTCAGACCGAGGTTAGAGACCGCCATGGAGAAGATACCGAGGATGAACACCAGCGTACGGTAAGAGAGCGGCAGATACTGGGCAAAGAACTCGGCGCAGGCGCAGGTCAGGCCCACCGCCGTCACCAGACAGGCCAGGAAGATCAGGATCGCCAGCAGGAAACTTCCCGAACCGCCGAAGGTGTTCTGAACATAGGCATGCAGGATAGCCGCGCCGTTTGCGCTCTGGTCTACCAGGGCCGCGCTGTCAGAACCCAGACGGAACAACGCCAGATAGAGCAATGTCAGGCCTACGCCCGCAATCAGACCCGCCCAGATGGTGTAGCGGGTCAGCAGACGCGCTTCGGTCACGCCGCGGGAACGGGCGGCGTTCACAATGACGATACCAAACACCATCGCGCCCAGGGTATCCATGGTCAGGTAGCCGTTGACAAAGCCGTTAGAGAACGCGGCATTTTTGTAGGCGTCCATTGCATCGCTGATCGGGCCAGCAGGCCAGATAACGGCAGCCACGGCCAGGACAATCAGGGCCACGATTTTCAGCGGCGCGAGGAAGTTACCCACGGTATCCAGCAGCTTGCCCGGATAGAGGGAGACCAGAATCACCAGAGCAAAGTAGATCAGGCTGTAGATCAACAGCGGCATAGCGCCGTCGCCGGTCAGCGGAGCGATCCCCACTTCAAAGGAGACGGTCGCGGTACGCGGGGTGGCAAACAGCGGGCCGACGGCCAGATAGCAGACGGTTGCCAACAGAATACCTGCCACTTTCCCGATAGGGGTGCTCAGGCTATCCACGCCGCCGCCGACTTTCGCCAGCGCAACGACGGTCAGCACCGGCAGGCCAACCGCGGTAATTAAAAAGCCAATCGCAGCGGTCCAGACGTGTTCACCCGCCTGTAAGCCAACCATGGGAGGAAAGATGATGTTGCCAGCGCCAACGAACAGCGCAAATGTCATAAAGCCCAGCGCGATGATGTCGCGCGATTTCAATTGATGGGTCATAAAACCTTACTGCCTGTGGATGTGGTGTTGAAAACGTTGAATTTTTCGCTATCCGTTGCGGAACAAAACAGCGGAAAAAATGTGCAACCTCAGCGGGAAATGCTTCCCTACCGGCGTGGAGAAGAATAGTTTTTCGATTTACCACGCAAATACAGTCTGTCCGACGATATCAGGGTGGTAATTTAAACGCTTATAACGTTTAAAGGCAATATGGGATCTCAAAACCAGAACAATATGCCAACTCGAAAGTTAGAAGTGGGATAATAAACCATTTATAAGAAAAACTCATGGCTAATCATGCGAACAAAAAAGCAACAGGCGTATAATATTTATTCGCGCTGCGCTGAACTGCAAAGCAAACAGGCCAGCATTGGCTGGCCTGTGGCAATTTCTGATTACAGTGACGCCGTCAGGCGCTATTACTGGCAATCAAACGTTCCGGGATCACAAAGCTAAAACGCGTACTTTTCCCCGGCGTACTGACGATATCCAGGCGGCTGTCGTGGTGATTAATGGCGTGTTTAACGATCGCCAGCCCCAGACCACTGCCCCCCGTCTGCCGGGAGCGCGCCTTATCCACCCGGTAAAAACGTTCGGTAAGACGCGGAATATGCTCCGGGCCGATACCGGGACCATCGTCTTCCACGCTGAACTCCGCTCCCGTTGGCGCATGCTGCCAGCGCACGGTGATGTGGGTGCCAGGCGGGGTATGATTCACCGCGTTATAGACCAGGTTAGAGATGGCGCTGCGCAGCTCGTCGGTACTGCCGCGTACTTTGAGGCTGTTATCCACCTCAAAGGTGAGCTGGTGCTGCTGCTGGCTTAAGGTCTGCGCTTCGCGCTCCAGCATTCGCAGCATCATCGGCACGTCGATGGTTTCATTCAGCGCCAGGGTTGGCGCCGCCTCAATGCGCGAGAGGGTCAGCAGCTGTTTCACCAGCCCTTCCATGCGCTGCGTCTGCTCACGCATGGTATGCAGCGCTTTTTCCCGCGGCGCGCCTTCCAGCGTCTGCTCCTGCATCATCTCCAGATAGCCCTGCAATACCGTCAGCGGGGTGCGCAGCTCGTGGCTGACGTTGGCGAAGAAATTGCGCCGCGCCCCTTCAAGCTGGTGCATTTGCGTCACATCACGCGCCACCATCAGCCACTGCTGGTCGCTGTAGGGCATCACGCGGATCTCCAGATGGCGACCGTTGTTCATGACCAGATTGTGCGGGCGGGTAAAATCGCGTTTCTTCAAATACTGCGCAAACTCCGGATAACGCAGGAGGTTGAGGATGTTCTGCCCGTTATCATCCGGCCAGCGCAGGCCAAGAAGCTGTTGCGCCAGTCCGTTACACCAGAACATCGCCCCCTCTTCGGTGGTCAATACCACCGCATCCGGCAGCGATTCGGCGCCGCTGCGAAAGCGTTTGATCAGGCTGCCCAGCTCGCGTCGGCGTTTTTTATTACGCATCTGCATCTGGTGCAGACCATACAGCAGAGGTTCCCAGCTGCCGCTTCCTGGCGGTGGGGTCATACTTCTGTCAACCCATAGCCACCATGAGAGGCGGAGCAGATTCCAGAAGTGCCAGATCAGCAATCCCGTGACTGCCGCCAGCAAAAACCAGGGTAAATAACCGAAAACAGCCCCGAGGATCAGGGCCGGAATACAGCAGAGTATCAGTTCAAAACAGAGCCTTTTCCATGACAGCCGTTCCAGCACGCGTCACACTCCTGTCATTGTTCAGAAACGGGTTGAGAAACGATAACCCGTGCCGCGGACGGTCTGCACCATGCGATCGTGACCGCTGGTTTCCAGGGCCTTGCGCAAACGGCGGATATGCACATCCACCGTGCGATCTTCAACATAGACGTTAGTGCCCCAGACATTGTTGAGCAACTGCTCGCGGCTGTAGACGCGTTCCGGGTGGGTCATGAAAAAGTGCAACAGTTTGAATTCCGTTGGTCCCATATCGAGGGGATTTTCACCGGTCATTACGCGGTGCGAGGTAGGATCCAGACTCAGCCCCTGCATCTCAATCACCTCTTCCACCGCCATCGGTGAAATACGGCGCATGACGGCTTTAATGCGCGCCACCAGCTCTTTCGGGGAAAACGGTTTGGTAATGTAGTCATCCGCGCCGGTCTCCAGACCGCGAACGCGATCTTCCTCTTCGCCGCGGGCCGTTAACATCATCACCGGAATATCGCGGGTTAACGCTTCACGTTTAATATGTTTGATGAATTGCAGACCAGAGCCGCCAGGCAGCATCCAGTCGAGCAGGATCAGATCGGGCCAGGGTTCGTTGAGCTGGTTCACCGCGCTGTCGTAATCTTCGGCCTCTATCGGTTGAAAGCCATTTTGTTCGAGCACGAAACAGACCATTTCGCGAATGGGTGCTTCATCTTCTACGACCAGAATACGTCTCGCCATACTTAGCCCTGTCTTATTAAGGTTACATGTTTGTAATACGGCGTCATTATGCGTCAGATTTATGACAGATTTATGAAAAACGCGCCCGCTCATAAAGGCAAGCCGTTGTTTTATGGCAGCCCCGATTGTAGCGGTTATCTTCCTCCCCCTGAAAGTTTATAATCCCGCTAACCATTTTTTGCCACGGATCTGTTATGCGCATACTTCACACCTCGGACTGGCATCTGGGACAAAATTTTTACAGCAAAAGCCGCGCCGCCGAACATGAAGCGTTTCTCAACTGGCTGCTTGAGATGGCGCAATCGCATGACGTGGATGCCATCCTCGTGGCCGGGGATATTTTCGATACCGGCTCGCCGCCCAGCTACGCGCGCGAGCTCTATAACCGTTTCGTAGTCAATCTGCAAAAAACCGGCTGCCATCTGGTGATTGTGGCCGGCAACCATGATTCCGTCGCCACGCTGAATGAGTCCCGCGAGATCCTGGCGTTTCTCAACACCACCGTGGTCGCCAGCGCCGGACACGGGCCGCAAATTCTGCGCAAACGCGACGGCACCCCCGGCGCGGTACTCTGCCCGATCCCGTTTTTACGCCCCCGGGACGTGGTGCGAAGCCAGGCGGGCCTCTCCGGGCTTGAGAAACAGCAGCAGCTGTTGCAAGCCATTACCCACTATTATGCCGAGCAATATACCCAGGCCTGCGCGCTTCGCGGCGACAGCGTACTGCCGATTATCGCCACCGGGCATCTCACCACCGTCGGCGCCAGTAAAAGTGACGCGGTACGTGACATCTATATCGGTACGCTGGATGCGTTTCCCGCGCAACATTTCCCGGCCGTTGACTATATTGCGCTGGGCCATATCCACCGGGCGCAGATGATTGGCGGTTGCGAACATATCCGCTACTGCGGCTCCCCTATTCCCCTCAGTTTTGATGAAACCGGCAAAAGTAAATGCGTCCATCTGGTGAGTTTCGACCAGGGCAAGCTCAGCAGTGTCGAATCGCTTGAGGTGCCCATTACCCAACCGCTGGCGGTGCTGAAGGGCGATCTGGCGGCCATTACCGCTCAGCTTGAGCAGTGGCGCGGCGTGGAGCAGACGCCTCCCGTCTGGCTGGATATCGAACTCACCACCGAGGAGTACCTGCACGATATGCAGCGTAAGATCCAGCAGCTGACGGACGATCTGCCGGTAGAGGTCCTGCTGGTGCGGCGCAGTCGCGAGCAGCGCGAGAGAAGCCTTGCCAGCAACCTGCGTGAAACCCTCAGCGAGCTGCGGGTTGAGGAGGTTTTTGAGCGCCGACTCGCCCAGGAAACCCTGGATGAGATCCAGCGGGCCCGGCTAAACGAGCTGTTCAGCCACACGATCCACGCCCTCAGCAATGAGGAGGATGAGGCATGAAAATTCTCAGCCTGCGCCTGAAAAACCTTAACTCGCTCAAGGGCGAATGGAAAATCGACTTTACCGCCGAGCCCTTCCTCAGCAATGGCCTGTTTGCCATTACCGGCCCAACCGGCGCGGGTAAAACCACCCTGCTGGATGCCATCTGCCTGGCGCTGTACCACGAGACGCCGCGCCTGAATACCGTCTCGCAATCGCAAAACGATCTGATGACCCGCGACACCGCTGAGTGCCTTGCCGAGGTGGAATTTGAAGTCAAAGGGGTAGCTTACCGTGCATTCTGGAGCCAGAACCGGGCGCGCAACCAGCCGGACGGCAACCTGCAGGTGCCCCGCGTGGAGCTCGCCCAGTGCAAGGACGGTAAGATCCTCGCAGATAAAGTGAAGGACAAGCTGGAGCTGGTTGCCTCTCTGACCGGGCTGGACTATGACCGCTTTACCCGCTCGATGCTCTTATCCCAGGGGCAATTCGCCGCCTTCCTGAACGCTAAACCGAAAGAGCGCGCCGAACTGCTGGAGGAACTGACCGGCACGGAAATCTACGGCCAGATCTCCGCCATGGTGTTTGAAAAACATAAGGCGGCGCGCAGCGAGCTGGAGAAGCGCCAGGCCCAGGCTGCCGGCGTGGTGTTGCTCAGCGAAGAGCAGCTACAGCAGCTTCAGCAAGGTTTGCAGGTACTTACTGACGAAGAAGCGCAACTGCTGGCACAGCAGCAGGGACTCCAGAAAGATTATCAATGGCTTACCCGCCACGATGAGCTGGTGCAGGAGCAACAGCGGTCGAAGGCCGCGCAGCAGCAGGCGCTGCAGGCCCTGACGGACGCCACGCCCGAGCTGGAAAAACTGCATCTGGCCCAGCCTGCGGCCCTGCTGCGCCCGCACTGGGAGCGGCAGCAGGAGCAGCTTGCCCAGCTTTCGCAGACGGAACAGCAGATGCTGGATGTGAATACTCGCTTACAGTCCAGGACGGCGCTGCGTTCAGGTATTCGTAACGGGGCGCTGCGCACGCACGACAGGCTGCAAACCGAGCTGACTGCACTCACCCAGTGGCTTACCGACCACGACCGCTTCCGCCAGTGGGGCCAGGAAATTGCAGGCTGGCGCGCCCACTTCACCCAGCTTAATCGCGATAAAACCCAGATCGCGACGCTGATCGGTCGTATCACGGCGTTACGCCAGAAGCTGGCGGGATTACCGGAGAGCGCCCTGACGCTTACCGCGGAACAGACCGCCAGCGAGATGGCACTGCAGACGCAGTCCCGCACGGCACGTCAGCGCCTGACCACCCTGCATGCCCGCTATCAACCCCTGCAACAGCGATTGCGGCAGAATAGCGAAAGCGTGCAAAAGGCCCAGGCCGAGCTGGCAAAACTGAACGAAACCCTGACGTTGCGCCGCCAGCAGTACAAAGAGAAAAACCAGCACTATCTCGATCTCAAAACCTTATGTGAGCAGGAAGAGAAGATTAAGAAGCTGGAGAGCTACCGGGCGGAACTGGAGGCCGGAAAGCCCTGCCTGCTCTGCGGCTCTACCGAACATCCGGCCATTGCCCAATATCAGGCTCTGGCGCTCACCGGAAACCAGCGCCGCCGGGATGCGATGGAAAAAGAGGTCGCCGCACTCAAAGAAGAAGGCCTGCTGGTTCTGGGGCTAGTGAATGCGCTAAACAGCCAGCTTCAGCGCGAAACAAGCGAAGCGCAGACGCTCTCTCAGGATGAGCAAGCGCTCACTAAAGAGTGGAATGCGGTGTGTGAAACTCTTTCTGTGCAGTTGAGCATTCAGGACGATATCGCCCCGTGGCTGGCTAAACAGGAGCAGTACGAACAGCAGCTTTACCAGCTGAGCCAGCGCCTGACCCTGCAAAGCCATCTGAGCGAAGAGGAAGTCCAGCTCCAGCTTTATCAGCAGCAGCTTCTGACAACGCGTACGGCTATGGCGCAAACGCTTCATGCCCTGTCGCTGGCGGCGCCGGAGGACGGTACCGAGTCGGCCTGGCTTGCGGAACGGGAAAAAGAGTCGCAGGCCTGGCAAGAGCGGCAGTCTCAGCACAGCGCCCTGCGGGAGCGCATTACCGCCCTGGCACCGCTGCTGGATACCCTTCCGGCAACGGATTCCACGCAGGCGGAAAGTGCGATCCCGGATAACTGGCGTGAAATCCATACCGAGTGCGTCTCCCTGCAAAGCCAGCTCGCCACGCTACAGCAGCAGTACACGCTGGAAAGCGAACGTTTACAACAATCGCAGGCGCAGTTTGCCGCCGCGCTGGCTGCCAGCATCTTTAGCGATCGGGAGGCGTTTCTGGCGGCCCTGCTGGATGGCGATACGGTTCGGCGTCTGGAGCAGTTGAAACAGACGCTGGAGAATCAGATCCAGCAGACCACGGCCCTGCTTCAGCAGGCCGGACAACGACTGAACGAACATCTGGAACAACGTCCGGCGGGCCTGACGACGGACGCGCCGGCTCTGCAGGAACAGCTTCAGCAGCTCGGCCTGAAACTGCGGGAAAATACCACCCGCCAGGGAGAGATCCGCCAGCAGCTTAAGCAGGACAGCGACAATCGCCAGCACCAGCAGGCACTGATGCAGCAAATTGAGGAGGCGGCCCGTCTGGCGGATGATTGGGGGTATCTTAACGCGCTGATCGGTTCCAAAGAGGGGGATCGCTTCCGTAAGTTTGCCCAGGGCTTAACCCTCGACAACCTGGTATGGCTCGCCAACCAGCAGCTGATGCGTCTGCATGGCCGCTATCTGCTGCAACGCAAGTCCAGCGACGCGCTGGAGCTGGAGGTGATGGATACCTGGCAGGCGGATGCCGTGCGCGATACCCGCACCCTCTCCGGCGGGGAAAGTTTCCTGGTAAGCCTGGCACTGGCGCTGGCGCTTTCCGACCTGGTGAGCCACAAAACGCAAATTGATTCGCTGTTCCTCGACGAGGGCTTCGGCACCCTGGACAGCGAAACGCTGGATACCGCCCTGGATGCGCTGGATGCGCTGAATGCCAGCGGCAAAACCATTGGCGTGATCAGCCACGTCGAGGCGATGAAGGAGCGCATCCCGGTGCAGATCAAAGTGAAAAAGATTAACGGGCTGGGGTACAGCAGGCTGGATAAAGAGTTTGCTGTTTTATAAGCCGGGCTCGCTACGCGTCACCCGGCTTTTGCCCTGTCAGTTTGGCCACAGCCAGGCCGCGCCGCGCACACCGCTGGAGTCGCCGTGCACCGCTTTACGGATCGGGGTTTCGCATTCGCCGCCAAACACCCACTGCTTCACCAGCTGGGGAACAGTGCTATAGAGACGGTCAACGTTGCTCATGCCGCCGCCCAGGACGATCACATCCGGGTCGAGAATGTTCACCACGTGCGCCAGCGACTTCGCCAGCCGCATTTCATAGCGGCTGAGCGCCAGCTCCGCGACGGCGTCCTGCTCTTCCACCAGCCGCATGATCTCGTTGCCTTTTAGCGGATGCCCACTCAGACGACGGTAATCGGTGGCGAAGCCGGTGCCGGAGATAAAGGTCTCGATACAGCCCTGTTTGCCGCAGTAGCACGGCACTTCAGCGCGGTACTTCAGTTCGTCTTCATCCATCCACGGCAGCGGATTGTGCCCCCACTCGCCAGCCGTGCCGTTGCCGCCAATATGGGCGCGGCCGCCAAAGGCCACGCCTGCGCCGCAGCCGGTACCGATGATCACCGCAAATACGGTCTGTGCCCCCGCCGCGGCGCCGTCGATAGCCTCTGACACCGCCAGGCAGTTGGCGTCGTTCGCCAGCCGGACTTCACGGTTCAGGCGCTGGCTTAAATCGCGGTCAAAAGGCTGGCCGTTAAGCCAGGTGGAGTTCGCATTTTTTACCACGCCGGTATAGGGCGAAATCGACCCCGGGATCCCCATACCGACCGTGCCGGTCTGGCCGGTGGCCTTTTCGGCCATCTCCACCAGAGTAGCGATGGTTTCAATGGTCTGCCGGTAGTCGTCACGCGGGGTCGGCAGGCGATGGCGGAACAGCTGCTCCCCCTGCTCGCCAAGGGCAATGACTTCTGTTTTCGTGCCGCCGAGATCAATACCAATTCGCACAGAACGTTCCTCATTATTTTGATTATCAACAGAGTAGAAGCCTGCTACCCGATTAGCAATGCAAGCGATGCGACAATTCGCTATCATGCCCGCTGAATTAAACGACAAGACCGTGGAAATTATCATGCTGTGGTTCAAAAATTTGATGGTTTACCGTCTCAGCCGCGATATCGAACTGCGTGCAGACGAGATGGAAAAACAGTTAGACCTTTACGCATTTACCCCGTGTGGCAGCCAGGATATGGCCAAAACCGGATGGGTTCCGCCTATGGGATCACAGAGCGATGCGCTGACCCACACCACCAATGGTCAAATCATCATCTGCGCGCGTAAGGAAGAAAAGATCCTGCCGACGCCAGTGGTGAAGCAGGCGCTGGAAGCCAAAATTTTTAAGCTGGAAGCCGAACAGGGCCGTAAGCTGAAAAAAACCGAGAAAGATTCGCTGAAAGACGAAGTGCTGCACTCCCTGCTGCCACGCGCCTTTAGCCGCTTCAGCCAGACAATGATGTGGATCGACACCGTTAACGGCCTGATTATGGTCGACTGCGCCAGCGCCAAAAAAGCAGAAGATACTCTGGCGTTGCTGCGTAAAAGCCTCGGTTCGCTGCCGGTGGTGCCGCTGACGATGGAAAACCCGATCGAGCTGACCCTCACCGAGTGGGTACGGGGCAACAACGTCCCGCAGGGCTTCCAGCTGCTCGACGAAGCCGAGCTGAAAGCGATCCTGGAAGATGGGGGCGTGATCCGCGCCAAGAAGCAGGAGCTGGTCAGCGATGAGATCGCCGTGCATATCGAAGCCGGCAAGCTGGTGACCAAACTGGCCCTCGACTGGCAGCAGCGCATTCAGTTCATGATGTGTGACGATGGCTCGATCAAGCGCCTGAAGTTTTCCGACGAACTGCGCGATCAGAACGACGATATCGACCGGGACGACTATGCCCAGCGTTTTGATGCTGACTTCATTCTGATGACGGGTGAACTGGCGGCGTTGATTAAGAGCGTAGTGGAAGGATTGGGCGGCGAAGCACAGCGTTAATGCTTCATGCCAGGCTTTATGCCAAAAACAGGAGCCGGGTTAACCCGGCTCTTTTTTTTACAGATAACGACACAGATAAGAGGCAGGTTCAGCAACCTGCAGATGGAATTCGCTGTGGCCTGGCACGTTGAAAACATCGCCCGGGTTATAGACTTTCCACTCCGTTTCCCCCGGGAGTAACACTTTGAGCGAGCCGCTCACCACGGTCATCTCTTCTGGCTGCGCGGTACCGAAGGCGTACTCCCCCTCTTCCATTACGCCAACACTGGCGCGGCCAGTAATGCTGCTGGTAAAACCGATGGACTTCACTTTACCGGAAAAGTATTCATTAGTCTGAAGCATGGACTGGTCCTTATTGTCGTTGGTTGTCAATCCAATATAGGGGTGACACTCCGTACCTGTCACGCAAAATCATCAGACCAGCAATTCCGAGGCCAGCCGGGCCACCAGCACGTTTGATAGCAGCACCGGCACGTCCAGGTGTTTTTGCAGTAAATCACGGTGATGTTGATGAAAACCAAGACAATCAAGCATCAGGACATCGGCGCCGCGGGCCAGCAGATCGCGCCCGGCGTCGATCAGTTTCTCTTCGCTGTCCCAGAAAGGATTGGCTACAGCGAGCAGCGGCGCCTTAGCCAGGCACTGCCATTTGCAGGATTGGTTCTCCATGAGCTCAGGGATCGGCACGATCACCCCCACCTGATGGCCATCGACAATCGATCCGACCAGCGGCGGGATGATCCGCGTCGGCTCAAGCAAAATCGCATTACGGGCGACGAGGCCAGTGATGGGCGCGGTGCTCATCAGCAGGATCACCTCATAGCCCTGGTTATCGAGCACTTCGATCACGCCTTGCAGGGCGCACGCGATCTTCGGCAACGAGACGTTTCCCAGCTCGCCGTCACTGAGCAGGGTAGGCAACTGCGCCTCGCCCGGTTCAGGGGCGTAGTCTTCCATGACCTCTTCCCGGCTCAGCGTACCGAGCAAACTGTGATGCGTAATTTGTTGCGCAGAAATATGCTCCGTTAAGAGCGGTAGTACTTCGCTTACCGGGACTACCCCAATCGTGAGGATCGCCAATGTCGCCTTCATCGTTCTCGCCTTTCTATACACTCACTACCGTGACACAGATACAGGCACACTACGCTGTTCAGAAAAAAGTGCTGAAAAGCGTAGCAGCAGATTCAACGGCTGGAATGTAAAGATTCACGTGCCTGACAGAATGTGTCTGTTAATCTTGAACATTACCCTCCGTTTAATGTTTACGCTTTTTAAATAGTGTGATTACGGTACGGTTTTGAGCGTATTCGGATTTAATTCAGGCTTTGTCGGGATCTTCGTAACGCACTTTCGCGTCCTTCGCTTCTTGCTCCGTTTCATGCTCACTGATCAGTGAATCCGGTTTAGGGTGGTCAGCACGCAGCTGATACCAGGTGACAGTCTTGCCCGTTGCGCCTTTCTCAACGGCAACAATACGGGCTTCACGCGGATAGGGAGGTCTGGTTGGCATAGTTCATCCTTTATTTTATTAGGTTGGCTGAACTATCAGTATAGACATCAGTTAGCTGGCGCATGCCAGATGAAGCGCAGCGACGATATTTTGCACCACCTGCGCGGGGGGAAGGGAGGCATCCACCACGTGGTGAGCGGCCTCGCGATAGAGCGCGTCACGCTCCGCCAGCACTGCGCTCACCTCTTCGCTGATTGGTTTGCCGGTAAGGGTTGGGCGCTGTCCCTCTTCCGGAGAGGCTTCGAGACGCCCGACCAGCACCGGAACCGGGGCACAAAGATAGATCACCCGGCCCTTCTCACGCATAAACTGACGGTTGTAAGCGGACAAAATAATGCCGCCGCCGGTGGCGATAATGCCGGAGCCTGCTGTCACCGCCTCGAGGGTCGCTGTTTCACGGGCGCGAAAACTCTCCCACCCTTCCTGCTCAACAATCTCGGCGATGCTTTGCCCGGCATGGGTCTGTAGCCAGTGGTCGGTATCGACAAATTCACTCTGACACAGACGAGCCAGTTCAAGACCGACGGTGGTTTTGCCACAGCCGCGGGGGCCAATTAAAAAAATAGGCTGGGTCATGACCAGGTGTTCCCTTTGATGCCGCGCGCATGCGGTGCGTGAAGTCGAAAAGAGTGCAATGATACCATTAAGCTAGTACACGCGTTACTGTAAAAAAACTATTACACAAGGCGTGACTTTTAACTGACATTTCCGGCAACCCCAGAGATAAAAGGGGAAACTCTGTAAAGAAATCATTGCACTAAACGGTGCGCTCACCTTACCTGAACCCACCTGCCGTTGACAACCCCGGATTGCGGTAATAATGGCCAAAACCACTAACGCAGTGATGATTATCCCTGGCGGCGCTTCACTTCCAACAGCCATTTATCCAGTTCAGCGGCGAACTGCTGCCTGTCGCGCTGGGAGAGGCTGTCCGGTCCGCCGGTCTGCACGCCGCTGGCGCGCATCGTGTCCATAAAATCACGCATCGTCAGCTTTTCACGGATAGTGGCTGGCGAATAACGCTCGCCGCGCGGATTGAGCGCTGCGGCCCCTTTCTCCAGCACCTCCGCCGCCAGCGGAATATCGGCGGTGATCACCAGATCGTCCGCGCTGCACAGGCGTACGATCTCATTATCGGCCACATCAAAGCCGGCCGGTACGCGCAAGGAACGGATAAAACGGGACGGCGGCACGCGCAGGTTCTGATTCGCCACCAGCGTCAGCGGCATCTGTACGCGCTCGGCAGCACGAAACAGGATCTCTTTAATCACATTCGGACACGCATCGGCATCCACCCAAATCGCCATCTTCTCTCTCCGGCATAGAACAGGCGGCTATTGTCGCCTGCTTTTCGCCCCAGGCAAAGTCGCAGATGGTACCGACGCTTTAATGCTGCGTAAAAAACCGCGATAGGCTAAAGTTCCACAATCATAACAAAGCCTAAGAGAGGGACGTGATGGAGAAGAAAATCGGTTTTATCGGCTGCGGTAATATGGGCAAAGCCATTCTCGGCGGTCTGATTGCCAGCGGTCAGGTGCAGCCTGGCCAGATTTGGGTCTATACCCCATCACCGGACAAGGTAGCCGCCCTGCACCACCAGTACGGGATCAACGCCGCGCAAAGCGCCCAGGAAGTGGCCCAGGTAGCCGATATCGTCTTCGGCGCAGTGAAGCCGAACATGATGGTGAAAGTCCTGAGCGACATCACCTCCAGCCTCAATAAAGAGACGCTGGTGGTCTCTATCGCGGCAGGCATCACCCTCGATCAGCTGGCGCGCGCACTGGGCCATGACCGTAAAATCGTCCGCGCCATGCCTAACACGCCGTCGCTGGTAAAAGCGGGCATGACCTCCATCACCCCTAACGCGCTGGTGACCGCCGAAGAGGTTGCCGATGTCGTCAATATTTTCCGTTGTTTCGGGGAAGCGGAAGTGATTGCCGAGGCGATGATCCACCCGGTGGTGGGCGTCAGCGGTTCAGCACCCGCCTACGTGTTTATGTTTATCGAAGCGATGGCAGATGCCGCAGTGCTGGGCGGGATGCCGCGTGCGCAGGCCTATAAATTTGCAGCGCAGGCGGTAATGGGCTCCGCCAAAATGGTGCTGGAAACCGGAAAACATCCGGGCGAGCTGAAAGATATGGTCTGCTCTCCGGGCGGCACAACCATCGAAGCGGTGCGGGTGCTGGAGGAGCGCGGTTTCCGGGCAGCGGTCATTGAAGCCATGAACAAGTGCATGGAAAAGTCAGAGCTGCTGAGCAAATCCTGATCGACAGCCGGACGTCAGGCGGCCACTTCGGTACGGTTACGTCCGGCATTTTTTGCCTTATAGAGCGCAATATCCGCCGCTTTCAGCCATTCCTGATAATGCACCATTGACGTCGTGAGCGGCGCAACACCGACGCTGATGCGGAGCTTTACCTGCGGAGCACCCGGCAGGTGCAGTTCCGCCAGCCGTTCATGGACCCGCGACATCGCCGCAATGGCGTTTTCCGCAGGCGTCCCACTCATGATCACCGCGAACTCATCGCCGCCAAAGCGGCCAATCATATCGCTGGCGCGTAACGTTAACTGTAGCTGGCGGGTCACGGCGATAATCGCCTGATCGCCTACATCATGGCCCCAGGTGTCATTAATGCCTTTGAAGTGATCGATATCGATCAGCAGGATCGTGGCGCTCCGGTGATAGCGACGACAGTTTTCAAATTCCGTACGCAGCAACACTTCCCAGTGACGGCGGTTATATACCCCTGTCATCCCGTCCAGGGTACTCATCAATTCAAGACGGCGCTTATGTTCCACCAGACGGCTGGTTGTACGGAAACTGACCCAGGCAAACAGCATCGGATAGCCAATGATCCCTGGCAGCGCGAGCCAAATCTCAAGCGGGGTGCTGAGGAAGCCAGCCGGAATGTGCATCAGTTGCAGGGTGACCAGCGCCGCCAGCGCGGTCATCAATGCCCCTGTGCCATAGAGCCTCAGCCCCCCCACGCCCATCAGGTTCATGCTCATCATCATAACCAGCGCCGCGGTGGGCATGGCATTAACGCCCATCAGCCCAATCCACACCCCGGCCATAATGGCATCGACTTTGAGGTTAAACATCTCATTGTGGTAGGGATCGGCAGAACGCATCGCCAGTTGCCAGGCCAGATGCGGCCAGACAAAGACCCAGCCAACCAGCAAAAGCCACCAGACGCCGTTGACCGATTGCGCGGTCAGCACACTGGCAACAGGGAAAAACAGAAAAGCCAGACCCGCCGCACGCGGGAGCCGTAAACGACGGGCCAGACGAATTCCTGAGCGATGATGCTCATCCGCCGAAAGCGCCAGATTTATTCCTTCCCGGGCATAGACTTTGCTGTAAATGTTTTCATCATTCATGGTTATTGGGAACACTCAAAAGCATTTTCCCAAATTATAGAAAGGCTTATCTGGCGCTAAGTATGATATTTCGGGTGAGCCAAACGGAACGCTCACCCTTTTGAACTAGCCGGTTTTCTTCAGGCAGGCGCTCATGAACTTACTCCGATCGTCCCCTTTGAGGGATTGCTGGGTCGCCTGGGAGTTGCATTCACGCATCCTTTGTTGTTGCGGCGTAAGGCTTTTTTCGTTGGGTTTAGAGGAGGCGTTTTTCAGGCAATCGCTCATGTAGGTCTTACGGGAGTCGCCCTTCAGGTCCTGGGCGGTCGCCTGCTGATTGCAGGTGGTCATAC
Organism: Leclercia sp. LSNIH8; assembly: GCF_002920195.1. NCBI lineage: Bacteria > Pseudomonadati > Pseudomonadota > Gammaproteobacteria > Enterobacterales > Enterobacteriaceae > Leclercia > Leclercia sp. LSNIH8. Next base: position 93,325 of record NZ_PQJY01000001.1, on the reverse strand, counting down.
GTTGCTGTTGCGGTGTGAGCGGCTGATCTTGCGCCCCCGCCGGAGCAAGTGAGAACAGGCCAAGGAGCAGGGTCGCCAGTAGTGTGATTTTCATAGCACTTTCCTTCTGTGAATGATCTCCTTAAGTCTGGTTCGTACTGCTAAAAAAACCACCCGCACCTTTGGGATAATTTCGCACGGCGTTTATTTCGGCGTCGCCCATTCCGTCACTAATAGGCAGAATAATATGTTGGACCGGTGGCTGGGTGATATCCCGGTAGCGCGGTCGATGCGCCATTTTCAGCATAGATTGTGGGGATAAACAGCAGGCGGGAAGTCATGCAATATAAAGTACGCTCTGTTTCACTTATTTTTTCCAGGCCGGAATAGATAAAAATAAAACAGAGCGATGACAGGCAACCGGGGTGACGGTTCTTTGACAGCAACTCAGATCAAATAACCGGTCAACTGCGCGGGTGCCGTAGCAGCTTTTTTACGTATTGCTGCAGCATCTCGCTGTCCTCGGCCGGAACCTGAGCATCTGGCCTCGCCTCATCCAGCGCGCCTTCAACGCTTGCAATCAGCGCCTGTTGATCGCTTTGCGCCATCTGCCTTAGCAGGGCGGTAACCACTATTTCCAGCGCCTCAACCTGAACCACAAGCTCTTTTGACTCTTCTTCCTTTTCTGCCAGCTTAACTAACAACTCTGCAATAAGATTTTTCACAGTGCTATTTCCTTATCAAGTTTTTTCCGACGTTATCATTATGATTGAGACTTGCAAAGTGGGTAAAAGTACTATTTTTAAGCAAACCCCACACCGCGCATAAATTAGTTTCCATACGGCCGGGAAAAATGCGACTTAAATTAAATTTTGCTTTTCCTGTGAAGCCTGAATTAAAAACAAGAACCGCCATTTCACATAAATGATAATGGCGGCCAGATCACAATATATTATATAGCTAACTTAAGAACGGCGGACTTCCTGCAGGCGGCGCTGGCGCATTGCCCACGCCAGCTGCAGGATGTTTACCAGCACCACCACGGCGGTGGCGGCAAACACCCAGCGGAATCCGGCCATCGCCGAGACCGCGGCACCCATCAACGGACCTGCAACATTCCCCAGATACATAAACGACTGGTTATAACCGAAGATCCGTCCGGTGACCCGATCGCTGGAGTACTTAATCAGCAGGGTCTGCACGGCGGGCAGCATGGCGCCATCCGCAAAGCCAAGTAAAAAGCGCAGCACGCCCAACTGCAACGGAGTAGTGACAAAGGACATGGCGAAAAAGAGCACCACCGCCACGATAAGCGTCGCCATCAAAATACGCCCGGTGCCGATGCGGTCCCCGAGCTTGCCCAGACGTGGGGCGGACATCAATGCGGAGATGCCCGGCACCGCAGCAATCATCCCGCTGAGGAAGGCGATGTTATTGCTCTCGGGTGCCATCGACTGAATAAAGAGCGCGAGGATCGGCCCCACCGAGCCGTTGCAAAGCTGGATAACCATGGTAGTGATGAACAGGCTGATCATCAGCCCCGGATAAGGGAGCGAGGCAAATACCGCCTTGCCGCTCAGCCGCTCCGCCTTGCTGACGGTGGGGCGAGCCCCCTCTTTAATCAGAAACAGCGTTACCAGAAAACTTACCATCAGCAGGACCGCCGTGATCAGGAACACCGCGCGCAGACCCACATGGTCTGCCAGAAAACCGCCCATCAGCGGGCCGCCGATCACGCCGCTGATTTGCGCCGTCGACAGGGTACTGATGGCCCAGCCGCTGCGATCCCGGGGCACCTGGGACGCCACCAGCGCCATCGCGTTAGGAATATAGCCGGAAGTCAGCCCCATCAGCGCGCGCAGCAGGAACAGCTGCCAGACGTTGGTGGCAAATGCCTGGAGCAGGATCGCAATCGCCATGCCGAGCGAGGCGCGCAACAGCATCAGCTTGCGCCCTTTACGGTCCGCAAGACTGCCCCACATGGGCGAGACGATGGCCGAAACCAGAAACGTGACGCTGAAGGTGAGCCCTGACCACATCGACAACGCCTCGTGCGACGAGACGCCAAGCTGGGAGACATACAGCGGCAAAAACGGCAAAATCTGGCTGATGGCAAGGCCGGTGAAAAAACAACCAAACCAGACCGAAATAAGGTTAACCTTCCACGATTCCATAGGCGGGTACTGTCTTCATATTACGTAAATTCGTTATTAGATTAGCAAGTTACCTTTCACCGGACGTTGTCAGAGATGCGCCCCGCGTCTCTTTGGGGTTTTATCTTCCCAGTCATCATATTTGTGAAATATGTCACATATTTTCGCCTTTTTGCTGGTGATTTATGCTTTGCGGGCAGTAGCCAAATCCCCGCATCCCAAGGTGAAAGTGGTTAGCATGGGCCGCGTTATAGTCTGGGCCGAGGGCGTTACCAAAATAGCCGCAGCTGGCACTCAGCAGCGCACGCAGCCAGGGTTCGGTGGAGGCACTCTTCCAGCCGCGCAAGACCGAAATTCGCTGGCCGTTTTCCAGGGTAAAGCCGCTGATATCCAGCGCCTCGGCTGTAGCATGTTCGCTGCGTCGGGCGTTGGCGCGGTGATAGATATTGCGGCAGGCAAAGCTGCCGAAATGGTCAATGCGCGACAGACTGCTGCCCATCATGGTTTCGGTGATGGGCCGGGCCTGCTGGTTGACGAACAGCGCCGAGCTGAGCGCCAGCGGGCAGCTGGCAAGAAAACTGCTGCTAAGACTGACGGGGCCAAAACTACGCACGCGCACCACATCACTCAGCGGACACTCTCCCGTACTGTCGGCCACCGCCTGGGTGCGGATCAGCTGACGCGCATTGGCCTGCGCCAGCAGCACATCACAATGCTCAGGCGTCAGGCGACGGAGCTTAAACTGGGTCAGGGTGCCGGGGGGATCGTCAAGCGTGAGCGGTGCAAACGGGTTGTAATAAGACGGCAGCCAGCGGTAGCCCGCAATAGCCGCAGCAATGAGGATTAGACAGATAATCAGGCTTTTTCCTTTCACTCACCCCCCTTCGCAATGTGTCAAAACATTATGGCAGAAGGCGGCGAATCCCGCCGGGCATCGTGATATGGTAGGGGTTTTGAGTCAGAGTGGATGAGTGTACGTGATGGCGAAGTTGCGGGTAGGTATTGTCTTTGGGGGAAAATCAGCAGAGCACGAAGTGTCGCTGCAATCGGCCAAAAATATCGTTAACGCGATTGATAAGAGCCGCTTTGAGGTCGTGCTGCTGGGCATTGATAAACAGGGTCAATGGCACATTAACGACGAGCAGGGCTATCTGCTTAACGCCGACGATCCGGCGCATATTGCGCTGAATCCGTCTGAGATCAGCGTTGCCACCGTGCCGGGCGTGACGCAGGGCCAGCTTATCGATGCCGGTACCGGGCAGTCGCTTTCACAGCTCGATGTCATTTTCCCGATTGTCCACGGTACGCTGGGTGAAGATGGCTCCCTGCAGGGGATGCTGCGCATGGCGAACCTGCCGTTCGTCGGTTCCGATGTCCTTGGTTCTGCCGCCTGCATGGATAAAGATGTTACTAAACGCCTGCTGCGTGACGCCGGCCTGAACGTGGCGCCCTTTGTTACCCTGACCCGCGCCAACCGCGAGCAACACACCTTTGCCGATCTGAGTGCCCGCTTTGGCCTGCCGCTGTTTGTCAAACCGGCGAACCAGGGCTCCTCCGTGGGTGTGAGCAAGGTGAACAGCGAAGCGCAGTTCAGCGAAGCGGTACGTCTGGCGTTCACCTTCGATCATAAAGTGGTGGTTGAGCAGGGAATTAAAGGGCGTGAGATTGAGTGCGCGGTGCTGGGCAATGATTTTCCGCAGGCCAGTACCTGTGGCGAAGTGGTGCTGAACAGCGACTTCTATTCCTACGACACCAAGTACATTGATGACAAGGGCGCGCAGGTGGTGGTACCCGCGGCGCTGGATGCTGACGTTAATGACGCGATCCGCGCAATTGCCATCGAAGCCTATCAGGCGCTGGGCTGTCGCGGTATGGCGCGCGTCGACGTCTTCTTAACGGCGGACAACCGCGTGGTGATCAATGAGATCAACACCCTGCCCGGCTTCACCAACATCAGCATGTACCCGAAACTGTGGCAGGCCAGTGGCCTCAGCTACCCGGATCTGATCACCCGCCTGATTGAGCTGGCGCTGGAGCGACATGCCGCTGACAGCGCCCTGCAGATTTCAGTAAACGGTTAATCCGCGTCGTTCGCCGTCGTCTCTTCCGGGCGACGGCGAATAATAAACCCCGCCAGCCAGAAGCTGACAACCCAGGTCACCAGCCCCACCGCATAAGTCTGCCAGCCCTTCGCTTCGAAGCCCAGCAGCCCCACCACCCCATTCAGAATAAAGATAAGCCCAATAGCAAAGGCGTAGAAATGCCAGTCACGGCGAATTTTGGCAGGCAGTTTCATGGTCGCTCCAGAAGAAAAAATCTATCCTCGCACAGATTTGTCCCCAGGTCTGCGGCCTATGCGGAAAATCTGAAAAGTGGGCAGGATTTCACTTAAGTAAAAAATCTGTGATGCGCGGCAGAATTCGGCAAACCAGGAGAATTCTCCCGGCTAAATTACCATCATTCCGATATTGACAACGGTCATGAGCTGTCAAACTTGACGTGTACAACAGGCACATAGCCAGTCAGAACACTCGGAGGTATGTATGGCAGATTTTACGATGTCAAAGCCCATCTTCAACACCAGGCAACCAAAAACCTCCACGGCAGGAAATATTGCATACGCGCTGTTTGTGCTGTTCTGCTTCTGGGCTGGCTCACAGCTGCTGAATATTCTTGTGCATGCTCCCGGCGTCTATGAGCACCTGATGCAGGTTGAAGAGAGCGGTCGCCCGCGCGTTGAGATTGGGCTCGGCGTCAGCACCGTCTTCGGGTTGATCCCCTTCCTTGTCGGGCTCATGGTGTTGGGCGCCGTTGCCCTCTACGTGCGCTGGCGCCGTTATCGCTAGTTGAGCGCCATGCATTTTGCCCGGCGATCGTCAACCCGCTGGGCAAACCAGGCTGTCGTCAGATTGCGGGTGATTTTCGGGCTCTCAAGCTGGATCCCCGGCAGCATCGCTCTCGGTAGCGCCTTACCGCTCTTCTGCTCCGCCAGTTTAAACACCTGCTGATAGAGCTCGGTTTTCTCAAACTCAAAGCTGTCACCCTTCTCCAGCTGCCGACGGATCTCACTGTCGCTCATGTCCAGCTTGCCTGAAAGCTTGCGCACCGCCAGCTCCGTCTTCCCTGCGTTACTGCTGCCATAGGCGATCAGATCGCCATCCAGGGCCAGCTTCACCCCGCTGGCGCGGCTGACGGCATTCTGGAACGCCGCATTGCGGCTCGCATACCAGCCCGCGTTAAAGTCAGCAAAGCGGTAGAGCGGCACCGTATAGCTGGCGGGGTAGTTCAGCAGATGGTAGGTGCCAAACCAGAGTCCGCCGCGCAGGGAGAAGACCTCCTGGCGAACCGTGTTTTCGATTTTCCACGGATAGCCGTCGGTATGCTTTTCGGCAAAGGCGATACTGACCTGCATCGGGCCACCGGTATGCACCGGATTGAGAGAGCCAAACAGCGTCTGTCCCATCGGCACCATATTGATAAAGTCATCGAAGATGGCGCTGAGTTGCTTCTCGGTTTTCACCGTATCCAGCCGCTCGCTGTAGCTCTTGCCGTTTGGCGATTTGATCTTCAGTGCCGTGTGGACCAGAAACACCGGGATGTGCAGTTTTTCGGCGCGACGATCGATCTCCTTCCAGGCGATTTTATTCAGCCCCGGCACCGCCGGATCGGACTGATACAGCGACTCCTGCTGTGCCACCGCCAGCACCGAGCAGATGTTCTCCTCGGTAGGGGCAATCTTCTGGCTCTCAAAGGTTTTCGCCAGCGCCGAGGCCCACTGGTCCCGGTCTTTTACCGTGGCGGGCATTTTTTGCCGCACCACGCTTGCCACATCGACGGGCTTTTCGCCCTTTTTCAGCGGCGCAGCCCCTTGCTCAGCACACCCGGCCAGCACCAGGGCGGCAAGCAGGGAAAAAGGTAATGCGCGCGGTACGGTAAAAAACATAACAGCTCCCTGTATCAGCTCAACGTATGGGTAACTTCCTGAAGATCCTGACCATCCAGCTCACGTTCAAAACTGCGTAAACGTTTATAGATGGACATCAGCTCCACCAGCGTGGTCCATGAACTGATCAGATACTGGAACGACCCGCGTACCTGACCAAACACGTTAGTAATTTGCGTCATCAGACCCAGCGTAATCGTACCGGCTACAATCGACGGGAACAGCAGGAACAAACCGAAAACGTTATCTACCTGCAGATACAGAATGCGGGCAATGTTGAAATACATGTAGTGGAAATAGAGGCGGAAGTAGTTCCGGCGTACCGCGCCAAACAACTCACGCACCGTTGGCGGCGAGGCGCGGCTGGCATCGTCTTCGCCGTAAACCAGCTCTTTACGGTAGGCTGCCTCGACGCGCTGGTTTTTGAACTCCAGCCCCGGCAGTTTGATCCCGACCACCGCCAGCAGACCGGTGCCCATCAGCGACCAGACAATCGCGGCGATCACCAGGCCATAGGGCAGATGACCCACAATCGGCAGGTCCGGCACGTGCGCCGACAGCGTGACCAGCACCGGCAGGAAGGCGATCAGGGTCATAATGGCGTTGATAAAGCTGACCCCCATATCCTCAAGCGTGGAGGCAAAGCGCATGGTGTCTTCCTGCACACGCTGGGCAGCACCTTCAATATGGCGCAGCTGCTGCCAGTGGGCCATATAGTGTTCGTTCATCGCGGTACGCCAGCGGAAGACGTAGTGGCTGACGAAAAAGTTATTCATCACACCGATAACAACGGCGATAAGCGCGATACCGAGGAATACGCCAACTTCATGATAAAACTGATTGATAGAGACTTTGTGCGGCGCGCTGAGCGCGGTCTGGATCAGGTCATAGAACGGGGCGTACCAGGCGTTGACCGCCACGCCCACCTCCACCAGAAACCAGGTGACGAAGATAATCAGCGCGGTGCCGAGAATCGACCAGTACTGCCAGCGGTGCGGCGACCAGACAAACCAGAACAGGGCAAACGCCCCGACGCAGAACGCATAATAGGCATAGAAAATCAGATAGCTGCGTGACCAGAAACGTGCCGCGCTGATCGGCACATCACCCGTAGCGCCAACCAGACGCTCAAACCAGGCCCCGCCACCGGCCTGCCAGAAAATGACCGCGATCAGAGCCCAAATAAAGGCCGAAAGGAAAAAGGGTCCCGGTTTGGGAAAAAACGACTTAAACATAACGCTTCCTTCTTGTAGTTATCGCTACTGCTGTGGACGACGGATTATCAGACCTGTGGGCCCTGTATTAGTTCGCCGTCAACCGCCACCCGAGCGGAAAAGCCAATGAACCTGGCAGGTATCATAAGCGCAATGTCACAAAACAGGAGATGGGTAATAACGAAATTGTTCGTATTTACCCGCGGTTACGTTTTTCACGCTATCGTTATGCTGTTATGGCCTTTGCATTATGGTGTTTAGTAGTATAAATACGCATACTTTTTCATTCACTTCATGGATACTTTCGTTGAAACGTTGTCTGTTCCTCTCCGCCGCGCTGTTTACGGCCAGCCTCACCAGCGCGCAGGCTGTCGAGCCGATCGCCGACCCGGCTTTTGCCTCCGATGTGGTTGATCGCTACGCGAATCATATTTTTTACGGAAGTGGCGCAACGGGGATGGCTCTGGTGGCGATTGACGGCAACCAGCGCGTATTCCGCAGCTTTGGCGAAACGCGCCCGGGCAATAATATCCATCCGCAGCTTGATTCTGTAGTGCGCATCGCCTCCCTGACCAAGTTAATGACCAGTGAGATGCTGGTGAAACTGCTCGATCAGGGCGTGGTCAAGCTCAACGATCCGTTAAGTAAATATGCGCCACCGGGCGCCCGGGTGCCGACATATCAGGGCGCGCCGATTACGCTCGTCAACCTGGCTACCCACACCAGCGCCCTGCCACGCGAACAGCCTGGCGGTGCGGCCCATCGTCCAGTCTTCGTCTGGCCAACCCGCGAGCAGCGCTGGAACTGGCTGTCGACGGCCACCCTGAAATCGTCCCCGGGCTCGCAGGCCGCCTACTCGAACCTGGCGTTCGATCTGCTGGCCGATGCGCTGGGCAACGCCGCGGGCAAGCCCTATGCGCAGCTGTTCGAAGAGCAGATTACCCGCCCGCTGGGGATGAAAGATACCACCTTTACCCCTTCTCCCGATCAATGCAAACGCCTGATGGTGGCGGAAAAAGGGGCCAGCCCGTGTAATAACACGCTGGCGGCGGTCGGTAGCGGCGGGGTTTACTCCACCCCTGGCGACATGATGCGCTGGATGCAGCAGTTCCTCTCCTCTGATTTCTATGCGCGCAGCAACCAGGCCGACAGAATGCAGACCCTGATCTATCAACGCAGCCAGTTAAGCCGGGTGATCGGGATGGATGTACCAGGCCGCGCGGACGCGCTGGGTCTTGGCTGGGTCTATATGGCGCCTAAAAATGGGCGTCCTGGCATCATTCAGAAAACCGGCGGTGGCGGCGGATTTATCACCTATATGGCGATGATCCCGCAATCTAACGTGGGGGTGTTTGTGGTGGTGACGCGCTCGCCGCTCACGCGTTTCGTCAACATGAGCGACGGCGTTAACCAACTGGTGGTAGAGCTGAGCGAGAATAAACCGCGGGTTATCCCGGCATCCTGACGCTAATATTCAGCGGGCAAATGGTTGATTCTGACCAGTTTGCCCCTGTCCATGGTGATGTAGTTCCCCTGGCGTAACGCTGCAAGCACTTCTGCCACCACGGAACGCGAAATACGTGTGCGGCGCTGGATATAATTCATTACCCCCACCCGCATACGCAGCGTCTCATCCCACTGGGCCATATCCAGCAACGTGGAACGGATTTGACTGTACGAATTGTTGCCCACCAGCTGTTTGTCGCGGATCTCCATTACCCGGTGGTGCCAGGAGAGCCAGCAGAAGGCATCTGACCATAAACCGGCCTGCTGGATCAGATGACGGGCCCCGGATGCGGGCAGCCAGAAACCAGTACAGGGGGATTGTGCCACCAGCAGGTATTCGGTGCTGCAGCCCATCATGCCGGCATTAAGCCCGAAGATATAAGGTGCGGTGACAATCTCTATCAGCAGATCGTCCTGCTGACGGTGGATACTGAGCGTGCCCGACTGCAGCACTACTGCGTTTTCATTTTCTTTATCGCAATCCTCGAAGACAGGATGCATTGCAGGAAGCGTAAATGGCGTGCTGTGCGCCACCAGGCACTGTTCAAGTCGGGAGAACTCAGAAATGGGTTTTGCATAACGGTTCATGAGATCTCAAGTCATCCTTAACTGACGCTATAACAACGGGGAGGCAAGCCTCCCCGTATCAGACATATTACCAGGTGTATTTCACACCCAGATTTGCGCCCCAGTTTTGATCGACATCACCACCACCCAGATAGGTAGCATCAGTGTATGCACTGAAGTTTTTGGTGAAGCTGAACTGGGTTCCCAGGCCTACGCGTACCGCAGAGCCTTTCACACCATTATCGATGTTGTCGCCGTTAACTTTGGCATCTTCACCGGCATCGTCATAAACGTAGGCCAGTTTGAAGAACGGCGTCAGCGCCTGATCGCCGCCATAACCGAAGGTATAACCTGCATCGATACCGGCTTCATAACGCATGCTGTCGTAAGACTGGCTTCCCACATGCAGGTCGTTGCTCAGGCGGTAGTCATCCCCAGACTGGAACAGACCGGAGATGGCTGCATATGGGGTCAGGTAACCGGCAGTGTTCGGTTTCCAGTCGTAACCCAGTTTCAGCCCAAAGCCCCAGGCGTCATTCGTGGTATTGCCATCGACATATTCACCATTGCTCATGTTCGCTGAGAGATCGTTATTGAAGCGCGAGTAGCTCAGAGAGCTATCGATGAAGACATCGTTAGCAAAGCGCGCGGCGGAATAGAGCATTGCAGTCTGGCTGTCCTGATCCACCTGACCGCTGCGGTCGCTCATATCGCCTTTCGCAAAGCCTGCTGCCGCACCGAAGATCCAGTCAGCGTTATTGCCATCAATATGGGTATCGAGGCCCACCATGATGCCGCTAACGTCCTGATCGTAATGGATAGTGCCGTTATCGCCGTCAAAATTACCGCCGAAGACGTTCACCCATGCGCCACCGTTGTCTGCCAGGCCATGACGGCTGTTGGTCAGACGGTTAGCGAGCGCATCCTGCTGCAGGTGCCAGATGTTGGTGTTGGCAGATGGAATGCTCAGCGCCATGTTGGCGTAATCAGTCAGACGCTCCTGACGCAGCACCACGGTATCGCCCTGCTGCTGTGCCTGATAGGTGTAAGCACCAAGATCCGCTTTATTGGCTGCGGTGAAGCTGGCCTGCGTATCGGCGTTATTATCGTAGACGCGAATAATTTCCTTATTCTTGTAGTCAGCGACAGAACCCGCGCCGGTTGCGTCATCCAGACGCACTTTATAGTTACCGGACACTTCACCGTTCACCGCCAGATGACCGTCAGAGTTCAGGGCGATCACCCCGTAATCGTAATCGGCCTGGTGGATATCATTGGTGATATAGCGAGCATTGTTCAGATCGGAATTGAACACATAATCACGGCTGGCAACATTCAGCACACCGCCATCGGTCAGCACCATTTTATGAGTGTCGACCTGGCCCAGACCCAGCGCCAGTTCAGCATGGTTATCCACGGTAATGGTGTTGGCATACAGCTCCGCGGTTTCCTGAGTCAGGGTGGTCCGGCTTGCGCTGTCGAGATACAGGCTGTCGGTTGCCACAGCACCGGAATCGCCGATGTTCATGGTCGACGCGTTGGTCAGAGTGATGCTGTCAGCCAGTAAGCCGGAGTTTTCTACATTGACCTGTGAACGGTTGTTGACGGTCAGCTTGTCAATGTTGGATTGCTTACGGGTATCCCATTCGGAACCGTTATCCAGCGCGACGTTGAACAGACCGCTCTGATAAACCTGATTGCCCACCAGATGGCCATTGCTATTGAAGGTGGAGCCAGGCCAGATGCTGTTTGGCTCCAGGCTACGCCAGTCAACGCTGCTGTAGCCCAGACCATACATCTGAGAAGGTCCAATCGCCTCGACGCTGGAGACGGCTGCGCCGACCCACTTGCTGCCGTTAGTAAGGGTCAGATCCAGTTTGTCAGTACCATCCCAGCCGTTAGTGGTCGGGTTGTAGACGTTGTCAGCAGTGGTGTCGGTAGCCGGATCGCCATCTGGATAGAAGTTGTTGTCGAAGGTGCTGGTGAACAACACATCGCCGGTCAGCGTGGAGTGATCGAAGTTAGCCGTAGTCTGCATGGCGTTATCTGCACTGCTGGCACTGACGATCAGCGCTGCATCATCCGCAGCCGTGGCGTTGCTCTCGCCGTAATCGCTTGGTTTCGCCGACTGACCGTAAAAACCGTTGGTGCCCAGATCGCTGTATGCGCCGGAGGTGACAACCGAATCTTTAACCTGCAGGGTGTTGGTAAAGACATGGCCGTTGTCTTCAATGCCGGTCACAGAATCATACGGCGTGTTATCCAGCTGGTGATAGCCCTGAGTCAGGGTGATACCAGCCACGCGGGAGTTGTTTTGAATAACGATGTCAGATTCTACGTCGAGGGTAATGGCATTGCCCAGCGCGTAAGTATCCCAGTAACGGGTGGTTGTGTTGGTACCGTCAACGACGTCATACGCGTAGTGCTCGTAGGTATCATTGATGGTTGAATTGTCGACATTCAGACTAAAACGATCGTACTGGTTATGCGTTGTACCATCTGCATTCAAACCGCCAGCACATTCGGTGGTCATGCAACCGGAGGTGATCATACCGTTGACTGTGCTGTTGGAAATTGACAGCGAATTGGCATGCCCGCCCGCACCATCATCAAGGTAATACGTTGAGATAACGCCGTTTACTGTCGACTTGTTAATGACAGGATAGATATCGTTGTCATGTGTCGCACTGGAGTAATTCCAGTCGGTGTAGCCGTTATACCAGGCGGAGGTAGACGTATTATCATATCCAAAGGTGTTATAAGTGCTACCAGAAATATCTTTTGCATTGGCCTGAGAAGCGATAGCCAGCGTGCAGGCTAATGCAAGTTGAGATACAACAAATTTCTTTTTCCATGTTTGCATTGGGTCATCCCTCCTCAGGGACGTAAGCAAGTTTGTCCGTAAATACAGTGCAAATATATTGCGAGGAGAATTATGCAGTCCCTGAAGAAAATAGTTCAATGAATGTAGCAATTATGTCCGAAAACAGACAATATAAGCCAGGCACTTTTTAAAATATAAAAAATAATAATAAAAACTATAAATAACAGAAACTTAAATTCAATCGAAAGAAAAGAAACACAAGGCGAAAGATCATCGGGAATTATTAAATAAAAGGGAATAAGAAATATAATATATAAATAATAAGAGCGTTTATAAAAAACAATGAGAAGGATTAGGATATTACCAGGGATACCTATATCCAGGTTCCAGTAATTATCGCGAGATTTTATAATGTAAACTTATTTCAAGGTGTAAAATATAAAGCCATAAATAATACCGCTCCCACCACCCTGCATTCTCTACCTAAACGACAACTTTAGTAAAACAGTCCGGCTGCATTTCAGGTACACTGTTCCTCTTTGATTCACTACCTCAGGCATATCATGACCGATTTAATTGCTCGTCCCCGTCGCCTGCGCAAAACCCCGGCGTTGCGCGCATTATTTGAAGAGACAACCCTGTCCCTGAACGATCTGGTGTTGCCGATTTTTGTTGAAGAAGAGATCGACGACTACAAAGCCATCGACGCCATGCCGGGCGTGATGCGCATCCCTGAGAAGCATCTGGCGCGCGAAATCGAACGCATTGCCAACGCAGGCATCCGCTCAATCATGACCTTCGGCATCTCCCACCATACTGATGCCACCGGCAGCGATGCCTGGAAAGAGGACGGTCTGGTGGCGCGTATGTCGCGCATCGCCAAACAGGCGGTGCCAGAGATGATCGTCATGTCCGACACCTGCTTCTGCGAATATACCTCCCACGGTCACTGCGGCGTGCTGTGCGATCACGGCGTGGATAACGATGCCACCCTGGAGAACCTGGGCAAACAGGCCGTAGTGGCTGCCGCCGCAGGCGCGGACTTTATCGCGCCGTCTGCCGCAATGGACGGCCAGGTGCAGGCCATTCGTCAGGCGCTGGACGCCGCGGGCTTCACCGATACCGCAATCATGTCCTACTCCACCAAATTCGCCTCCTCCTTCTACGGTCCGTTCCGTGAAGCGGCGGGCACCGCGCTGAAGGGCGATCGCAAAACCTACCAGATGAACCCGCTGAACCGCCGCGAAGCGATCCGTGAATCGCTGCTCGACGAAGCGCAGGGTGCTGACTGCCTGATGGTGAAACCGGCTGGCGCATATCTGGATATCCTGCGCGATATTCGCGAGCGCACCGAGCTGCCGCTGGGCGCCTATCAGGTGAGCGGCGAGTACGCGATGATCAAATTCGCCGCCCAGGCGGGGGCGATCGACGAAGAGAAAGTGATCCTTGAAAGCCTGGGGGCGATCAAACGCGCCGGCGCGGATCTGATCTTCAGCTACTTCGCGCTGGATCTGGCCGAGAAGAAAATTCTGCGTTAATCCGTAATGCCGGGTGGCGGCTTCGCCTTACCCGGCCTACGGGCCCACAACACAAGCTTCACTCCTCTGCAATACAATCGACATCTGGCGCTTCTACTGTCTCAGCAGAACAGGAGGAGAAGCCACCATGTTTAGTCTCGACAGCGTTCTCGATGACCTTTGGCCGCAGGCAAAACCTGCACCCTGGCAAAAAAGCCTGTTAAAGAAGCTCTTACACGAAGAGGAGTTTCAGCAGTTTGCCGCCGACCACCGTCACCTGAAAGGGCTCGATATGGTGGAACAGGTTCTGGACCATCTTGATATCCTCTGTACCATTCCGGCTCACGACCTCGAACAGATACCCGCCCACGGCCCGCTGATTGTTATCGCGAACCACCCCACCGGTACGCTGGACGGGCTGGCGCTGCTGTATGCCATCTCCCGGGTGCGCCGGGATGTGAAAGTGGTGACCAACCGCATGCTGACGCATCTGGCGCCGTTAAGCTCGCTGTTTATTCCGGTGGATAATATGGGCGGACGGACGGCAAAATCCTCGTTCACCCTGATGGAGCTGCACCTGCAAAATGGTGGGGTACTGATCTTCTTCCCGGCCGGGGAAGTCTCCCGCCCCACGCGCACCGGGATCCGCGATAAAAAGTGGCAACCCGGCTTTATCAAGCTGGCGGGGAAATTCCGCGCCCCGCTGCTGCCGGTCCATATCCACGCCCGCAACAGCCTGCTGTTTTATGCCAGCACCTTGCTCTCGCCGCAGCTGTCGATGCTGCTGCTGATGCAGCAGATGTTTCGTCGTCGCCACAGCCGCCTGCCGGTGAAAATCGGTCAGCAGATCGGCTGGCACCACTGGTACAGCCCTACGCTCTCCGCCCGTGAGATGGCCGAGCAGTGCCGCCAGCATGTACTGCGCCTCGGCAAGGGGCTGCCGGGCGTGTTCAAAACAGAGTCCGCCATTGCCCGCCCGGAAGATCGGGCGACCCTGAAGCGCGAGCTGGCGCAGGCGGAGTGTCTGGGCACCACCGCCGATGGCAAAAGCATCTATCTGTGGCAGCGCAACGGCCAGGAAGAGGCGCCGATCCTGCGCGAGCTGGGCCGCCTGCGGGAAATTGCTTTTCGCGCCGTGGCCGAAGGCAGCGGTAAACGACGCGATACCGATCGCTATGACGATGACTATCTGCACCTGATTTTATGGGATGACGACGATCTGGAGATTGTCGGCGCCTACCGCTTTATGCCGACCGCCTTGCAGGGACGGGATGCGCTCTACAGCCACAGTCTGTTTCACTACGGCGACGACATGGATGAGATCCTGGAGCACGGGATTGAACTGGGACGCAGCTTTATTCAGCCGCGCTACTGGGGACGCCGCGGGCTCGACTACCTGTGGTCCGGCATTGGCGCGTATCTGGCGCGCTATCCGCACTACCGCTACCTGTTCGGGCCGGTCTCCATCTCCGGCGGATTACCGCCTGCGGCGCGGGATCTGCTGGTGGCCTTTTACCGGCTCTGGTTCCCGGCCACTCATCCGCTGGCGACCTCGCGCCGACCGTATCCCGCCTCATTGCCCGACGTGCTGGCGCAGTTTGGTGGTGAAGATTACGTGGAGGATCTGACCCGGCTGAAGTCACTGCTTGGCAATCTGGGGTGCGGCATCCCGCCGCTGTACAAGCAATATTCCGAGCTGTGCGAGCCCGGCGGCGTGCAGTTTATCGATTTTGGCAGCGACCCGGCGTTCAACAACTGCGTGGACGGGCTGGTGCTGGTGGATTTGTGTTATCTGAAAGCCAGCCGTTATCAGCGGTATATCGAAGCCCATTTGTAGCGCCCGGTGGCGGCTTCGCCTTACCGGGCCTACGGGTGCCTCTGTCATGGGGCACGATAAAATGGTTTATCCCCTAAAATCGTTGCCCGATGCATTATCCGCCGCTGCGGCAGGTAATCGGCATTGGCGTAATGCTGGGTCACCCGGTTATCCCAGATCGCCAGATCGTTCTCCTGCCAGCGCCAGCGCACCTGGAACTCAGGCTTAGTGATATGCGCAAACAGGAACCCCAGCAGCGCCTCGCTCTCTTTCTCGCTCAGGTCAACAATCCGCGTGGTGAAGCCTTCGTTGACAAACAGCGCCTGTTTGCCGCTCACCGGATGGGTGCGCACCACCGGGTGCAGCAGCGGCGGGTGTTTTGCAACGGCCTCGCGCCAGCGCTGATGCTCCTCTTCCGTTTTACGGTACTTATACTCCTGGAACGATTTTTTGAAATCATGCTCCGCCCGCAGGCCGCTCAGCAGCTGCTGGAACGGGGCGGATAACGCCTCGAAGGCGGCAATTCCGCTGGCCCACAGCGTGTCCCCTCCGCTTTCCGGCAGCTGTTTCGCCGCGAGGATCGCCCCGGCGGGCGGGGTCTCAATAAAGGTGACATCGGTGTGCCAGTTGTCGTTATCCGGTGGATTATCGTTATGGGTATCCAGCACGATGATCTCCTCCACGCCCTCGGCATGGGGATAGACCGGGTGAATATGCAGATCGCCAAACCGCAGCGCCAGGGCGCGCTGCTGCTGGGGCGTCACCGCCTGCTCGCGCAGGAACACCACCTGATGGCGCAGCACCGCGTGATAGAGCTGCTCAAACTGGTTATCGCTTAATGGGCGGGTCACATCCAGGCCGGAAATCTGCGCGCCAATGTACGGCCCCAGCGGGGTAATGGTCAGACGTTCACTCATTGTATCTCTCCATGCCAGGGCGTCAGGCGACGCTGTAGCGCGCGCAGCCCCAGTTCTAATCCGAAGGCGATCACGGCGATCACCGCGATCCCTGCCAGCACCACGTCCGTCGCCAGGAACTCCCCCGCCGACTGGACCATAAAGCCTAATCCGCGCGTGGCGGCGATCAGCTCAGCCGCCACCAGCGTTGACCAGCCGACGCCGAGGCCGATGCGCAGCCCGGTCAGGATCTCCGGCAGCGCGCCGGGCAAAATCACAAACCACAGCACCTGGGCACGGCTGGCCCCCAGCGACTGCGCCGCGCGGATCCGCACCTGCTGGGCGCTTTTGACCCCCGCCACCGCCGACATCGCCACCGGGGCGAAAATTGCCAGGTAGATCAGCAGGATCTTTGAGGTCTCGCCGATGCCAAACCAGATCACCATCAGCGGTAAATACGCCAGCGGCGGCACCGGGCGATAAAGCTCAATCAGCGGATCGAGAATGCCCCGCACCGTCGGGCTTAAACCCATCGCGATGCCCACCGGGATCCCGACGATCGTCGCCGCCAGCAGGGCCACCAGAATGCGTCCCAGGCTGGCCGCCAGATGCTGCCACAGGGTGGCATCCATAAACCCCTGCGGACCGGCGATGGTAAAGAGTTTCACCAGCACCTGGCCCGGCGGCGGCAGGAACAGCGGGCTTATCCACTGTGCCGCCGCCACTGCCCACCACACCGCAAGCAACACCAGCAAGGTGGTGACGCTGAGCGTCAACGAACGGGAAAAGGGCCAGCGCAGGATCAGCCGTTTGCGCGCGGTTTTGTCATTCACCACAATGCTCATGAGAAGGCCTCCCGCTGTTCAAACACGCGGCTCAGCACATATTCGCGCCGGGCAATAAAATCGGGGTCGGACTTGATGCTGCGCACCGGCTCGCCCGCCACGAAGCGGCGGGCAAAGTTGAGCGGCAGACGCTCCAGCACCCGTCCCGGCCCCGGCGAGAGCAGCACCAGCTCGGTGGCCATAAACACTGCTTCTTCGATGTCGTGGGTGATGAGTAGCACCTGCTTGCCGGTCTCATGCCACAGGCGCAGCAGCAGGGTTTGCATCTGCTCGCGAGTAAAGGCGTCCAGCGCCCCGAAGGGTTCGTCCAGCAGCAATAGCTGCGGATTGGCTGCCAGCGCCCGGGCGATACCGACGCGCTGACGTTGCCCGCCGGAGAGCTGCCAGATAAAGCGTTTTTCCGCCCCCTCCAGCCCCACCTTTTTCAGCATGTCGCGGGCAATCGCCAGCCGTGCTTCCCGTGATTCGCCCGCCAGCTGCAGGCCGAAGGCGACGTTCTCCTGCACGTTACGCCAGGGCAGCAACCCTTCGTTCTGAAAGACCACACCGCGCTCGGCACCGGGTCCCACTACCTTTTTCCCTGCCAGCTGGATAGCGCCATGCTGATAAGGTACAAACCCGGCGATCAGATTCAGCAGCGTGGTCTTCCCGCAGCCGGACGGGCCGAGCACCACCAGCAGCTCGCCGCTGTCCAGCGTCAGGTTGATATCCTCCAGCGCAGGCTTGCCAGCGTAATCGGCGTGGAGATTTGTAATATTCAGCATCCGGTCCCCCTTACTTCACAAAGCGATCGGTCACGTACTGGCTATAGTCCGCCGCCACCGCGGGCACTTTGCCCTGCTCTTTCAGGAAGCCTGCGGTATCAACAATCGCTTTATTCACCGGGCCTGACAGCTGCTGCAGCTGCTGGGCAGGCGTCAGGTAGGTATTGCCTTTTACCAGACCCGGCACGTCGGCTTCCGGCACCCCGCTCAGGCGGCCAGTTTTTCGATATTGGCGGGCTGTTTCAGCCACGCATCCGGGTTGGCAATGTAGGGCTGCTGAGCGTCGATGGCGCTTCTGGCGAAGGCTTTCACCACTTCCGGGTGTTTCTCGGCGAAGTCTTTACGCACCACCCACACGTCGAGGGTTGGCGATCCCCACTGGCCCACCTGGGCGGAGTCGGTCAGCACGCTGCCGTCTTTCTCCAGCTCGTTCACCGCAGGCGACCAGACGTAAGCTCCATCAATATCGCCACGCTGCCAGGCGGCGATGATCGCCGGGGGTTGCAGGTTGATGATCTCCACCTGCCCCGGCTTGATCCCCCAGTGTTTCAGGGCCGCGAGCAGGCTGTAATGGGTAGTGGAGATAAAGGGCACCGCGATGCGTTTGCCGATCAGATCGTCTGGCTTAGTGATGTTTTTCTTCACCACCAGCGCTTCGGAATTACCGAGCTGCGAGGCCAGCAGGAAGACTTCAATGGGTACCTGCTGACTGGCGGCGACCGCCAGCGGGCTGGAGCCGAGATTGCCAATCTG
Source organism: Leclercia sp. LSNIH8 (assembly GCF_002920195.1). Taxonomy (NCBI): domain Bacteria; kingdom Pseudomonadati; phylum Pseudomonadota; class Gammaproteobacteria; order Enterobacterales; family Enterobacteriaceae; genus Leclercia; species Leclercia sp. LSNIH8. Next base: position 74,548 of record NZ_PQJY01000001.1, on the reverse strand, counting down.
CACGTCGCCGGAGGCCAGCGCCCGCACGATGGCCGCGCCGCTGTCGAACTTACGCCAGTCCACGTTGGCGCCGCTCGTTTTCTCAAAGGTTTTATCCGCCTGGGCCACTTTTGCGGGCTCAGCGGAGGTTTGATACGCGACGGTGACGTCCACCGCCTGCGCCTGGAATACCCACAGCGCCAGAGCGCCGAGTAATGAAAAACGCGATGAAATTGCCATGGTGTCTGCTCCCCTCTGTTGTTATGGAGGCAGTATTTCCGCGGCGAGAATTTTGATAAAGGAATTAAAAAGCATCGTTAATGCCGAATCGTTTTTAGAAAAAATTCGGCATTGCAAATACCAAATCTGGCTTAGTCAGACTCCTCTGTCGCCAGCAGGGCGGCAATGCGCGACAGCACTATCGACTGCTGGCGGTCTCCCTCTCCCTGCAGCAACCGGGTGCGCAATCCCAGCTCCAGCTGGCGCAGCTCGGCCAGATCCAGCGGCGCGGCGCGCGGGTTTTCCAGCCGTGCCAGCAGGGCGGGCGTAGCGGCCGCCGCCGCCTGCATCTGCATCACCTGCCGGTAGCCGCCGGTATGCAGATAGCTGTACACGCCGATCCCCAGCGCCAGCGCCACGCAGGGCGTCAGCCACCAGAGATTGCGCGGCGCGGCGGTCCTCTCCGGCTGCGGTGGCTGTGGTGCGGTCGACACGCGCTTGCGCGAGCGGGCGTAAATCGCCCCGCATCCGGCCACCACCACTGCCGCTGGCAGCAGCCACAGCAGCGCGGTGAAGGGGGTGAGCGGCGGATCGTAAGTTACAAAGTTGCCGTACCGCGCCACCATATAATCGACCACCTGCTGCGGACTGTTCCCCGCCTGCAGCAGGTCATATACTTTCTGGCGCATGTCGACGGCAATCATTGCGCTGGAGTCGGCAATGCTGTTGTTCTGGCATTTCGGGCAGCGCAGCTGCGCCGTCAGCTGGCGATACGCCTGCTCCTGCTCCGCATCGCGAAAGGTCATCACTTCACCGCTGGCGCTGGCAAGCGCTGAGGCCGCCAGCAGCAGCATAAACAGAACGATTCTCATGGTGTCGTCTCCCGGACAGCTTGTAACCACAGGGGTTGCAGCTTCTCCTGCCATACATGCGCATCCAGCGCCCCAATGTGGCGATAGCGCACGATCCCCTGCCCATCAATCAGAAAGGTTTCCGGCGCGCCGTATACACCAAGCTCCAGCCCGGCCATGCCGTCGCCATCAAACAGATTCTGGGCATAGGGATCGGCCAGATCGCGCAGCCAGTTGATCGCCTGCTGTCGATCGTCCTTATAGTTCAGGCCGACAATCCGCACCCCCTGCCCGGCCAGCCGGTTAAGAAACTGATGTTCGGCCCGACAGGTCGGGCACCAGGTGGCCCAGACGTTAAGCAGCAACGGGCCGCGCTGCGCCAGGGTTGTCGATGAAACCCGTTCCTCGGGTGCCCTCAACGCCGGCAGGCTGAACGCGGGCAGCGGCTTCCCTATCCGCACCGACTCCAGCGCGGTAGGATCGTCACCCCGGGCATTGCGCGCCAGCTGCCAGAACAGGGCGAGCGCTAATAACAGGAACAACGCCAGCGGCAGAATATAGAGTTTGCGCATCATGCGCCCTCCCGTGAACGACCGCGCACCAGGCATAGCCCGCCGCCAAGGGCCATCAGCAGGCCACCGGCCCAGATCCAGCGCACAAAGGGTTTGATATACAGGCGCAGCGCCCACGCCCCGTCGTCAAGCTCTTCGCCCAGCGCGGCATAGAGATCCCGCGTAAAACCGCCATCGATCGCCGCCTCGGTCATCACCATCCGCTCGCCGTAATAGCGTTTTTCCGCCAGCAGGACGGTGACCGGTTCTCCGTCACGGGAGACGGCAATCCCCCCTACCGTACCGCGCCAGTTCGGCCCGACGGTGGCTTTCACCCCGTTGAAGGTAAAGCGGTAATCGCCGATGTGAACGTTCTCCCCGGCCTGCATTCTGACATCGCGCTGGATACTGTAATTCTGGCTGAAGGCAATCCCGACCACCGTGACCGCCACGCCGAGGTGCGCCAGCACCATGCCCCACTGGCGGGGTGACAGAGGGCGGCCCGCCGCCCGCCAGCGCAGCACTGCCGCCAGGGTCAGACTGGTAATCAGAAAGGCGATAGCCACGCCCAGCGCTGCCAGCCACACCACCCGCCCCTGCAACAGCCAAGGTAAAAGCAGGCTGACGCATAACGTTGCCACCGCGATACCTGCCAGCAGGCGCGCCAGGTTCCCGGGGCGATCCCGGCCCCAGCGCACCAGCGGGCCCAGCCCCATCAGCAGGGCAAAGGGGACCATTAACGCCACAAAAAGCGTATTAAAAAAGGGCTCACCAACGGAGATCGAGCCCAGCCCGAGCTGTTTATGCACCAGCGGAAAGAGCGTGCCAAGCAGCACCACCAGCATGGCAGCCATCAGCAGCACATTGTTGCCTGAAAGCAGGGACTCCCGCGACCAGAGCGCATTGTTGACCCGCGAGCGCAGCCGGTGCCCGCGCAGGGCGAACAGCAGCAGCGCGCCCCCCGTCACCAGGGCGATAAAGGCGAGGATAAAGAGCCCCCGCGCCGGATCGGAGGCAAAGGCATGCACCGACACCAGCACCCCGGAGCGCACCAGAAAGGTGCCCAGGAGACAGAGGGAAAAGGCGCAGATCGACAGCAGCAGCGACCAGGCTTTAAAACCGGCGCGCCTGTCAGTAACCAGCAGGGAATGCAGCAGCGCGGTGCCCACCAGCCAGGGCATCAGCGAGGCGTTTTCCACCGGATCCCAGAACCACCAGCCGCCCCAGCCCAGCTCGTAATAGGCCCACGCTGACCCCAGCACAATGCCGAGGGTCAGAAAGATCCACGCCGCCAGCGTCCAGGGCCGGGCAAAACGGGCGCTGTCGCGCTCAAAGCGCTCGTCGATCAGCGCCGCGATAGCGAACGCAAAAGAGACCGAGAAGCCAACGTAGCCCATATACAGCAGAGGCGGGTGCAGGATCAGCCCCGGATCCTGCAACATCGGGTTGAGATCGCGCCCTTCCAGAGCAAAGTCCAGGGATCGGGCGAAGGGGTTGGAGATAAAGAGGATAAACAGCAGAAAGCCCGCACCGATCATCCCCATCACCGCCAGCACCCGCGTCACGGTACGCCCCGGCACCCGGTGGCTAGCGAGCGCGACGGCCAGCGTCCAGCCGCTCATCAGCGTGACCCACAGCAGCAGGGAGCCCTCATGCGCTCCCCATGCCGCGGCCAGCCGGTACCAGACCGGCAGCTGGTTGCCTGAGTTCGCCGCCACGTAGATCACGCTGAAATCATTGACGGCCAGGGCGTACATCAGCGCCCCCTGGGCGCCCACCAGGCAGAGAAAAAGCAGCCACGCCAGCCCTTTCGCCAGCGTCGCCATTCGCCTGTCTTTGCTCAGCGGAGAGGCCGACAGCAGCAACGCCGCCGCCAGCGCCAGACAGAGCAGGATATTGCCCACCTCCGGGATCATAACGCCTCCCTTCCGGCACGGTAATGGTTGTCCTGCATCGCCTTCTTCACCTCCGGCGGGGTGTAGTTTTCGTCATGCTTCGCCAGCACCTCTTTCGCCAGCACCACGTTGCCCGGCAGCAGTTCGCCCTGCACAACAACCCCCTGCTCCTCACGGAACAGATCGGGCAGGATCCCGGAGTAGTGCACCGTAATTTCGCTCCGGGCGTCGTAGAGGTTAAAGGCGATCGCCAGCGACTCGGTTGAGCGCTTCACGCTGCCCGCTTTTACCATCCCCCCGACCCGCAGCCGCTGCCCCACGACCGGGCGTTGGCCGGTCTCCCGTTTCCCAAAGTGGATCTCCTTGGGGGTGTAGAACAGATCGATGCTGGCGCTCAGGGCATAGAGCACCAGCCCGGCGGCCAGGCTCATGCCGCACAGCACCACCCCGGCCATCAGTAGCCGATTTTTACGACGTGGATTCATGATCTTCCCTCCGCTGCTCCCGGGCGATAGCGCGCATCAGCCGCCGGTGCTGTCGCCAGCTCTCCAGCGCCAGAAGCGCCAGCGGCCCCAAAGTGAAGGCCACCGACAGCCAGACGTAGAGGGCGTAGCCGCCCATGGCGAAAAAGTCTGCCCACGAGGCAAAAGCGCTGTTCATTGGGCACCTCCCCTGGCGATCATCTCCCTGACCCAGGGGCGGCGGCGCTCCTGCTGCAAAATCAGGGTCCGCAGACGCATCAGCGTCAGGGTGGCGCACAGCAGCAGAAAACCCACTATCGACCAGCGCAGCGGGGAGCGCATTGCCGGGGCAACGCTTTGCTGCATACGGGTTGAGCCCTGATGCAGGGTGTTCCACCACTCAACCGAGAAGTGGATGATCGGCAGGTTCACCACGCCGATCAGCACCAGAATGCCCATCGCCCGCCCGGCCTGTCGGCGATCGTCAATCGCTGACCAGAGGGCAATCGCCCCCATGTAGAGAAACAGCAGCACCAGCTCGGAGGTGAGCCGGGCATCCCATACCCACCATGCGCCCCACATCGGTTTTCCCCATGCGGCCCCGGTCACCAGCGCGATAAAGGTGCATACCGCGCCTACCGGCGCCATGGCGGCCACCGCCAGGTTTGCCATTTTCAGTTGCCAGACCAGACCGATAAAGGCCGCTCCCGCCATTGCGGCGTAGATCCCCATCGACCCCATCGCCGAGGGAACATGGAGATAAATAATGCGATACCCATCCCCCTGCTGATAATCCGCCGGGGCAAAGGCCAGCCCCCAGCTCAGACCCGTCGCCAGCACCACAACGCTGGTGACGGCAAGCCAGGGGAGACCATAACCGCACAGCCGGTAGAGCGTGGGCGGCATGGCCAGTTGATGAAACATTTTCCACATAGTGCGATCCCTCAATGGATTAATGCAGGCTGATCCTCAGCGCAGCGGCAGTGACAAACGGGCTCAGGGTGGCGCTGGCTGCCAGCAGCGCCCCGAGAAGGGCCAGATAGCCGGAAACGGGCAGGTGCAGCGCGGCGGCGTCCATCGCCGCGGTCGCAAAAATAAGCAGCGGAATGGTCAAGGGCAGCATCAGCAGGCTCAGCAGCACCCCGCCCCGCCGGAGGCCAACCGTGAGGGCCACGGCGGGGGCACCGATAAAACTCAGCGTCAGGGTGCCGGGCAGCAGGGTGGCGGCCATCACCTGCCAGCCGCTGAAATCAATGCCCAACAGCAGCGCCGCCAGCGGCGAGAGCAGGAGCAGCGGAAGCCCGGCAACCAGCCAGTGGGCGAGGATTTTCGCCAGCACCGCCAGGGGCAGCGCCACCGGCAGAAGCATCAGTTGCTCAAGGCTGCCATCCTGCAGGTCATCCCGGAACAGACGCTCCAGCGCCAGCAACGAGGCCAGCAGCGCCGCCACCCACACTACACCGGGAGCGATGCGCGCCAGCATCTGCGGCTCCGGGCCCATCCCGAGCGGAAACAGGGTAATGACGATCAGAAAAAACCACAGCGGATTGAGCAGCTCCCCCCGGTGACGGAACGCCGCACACAGCTCCATCCGGCAGATTTTCAGGAACATGGCTCGTCATCCTTGAGTGAAAGCCGCCGCAGCGGCAGGGTTAACCCGCACGGAGGCTGGTGGCTGGTAAAGATCGCCGCCCCGCCCGCCCGGGCATGCTGCTCCAGACGCTGAGTCAGTAGCGCGACGCCAGCGGCATCGATCGCCGTAAAGGGCTCGTCAAGGATCCACAGCCGGGCGGGGCTTAGCCATAAACGCGCCAGCGCCACGCGCCGCTGTTGTCCGGCAGAGAGCTGGCCGACGGGACGCTCTTCATAGCCGTTAAGCCCCACCAGGCGCAGCGCCGCATCGGGGCACGCCGGATGGTAAAAGCGTAAATTCTCCCGCGCCGTCAGCCGGGCCTTGATCCCCGGCTGATGCCCCAGCCACAGCAGCTGTGAATGAAAGGTGTCGCGCACGGCGGAAAGCGGCTTCCCCTGCCAGCGCACCTCGCCGCTGTCCGGCGATGAGAGCCCGGCCAGCAGACGCAGCAGCGTGGTTTTCCCCGCACCGTTTTCCCCCGTCACCTGCATCAGGTCGCCGGGTTGCACGGCAAACGACAGGCCGCTAAATAGCGCTCTGTCGTTGTGTTCACAGCGGAGATTCCGGGCCTCAAGCATATGGCATCCTTTAATGGCCCTGAGGCTGCCAGGGGGTATAAACGCCGGTCAGGCTGTCGAGGAAGGCGACAATATCATCCACCTCGTTTTGCGGCAGGCTGGTGCCCACCTGATGGCGCAGCATCAGCTTCACCGCCTCGTCGAGGGAGGGCACATCCCCGCGGTGGAAGTACGGCGCGGTTAAGGCCACGTTGCGCAGACCCGGCACTTTCTGGCGCAGGCGGTCACGCACCTCATTAGTGACGTTCATGCGTCCGATATCCGCTGCCGTCACCTCGCCAAAGTCATACTCTTTTTTCAGCCCCAGCGGTTCAAACGAGCGTCCGCCGAGGATCACCCCGCCGTGGCAGGTGGCGCATTTGTTCTCCTTGAAAAGCTGGTAGCCATGCTTTTGCTGTGCCGTCAGGGCGTTTTCATCCCCGCGCAGCCACTTATCAAACGGCGCGTCCGGGGTGATGAGCGTTTTTTCATATTCGGCGATGGCATCGGTGATGGTGTCGCTGCTAAAGCCCTGCGGGTAGACCGCTTCAAAGGCTGTTTTAAGCGCCGGATCGGCATCCAGTTTGGCGATAATGTCATCCCAGGATTTCGAGGCCATTTCAATGGGGTTCAGCGGCGGACCACCGGCCTGTTTTTGCAGATCGGCGGCGCGACCATCCCAGAACTGCTCTACGTTAAAGGTGGCGTTAAAGACCGTTGGCGCGTTGATCGGTCCCACCGCGCCATTAACGCCAATGGAGGTCTGGCGCCCGTCCACACCACCTGCGTTCAGGGAATGGCAACTGGCACAGGAGAGCGTGCTGTCCCCGGAGAGACGGGTGTCGTGATACAGGCGGAAGCCGAGCGCGACTTTGGCTGCGTCAACCGGTAACGCCCGCGGCACCGGCTGCACCGGTTCATTACGATGGGCAGCCGCCACGTCCAGGCGGGCATAATGGCTTTCACGCTGCTTTTTAATCCAGTCCAGGATCAGCAGGCGCTCATCGTCATTCATTTGTCCGGCCCAGTGCAGCGCGACATAGCGTGTCGGCGGCATGGTCTGATGCTGCATCACCCATTCGATTTTATTCAGATCGCTTTGCGACACGGCACGATCATTAATTAATGCGCTGCGCACCGCTTCCAGATTAAAAGAGTTATAACCAAGGCGGGTGTCATATTCCATCAGCTGTTTCGCTACCGGAAATGAGGCGTAAAAAGGTAATGCGGCAGAGGGAGTATGGCAATAATCACATCCTTTCTCACGGAGCAGACTCAGAATCTGATTATTTTCTTTTATCGCAGAGAGCTGAACATCGCTTTCCTGAATACGGGCTTTATCGTGATACCAGACGTAGCCTGATAACCCCAGATAACAGGCCGCCGCGCCTGCAATGCATAGAGAGGCAATACGGGTTAATTTCTTCATTTTCCATCCTCGGGAAAAAAGCATCCATAAGAAGAATTCGTTTTATATTTTTAGCGGGATCATCATAAAAGGGTGGCGAGCGGGTTTGTTGACAGCAGTCAAGATAGATTATTGGCGAATGCTATTACTGGAATAGGATTTAACGATTGAAAGGTAATTCAATATTCACCCAAATAATAAACAAGAGAATATTAATATATATTTAAAATAATCTTTGCCCAAATTAATCATCACGGTTTATGCCGGGCGGCGCAGTGGGACGGTTTTCTGTTGGTTTTATAGGCCGGGTAAGGCGCAACGCTACCCGGCAATATTGCAATTTTGTTATATCCGTTACATAACCGCAGCCGCACAATTGCCAGCCACCCATTGACAGGCATCATAGGCGGATAACTTCGCAAAGGTATCTGAGATGATCAAAGTGGTGCTGGTGGACGATCACGTGGTGGTGCGTTCCGGATTCGCCCAGCTGTTAAATCTGGAAGACGATCTGGTGGTGGAAGGCCAGTACAGCAGCGCCGCAGAGGCCTGGCCTACTCTTAGCCGTGAGGCCATTGACGTGGCGGTGCTCGACGTCGCCATGCCCGATGAGAACGGCCTGAGCCTGCTCAAGCGCCTGCGCCAGCAGCGCCCGGGCTTTCGTGCCATTATCCTCAGCATCTACGACACTCCCGCCTTTGTGCAGAGCGCGCTGGACGCCGGGGCCAGTGGCTATCTTACCAAGCGCTGCGGCCCGGAAGAGCTGGTCCAGGCGGTACGCTCCGTGGGCATGGGCGGCCACTATCTGTGCGCCGATGCGGTCAAAGCCCTGCGCGGCGGTGAGCCGGTATCACAGGCGCTGGCGGTGCTGACCCCGCGCGAGAAAGAGGTGTTCGAGCTGCTGGTCCAGGGCAAAAGCGTGAAGGAGATTGCCTTCCAGCTCGAGCTCAGCCACAAAACCGTCCATGTCCATCGCGCCAACGTGTTGGGCAAACTGCAGTGCAACAGCACTATCGAGCTGGTGCACTTTGCCCTCGATCACCAGCTGCTGACTGGCCACTGATGCGGCGCTCCCTGCGGCACCTCATCCTCTCGCTGTTTATCATGCTGGCCTGGGGCACCGGCTGGCTGATGCTGTGGACGCTGAGTTTTTACCTCACCCGCAACGGGCAGCAGGCGGCGCTGTTTTTGCCTCAGGGGGTCTATCTGGCGCTGTTGATTGTGCTCTCGCGCCGCTTCTGGCCAGCGCTGATCCTCCCCCCGCTGGCAGCGATGTTCTGGCTGCACGGCGAACAGTTGCTGACGCATCACCTGATGCTGGTGGTGCCGCTGGTGGGCACCGTCAGTGCGTGGCTGGCGCAGCACTACTGGCACCGCTATCCCCTCTACTGGCAGCGCCTGTCGCTGCTGATCGCGGCAGTGACCCTCAATGCCCTGCTCCAGACCCTGATCCTGGCGCCGTTCCTTGAAAGCCCGGCCACGCTGCTGGTGCTGGCCTCCTTTACTGGCGGGGTGCTACTGACGCCGTTCGTCTACCTCGTGTTTGAGTTTTTGCGCCAGCAGCATCGCTACCATCTGCTGGGGCTCGATACCAGCAACCCGCCGCTGCGCACCTCGCTTATCATCTGGTGCAGCCTGTTTTTTATCATCGGCATCGGTACCCAAATGGTGCTCTCCCCCTCCCTGGAGCGGCTGCTGCTGATTGTGGTGTTTCTGCCCAACGTGGTGATGGCGTGGAAGTTCGGCTGGCAGGGGGGCGTGCTCTCCGGGCTGCTGGGCAGCATGATGATCACCATCGCCCGGCAGGTCGGGGTGGGGTTCAGCGATCTGCTGGAGCTGGAGATTTTCCTCGCCACCCAGTCGCTGCTGGGGATTGGGCTGGGGATCGCCATCAGCCGCCAGCAGCATCTGGCGATGAACCTCGATCACTATCGACGTCGGCTGGAGGCCGAGTTACAGGCCCGACGCGAGCTGACGGAAAAGCTGATCCATACCGAAGAGGATACCCGCAAGCACCTGGCCCGGGAGCTGCACGACGAGATTGGGCAGAACATTACCGCCATTCAGATCCAGTCCCAGTTGGTGAAACGGGCGGGAGATAATCCACAGGCGTTAGAGGCCGCCGGGCAGATCAACGAGCTGGCCCGCCGCATTCACCACTCCACCCGCCAGCTGCTGCGCCAGCTTCGCCCCCCGGTACTGGACGAGCTCTCCCTGAACGAGGCCCTGCACCACCTGGTGAACGAGTTCGCCTTTGCCGAGCGCGGCATTCAGTGTCGGTTTGACTACCGGCTTACCGCCCCGCCGCAGAGTGAAACCCTGGTCTTCACCCTCTATCGATTACTCCAGGAACTGCTGAATAACGTCAGCAAACATGCCAACGCCAGCGAGGTCAGCGTCCTGCTCTGTGAGCAGGATAACCAGCTGCGCCTGGAGGTTAAGGATAACGGCAACGGTCTCAGCACGCAGCAGATCCCCGGCTTCGGCATCCAGGGGATGCGCGAGCGGGTGCACGCCCTGGGCGGCGAGTTCACCCTGGAGTCGCAGGGCGGCACCCGCGTAATTGTTAACCTGCCCACAGTTTTGCAACAAACACACCGCTAACCAGGAAAAAGTCTTAGTCACGCCAGACTTTCTCTCATCCCTTTTTCCTCGCGCTTTCATACAGTCATTGCAAATGGAGAACGCCATGCCCGCACTGTCAGCTGAACAGGTTACTCAACGCTACCGCAGGCTGCGCCCGCGACTGCTGCTCTGCATGGCGACGGGCTACGCCGCGTTTTACCTGACGCGTAAAAGCCTCAACTACGTGCTGCCCGCATTGCAGTTGGATTTGGGGTTAAGCAAGAGCGATATCGGCCTGATCGGGTCACTGTTCTACCTCAGCTACGGCCTGTCGAAATTTGCCGCCGGACTGTGGCACGACAGCAAGGGCCAGCGGGCGTTTATGGGCATCGGCCTGATGGCGACCGGCGTGCTGAACGTGCTGTTCGCCTTCGGCGACTCCCTGCCCTTGCTGCTGTTTATCTGGACGCTGAACGGCTTCTTTCAGGGATGGGGATGGCCGCCCTGCGCCAGGTTGCTCACCCACTGGTATTCGCGCAACGAGCGCGGCTTCTGGTGGGGGTGCTGGAACACCTCCATTAACATCGGCGGGGCAATTATTCCGCTGATCTGCGCCTTCGCCGCCCATCGCTGGGGCTGGCAGGCGGCGATGCTGACACCGGGGATCATCAGTATCGTGCTCGGCCTGTGGCTGACCACACAACTGCGGGGCACACCGCAGGAAGAGGGTCTGCCGTCGGTCGGGGAGTGGCGCAACGATCCGCTGGAGTTGCGCCAGGAGCAGCAGAGCCCGCCGATGGGGCTGTGGCAGATGTTACGTACCACCATGCTGCAAAACCCGATGATCTGGCTGCTCGGGGCCTCCTATGTGCTGGTCTATTTGATCCGCATCGCCCTCAACGACTGGGGCAACATCTGGCTGGCGGAGAGCCATGGGGTGAACCTGCTGAGCGCCAACGCCACGGTGATGCTGTTCGAAGTGGGCGGCCTGCTCGGGGCCCTGTTCGCCGGATGGGGATCGGATCTGCTGTTCAGCGGCCAGCGGGCGCCGATGATTTTGCTGTTCACGCTGGGGCTGATGGTGTCGGTCGCCGCCCTGTGGCTGGCCCCGGTTCACCACTATGCCCTGCTGGCGATGTGCTTTTTTACGGTGGGATTTTTTGTCTTTGGTCCGCAGATGCTCATCGGCCTTGCCGCCGTGGAGTGCGGACACAAGCAGGCAGCAGGCTCGATTACCGGTTTTCTTGGCGTGTTTGCCTATCTGGGGGCGGCGCTGGCCGGATGGCCGCTGTCGCAGGTTATCGAACGCTACGGCTGGTCGGGGATGTTCAGTTTGCTCTCGATTGCCGCCGTACTGATGGGTTTACTCCTGATGCCGCTGCTGATGGCGGGCATCACCGCTTCTCGCAGTCACATAACGTCATAAAAAGGGCTGAATAATGAAAACAACGCTTCTCTCTACCCTCATTGCTTCCGGGATCGCGCTGGCAACCTTAACCGGTGCCGCACAGGCCAAAGGCCGCCTGGTGGTCTACTGCAGCGCCACCAACGAAATGTGCGAGGCCGAAACCAAAGCGTTTGGCGACAAGTACGACGTCAAAACCTCGTTTATCCGCAACGGCTCCGGCAGTACGCTGGCGAAGGTGGATGCCGAGAAGAAAAACCCGCAGGCTGACGTCTGGTACGGCGGCACCCTGGACCCGCAGTCTCAGGCCGGTGAAATGGGGCTGCTGCAGCCGTACAAATCGAAAAACCTGGAGCAGATCATGGAGAAATTCCGCGATCCGGCCAAGGTGAAAGGCAACCTCTCCTCTGCGGTGTACGTGGGCATTCTGGGCTTTGGCGTTAATACCCAGCGCCTGAAAGAGAAGAACCTGCCGGTGCCGCAGTGCTGGAAAGATCTGACCAAACCGGAATACAAGGGCGAGATCCAGATTGCCGATCCGCAAAGCTCCGGCACCGCCTACACCGCGCTGGCGACCTTCGTCCAGCTCTGGGGAGAAGATCAGGCTTTCGACTATCTCAAACAGCTGAACGGCAACGTCTCACAGTACACCAAATCGGGCATCGCCCCGGCGCGTAACGCTGCCCGCGGTGAAACAGCCATCGGCATCGGCTTCCTGCACGACTACTCGCTGGAAAAAGAACAGGGCGCCCCGCTGGAGCTGATCTCCCCCTGCGAAGGCACCGGGTATGAAATCGGCGGCGTCAGCATCCTGAAGGGCGCGCGCAACGAAGAGAACGCGAAGCTCTTCGTGGACTGGGTGCTGTCGAAAGAGGCCCAGGAGCTGGCGTGGAAGCAGGGCAAGTCCTATCAGATCCTGACCAACACCACCGCAGAGACCTCCCCGAACTCGCTGAAGCTCGATGACCTGAAGCTCATCAGCTACGACATGGATAAGTACGGCTCCACGGATGTGCGTAAGGCGTTGATCAACAAGTGGGTCAGCGACGTGAAGATGGGTAAATAAGCCCGCTATTGCTCCTTTGCCGGGTGGCGCTACGCTTACCCGGCCTACAACACCGGAATACCTATGTCACAGACACTCGCTCTCCATCCCGTGAAAAAACGGGATGCGGTCTTCCTTTGGGTTTTTGTTAGCTGGCTGGCGTTTGCCCTGCTGCCGAGCTGGAGCCTGGATTACGGCCTGCTGGAGTCCACCGGCGACGAGATCCTCGACGCCTACAGTTGGTCACACTTCAACATTAGCTGGCTGTGGTATCTGCTCCCCACGCTGCTGCTGGTGCGCCCGTTCACCGAGGCGAAGCGCGAGCAGCGCAGCCGCCACTACCTCGACGCCGGCTGGGCGCTGCTGTGCATGGCCTTTGTGGTCATCAGCGCCACCCTCGAAGGACGCGGCCTGGGCTACGCCACCATCGTGCTGTTTGCGGCGCTGGGGGCGATCATGACCCTGGCCCTGACCCGCCTCGAGTGGCTGGGCGGCGACCGCTTTGTCATCGGCTCGCTGATTACCATTGTCGCCCTGATCGGCATCTTTATCGTCTGGCCGAGCATCGCCATCTTTATTCCGATGTTCACCAACGACGCCGGGGAGTTCGCCCCGCTGGCGTTTATGAATGTGCTCTCCCAGGCGCATATCATTCAGGTGATCATTAACTCGATCCTGCTCTCGATCGCCGTCGGCATCGGCTGTACCTTCTTCGGCCTGGTGCTGGCGATCTACACCACCCGCATCGCCAGACGCAGCGCCATTATTGGCCGTATTTTCTCCATCCTGCCGATCGTCACCCCACCGTTCGTGGTAGGTCTCGGCGTGACGCTGATGATGGGCCGCTCCGGCTACATCACCGAGCTGATGGTGGACTGGTTTGGGCTGACCAATACCAACTGGCTGTATGGCTTCACCGGTATCTGGCTGGCGCAGGTGCTGGCCTTTACGCCGATGGCCTTTATGATCCTCGACGGGGCGATCAAGACCATTCATCCGTCGCTGGAAGAGGCGTCGTACACCCTGCGCGCCAGCCGCTGGCAGACCTTTAACGGCGTCTTTGTCCCGCTGCTCAAGCCCGCGCTGGCTAACGCCTTCCTGATCGTCATCGTCCAGTCGCTGGCCGACTTCAGTAACCCGCTGGTGCTGGGGGGCAACTTCGACGTGCTGGCGACGCAGATCTACTTCTACATCACCGGCTCTCAGCTCGACTACCAGGCCGCCAGCACCCTCGGCGCCTTCCTGCTGCTCTTCTCCCTGCTGGTCTTCTGCATTCAGTATATGTGGATCGGCAAGCGCTCCTACGTCACCGTCTCCGGCAAGTCCTACCGCGGCGACGTCCAGCCCCTGCCGGTCACCCTGGTGTGGAGCGTGGTTGCCCTGCTGGCGGTGTGGATCGCCTTTAACGCCCTGCTTTACGGCAGCATTTTCTACGGCAGCTTTACCGTCAACTGGGGGGTGGATTACACCCTGACGCTGGATAACTTTATCAAGCTCTTCGGCCAGGGGATGAGCGACGGGGCATGGCCTTCGCTGCTCGATACCCTGCTCTACGCCGGGATTGCGGCACCGATCACCGCCGCCTTCGGGCTGCTGATTGCCTGGGTGGTGGTGCGCCAGCAGTTCAGGGGCAAAAAGACCATTGAGTTCACCACCATGCTCTGCTTTGCGGTACCGGGCACCGTGGCGGGGGTGTCGTATATCCTGGCCTTTAACAGCGCCCCGGTGTACCTGACCGGCACCGCCGCCATCGTGATTATCTCGATGGTGATGCGTAACGTGCCGGTGGGCATTCGCGCCGGGATCGCGGGGCTGGGCCAGATCGACAAATCGCTGGACGAAGCCTCGCTGAGCCTGCGTGCCGGGAGCTTCCGCACCATCACCCATATCCTGCTGCCGCTGCTGCGCCCGGCCATTCTGTCGGCGCTGATCTACAGCTTTGTACGGGCCATTACCACCGTCAGCGCCATTGTGTTCCTCGTCACGCCGGATACCCGCGTGGCCACGGCCTACATTCTGAACCGCGTGGAAGATGGCGAATATGGCGTGGCGATTGCCTACGGCTCGATCCTGATTGTGGTCATGCTGGCGATCATTTTCCTCTTTGACTGGCTCATCGGTGAGGCGCGTATCTCCCGTTCAAAAGCCAAAAACCAGGCGTAACACTATGACTCAGAAACATTTCGTTGAACTGCGTAACGTGACCAAGCGCTTTGGCGCGAACACGGTGATTGAAAACATCAATCTGGCGATCCCGCAGGGGCAGATGGTGACGCTACTCGGCCCCTCCGGCTGCGGTAAAACCACGGTACTGCGTCTGGTGGCCGGGCTGGAAAAGCCCACCGACGGGCAGATTTTTATCGACGGCGAGGACGTGACCCACAGCTCCATTCAGCAGCGTGATATCTGCATGGTATTCCAGTCCTACGCCCTCTTCCCGCACATGTCGCTGGGGGAGAACGTCGGCTACGGCCTGAAGATGCTCGGCGTGCCGCGTGCGGAGATCAAAACCCGCGTCAAAGAGGCGCTGGCGATGGTGGATCTGGAGGGCTTCGACGATCGCTATGTGGATCAGATCTCCGGCGGCCAGCAGCAGCGCGTGGCGCTGGCCCGCGCCCTGATCCTCAAACCGAAAGTGCTGCTGTTTGATGAGCCTTTAAGTAACCTCGACGCCAACCTGCGCCGCAGCATGCGCGACAAGATCCGCGAGCTGCAAAAGCAGTTCAACATCACCTCGCTGTATGTGACCCACGATCAGAGCGAGGCGTTTGCGGTGTCGGACACCGTGCTGGTGATGAACAAGGGCAACATCATGCAGATTGGCTCCCCGCAGGATCTTTATCGCCAGCCCGCGTCGCGCTTTATGGCGAGCTTTATGGGCGATGCCAACCTGTTCCCGGCTACCTTCACCCAGGATTACGTGGCGATCCACGGCTATCGCCTGCCGCGCCCGCTGCACTTTGCCGCCCAGGGGGCTGGCACCGTTGGGGTGCGCCCGGAGGCGATCACCCTAAGCCAGCACGGCGAGACGAGCCAGCGCTGCGTGATCCGCCACGTCGCCTATATGGGGCCGCAGTACGAGGTGATTGTGGAGTGGCACGGGCAGGAGATTTTGTTGCAGGTGAACGCCACGCGGCTGCAGCCGGACGTGGGGGAAGAGTATTTCCTGGAGATCCATCCGTACGGGATGTTTGTGCTGGCTGAGGTGGCCTGATTGATGCCCGGCGGCGCTACGCTTGCCGGGCCTACAAACCGCATGAACCGTAGGCCGGGTAAGGCGTAGCCGCCACCCGGCAAAAACTTAGCGCTGCGCGTTCAAATCTGCAATGTCTTTCGGCGTGGTGCGACAACATCCCCCAATCAGCTTCGCCCCCGCCGCTAACCACTGCGGCAAATACCCCGCCAGCGTCTCGCACGCTTCCCCGTGCTGGTGCCAGGTCTTACTCACCGCATCATAATGCTCGCCCGAGTTCGGGTAGACCACCAGCGGCAGCGCCGTCAGGCTTTGCAGGTGTTGCAGCGCGCGAGTGGTCTTCTCCAGCGCGATACAGTTAATCCCCAGCGCAATTACCTGCGGGTAAGTCGCCAGCACAGAGACCACCTCACGCAGCGGCGTGCCGTCGCTCAGGTGCTCGCTGTCGCGCAGCGTAAACGAGAACCACGCCCGGGCGCGCGGGTATGTTGTCAGCAGATCCGCCAGGGCTTTAATTTCAGCAAACGATGGCAGGGTTTCGCAGGCCAGCAGATCCGCCCCGGCATCCAGCAACGCCTCTACCCGCGGACGATGAAAGGCGGTAAACACCTCTGCGCTGCGCAGATAGTCGCCGCGGTATTCCGACCCGTCCGCCAGATACGCGCCATAGGGCCCCACCGAACCGGCCACCAGCAGCGTACCGGCTTGCGGATTTTCCGCCAGATACGCTTCTCGCGCCTTGCGCGCCAGTTCGACGCTTTTACTAATTAATGCCCGGGAGTGCGCCTCATCCAGCCCGCGAGCGGCAAACCCCTCCGGCGTGGCCTGATAGCTGGCGGTGATCGCCACCTGCGCCCCGGCGCGGAAGTAGTCGAGGTGCACGTCGCGGATCAGCTCCGGGTTCTCCATTAATACTTTCGCCGACCACAGACTGTCGGCCAGGTTACAGCCGCGCGCTTCCAGCTCCGTTGCCATCGCCCCGTCCAGCACCACAAACGGCTGGGTTTCAAGAAGGGCGGTAAGCGGATTATTCTGCGACATGTTCAGGCTCCTGGGTTTTCAGATTTTGAGTAAGGTAGTACGCGCCATAGCAGAGCGCCACAAACGGCAAACCACAGTAAAGGGCAATGCGCTGGCTCGGGTCAAAGGCCAGGCCGACGCAGGCCACCAGGCAGAGGATAAAGCCCAGCACCGGCACCAGCGGATACCACGGGGCGCGATACTGGAGCTCGCTTAAGGATTTGCCCGCCTGCAGATGGCGACGGCGGAAGACAAAGTGCGAGGCGCAGATGCTGATCCACACCGCCACCACCGCAAAACCGGAAATCGCCGACAGGGCGACAAATACCGTATCCGGAGCCACGACGCTTGAGAAGAGCGCCAGCACGCCACCGAGCATCGACACCGACAGCGCCGTCAGCGGCACGCCGTTTTTGTTCACCCGGGCAAAGCAGCGCGGCAGGGTATTTTCATTCGACAGGGACCACAGCATCCGCCCGGAAGCGTAGAGTCCGGAGTTGGCCGCCGAGAGGATCGCCGTCAGGATGACAAAGTTAACGATATCCGCGGCATACGGAATGCCCACCTTCTCAAACACCAGCACGAACGGGCTTTTTTCCACTCCGGCCTGCTGCATCGGGATCAGCGCCGCCAGCACAAAAACGGTGCCGATAAAGAAGATGATCAGCCGCGCAATGGTGGTGCGAATGGCGACAGGAATCACCTTGTGCGGATTTTCGGTTTCACCCGCCGCAATGCCGATCAGCTCGGTGCCAGAGAAGGCGAAGTTAACCGCCACCATGGTCATCAGGATCGGCAGCCCGCCATGCGGGAACCAGCCTTCGGCGGTGATATTCGTCAGCCCCGGCGCGGGAGAACCGTCCTGCATCGGGATAAAGCCGAAGATGGCCGCGCCGCCCAGAACAATAAAGGCGATGATGGTGATGACCTTCACCAGCGAGAACCAGAACTCCCCTTCGGCAAAGAAGCGGGTCGAGATGACGTTGAGGGCAAAAATGACCGCGCAGAAGATCACGCACCACACCCAGACCGGTACCTGCGGGAACCAGTACTGCATGCAGAATCCGGCGGCGGTAAAGCTCGATCCCAGCGCTACCGTCCAGGTGAGCCAGTAGAGCCACGCCACGGTATAGCCGGTTGCCGGGCCGAGATAGCGTGCGGCATAGACGTGAAAGGCGCCGGTCTCCGGCATCGCCACAGAGAGTTCGCCGAGGCACTGCATCACCAGCCAGACCACCAGCGCGCCAATCAGATAGGCCAGCAGCGTGCCCGCCGCCCCGGTGGTGGAAATAATGTAACCCGTATTAAAAAAGAGCCCTGTGCCAATCACGCCGCCAAGCGACAGCATGATCAGATGGCGAGTCTTCATGGTGCGCTGTAGCTGCCCGTTTTGTTCTGTTTGCATATCACCTTCTATACGTATGGACATCTAAACATCCAAAAGAAGGTATGTTTATACCGCGATTGTTAACAAATTGCTAGCCATGCACCAGACGAAGACGCGCGCGACGGGCGCTCAGCCGGGGCCGCACCGTGTAAATCACGTAGAGATAGGGTCGCCATGCCATAGGACACCTCCTGCAAACCGGTACTTACAGCATGTACCGCGCCGGGCCCCGCGTCGGTCAGGCGAAAGTGGGATCTGTTTTTCACGCGCTAAACTGGTGGGCTGTGCGGCCTGATGCCCGGCGGCGCTGCGCTTGCACGGGCCTACGGACTGGCGGGTGGTGCGGCCTGTTGCCCGGCGGCGCTGCGCTTGCGCGGGCCTACTTATCCACGTAGGCCGGGTAAGGCGCAGCCGCCACCCGGCAGCAGACCGCAATATGTTAAATTACGCAAAACACTCTATAGTCGTAGTGTTTCATTAAAAAAGGATGAGCTGATGCGATTTAACGGACTGACCAAAGGTTTCTTCATACTGATACTGCTGATGGTCTCATGGGCGTTTTTTGATGTGCTGTCGCCCTACTTCTCGGCCATTCTGTGGGCTGCTATCCTGGCGGTGATTTTCTATCCGGTCAAAAACACCCTGCGTATCAAGCTGGGGGATCGCAACGGGCTGGCGGCGCTGCTGAGCGTACTGCTTATCTGCCTCATCGTCTTTATTCCGCTGATGGTGATCTTTTCCTCGTTAGCCTTTGAACTCAATATTGTTTACACGCGCCTGCAGCAGAACGACACCCAATTTTCCGGGGTGCTCGCTGGTCTCTTCTCTCATCTGCCCGACTGGCTGCGTGCGCTGATGATCGAACACGATCTGGATACCGCCGCGCAGATCCAGCAAAAGCTCTCTGAAGCGGCGTTACGCGGCGGGCAATACCTTGCCGGCAGCGCCTTCCTGATTGGTAAAGGCACCTTTGGCTTCGCCATCAGCTTTGGCGTGATGGTCTATCTGCTGTTTTTCCTGTTGAAAGATGGCCCGTGGCTGGTGCGCCAGATCCTCGACAGCCTGCCGCTGTCGAATTTCGCCAAACAGCATCTGTTTGCCAAATTTGCCGGCGTCGCCCGAGCAACGGTAAAAGGCACGGCCGTGGTGGCCCTGGTCCAGGGTGTGCTGGGCGGTATCGCCTTTTGGATAGTCGATATTAATGGCAGCATCTTGTGGGGCGCGCTGATTGCGTTCCTGTCGCTGATCCCGGCGGTCGGCTCGGCCATCGTCTGGGTACCGGCAGCCATTTTCCTCTTCGCCACCCATCAGCTATGGCAGGGGCTGTTTATCGTCGGCTTCTTTGTGCTGGTGGTGGGGCTGGTGGATAACCTGCTGCGTCCGCTGCTGGTGGGTAAAGACACCAAAATGCCCGATTATCTTATCCTCATCACCACTCTCGGCGGGATGGAGATTTACGGTATCAACGGCTTTGTGATTGGTCCGTTGATCGCCGCGCTGTTTATCGCCTGCTGGAATCTGCTTTCGGGTCGCGATCATGCCGGTAATGCCGAAGAGATTGACGATGCGATTATCGAGGAAGGGAAAAATTCGCCTGATCTATGAAGAAGGAATAAACCGTGCGCATCGCCACTATTACTAACTGGGCATACGGTGCCACGGTTTGTCTGACTATCGCTTCCGGCGTGGCTATGTTGATGGCCTCCAGCGCCGAAAGCGTTGAGCGGCAGGCCGTTGAACAGCGCTACGTCTTCGATCAGCTCACCGAAGAGGTGGAAGTTGACGCCTGGGCGCTCTCCGACCTGGCGCGGTTGTACGTCATTAAACAGGATCCCGCGGTGGCAGAGGAGTACCGCCAGAAAGCGGAAACGATGGTCAGAATTGAGCATCGCCTGCAAAAGCTGAAAGACGCAGGTGCCAGTGAGGAAGAGCTGGCGCTGCTGCACGAAGGTTTGCAGGTGGCCGATGCGCTGCAGGATGAGCAACAGAGCGCCATCGCCAGCGCCGGGCGCGGGCAGCAGCCTCAGGCCATTGAGCTGCTTTATGGCGAGCGTTATGAAAATGAGCTGGAGCAGGTCCAGAACCAGCTCGACCATTTTCGTCAGATGCTGGACAGGCGTACCGACGCGGCCATTGACGATGCCACGGTAAAATCCCGCGGGCTGCGTACCCTCTCCGAAGTGATGGTCGGCCTGACTGCGCTGATGTTTTTATTTGTGCTCGGTTTTATCCTCAAACGCCGGGTGCTGCGCCCGGTGGTGCGCCTGAGCGACGTAGTCAACCGGCTGGCCTCCCAGGATTATGGGGTCGAAGCCCCGGACTATCGCCAGATCGATGAGATTGGCGATATGGCCCAGGCGATTCGGATCTTCCGCGAGAACGGCCTGGCACGGCAGCGGCTGGAAAAAGAGCGTGATGCCGACTGGGCGATCCGCGAGCTGCTGGCGCGAATGACCCAGCGCCTGCAGGGGTGCGAGTCCATTGAGGATGTGCTGAACGTGGCGCGGCTGTTCGCCCCCAGCATTGCGCCGGGTATCGCCGGGCGGATCTGGCTGCTTGAGCACGATCCGTGGCAGATGCGCTGTGTCGCCGAGTGGCTCGATCCGCAGGGGGACGCCGATCCCTTCCATCCGGACCAGTGCTGGGCGGTGCGCCGCGGGCAGAGCCATCCGCCGGTCAACGGCGAGCCGGATATCGCCTGCTACCATCTGCCGGACAACAGCGCCCCTCACGCGCTCTGTGTGCCATTGATTGCCCAGGGTGAAGCCATCGGTTTGCTCTCGTTCCAGAACCTGACCCCGGAGATGGCGCCGTCCCGCGCCTATCTGGAGTTGATGGCCGAGGCGCTCGGTCTAGCGCTGGCTAACCAGCGGCTGCGCGATGCCCTGCTGGAAAAAGCGCTGTTCGATCCGCTGACCGGCCTGCGCAACCGCCATCATCTGGAAGATGCTCTGCGCACCCAGATGAACCAGGCGATGCACAGCGGTACGCCGTTAAGCTGCCTGATGATCGATATCGATTACTTTAAAGCCATCAACGACAGACTGGGTCACGATGCGGGCGACCAGGTGATTAAAAGCGTGGCGGCTATTGTCCAGCGTGCAGTAAGCGACAAGGGCATGGCGTTCCGCTATGGCGGCGAGGAGTTTCTGGCCCTGCTGCCGGGGGCGGATGAAGAGACGGCGTTTACCTGCGCCAGTGAAATTCATACCGCTGTGCATAACCTGACGCTGCGTTATGAGCTCTCGGAGATCGGCCCGGTTGATGTATCGATCGGCATTGCCAGCTATCCGCAGCATGCTCAGGGCGATAACCTGCTGCGCGCCGCCGACGTGGCGCTCTACCGGGCGAAAGAGCTGGGGCGTTCAAGGATCGTCAGCTTTGGGATGCTGGAAGGGGGTTAATGCTTTATCAGCAGGAAATGATGGGGATAAATTATATCCGCCCAGTAACCTGGAGAACCTTTTTCCGCTTTCATGCTAAGTATTTTCTTGCCGCTGCCGATAATCCCCCTTGATACCCTTAAGCCAAATTCAATGCCGCACTTGTGCGCGCAACGACAAGGAAAAGTGCAATGCCCAGTAAATCAATCAAGGCGATGATTCAGGAAATTAATAATAACGAGGCCGACGGTGGCGGGCTTTGGTTGCCAAACATTCAGCGGCAGTTTGTCTGGAATACCGATCAAATAGCCCGCCTGTTCGACTCAGTTATGCGGCAATATCCCCTTTCCTCCCTGCTGTTCTGGAAAACCCGTGATGAAATTAAGCACCGTAAATTTATAGAGAACTTCAACGACGGCAAGGTCGATTTAAAAGATCACTATCATCACGGTAAAACCAGATCGAAATGGTTGGTGCTGGACGGCCAGCAACGCTTACAAAGTTTTTATCTGGCGCTAAAAGGCAGCATTGACGGCAAAGTGCTTCATTTTAATGTGCTGAGCGGTACAACGACAAGCAACGAAGAAATTCGCTATCAGTTTGAATTTCAGGATGCCGCCACCAGTTCCTGGCCGTGGATGGCCATGTCGGACATTATCTACACAAAAAAATTACCCGAACAGATTCTCAGCCATCGCATTGAAGAAGAAGAGCTGGAATTAAGCGCGAAAGAGCGCGAACAGGCGACCATCAACATCAGTCGTGCAGGTAAAGAGTTTAGCAATGAAGGTAAGTTACTTTATCACGTGATTGACAGCAGTGAAGACGACAGCGAACTGAATTTTGATGATGTGGTTGAGGTCTTTATTCGGGCGAACTCAGGCGGTACAAGGTTAAGCAAATCAGATCTGATGTTTACGCTGCTCTCCACCGAGTGGTCTGACGCTGATGTTATCTTTGAGGACTTTCTGGAGAAGATTAATGATAATGGCCGCTTCAACTTCTCCCGCGATTTTCTGATTAAACTTAGCACCACGCTGCTGGGCTTTGGTGCCAAATATGATGTGGATAAACTGCGTGATGATAATGTGCGTAACCAGATCAGTGAAAACTGGCCGGCTATCGCCAAAGCGCTTATGTTTGTGAAAGATGAGATTGTCAGTAAAACCTATATTCGATCCGGCAAAGCACTCACCTCTTATAATGCGCTGATTCCTTTAGTATATCTGCAATATCGCTTCCCGGGGAAATTAGCGAGATCGCAAGCATTAAAGCAGTATCTGTTGCCTGCTCTGCTGAATGGTGTCTTTTCTGGTCAGCCAGATGGCATTATCGATAAGCTGGTAAAAGTGATCGACGACCAAGAGAGCTTCGATCTGAAAAAGATCCGTGCGGCGATCTTTTCGGCCAATCGTAACCTGCATTTAACCGAAGAGCGCCTCTTCGGTTGGTGCGGCTACGGTAGCGGGCACATCCACCTGCTGTTTAACTTGTGGTATGGCGGAGAATACAAATCTTCAGGCTTTCAGCATGAACCGCAGATTGACCACATTTTTGCCCGTAGCCTGTTAAAAGAAGAGAAGATTTTAAACGAAGAAACTGGCCGTATGGTACGCGTCTACGAAAACTGGGAAATCGACCAGCTGGCGAACTGCATGCTGTTACCTGCCCATCAGAATGGCGCAGGCGATAAAGGCGCCCAGTCGCTCGATACATGGCTAAGAGATCAATCCCCGGAATTTTTGGATCTGCACTGTATTCCCAGCAGCCCCAAGACTTTATGGAAGCTGGAAAATTACCGGCGCTTTATTGAGAAACGCAAACAGTTGATCCAAGCGCGTATCGCCGAAATGGGATTACTGGAGAACGAAGAGTAAGCCGTGTGAAACGCGGTGGCATAGTGCCACCGCCATTTCAGTTTAAGGGAAAAGGGCATTCGAATATCTAAGCGTATCAGGGACAGTTATTTAAATTCCGGAAGCAACGTTAGATCTGATTTTGTTCACGCCATCGCTTAACCATATCGGCAGTGACTTCTTTTTCGTAGCAAATCGGTGAATACCCTCCTGCTTTGCTCCACGCACTGCGTCTGCCGCATGCACTTCCATTTCTCGTCTGATTAAAAGGGCAGGCACATACCCCAGGATACGAAGCGATTGATTCAGCGATAATCTTTTTTTTAACCGAAGCATCAGAGATCGCATTATCTTTTGCTACTGCATGAGCCGCCATAAAAAAAGCACATGCAGTAAACATCATCATTAGTAATTTTTTATTTTTCATATTATTCAAGTAGCGATTGTGTATTTAGCTAAAAATAATTCACACTTATTTCAAAGAGTTTGATTTAAAGCAAGATCATGTATAAATAAAATGACGTTGTTGCAAATGAGATATTCTCATCACAAATTAAATTTTCCTGTGCTCATACACAGCCAGACGGTGTACTCGTCGAACCTACTACCGCTCCTGCAAAATGATAACAATAGAAAAATCCTGCATGCCTCTACCGACTCTAAGACGCTCATTGAACAGATCTCCGCGGAGCTTGGGGCGATACCGGCGACAGCGGAAAAAGCCACTTCGGCCCGTACGTCAGGCGTTAAGAGGCGATTTGATTTGCCAAACGGTTAACCGGCTAGCCCGGTTACACTCCCGGCAGGATCGCGTATCATCGCCCTTCGGCTTGATGACTGATACTGCCTCCCATGAACCTCAATTTCCTCTGTTATCTCCTTCTGGCCCTGGCCGCTGCGGGCAGCGCCTTGTCCCCTCACCCTTTTGCGATGTGGTTTCTGCTCGCCAGCGCGCTGACGTTTATGATCTACGGCGCCGACAAAATGGCGGCCCGCAAAGCCTGGCGCCGGGTTCCGGAGTCGACCTTGCTGGTCTGCGGGGTAGTCGGCGGGTGGCCGGGCGCCATCTTCGGCCAGCAGCTGTTTCGCCATAAAACCCAAAAACAGCCTTTCAAAACGTATTTTATGGTCAGCGTGATCCTTAACCTCGTGGTGCTGATCCTGGCGGCATGGCGCCTCCACAATTATTAAAATAATGATAAATGCGGGTGGCAATAGATCAGCCTTTGTGAAAGAGGTGCATGCGAAGAGAGACATACAGCATTGGTGAAAGCGCGATATTCATCGCATTATGCCAGGCTTTATGTTCATCAAAGAAAAGGGATCACTCATTTGAAAAATGCGAAATACGATATGCCGATGCGTGATAACGGGTTCGTTGGCCTCGGGGACTATGCTGCTATCGGTGAAGGACGCTCGGTAGCGCTTATCGCCCCGGATGGCTCAATCGACTGGTGGGGCGCGCCCAATCTCGATTCCCCGCCCCTCTTCGATCGGCTACTGGATCCCAACATTGGCGGTTTTTTCAGCCTGACACCTGCGGATGAATACACCGTCTCGCGCGCCTATCGCGATGACAGCAACATTCTGGAAACCCGCTATGAGACAAAAGCCGGCACAGTTCTGTTAACCGAATCCATTAACAGTACCCTGGCAGGCCGCCTGCCCTGGAGTGAGCTGGCACGCCGTCTGGAGGGCCTGCGCGGCACCGTGACGTTCAGGCTTCATCTGCGATTCGGAACGATGATCGAAACGCGCTCGCCCTGGCGTTCAGATACCTTCAAAGGCAGCGTTTATCATATTGGCGATCTGATGGCGATGCTGCACACCAGCGAAAACGTGGTCATTACCCATGCGGATGATGAAGAGGTCGAGGCGGAGATCGTCCTGAAGAAAGGGAGCCGGGAGGTGGTTGCTCTGCTGGTGACGCAGAGTGAGCCGCTGGCGGTGCCCGATATCGAGGCGATTGATAACCGCATTGAGACCAGCCACACCGCGTGGCAGGACTGGGTGAAGGGGCTGAAATACGATGGCCTGTATAAAGATCACGTTATCCGCTCCGCGCTGGCCCTGAAGTTCCTCTGGTATTCGCCTACCGGCGCGCTGGCGGCGGCGGCCACCACCTCTCTGCCGGAGGGGCCCGGTGGCAGCAAAAACTATGATTACCGATTTGCCTGGGTGCGCGATGCCTGCCTGATTATCAAAGCCTTTACCTATCTTGGCCCCCTTGAAGAGTGTAAGGCGGCCTTCTCCTGGCTGTCGAAAACCATCATCAAACACGGCCCGGAGATGCGGGCCTGCTATACCCTCGACGGTGAGCTGGTGCCGGAAGAGAAGTACGCCGAGCTCCAGGGCTACCGGGATTCGCAGCCGGTACGTCTGGGTAATAATGCCCGCACCCAGCGCCAGCTGAGCATGTATGGCGATATGCTGGGAGTGGCAAAACTGTTCGTCGAGGCGGGCCATATTCTGGATACGGGCACGTCGCGCTTTTTAGGCCATCTTGCCAATCAGTGCGCCGACCGCTGGCGCATGAAGGATTCCGGCATCTGGGAGCTGCCGGAAGAGCGGCACTATACCCACTCAAAAATGTCCTGCTGGCTGGCGCTGGACTGCGCCGTGGTACTGGCGGAGGGCAGCCATATCGAACCCACATGGAAGGCTCGCTGGGCGCGGGAGCGGGACAGGATCCGCGACTGGATTGAAGAGCACTGCTGGTCTGAAACCCATCAGGCTTACTGCTTTTACAGCGGCGATGGCGGGCTGCTGGATGCCTCGCTCACCCTGGTGTCACGCTACGGTGTGAAGGTGAACCCAAAGCGCATGAAGCTCACCTATCAGGCAATCTATCGCGAGCTGGGCCATAACAGCGCAATGATCTACCGCTACAGCGGCGTTGAACAGGAGGAGAGCACCTTTATCGCCTGCGCCTTCTGGCTGGCTGAGGCCTGGGCCTCCATGGGCGAACCGGCGCAGGCGGAAGCGAACATGGATGAAATTCTCAACACACTGTGCCACCGCGGCAATGTCGAAACCTTCAATGAGATGTTCGATACCCGCACCGGCGAATGGGTCGGCAATATGCCCCAGGGGTTAAGCCATCTGGCGCTGATCTGCGCGGCGCAGGCCATCAGCGATCACCGGCAGGATAAATAGCGCGGGCCGACGAAGCGCAAAGCAATATTGCCTGCCTGACGGACCATCAGGCAGGCATAAAGGCAAGCAGAATCAATGCAGAATGGCTTTCAGCCGTTGCAGCGCCATTAAAGGCCGCAGGGTTCGCTGCTGGAAGGGTTTAACGCCGGTGATGGAGCAGGCGTTCAGATAGCTATCCAGCGCATCCCGGGCGGCAACTTTCAGCTCTTTGACATTGCTCGCCATAAAGCGGGCTTCACTTTTGGTATTCAGAAATACGCCACGGAACATATCAACCACCGGATCGTAGGTCACCCGGGCTTTATGTCCGTCGATTAAGAGTGTATTTGAACGGCTCATCCTTGAGAATCATCCTAATCAACTTAATTGTTATGGATATTACGCTCCATAAATCAAATTAAAAAGTAGTTTTGAAGTTAAAAAAATTTTTGAATATGGCCAGGTAGCTTTACGGTTTGTAAGGGCATACGGCCAGGTCAGAGACGATCCCTCTGTTCGCAAAATCACTTATTAAACCGCCTCATAACTGCATTCACCTTTTGAGAATAATCCCACCGACATCGCCGTCTATGCTTAACGTTTAAAAACAGACGACAACGTCGCGCCCTCTTTGAACGTTATTTCCCCCTTTGCATACCGGAGGCCTGGCATGAGCAACCAAGGCGAATACCCCGAAGATGGTGAGTTCGGGAAGCACGAACAACAAGATTTTAGCCTATCCCGACGGGCCCTTTTAAAAGCCAGCGCCGCAGCGGCGGCGACCGCGGCGGTCTATCCCTGTTCCGCCCTGGCCGAGGGCGAACCCGCCGTCACCCCTGCACCGGAGAAGATGCCGGTAACGTTTCGCGTTAACGGCGAGGAGCAGCAGCTGGAGGTGGATACCCGCACCACCCTGCTGGATGCCCTGCGCGAGAACCTGCACCTGACCGGCACCAAGAAAGGCTGCGACCACGGACAGTGCGGCGCCTGCACCGTCATCGTTGACGGGCGCAGGATCAATTCCTGCCTCACCCTGGCCGTGATGCACCAGAACGCCGATATCACTACCATCGAGGGGCTGGGCACTCCTGACAATCTGCACCCTATGCAGGCCGCGTTTGTTAAACACGATAGCTATCAGTGCGGCTACTGTACGCCGGGGCAAATTTGCTCCTCGGTGGCGGTGCTGAAAGAGATTGAAGAGGGCATCCCCAGCCATGTGACCCTCGATCTGGTCTCCCCTCCCGAAATGAATGCGCAGGAGATCCGCGAGCGCATGAGCGGCAACATCTGCCGCTGCGGCGCGTACGCCAATATTCTCGCTGCCATTGAGGATGTCGCCGGAGGGCAAAAATCATGAAAGCCTTCACCTATGAGCGGGTAAAAACCCCGGCTGAAGCCGCCGCCAGCGCCCAGCGTACGCCTGGCGCCAAATTTATCGCGGGCGGCACCAATCTGCTGGATCTGATGAAGCTGGAAATCGAGACTCCAGGGCATCTGATCGACGTGAACGGTCTGGGGCTGGATAAGATTGACGCCACTGACGAAGGCGGGCTGCGCATCGGCGCCCTGGTGCGTAACACCGATCTGGCCGCAGATGAGCGCGTGCGCCGTGACTATGCCGTGCTTTCCAGAGCACTGCTGGCCGGGGCGTCTGGTCAGTTGCGCAACCAGGCCACCACAGCGGGCAATCTTCTGCAGCGCACACGATGCCCCTATTTTTACGATACGAACCAGCCCTGCAATAAGCGTCTGCCCGGCAGCGGTTGCGCGGCGCTGGAAGGTTTTAGTCGTCAGCATGCGGTCGTCGGGGGGAGCGAAGCCTGTATTGCCACCCACCCGGGCGACATGCCCGTCGCGATGCAGCTGCTGGACGCGGTGGTAGAAACCATCGCCGCGGACGGAAAGACGCGCAACATCCCCCTCGCCGACTTCTATCGTGCGCCGGGAAAAACGCCCCATATTGAGACCGTCCTGACGCCGGGAGAGCTGATTACCGCCGTCACCCTGCCGCCGCCGGTGGGTGGGCAACACATCTACCGTAAGGTTCGCGATCGCGCCTCCTACGCCTTTGCGCTGGTCTCGGTGGCGGCGATTGTCCAGCCCGATGGCACCGGTCGCGTCGCGCTGGGCGGCGTCGCCCATAAACCCTGGCGGATGGCGCAGGCCGATGCGCAACTCCCCCAGGGCGCACAGGCGGTGTATAACGCGTTGTTTGCCGACGCGCATCCGACGGCTGAAAACAGGTTCAAACTTACCCTGGCGAAGCGAACGCTTGCCTCCGTGCTGACAGAAGCGAGGGCTCAGGTATGAAATTTGAGAAACCGGCAGGGGAAAACCCAATCGATCGGTTACAGGTGGTTGGACAGCCCCATGACCGTATCGACGGCCCGTTAAAAACCACCGGCAAGGCGCACTATGCCTACGAATGGCACGACACCGCACCCAACGCGGCCTATGGCTATGTAGTCGGTGCGGCGATTGCCAAAGGCGAGATTGCCGCCATCGACACCCAGGCCGCGAAAAACGCGCCGGGCGTGCTAACGGTCGTGACGGCCAGCAGTGCCGGCGAGCTCGGCAAAGGCGAGCGAAACGCGGCCACCCTGCTGGGCGGCCCGAAAATAGAGCACTACCATCAGGCCGTTGCGCTGGTGGTGGCAGAGACGTTCGAACAGGCCCGGGCCGCGGCGTCGCTGGTGCAGGTCCAGTACCGGCGTGAAAAGGGTGCCTGGTCGCTGGCGGAGGAAAAACCCGCCGTCAACCAGCCCCCGGAGAAGACCCCTGACAAAAACGTCGGCGATTTTGACGCGGCCTTTGCCGCCGCCGAGGTGAAGATAGATGTGACCTATACCACCCCCGATCAGAGCCATATGGCGATGGAGCCGCATGCCTCTATGGCGGTCTGGGACGGCGACAAGGTGACCGTCTGGACCTCCAATCAGATGGTCGCCTGGTGCCGCACCGATCTGGCGGCGACGCTGAAGATCCCCGAGGAGAACGTGCGCATCATCTCCCCGTATATCGGCGGAGGCTTTGGCGGCAAGCTGTTCCTTAGGAGCGATGCGCTGCTGGCCGCGCTGGCGGCCCGCACTCTGAAGCGCCCTGTAAAGGTCATGCTGTCGCGCCCGACCATCCCCAACAACACCACCCACCGCCCGGCTACCATTCAGCATATTCGCATCGGGACCGACAAGGCAGGCAAAATTACCGCCATCGCCCATGACAGCTGGTCCGGTAATCTGCCCGGCGGCACGCCGGAGACGGCGGTGCAGCAGACCGAACTGCTTTATGCGGGCGCCAATCGTCATACCGGCCTGCGGCTGGCAAAACTGGATCTGCCCGAGGGCAACGCCATGCGCGCCCCCGGCGAAGCGCCGGGCATGATGGCGCTTGAGATCGCCATTGATGAGATGGCGGAGAAAGCGGGCATCGATCCTGTCGAATTTCGCATTCTCAATGATACTCAGGTCGATCCGGCCGATCCCAACCGCCCTTTCTCCCGCCGTCAGCTTATCGAGTGCCTGCGTACCGGCGCCGAGACGTTCGGCTGGAAGCAGCGCAACGCAACGCCCGGCCAGGTTCGCGACGGGCGCTGGCTGGTGGGCTACGGCATGGCGGCCGGTTTTCGCAATAACCTGTTAGAAAAATCTGGCGCCCGGGTGCATCTGGACGCGGACGGAAACGTGACGGTAGAAACCGACATGACGGACATCGGCACCGGGAGCTATACCATCATTGCCCAGACGGCGGCGGAGATGCTGGGCGTGCCGCTGGACAAGGTGACGGTGCATCTCGGTGATTCGAACTTCCCGGTATCGGCCGGTTCAGGCGGCCAGTGGGGGGCGAACACCTCCACGTCGGGGGTTTACGCCGCCTGCGTGAAGTTACGCCAGACCATTGCCACGAACCTCGGTTTTGATCCGGACCAGGCGCAGTTTAGCGACGGGAAGATCACCCTTGATACCCGCAGCGTGGACATTCGCGAGGCCGCAGCCAACGGCACGCTGACCGCTGAAGACAATATCGAGTTTGGCGATCTGGATAAGCAGTATCAGCAGTCGACCTTTGCCGGTCACTTTATCGAAGTGGCGGTAGATAGGGCGACAGGTGAAGTCCGGGTCCGCCGCATGCTGGCGGTCTGCGCCGCAGGCCGGATCCTGAACCCGAAAACTGCCCGCAGCCAGGTAATCGGCGCGATGACCATGGGACTCGGCGCGGCGCTGATGGAAGAGCTGGCGGTGGATACCCGCCTGGGCTACTTCGTCAATCATGATATGGCGGCGTATGAAGTGCCGGTTCATGCCGATATCCCGGAACAGAAGGTGATTTTCCTCGACGATACCGACCCCATCTCCTCGCCGATGAAGGCCAAAGGGGTGGGTGAACTGGGGCTGTGCGGCGTCGGGGCGGCCATCGCCAATGCGATCTATAACGCCACGGGGGTGCGGGTGCGGGAGTATCCCATCACCCTGGATAAACTGATCGATGCCCTACCCGATGTGGTGTAAGGAGAGAGCATGCTGCAAGGCGCTGCGCTAAGTGAACAGATTATCCCCGAGCAGGCTTTTGCTACCGACGACAGCGTGGCGGTGCTGCGCTTCGCGGCAGAGGCGTTTACGGCAGGCATGGCGGTAGCGCTGGTGACCCTGGTGGAGATCCGCGGCGGGGCCGCCAGGCCGCTGGGGGCGCAGATGGCCGTTCGCGAGGACGGCCTCTATTGCGGCTATGTCTCCGGAGGCTGCGTGGAGGCCGCTGCCGCGTATGAGGCGCTGGAGACCCTCGCCTGCGGCACGGACCGTCAGGTGAAGTATGGCGAGGGATCGCCGTGGTTCGATATTGTACTCCCCTGCGGCGGCGGGATTACGCTGAACATCCATAAAGTGCGCACGGTACAGCCGCTGCTGGCGGTGCTGAACAGCCTCGCCCAGCGCAAACCGGTGGGACTGAGCTATCACACCTCCTTCCAATCCTTGCAGTCGGCGCCCTGGTCACTCAGGACAGGCTGGAAGAACGATCGCTTCGAGCAGGGTTATCGTCCCTGCCCGCGGCTACTGATCTATGGCGGGTCGGTGGAGGCGCAGGCGACAGCCAATGTAGCGCAGGCGGCGGGATACGAGGTGCATTGCAATCCCCCCACGGTTGAGCTGATGGATGCGGACACGGCGGTAATTTTGCTCTGGCACGATCAGCACAAGGAGCTGCCGGTGTTACAGGCCGCGCTGGAAGCGGCACCGTTTTATATCGGTGCCCTCGGCAGCCAGCGCACCCACCAGCGGCGGGTGGACAAACTGCGTGAGCTGGGCTGGAAGGATGCGGATATCGCGCGGATTAAGGCCCCGATTGGGATCTTCCCCAAGGCGCGGGATGCCAACACGCTGGCGCTGTCGGTAGTGGCGGACGTGGCGGCGGTAAGGGCCCACACAGCTTGATCCTCTACGGGCATCTGGCGTCAGATGCTGCTGGCGTGTACGCCTGGTAATGTTCGTGAGTGGCGAGTAAGCATGGCGGGAATGTCAGTGACCAACAGTTACCCTGCCGTATGCGGCGGCATAATCAATTTTGTGCCGACCCTAATGCTTTCTGGTGCTGGCGCGAACTTGTAACGTTGAGGGTAATTCAATGACTTTATCTGTCGATTTATCCGCCAGCAGATCAAGCAGCGTTTTTCCTGCCACCGTTCCCGTTTCACTCCAGGGGAATTCGACCGCCGTCAGCGCCGGGGAGCAAACTGCTGCAAGGGTTCCTCCACTCAAACTTGCCAGTGCCAGTGCGTCGGGCACTTTTTGCCCCGCACCGTTGCAGGCCATAATGCAGCCGCAGGCAATTTCATCAGAGGTGCAAATCAGCGCATCCAGCTCTGGCCAGGTGATACGAATATCGCCCAGCAGGTTTAAACCGGTCGTAATACCTGCGGGCAGGTGAGAGGTCACCACGCGATGGGGAGAGTGGTTTACGGAGAGCATGGCGCTGTTCCAGCCGCTCAGTACCTGGCGAAACATAATGTTATTGGACGCCGTGCAAAGCAGGCCGATATTCTTATATCCGGCCTGTACAAGCGATGTGACCAGCTTTTTGATGGCGGCAGCGTAGTCAACGCCAATACTGACCCAGCCTGCATCGCGATTGATAGCGCCAATCTCAACCACCGGCACCCCGGTGTTACTGATCATTTGCGAACAGCTGCTGATGTTATCAATGTTGAACTGAACAATCGCCGCCGGGTTATAGGCGAGCATTTGCGCAAAAGCGCGCTCTTCGCTCTGCCCTCCCTGACCGGACTCAATAAACATCATGCTGTAGCCCTGAGTCGCGAGCACGGTCTGCAGGGTTTCGGAGACGGCAAGAAAGCCCGGAGAAGAAAATGTGGGCACCACGCCCATCACCAGGCTGGAGTCAGCAGAGGCGAGGCTACGTGCCTGGAGATTGGGTACATAGCCCAGCTCACTCACTGCCGCTTCGATGCGGTTACGTAGTTCAGGATTCACTTTTTCAGGCATACGTAACGCGCGCGACACGGTCATCGTGCTAACGCCGACCAGTTTTGCAACTTCAGCGAGCGTAATTTTACCGGTGTTTTTCCTGCGTTTTTCTCTCGCGCTATCGTCCGCTTCTAACGTCTGCACTGATCTCCTCCTTTCGCCTGACTGGGCAACCATTGTAAATGATGTTTAGCGTTTTTCGCATTGCCCAACTGCAAAGTAATTACAAGTATCGATAATAAAGTTAGCGGTAACAAGGATTTTAACATTATTGCCGTGTTAGCGCTAACTTTGCGATACAGATCACGGTAAGCCGCGAAGTCATTCCACTATAGTAAGTTCACTTTCAACGCTATCGGGGTATTTATGATTACGACCTGGCTACCTGCAGAAAATATCCAGATTGTGGATTCAGTCAGCGACTGGAAACAGGCCATTAGGTTATCGGCTCAGCCCTTATTAGCGAAAGAGACGATTACTGAAGAGTATATTGAAGCCATTTTTAACAGCCATCAGGAGCTGGGTCCTTATTATGTATTAGCTCCCGGCCTGGCGATGCCACATGCTCGCCCGGAGCAAGGGGCAATTAAAAACGGGCTGTCGCTTTTACATATTAAACAAGGGGTTTCTTTTAACGCCGAAGAGAATGACCCTATTTACGTTGTGATGATGTTGTGCGCGCTTTCAGGAGACGAGCACATCAATATGATTACCGCCCTGGCGGAGATTTTTAGCGATGATGAACGACTCTCAGCACTGCTGAAAGCATCAACAATGGAAACAATTCAAACTGTTATCAACGGATAAAGAGGTGAAGATGAAAAAGGTTCTGATTGTTTGCGGTAACGGTTTAGGCAGCAGTTTTATCGTCGAAATGAACGTAAAAAAAATAATTAAAGAGCTGAATAAAGAAGCAGAAGTTTCTCATACCGATCTGACTTCGGCAAAAAGTGAAACTGCCGATATTGTTCTTAGCGCCAGGGATATTGCCGAACATCTCTCCAGCCATTCTGCCCAGGTCTTTGGCTTATCTAACCTGCTGGATAACAATAAAATCAAAGAAATTCTTTCCGAAAATCTCTGATTAATTATTTGCGGCCTTACGGAGTTATTCTATGCTGCAGTTTATTATTCATGATGTGTTGGGCACACCAGCAATACTGGTCGGTCTGTTTTCCCTGATCGGCTTATTATTGCAGAAAAAAGCGTTTTCCGATGTTATTTCCGGAACCCTCAAAACCATTATGGGTTTTGTGATATTAACATCCGGGGCGGCGATTATCGCCACGACATTAACGACCTTTAGCCAGCTGTTTGAGCACTCATTCCATATTCAGGGGGTAGTGCCTAATACGGATGCTATGGCGGCGCTGGCCCAGAAAAACTACGGTACCGCAACGGCAATGATTATGGTCCTGGGGATGTTGTTTAACATTGTCCTGGCCCGTATTACGCCGCTGAAGTACATCTTCCTGACGGGGCACCACACGCTCTATATGTCGGCGATGCTGGCCGTTATCCTCTCAGTCGGCGGTCTGTCACCCTTGTGGGTGGTGCTGGTGGGAGCGGTGATCCTCGGCATCATGATGGTGGTCTCTCCGGCCATTCTGCAGCCGTTCACACGCAAAATAACTGGTACTGATGACCTGGCACTGGGCCACTTTGGTTCAACCGGCTATCTGCTGTCGGCGCTGGTGGGAAAAGCGATCGGTAAAGGCAGCCCGTCGATTGAAGAGCTGAAGGTACCGAAGTCACTGAACTTCCTGCGTGACTCCTCGGTCGCCATCTCACTGACGATGATGATCCTGTTCGTGATTCTGGTGCTGGTAGCAGGCAAAGAATTTGTCGAAACCAGTATCAGCGGCGGTCAGAACTTTATCATCTTCGCCATTATCCAGTCGCTGACCTTCGCGGCAGGCGTGTGGATCATCCTGGCGGGCGTACGCATGATTATTGCCGAAATTGTTCCGGCCTTTAAAGGCATCGCCGACAAACTGGTGAAAGACGCCAAACCGGCACTCGACTGCCCTACCGTCTTTCCATTCGCTCCAAACGCGGTGATCGTCGGATTCCTGTCAAGCTTTGCCGCCGGTCTGGTGAGTATGTTCCTGTGCCCGCTCTTTGGTTTAAGCGTCATCGTTCCAGGCCTGGTGCCGCACTTCTTCTGCGGGGCGACGGCGGGCGTTTACGGCAACATCTGCGGAGGTCGCCGCGGCGCGGTGGTGGGTGCATTTGCTCACGGTCTGCTGATTTCGTTTTTGCCTGCAATTTTACTGCCTCTGATGGGCGACCTTGGCTTTGCATCCACCACCTTTGGCGATGCGGACTTCGGGGTGGTGGGCATCATTCTTGGGCATGTCGTATCACTGTTTAACTAATTGATTCTTTTGGAGGTAAGTATGGCGGCTAAATTTTCGCCCTCGTTAATGTGTATGGATTTAACGCAATTCAGAGAACAAATTACGGCAATGAACGGACGCGCTGATTTTTATCACGTTGATATTATGGACGGCAGCTATGTGAAAAATATTACGCTGTCACCGTTCTTTATCGAAAACCTGAAGAAAATCACCGATGTGCCAATTGATGTGCACCTCATGGTGAACCACCCGGAAGATATTATTCCGATGTGCATTGATGCAGGGGCCGATATTATCAGTTTCCACCCGGAGACGGCGAATAACAAAATATTCCGTCTGCTGAACCAGATTAAAGATGCGGGCCGTCGCTGTGGCGTGGTATTGAACCCTGCTACCCCGGCTGATGCCATTAAAGAGTACGCGCATCTGCTGGATAAAGTGACCGTCATGTCGGTTGACCCAGGCTACGCCGGGCAGAAGTTTATTCCGGAATCACTCAACAAAATCAGACAATTGATTGCGATGCGTGAAGCGCATGGTTACCACTATCTGACCGAGATTGACGGCTCCTGCAATGAGAAAACCTTTAATGTGATCGCTCAGTCCGGAGTTGACGTCTTTATTGTAGGGACCTCTGGCCTGTTCTCCCTGGCGGATAATGTCAGCGATGCCTGGGATAAAATGGTCGATATTTACCAGCGCGAAGTCGCTGCCTGAAAATTGCAGTGCGCTCAGCCGTATTAAGCCATCGCGCAGGGTAAAGGTCTATTTAACCGGTCTGTCTCTTTATCCACGCTCTTGATTAGTACGGTTGAGGGCGCTGTAACCTTCTTAGCGCGTAGTTGCCAATGCAAGAAGCATTTTTTATCCCCTCTTATTTCAGTGCTTGTTTATTATCGAAGGTGAATTATGGATATTTCGGAAGTTCTTAACGTAAAAAATATCAAGTTAAACATGAGTGCGAAAAGTAAGGAAGAAGCCATTGAAGAGTTAACGGACTTATTGGTGCAGGATGGCGCGGTCATTAATAAAGATGAATTTATTCGGGATGTCTGGTTGCGCGAGGAGCAGGGATCAACGGGATTCGAAAATCATATTGCAATCCCGCACGGTAAATCCTCGGGTGTCGCCCATACGGCATTGGCCATTGGACGTACCCAACACGACATTCCCTGGGAAACGATGGATGGTAGCGATGTCCGCTGTATTATTTTATTTGCCGTTCGTCTGGCAGATCAGAATACAACTCACATCCGTTTATTATCACATGTCTCAGGCTCATTAGCCGACGAGGATATTATCGCTAAGTTGCTGGTAGAAACTCATCCTCAAAGAATCATTGAACTATTAAACTCAGAAGCTGAAGACCAGACCGTTTAATTCCGGAAATTATTACCTCTTTTATTATCTGATAAGTTTGAACATCTCAAAGTAAATTATGGAGAGCACCCATGAATATCGTTGGAATTACAGCCTGTACTGTAGGCATTGCACATACATACATTGCGCAAAAGAAAATTGAAACAGCAGCAAAAAAGGCAGGTCACAATGTCAAAATTGAAACACAAGGCACTAT
Organism: Leclercia sp. LSNIH8; assembly: GCF_002920195.1. Classification (NCBI taxonomy): domain Bacteria; kingdom Pseudomonadati; phylum Pseudomonadota; class Gammaproteobacteria; order Enterobacterales; family Enterobacteriaceae; genus Leclercia; species Leclercia sp. LSNIH8. Next base: position 37,590 of record NZ_PQJY01000001.1, on the reverse strand, counting down.
TGGTATCGAGAACGCCTTAACCGCTGATGAAATTGCACAGGCCGATATTGTCCTGCTTGCCGCCGATGTTAAGGTATCTGGAGAAGAACGTTTCGCCGGAAAGAGAGTAGTTAAAGTTCCAACAGAAATGGCGGTTAAATCTCCTAATAAGCTTATTGAAAAGCTCAGTGAATTAGTGAATTCATAACTTTTACCTGTGCGTATCCTATAAATTAAAGGGCGTAATTTATGAATATAAAAGAAATATGGAAAGCAGCCAACCCTAAAGGCCATCTGCTTACTGCTATCTCGTTCTTAATTCCCATTGTCTGTGGTGCTGGATTTATTATTGCCATCGGCATGGGCCTGGGGGGTACGGTTCAGGACGCTTTAGTGCCGGGCCAGTTTGATCTGTGGCAGGCCTTAGCAACAATGGGCGCAAAGGCCCTCGGACTTTTGCCCGTCGTTATCGCTATCGGGATTTCCGGCTCGATCGCTGGCAAACCCGGTATTGCCCCGGGTTTTATTGTGGGCCTGGCGGCTAATGCTATTGGTGCAGGTTTCATCGGCGGCATGATCGGCGGCTACATTTCCGGGTATATTGCGCTTGCCATCATTAAAAATGTGAAGGTTCCTGGCTGGGCTCGTGGCTTAATGCCTACACTGATTGTGCCGTTTTTTGCCTCTATTATCAGCGCCCTGATCATGGTCTATATCATCGGTACGCCTATCGGTATTTTTACCGATGCTCTCACCTCTTTCCTGAGAAGTATGGGTACCTCCTCTAATTTAGTCTTAGGTGCTGTGATTGGCGCATTGTGTATTGTTGATTTTGGCGGGCCGATCAATAAAACCTGCTTCGCATTCGTCTTAACGCTCCAGGCGCAGGGTATAAATGAGCCCATTACTGCACTTCAGTTAGTTAATACCGCAACCCCTATCGGCCTGGGACTGGCATTTTTTATCGCCAAACTTCTTCGCAAGAACATCTATAACAACGAAGAGATCGAGATGTTGAAATCTGCGGTGCCTATGGGGGTGGTGAACATCGTCGAAGGTTCTATACCGATCGTGATGAATGATATCATTCGCGGCATTACCGCTGCTGCAATCGGTGGCGCCTGTGGTGGTGCAGTTACCATGGTATATGGTGCTGACGCAACCGTACCTTTCGGCGGCGTGTTGATGATTCCAACCATGTCACACCCCATGGCGGGTATTATGGCGTTACTGGTAAATATATTCGTTACGGCAACTGTCTATGCCGTCATCAAAAAGGATGTTCCTCGCGACGTGGTTATAAACCACGATGATGAAGAGGAAGATATTAATCTGGATGACATCAAAATAAGCTAAGCCTGGACGAATAAAACGCAGGTTAGATTGGCAACATTCTATGTTTCGCTGGGCGGTATCCAGGCTACTGGTGCCGCCCGGACACTTCTCAGGCCTATGTAAGCGGTCCAGGCTAAAAATGTTCGCATCGCTTATGGAACGAGTATGTTCTGTTGATGATACCTGGAACTCACATCCCTGAAGGGTGAATTTTAGAGTTAACGCGTTGATTTAGATGGTGCCGATAATAGGAGTCGAACCTACGACCTTCGCATTACGAATGCGCTGCTCTACCAACTGAGCTATATCGGCTTTCAGGAGAGGTACTGCGGTGTAAAAGGGTAAGAAAAAGAGCCCACCTCGTCAACCCCTCCTCTTTTAGTCGTTGATTTTTACACCAACCCGCGCAAAAACCATTCAATTTAAAGGGCCATTTTCGCCTTTCTTCACATTTTGCGGCTATTTGCCCCCATCGGAAATGCCATCTTTCCCCGTTTCCCTTCAGAATCGGCTATCTTGAGTTTTACATTTTGACATCAAGCCCCGCCAGAACAGGTCGATACTAATTCTAATCGGAACACAGAAATGCCTGAGAGAGTGGGTACATAATGAATAAATTTTTTGTCACCGATGACATAGGCGGCACGGCCCTTGAGCCGAGAAGAACCGCCAGCTTTATCAAGCGCGCCCTGCTGCTGATGTTTTCCCTGCTGGCAATGCTGTTTATTATCGCCATCATCGCGTTGCTGACGATCGTGCGAAATATCAATGAAGACAGCGATAAGCACAGCGCCATGCTGCTGCAAAAGGCCATCCATAACCGCGTCGATACCCTCACGACCCACATCAAAGATTACGCCTGGTGGGGCGAAGCCTACCAGCATCTGCACCCGAAGGTGGATACCGACTGGGCGTACACCCGTCAGAATATGGGCGCGACCCTCTGGCGCGATTTTGAGTACGAAGGGGTGTTCGTACTGGATAGCAGTGGGCAGACCCGCTACAGCGTCATCAACGGCAAGCTGGGGACCCGCTCTCTGCAAGCCTGGCTGGGAGACGATCCCCTGCCCGAGCTGATGCAGAAAATAAACAAGCCGGACGCTATGCCCGTGTCCAGTACGGTGGTGATGAAAGGAGGCTATCCGGCGCTGGTGGCGGCGGCAAACATCACTACGGGTGACGACTCAAGCATCTCTGCTGCCCCTGGTCCGGCCTCGGTGCTGGTGTTTGTGGACGTGCTGGATGAGCACAAGCTCGCCGCGCTGGGTGAAGAGTACGGTATCGCCCAGACTCGCGTGCAGCATACGGGCGCCCCAAAGCTGGAAGGACGACGCGGGGTAGCCACCCTTCCTGTTGATGGTCAGCAGGTTACATTTGAATGGAAAAGCGAAAATCCGGGGCGGGAACTGCTGCGCTATATTCTGCCGCTGCAGATCCTGCTGGCGCTCTGCACCGCGATTCCCGGCGTGATGCTGGGACGTAACGCGCTCAAAAAGGCGCGCATGTATGATGAAAACACCTATCTGCTGGCGCAGAACCGTCTGGCGCTCACTGCCAGCGAACGGCGTTTTCGTGATGTTGCCGAGGCGACCACGGACTGGATCTGGGAGACGGACACCGAGCTGCGCTTTACCTGGCTTTCGGAACGTTTTCCGGGGATCACCGGGCACAGCATATCGGCCTGGATTGGCCGCCCGCTCAGCGAGCTGATGGAGGCCGAAAACCAGTCGCTGGCGGATTGGATCACCCTTCCCGGCCAGACGGGCCATCGCCGCCTGCTGCACTGCCGTTATCTTTCGGCGATGGGCCACCAGCGCTACTGCCATATTGCCATTAAACCGGTTATCGCGCCGGAAGGGATCACCGGCTACCGCGGCACCGCCACGGATGTCACTCTCGAAGTGGAGGCCCAGGCGCGCGTGGAGTACCTCTCCCGGCACGACGATCTCACCGGACTGCCCAACCGGGTGCGGATGCGCGAGTTCCTGGAGGGCAAGCTGCGGGCGCAGCCTACGCAGATGCATCCGCTGGCGATGCTCAGCCTCGATCTCGATAAGTTCAAACCGGTCAACGATCTGTTTGGTCACAGTGCCGGCGATAGCGTACTGCATGAAGTCTCGACCAGGCTACGGGCCTGTATCCGCGATTACGATCTGGTGGCGCGCCAGGGCGGAGACGAGTTTATCCTCATTATCTCCGACATTCGTGACAGGAAGTACATTGATACCCTGTGCGAACGTATCATTGCCGAGATTACGCGACCCTTCCTGATCAACGGGCATGAGATTGTCATCGGCGCCAGTATTGGCGTGGCTATCGCACCGCACGATGCTGTCGACGCGAGCGAGCTTCTGCGCTTCTCAGACATCGCATTGTACAAAGCGAAAAGCACCGGGCGTAGCAAGTGGATGTTTTATACGCCCGAAATGGCCGAACAGATGGTACAGCGTCGCGAGATGGAAGAGAGTCTGCGCGAAGGGATTAAAAAAGAGCAGTTCCGTCTGGTCTATCAGCCGCGCTATGGTCACGACTCCTCGCGCATCATTGCCGTGGAGGCGCTGGTCCGCTGGGATCACCCTGAGCTTGGCCTGATCATGCCGGATCAGTTTATCTCCCTGGCCGAAGAGACCGGGCTGATCATTCCGCTGAGCGACTGGGTGCTGAAAACCGCCTGTCGGGACGCACAGCAGTCACTGCACGGCCTCTCCGTGTCGGTGAATATCTCTGCCGTCGAGTTCCAGTCCTGGCAGGTCGTGGAGCGCATCAAAGACGCGCTCCAGATGTCGCAGTTAGATCCTTCCCGGCTGGAGATTGAAATCACCGAAAACGCCACCCTGTGGAATCCGGAAAACAGCCTTGAAATCATGCTGGCACTGAAGAAACTGGGCGTGAAGCTGCTGATGGACGATTTCGGCACCGGCTACTCCTCCCTGAGCTACCTGCGCAATTTCCCGTTCGATGGCATCAAGCTGGATAAATCGTTTATCGACGGCATGCCAGAGAGCGACAGCGCCAATACCATCGTCGAAAATATTATCGGTCTGGGTAAAGCGTTCTCGCTGAGTATTACGGCGGAAGGAGTGGAGACCGAAGGACAACTGCAAAAACTGATGATGATGGAGTGCGATGAAACGCAGGGCTATTTAATCAGCAGGCCGCTCAGTCTGACAGCGCTACAACAGCAAATCGCCGCGCTGGACTCGGCGGCACAGGAACGGGCAGGTCATAACACCAGGAGTAGCGCGGGCAGCAGCTGAGGCTGCCCGCGAGGGCAATCAGGCGCGAACGGTATCGTCGCCGAAGCCAATCCACTTGTAGGTGGTGAGCGCTTCAAGACCCATCGGGCCGCGGGCATGCAGCTTCTGGGTGCTGACTGCCACTTCGGCGCCGAGGCCAAACTGACCGCCGTCGGTGAAGCGGGTGGAGGCGTTGACGTAAACCGCAGACGAATCGACCTCGTTGATAAAGCGACCGGCATTGCTCAGGGTGCGGGTAAGGATCGCATCTGAATGCTGGGTGCCGTGTTCACGGATGTGCGCGATAGCATCGTCGAGATCGGCCACCACCTTCACGTTCAGATCCAGCGACAGAAACTCGTCGTCGTACTGCTCCGCTTTCACCGGTTCAACCTTCGCCGGGCCGTTCTGCAGCTGCATCAGCGCGTTGGCATCGGCATGCAGAGTCACGCCGCTTTCCGCCATCTGCTTGCTCAGTGCCGGCAGGAAGGTATCAGCGATGCCCTGGTGTACCAGCAGCGTCTCCACCGTGTTACAGGTACTTGGGCGCTGGGTTTTGGCGTTCACGATGATCTTCAGGGCCGGATCGAACTCGGCTGTGTCATCCACAAAAATATGGCACACGCCGATACCACCGGTGATCACCGGGATCGTCGACTGCTCGCGGCACAGCTTATGCAAACCTGCGCCACCGCGGGGGATCAGCATGTCGATGTATTTGTCCATGCGCAGCATCTCGTTGACCAGGGCACGATCCGGGCTTTCAATCGCCTGTACCGCACCGGCTGGCAGGCCGCACTCTTCCAGCGCCTGCTGGATCACTTTTACCGTGGCGGCGTTGGTGCGCCAGGTCTCTTTCCCGCCGCGCAGGATGGCGGCATTGCCGGTTTTTAGGCACAGCGAGGCGACATCTACGGTGACGTTCGGGCGGGCTTCGTAGATCACACCGATCACCCCCAGCGGCACGCGGCGACGTTCGATGCGCAGGCCGCTGTCCAGCAGTCCGCCGTCAATCACCTGCCCTACCGGATCGGCCAGACTGCATACCTGACGCACATCGTCAGCAATGCTTTTCAGACGCGCGGGGTTTAATGCCAGGCGATCGAGCATCGCCTCGCTCAGGCCGTTACGGCGGGCGTCTAAAAGATCCTGTTCATTGGCGAGCAAAATCTCGTGGGACTGGGCTTCCAGATACTCTGCGATTTTTTCCAGCACGCGGTTTTTCTCGCGGCTGGAAAGGAGCGCCAGTTTGTACGAGGCGGCTTTGGCGGCGGCGCCCATTTGTTCCAGCATGTCCTGCTCCTTAACGGGTGATCATATCGTCGCGATGGACAGCAACCGGGCCGTACTCATAGCCGAGAATGGCATCGATCTGCTGTGAATGGTGGCCTGCAATACGGCGCAGCGCGTCGCTGTTGTAGCGGCAAACGCCGTGGGCAATGTCGCGCCCTTCCAGATTGCAGATACGAATCACTTCACCACGGGAGAAGTTACCTGTCACGCTTTTAATTCCTTTTGGAAGCAATGAGCTGCCTCTTTCCAGAATAGCGGCGGTGGCGCCCTCATCCACGGTAAGCTGCCCGGCGGGTGGCGCGCCGAAGATCCAGCGTTTGCGGTTTTCCAGCGGCGTGGCTTCAGCATGGAAACGGGTGCCCACCGAAATGCCTTCCATCACATCGCCAATCACGCCCGGACGGCTGCCCGCGGCGATGATGGTGTCGATGCCCGCGCGGCAGGCCACATCGGCGGCCTGCAGTTTGGTCCCCATGCCGCCGGTGCCGAGGCCAGAGACGCTGTCGCCCGCGATGGCGCGCAGCGCATCGTCGATACCTTTTACATCGGTGATAAGTTCCGCCTGCGGGTTGGTACGCGGATCGGCGGTGAAGAGCCCCTGCTGGTCGGTCAGCAGCAGCAGCTTGTCTGCGCCTGCCAGAATGGCGGCCAGCGCCGAAAGGTTATCGTTATCGCCGACTTTGATTTCTGCGGTGGCGACCGCATCGTTTTCGTTAATGACCGGCACGATGTTGTTATCCAGCAGCGCGCGCAGGGTGTCGCGGGCGTTCAGGAAACGCTCCCGGTCTTCCATATCGGCGCGGGTCAACAGCATCTGCCCGACGTGAATGCCATAGATGGAGAACAGCTGTTCCCAGAGCTGAATCAGACGGCTTTGTCCTACCGCCGCCAGCAACTGCTTGGAGGCAATAGTGGCCGGGAGTTCGGGGTAACCCAGGTGCTCACGCCCGGCGGCAATCGCCCCGGAGGTGACAATCACAATACGGTGCCCTGCGGCGTGCAACTGTGCGCACTGGCGCACCAGTTCGACAATGTGGGCGCGATTAAGGCGGCGCGATCCGCCTGTTAACACACTGGTACCGAGTTTTACCACCAGCGTCTGGCTGTCACTCATGATTCTCTGCCATTCAACAATAAGGGAAATGATATCAATCAGACTTTTTATCAGGACTGGGGCCCGTTGCCAACCGCCATAACGCAGAGGTAACCACTTTGTTGCGCAGGATCAGGAAGCGTAGCGGCAGAATTTGACGGTTTTATTACTGAAATAAAAAAATACCCTTTTTTAAACTTATTCTGTATTTGTCATAAAACGTTCATTTCATCACGTTAAAACCCTTCCTGTTTTTTCACGGAACAAAAGCATGAGCTTACTGTTCAGCGAATATTAGCGCGTTTATAAGAAACCAGGATTGAAAATGAAAAAGAGTACTCTGGCATTAGTGGTAATGGGCGTTGTAGCAACTTCATCTGTACAGGCAGCCGAAGTGTTTAATAAAAACGGCAATAAACTGGACGTGTACGGAAAAGTGAAAGCGATGCGTTATATCAGTGATGATGATGCCAAAGATGGTGACCAGACTTATGTGCGTTTCGGCTTTAAGGGCGAAACTCAGATTAACGATCAGCTCACGGGTTATGGTCGCTGGGAAGCTGAGTTCTCCGGCAACAAAGCCGAAAGCGACTCTTCTCAGAAAACCCGTCTGGCCTTTGCCGGTATTAAGCTGAAGGATTTCGGCTCATTCGATTACGGTCGTAACCTCGGTGCGCTGTATGACGTTGAAGCCTGGACCGATATGTTCCCGGAATTCGGCGGCGACTCTTCTGCGCAGACCGACAACTTCATGACCAAGCGCTCCAGCGGCCTGGCAACTTACCGTAATACCGACTTCTTCGGCGCCATTGATGGCCTGGATCTGACCCTGCAATATCAGGGTAAAAACGAAGGCCGCGAAGCCAAAAAACAGAACGGCGACGGTTTCGGTACCGCTCTGACCTATGATTTCGGCGGCAGTGATTTCGCCATCAGCGGCGCCTACACCAACTCTGACCGTACCAATGCCCAGAATCTGCTGGCGCGCGGCGAAGGTAAAAAAGCCGAAGCCTGGGGTACCGGTCTGAAATATGACGCGAACAATATTTATCTGGCAACCATGTACACCGAAACGCGTAATATGACGCCAATCTCCGGTGGCTTTGCCAATAAAGCGCAAAACTTCGAAGCCGTTGCGCAATATCAGTTTGACTTTGGTCTGCGTCCATCCCTGGGTTATGTCCAGTCAAAAGGCAAGGATATTGAAGGCATCGGTGATGAAGATATCGTGAAATATATCGACGTCGGCGCGACCTATTATTTCAACAAAAATATGTCCGCGTTTGTTGATTATAAAATCAACCAGATTGATGACGATAATAAACTGGGCGTGAGCAGCGATGATATCGTCGCACTGGGTATGACCTACCAGTTCTGATTTATTCCGATAAAAAACCCGGCTAAGCGCCGGGTTTTTTTATTGTCTTTTTTACGCCGGGCTTATGCCGTCAGCTTCACCGGTTCATTGGTGAAATCATCAGCAGGCTCAAGTTTCAGTTCGAACGTTGCCAGCAGCGTACGGGCTTTTTCGTGGAATTCACGCAAGGTGTGCTCAAGGCGCTGGATCACTTCCGGATCCTTAATGGCCATCGCCTGCCAGTGACCCTCTTTATTGAACAGGCCAAACTGATAGTTGTAGGTGAAGCGTGACTCTTCTGCTTCCATTTCCATCCACCATCCCCAGAATTCGCGCTTCTCCGGCGCTGGCTTTACGTTAACGCAAACAGCCAGGCAATCGAAAAAGAAGCGATTCTCTTCGCACTGCTCTTCGCGGATGTAGGGGCCAAGAGCCATAAACTTCTTGATCATCCTACTTTTCGGATGTCCACTCGGTAACGTCATTGCGATCTCCTTTTGTGAAGCCACTGTTTTACCAAACCCAAAAAAATTAGCAATCTCTTAACTCAATCTCTGATGGATCCAGCGCGTGATCTGCTGCAGTGCTTTGTCAAAATTCTCATACACCGGGCTGAACGGCACCTCCAGCAGCTTGCCATCCACAGATGACGAGGTGATTAAGCGGGACTCCTCTTCCGGGCTGAAGGGATCGTTTTTCCAGAAGCCAGAGAGCATTGGCGTAGGGCAACGGCGTCCCAGCAGCCCCTGCATTTTCAAAGAGTAGCGGTTGAGCTCTACGCGCAGTGCCTCGTCCGAGGCATCGTGCATACCCAGCCGGCTGGCCAGCACATCAAGGTACATTTCCGGCACGCTGCCCTGCCGGGCTGGTTCACTTAACAGGGCGTGAACCACCGGCCCCAGACAGGCCACCGCCTTCAGCCGTGAAGATTCGAGATAGGCGAGACGGACAGCGACATTGGCGCCAAAGCGGAAACCAAACGCCGCTACGCGGGTGTGATCCACCCACGGGTTTTGCTCCAGCGCTTTCAGGGCATGCTGGTGGAGTAAGCTGGAATCCTGGGTCAGTTTCCATTTTGACGAGAAGCCAATAGAAGGCATGTCGAGGGTCAACATCGCCAGCCCTTTTGGTGCAAAGTAGCGCTCATACAGGCTGTAGTAATCGGTCTGCAGGGAGTCGAGGCCGCCGCACATCATCACCGTCGGGAAGGGACCGTCGCCCGCTGGCATATGCAGGAAGCCGGTGACCGCCGGGCCACCGGGGATGGTAAAGCTGATTTCGCGCATCCGGCCTGGCAGGTGCTGGGCCGCCTCCTGATAGGCGCGGTTTGCCAGCGCCTGGGCCTGCTCTGCCAGTTCATCGCCTTTCAGGTGCGGGTAAGCCGCAATGCTGTAGAGATTAGAGGCGTGCAGCCAGTGCTGGCCGCTTAACAGAGGATCCTCCTCCTGGCTCGCCTTTTGCTGCCAGATCATCGCCTGTTTTGCCCATTCGTAGATCCAGTTGCCGCCGCGATAGCCCACCACCGTGTCGTACAGTTCGCTGTCGGTGCGCTCGGCCTGGCTCATGACGATACGCGCCTGCACGTCGAGAATTTCGCGGGGATCGACACCGCGCCAGATCCACATCAGGCGGTTAACCATGCGATACCAGTGCGGGACATTTTTGCCATCCAGCGCCGACTGCACTGACGGCTGTACACCGCTGTTAAAACGACGAACCAGCGTCGACGTTTCGGGGTGCTTGAATTTGGGCTTGAAGAGAATTTCGCTGAGATTCGCCTGGGACATTGCGCGCTGCCTCTATAAATACGTCAGAGAGGGTCATTGTAACGCGCCAGTGGCGAAAACAATAACGCCCGGCATCACCGGGCGTTAAAAAATCTGGATTAGCGACCAGAAATAGGTGGGACGAATACGACGCCCATATCCCATGGCTGTTCGATCCAGGTATCCTGTGGGATATCAATGACATAATCGTCAACCAGCGGCTTACCGGCCGGTTTCGCGAAGATAGTGACGAAATGCGCTTTTGGATACATTTCGCGGATAGCCACTGCCGTACCGCCGGTATCAACCAGATCGTCAATCACGATGAAACCTTCACCATCGCCTTCAGCGCGTTTCAGCACTTTCAGCTCACGCTGGTTGTCATGGTCATAGCTGGAGATGCACACGGTATCGACATGACGAATACCCAGCTCACGTGCCAGCAGTGCCCCTGGTACCAGGCCGCCGCGGCTGACAGCGATGATGCCTTTCCACTGTTCGGATGGCATCAGGCGTGCAGCCAGTTTACGTGCATGAATCTGCAACATGTCCCAGGTGACGATGTATTTTTCGCTCATGTGAATTGTCCCAGCCTGTGTTTATACGGCTTAAAAAGTGTTCGAGGGGGAAAATGGTTGCGCGAGATTATAGAGATCTGAAGCACTAAAAACCAGTGCTAAGCGGTTACAGCGGGAGTTTTTACTTGCTTACCCCTACCAGCCGACAGAGAAAGTGGTATTCTCAAACCCACCTCGCAAGTCTGACTTGTGGTAACTCTAAACCTGCTAACCCCGTGACCTGCAAGATTGTCTGCAGGAGATCGACAAGGAGACTTACTGTGTCTGAACTGTCTCAACTATCGCCACAACCGCTGTGGGATATTTTTGCCAAAATTTGCTCCATTCCTCACCCTTCCTATCACGAAGAACAGCTTGCCGAACACATCATGGGCTGGGCGAAGGAAAAAGGGCTGCACGCCGAACGCGACCAGGTTGGCAACATTCTGATCCGCAAACCTGCCACTGCAGGCATGGAAAACCGTAAACCGGTTGTGCTGCAGGCGCACCTGGACATGGTGCCACAGAAGAACAACGACACCGTTCACGACTTCACCAAAGATCCGATTCAGCCTTACATCGACGGCGAGTGGGTTAAAGCCCGCGGCACCACCCTGGGTGCGGATAACGGCATCGGTATGGCCTCTGCGCTGGCGGTGCTGGCTGACGATAGCGTTGAGCATGGTCCGCTGGAAGTGCTACTGACCATGACCGAAGAAGCCGGTATGGATGGCGCGTTTGGTCTGCAACCGAACTGGCTGCAGGCGGATATCCTGATCAATACCGACTCCGAAGAGGAGGGCGAAATCTATATGGGTTGCGCAGGCGGTATCGATTTTATCTCCACGCTGCCACTGACCCGTGAAGCGATCCCGGCAGGGTTCCAGACCTTTAAGCTGACGCTGAAAGGGCTGAAAGGCGGCCACTCCGGCGGTGACATCCACTTAGGTTTAGGCAACGCCAACAAACTGCTGGCCCGTTTCCTGGCCGGTCATGCTGCCGAGCTGGATCTGCGTCTGGTGGATTTCAACGGCGGTACGCTGCGTAACGCTATCCCACGTGAAGCGTTCGCGACCGTGGCGGTTGCCGCAGACAAAGCCGATGCGCTGAAAAAGCTCTCCGCCGTTTATCTGGACATCCTGAAAAACGAACTGGACGCCAAAGAGAAGAACCTGACCGTGGTTCTGGAAGCGAGCACCAGCGATAAAGCCGCGCTGACTGAACAGTCCCGCGACCGCTTTGTTCAGCTGCTGAACGCCACGCCAAACGGCGTGATCCGCAACTCTGACGTGGCGAAAGGCGTGGTGGAAACCTCCCTGAACGTCGGTGTGGTGACCATGGCTGACGACAGCGCAGAGATCATCTGCCTGATCCGCTCCCTGATCGACAGTGGGAAAGATTACGTGGTGAGCATGCTGGAATCTCTGGGCAAACTCTCTGGCGCGCAGACCGTCGCCAAGGGCAGCTACCCGGGCTGGCAGCCAGATGCGAGCTCGCCGGTGATGGCGCTGGTGCGTGAAACCTATCAGCGTCTGTTCAACAGCACGCCGAACATTCAGGTGATCCACGCAGGTCTGGAGTGCGGTCTGTTCAAAAAACCGTACCCGGATATGGATATGGTGTCCATCGGACCAACCATTACCGGTCCGCACTCTCCGGATGAGCAGGTTCATATCGAAAGCGTGGGCCATTACTGGACCCTGCTGACGGAACTGCTGAAAGCGATCCCGGCGAAGTAATCAGCCAACTGATGCCCGGCGGCACTGCGTTTGCCGGGCCTACAAGGTCAACGTCGTTTGTCATTTGTAGGCCCGGTAAGCAAAGCGCCACCGGGCAGTAGTTTGTAGGCCCGGTAAGCGCGAGCGCCACCGGGCTTTTTTACAGCCCCAGCACCAGCTGCCGCTCCAGCTGTGGATCCAGCAGCGTGACATGTAATCCCACCAGTCGCACCCCGCGCCCTGCCCGACGCTCTTCCCAGGTTTTCTTCGCAGTGGCGATCAGATCGTCCTTATTGAGCCGCGGCCAGACGTGCTCCTGCGTGGTTTGCTGAAAGTCGTTGAACTTCAGTTTTACCCCCTGCCGGGCAATCAGCAGATCCGGTTTGACCTTCGCCAGCCGCCGTTCCAGTTCCGGATAAAGCTGTTCGACAATGATGGTTTCACAGGCTGCCCACTCGTGGATATCCTCCGCCAGGGTCCGTTCCACACCGACCGATTTACGCAGCCGCTCGCTGTTAACGTTGCGCTCGTCAATGCCCTGGCTTCTCTCCCAAAGTACCCGGCCAAACTTACCAAAGCGCTTAAGTAACATGCCCAGATCGCTGTTCTGCACATCCTCGCAGGTGCGCAGTCCCATCTTCTCCAGCTTTGCCGCAGAGACTTTACCCACGCCGGGGATCTTGCTGAGCGGTAGCGTTTTGATAAACGCCGGGACCTCGTCAGGGGTAATCACATACTGACCGTTGGGCTTATTGAGATCTGAGGCAATTTTGGCGAGAAATTTTACCGGGGCGACGCCCGCCGAGGCGGTGAGCTGCAGTTCAGCGAAAATCGTCTGGCGGATCTCCTGCGCCATCAGCGTGGCGGAGCCGTGACAGTGCAGGCTGTCGGTGACATCCAGATAGGCTTCATCCAGCGACAGCGGTTCAATCAGAGAGGTGTAGCGGGAAAAGATGTCGCGGATATGGCTGGAGGCTTCTTTGTAGGCATCGAAGCGTCCCGGTAATAAGGTGAGATGTGGGCAGAGTTTTAACGCCATAGCGGTTGGCATGGCGCTGCGCACGCCAAACTTACGCGCCGGATAGTTAGCAGTACTGATCACGCCACGCCGCTCGCGACTGCCGCCAATGGCAATGGGGATATCCCGCAGCGCCGGGTTATCCCGCATCTCCACCGCAGCAAAAAAACAGTCCATATCGACATGGATGATTTTGCGCATCGTCTTCACCACACCTGTAATTACATCCAGTATAACAAAGTACAAAAAATGCGTCAGCAGTTTTACTGTCTCACTTCTGTCATTAAATCGTGTTACAAGATAGAGCCAATAAACGCTTTAAATTCATCAAGTTAATGCATTTAAAATGGAAATTTATTCATGAAAAAGATGATTATCGCTTCACTGCTGATCGCCTCTAACGCCTGGGCTGACCCGCAGATTATTGCTCACCGCGGCGGAACCGCCGACGCGCCGGAGAATACGCTTCCGGCCATCGCGCTGGCGCTGGAAAATCATGCTCAGGCTATCTGGATAACCGTGCAGCTCAGCCGTGACGGCGTTCCCGTTCTGTATCGTCCCAGCGATTTGAGCGCGTTAACCCCCGCGAAGGGAAAAGTGTCCCAGTATACTCAGGCAGAGCTGGCGACATTTAACGCAGGTGCGAAATGGAAAGAGAATGTTACCGGCGCCACTATTCCAACGCTGAAAGCCGTGCTTGAACGCTGGCCTGAGACCCGCTTCTATATTGATATCAAATCCCCGGATGCCGATGCGGCCGAGATGGGCAAGCAATTGTTGACCGTGCTGAAAGAGACCAACAGCCTGAACCGCGTGCGCGTGTACTCTACCGAAGATCGCTATCTGGATGCGCTGCCTGCAGAAATACCGCGTTTTGTCACCCGCAGTGAAACGCGTACCCGGCTGGCAAACATCTCGCTGAACCACGTGTGCCAGGCCCCAGCAAAGACAATGGATGCATACTGGTATGGGCTGGAGCTGAACCGCAAGGTCGAGGTGGTGGAGAAATTTACCCTGGGAGAGGGGATCTCTCCGGCAACCCTGACATGGGACAAAGAGGCGATGGACTGTTTCCGCTCGCAGGGTAATGGTCATATTATCCTGCTGGGGGTAAATTCCGCCGAGGATTACCAGAAAGCAAAAGCGCTGGGGGCCGATGGGGTGATGGTCGATTCCCCAGCCCAGGCGCGGGAGTGGCTTAAATAAAAAATCAGGCCGCTTTATGCGGCCTGTTTATTAGAGGATCCGGTTTTGCTGGCACTGCGCCTCACGCGCCATACGCTTTTTACGCGCATCGCACGGCTCAGGGCAATCGCAAACTTTCTCCATACCCAGGGAAGAGATGCCACCACAGCTGCCCTGAATGCTTTTGCGCTTAATCAACCAGCCGAGGGACATGCCGAAGATCACCAGCACAAAAACGGCAAAGGTCAGCACGAAGGTCATCATCATCAGCCTCCAAAATCATCCAGCATGATGTTCTCATCTTCCACGCCCAGCTCCTGCAGCATTTTAATGACTGCGGCGTTCATCATCGGCGGACCACACATGTAGAATTCACAGTCTTCCGGCGCGGCATGGTGTTTCAGATAGTTTTCATACAGGACGTTATGAATAAAGCCGGTATAGCCGGTCCAGTTGTCTTCCGGCTGCGGATCGGAAAGCGCAATGTGGAAGGTAAAGTTCGGGTTATCCCGCGCAAGCTGTTCAAACTCATCCTGATAGAACATTTCGCGCAGCGAGCGGGCACCATACCAGAAGCTGATTTTACGCTTACTGCCGAGGCGCTTAAGCTGGTCGAAAATGTGCGAGCGCATCGGCGCCATGCCAGCGCCCCCGCCGATAAAGACCATTTCGGCGTCGGTATCTTTAGCAAAGAACTCACCAAACGGACCGGAGATAGTGACTTTATCTCCCGCTTTCAGCGACCAGATATAAGAAGACATGATCCCCGGTGGTGCGTCCGGCACGTTTGGTGGCGGCGTGGCAATACGCACGTTGAGCATGATGATGCCCTTCTCTTCCGGGTAGTTGGCCATTGAATAGGCGCGCAGCGTCGGCTCTTTGACCTCAGAGACAAAGCGAAACAGGTTGAATTTATCCCAGTCACCGCGGTACTTCTCAGGCACATCAAAATCTTTATACGCGACAGTATGTTCCGGGCACTCAATCTGAATGTAGCCGCCCGCACGGAACGGCACGTCTTCCCCGTCGGGAACCCGTAGTTTCAGCTCTTTAATAAAGGTGGCTTTGTTATCGTTAGAGATAACTTCACACTGCCACTTCTTAATGCCGAAGATCTCCTCCGGCAGCTCAATCTTCATGTTCTGGCGAACCGCCACCTGACAAGCCAGACGACAGCCCTCTTTCGCCTCGCGCTTGCTGATGTGCGACAGCTCGGTTGGCAGAATATCGCCGCCGCCCTCTTTGACGGTCACACGACATTGTCCGCATGAACCGCCGCCACCGCAGGCAGAGGAGATAAAAATGCCATTGCCAGAGAGGGTATTCAGCAGCTTGTCGCCCGCAGGCGTCAGGATCTGCTTATCTGCCTCATCGTTAATCTCAATGATCACATCGCCGGAATTGACCAGCTTTGAGCGCGCTACCAGAATCAGCCCCGAGAGCACCAGCACGATCAGCGTGAACATCACTACGCCAAGAATAATTTCCATAGATTTTGCCCTTACAGCTGCACACCGGAGAAGGACATAAAGCCCAGCGCCATCAGACCGGTGGTGATAAAGGTGATCCCTAAGCCGCGCAAACCAGCCGGCACGTTGGCATACTTCATTTTTTCGCGCAGGCCCGCCATCGTCACGATAGCCAGCATCCAGCCAATACCAGAGCCAAAGCCGTAGACCACCGACTCGCTGAAGTTGTAATCACGCTGAACCATGAACGACACACCCCCGAAGATGGCGCAGTTCACCGCAATCAGCGGCAGGAAGATGCCCAGCGCCGTGTAAAGTGATGGGAAGTATTTATCGAGGATCATCTCGAGGATCTGCACTAACGCCGCAATCACACCTATGAAGGTGATGAAGTTGAGGAAGCTCAGATCAACGCCCTCAACCAGCGCCCCATCGCGTAGCACCAGGTTAAATACCAGGTTGTTGATCGGGACCGACAGCCCCAGCACCACCGTGACGGCAATGCCCAGCCCGAAGGCGGTCGATACCTTTTTGGAGACCGCGAGGAAAGTACACATCCCGAGGAAAAATGCGAGCGCCATGTTTTCGACAAACACCGCGCGCACAAACAAGCTAATGTAGTGAGCCATTGTCGGTTACTCCTTTTCCTGCTGCTCAGGACGCCAGGTTCTCACCGCCCAGATCAGCAAACCGATAATGAAGAACGCGCTGGGGGCCAGCAGGAACAGGCCGTTTGGCAGATACCAGCCACCGTTTTGAACCGTCTCAAGGACCGGGATACCAAACAGTTTGCCGCTGCCGATCAGCTCGCGCAGGAAACCGACCGTCAGCAGGATCACGCCATAGCCAAGACCGTTACCGATACCGTCCATAAAGCTGGCCAGCGGCGGCATTTTCATCGCATAGGCTTCTGCACGTCCCATCACGATGCAGTTGGTGATGATCAGGCCAACAAAGACCGACAGCTGTTTTGAGATTTCGTAGGCAAATGCCCGCAGCAGCTGATCCACTACAATTACCAGCGAGGCGATGATCGCCATCTGCACGATGATGCGCACGCTGTTGGGGATGTGGTGGCGGATCATTGAGATGAACATGCTGGAAAACGCCGTCACCAGCGTCACGGCCAAGGTCATCACCACGGCGGTCTCCAGTTTTGTGGTAACCGCCAGCGCCGAACAGACTCCCAGCACCTGCAGGGTAATCGGGTTGTTGGCGATGAGCGGCCCAATAAGCACCCGTTTAACTTCTTTCAGTTCGCCCACATCAGCCATTGTTCAGCTCTCCTTCACGTACCTTTTTAAGAAAAGGACCAAAACCCATCTCGCCCATCCAGAAATCAAAGCTATGCTGCACACCGTTTGAGGTCAGCGTAGCACCCGACAGGCCATCGACGGCGTACTCATCACCCGGACGTGCGCCCCCTTTCACCACTTTCAGCGCTGGCTGGCCGTTATCATCCAGCACTTTTTTGCCGACAAACTGCGCCCGCCAGGCTGGGTTTTCTACTTCGCCGCCCAGCCCCGGGGTTTCGCCCTGATCGTAGTAGGTGATGCCCTTGACGGTGCGTCCATCGGTGTTGAGAGCCACGAAGGCATACATCATCGACCACAGACCATTGCCATAGACCGGCAGAACCAGCTCCTGAACACGGTTTTGTTCATCGCGCACCAGGTAAATTTCCGCCGTATTGCTGCGGCGTTTAATGCCTGCCGGGTCCTGGCTGGCGTCCAGTTCGGTGCTGCGCTGCGGATCTTTCAGCGCCTGGGCCTGATTGTAAGTGGACGGATCGGTCTC
This sequence comes from Leclercia sp. LSNIH8, assembly GCF_002920195.1. Classification (NCBI taxonomy): domain Bacteria; kingdom Pseudomonadati; phylum Pseudomonadota; class Gammaproteobacteria; order Enterobacterales; family Enterobacteriaceae; genus Leclercia; species Leclercia sp. LSNIH8. The sequence continues at coordinate 19,787 of NZ_PQJY01000001.1, read as the reverse complement.
CAGCAGCTCGCCAGTATTGAGATCCACCAGACGTGGCGTGATGCGTGAAGCGAAGGTCTGCGCCACATCCTCAGCGCTCATTTCGCCGTTCATCAGCCCGGCGACGGCCAGAATGTTACGTTGTTTATCCAGGGCACGTTGCTCCTGCTGACGGGACTTAAGGCCCACCGCAGATCCTGCAACCACAATGGAGCAGACCAGGCAAAGCACCACCACCACCATCAGCGTCTTGCCGATAGTGTCATTATTTTTAATCTCAGCCACGCGCCTTCCTCCGTTTGATGTTGGCACGCACCACCAGGTAATCGAACAGCGGCGCAAACAGGTTGGCGAACAGGATCGCCAGCATCATCCCTTCCGGATAGGCCGGGTTCACCACGCGGATAAGGACGCACATCGCACCAATAAGCGCCCCGTAATACCACTTTCCTTTATTGGTAAAGGACGCAGAAACCGGGTCTGTCGCCATAAACATCATGCCGAAGGCGAACCCGCCCAGCACCAGATGCCAGTACCACGGCATGGCGAACATTGGATTCGTCGCCGAACCAATCAGGTTGAACAGCGTCGCGGTGAGGATCATGCCAAGCATGACGCCTGCCACGATGCGCCAGGAGGCGACACGGCCAAAGAGAATGATGGCCCCGCCAATCAGGATCATCAGCGTGGAGACTTCGCCGACTGATCCCGGAATGGTACCGATAAAGGCATCGAACCAGCTAACCGGCTGTCCGGTGGCGTTGTTGACCAGCGCCTCACCGCCGCGAGCGGCCCACTGGGAGAGTGGCGTTGCGCCGGAAAAGCCGTCCGCCGCGGTCCAGACCAGATCGCCGGAGATTTGCGCCGGATAAGCAAAGAACAGGAACGCGCGCCCGGCGAGGGCCGGGTTAAGGAAGTTGCGCCCGGTACCGCCGAAGATCTCCTTCGCCATCACCACACCAAAGGTGATCCCCAGCGCCGCCTGCCACAGTGGCAACGTCGGTGGCACAATCAGGGCAAACAGAATGGAGGTGACAAAGAAACCTTCGTTGATTTCGTGTTTGCGCACGATGGCAAACAGCACTTCCCAGAAGCCGCCGACCAGAAAGACCGTCATGTAAATGGGCAGGAAGTAGACCGCCCCCAGCGTCATCATGCTGATCCAGCCGGCATCAGGCGCAAAGCTCACGCCCAGCATCTGCGCCACCCGGTAGTGCCAGTCGCCAGCGATGACCTGCTGAAGCTGCTGCGTATCGTACAGATGGTTAAGCGCGGGAATGGTTTGCAGACCGACGTTGTACATGCCCCAGAACATCGCCGGGAACACAGCGAACCAGACGAGGATCATCATACGTTTGAGATCAATGGCGTCGCGCACGTGCGCGGCCCCTTTCGTCACCTGCCCTTGCGTATACAGGAGCGTCGCGGTCGCTTCAAACAGCGGGTAGTACTTTTCCAGCTTGCCGCCGTGGGTAAAATGCGGCTCCAGTTTTTCAATGAGATGTTTCAGGCCCATCAGTTATCCTTCCTGCTCAATGCGGGTTAACACCTCGCGCAACACCGGTCCGTATTCATATTTGCCGGGGCAAACGTAGGTGCAGAGCGCCAGATCTTCTTCATCCAGCTCCAGGCAGCCCAACGCCTGAGCTCCGTCAGTATCACCCGCCAGCAGATCGCGCAGCAGCACGGTCGGCAGGATGTCGAGCGGCATCACCCGTTCGTAGTTGCCGATAGGCACCATCGCCCGTTCGCCGCCGTTGGTATCGGTGGAGAAGTTGAACAGCTTGTTACGCAGGAAATGGCCCAGCGTCGTACGGGTAATGGAGAACTTCTCTTTGCCCGGCATCACCCAGCCAAAGAGCTCTTTCTCACGCCCTTCCTTCACCACGCTGACCTGCAAATGGAAGCGCCCGAGGTACGCCTGCACCCCGACGGCATGTCTGCCGCTCAGCACAGAACCCGAAATATGACGGTTTTCACCTTCCAGGGTTTCGTCCACCAGCAGCTCGTTGATATCTGCGCCCAGGCAGGTACGTACCAGACGCGGATTGCGCATCTGCGGGCCGCCCAGGGCGATAACCCGCTCGGTGCAAAGCTGGCCGGTAGTAAACAGCTTGCCGATAGCGATAACGTCCTGGTAGTTCAGATGCCAGACTTGTTTGGTCAGGCTGACCGCCTCCAGGAAATGGATGTGCGTACCCACAAGCCCTGCCGGATGCGGCCCGGCAAAGGTATTAAAGGTGACTTGCCCCTGCGGGTGTCCGCCCAGTTTGCCGCCGCTTGCCTGGCAGACATGCACCTTGCCCTCCGTCAGACGCGTGAGCAGGGTCAGCCCGGCATCAAATGCCTGACGCTGCGCCAGAATGAGCGGCTGCGGGTCGGCGCAGAGCGGGTTGGTGTCCATGGCGGTGACAAAAATGGCTGCCGGGACGGTGCCGGGCACCGGGGTTTTGCTGAAGGGGCGGGTACGAAATGCCGTCCACAGTCCCGACTCCAGCAGTTGAGATTGCACAGCCTCACGGGTGAGGGTGGCGAGCGCCGTCGCATCGTGACGGGTAAATTCGCGCTCACCCTCCCCTTCGATGCGGATTACCACCGATTGTAATACCCGGCGTTCGCCACGATTGATGGCGACCACCGTCCCGCTGGCGGGTGCGGTAAAGAAGACCCCAGGATTTTTTTTGTCCTCGAATAGCGGCTGCCCCTTGATGACGCTGTCGCCTTCCTGTACCAGCATCGTGGGGCGCATGCCCACGTAATCGTCCCCCAGAAGCGCAACATGGCGAGGCATCGGACCGGGCGAAATCTGCTGATCGGGAATGCCAGAAATCGGCAAATCAAGTCCTTTTCTGATTCTAATCATAGTGTTAGTTGTTATCCATGAAAAATCGTTCCGGCCAGGTAGCCGGACGAGTCAGAAGTCGTTTCACAGGAGAAGAAAGGCGGTGAATGCTCACTCATATTACTTGCAGGATCGTGGCTGACCCTGAGAAAAGCATCCTTTCTTCACCTTCGGTCGTAAGACGCGGGGAGTGTACCATTTCTGCCAATCAGGCGGCAGCGATAACGCAGCGGCGGGTGCTAAAATGCGACCGATTACGCAAAGTTCTCAATGCCAGCACGGCCAATCCAGGTTATAAGGAAAACTATTTTGTAAACCGACGCGCTGGCGCTTGCGAAAAAATGCAGTGGTGCTAATGTGAGCGCTCCTAATGCAGATTAATCTGATTTCGGGTCTCTTTTGCCGTCCTGGCAAGTTGGTTAGGTTTTATCAAGGAACATGTAGTATGCGTAAAATCGCATTGTTCATTGCGATGCTTCTTATTCCGTGCGTTTCGTTTGCCGGGCTGCTCAGCAGCAACAGCTCAACAACGCCGATTAGCAAAGAATACAAACAGCAGTTGATGGGCTCTCCGGTCTATATCCAGATCTATAAGGAAGAGCGCACGTTAGACCTGTTCGTGAAGATGGGTGAGACGTATCAGCTGCTCGACAGCTATAAAATCTGCAACTACTCCGGCGGCCTTGGCCCGAAACAGCGTCAGGGCGATTTCAAAAGCCCGGAGGGGTTCTACAGCGTTCAGCGTAACCAGTTAAAACCTGACAGCCGCTTCTATAAAGCGATCAACATCGGTTTCCCGAATGCCTTTGACCGTGCGCACGGCTATGACGGTAAATATCTGATGATTCATGGTGCCTGTGTGTCAGTGGGTTGCTACGCCATGACCGACAGCGGTATTGATGAGATCTTCCAGTTTGTAACCGGCGCGTTGGTCTTTGGCCAGTCTGCGGTACAGGTTAGCATCTATCCGTTCCGCATGACCGATGCCAATATGCAGCGTCACAAGAGCTCATACTACGCCGATTTCTGGAAACAGCTGAAGCCGGGTTATGACTACTTCCAGCAGACGCACAAGCCGCCGACCGTTTCGGTGGTAGATGGACGTTACGTGGTCAGCAAGCCGCTGAGCCACGAAGTCGTCCAGCCACAGCTGGCGTCAAACTACGCGCTCCCCCAGACAAAATAAGATCCACTCGCCTGGCATGATTCTTTGCCAGGCTTCATTGCCCGTCAGCGGCTGAGTGGCGATGACCGTGACCACATCGTTGGGTGTGGTTTCGGTCTGAAAATCGATTTCCACATCCTGATCCAGCAGTTTTGCCACGCCGAACGGCGCCCGCCGGGTGATCCAGAACAGGTTCGTCGAACAGAACGCCATCACATACCGCCCGTCCGACAGCAGCATATTAAAGACCCCTTTCTCCCGCAGCTCCGTCGCCAGCGAGGCCACGTATTTAAAGACCGCGGTCATGTTGCCTGGCGTACGTGGGTAGCGTTCAGTCAGCTTATGCAGCAACCAGCAAAAGGCCTTTTCGCTGTCAGTTTCGCCCACCGGGCGGAAGTTGCCCGTTTCAAGCGACTTATAGCCGCTCAGCTGGCCGTTATGGGCGTAAGTCCAGTTGCGTCCCCACAGCTCACGGGTAAACGGATGGGTATTTTCCAGCGCCACTTCACCGCGGTTGGCCTGGCGAATATGCGCCACCACCGAGCAGGATTTAATCGGATAGTCCTGCACCAGTTTGGCAATAGGGGAATTGAAGCTGGGTTGTGGGTCCTTGAACGTGCGACAGCCTTTTCCTTCATAGAAGGTGATACCCCAGCCGTCTTTATGCGGCCCGGTTCCTCCACCGCGCTGTACCAGCCCGGTGAAACTAAAGCAGATATCGGTTGGCACATTGGCGCTCATCCCGAGCAGTTCGCACATATCTCACCTCCACAACAGCGGGGGGCATTCACCCCCCAGCGAAGTCTTACTTAACCATCTCTTTTTCAATCAGCTGGATCAGGATATGGATCACTTTGATGTGAATTTCCTGAATACGGTCAGCGTAACCGAAGTGAGGCACTCGAATTTCGATATCTGCGGTGCCTGCCATTTTGCCGCCATCTTTGCCGGTGAGGGTGATGACTTTCATCCCCTTCTCACGCGCCGCTTCAATGGCTTTAATGACGTTGCCGGAGTTGCCGGAGGTGGAGATCCCCAGCAGGACATCCCCTTCACGCCCTACCGCTTCAACATAGCGGGAGAAAACATAATCGTAACCAAAGTCGTTGCTCACGCAGGAGATGTGGCTGACGTCAGAGATCGCGATCGCCGGGTAGCCCGGACGGTTTTCACGATAACGCCCCGTCAGCTCTTCGGCAAAGTGCATGGCATCACAATGTGAACCACCATTGCCGCAGGAGAGCACTTTACCGCCCGCTTTAAAGCTGTCGGCCAGCAGGACCGCCGCGCGCTGAATAGCGTGGATATTGGCTTCATCTTTCAGAAAGTTGGCCAGCGTTTCCGCCGCTTCGTTCAGTTCGTTACGAATAAGATCCTGGTACATGAGGATAATCCTTCAGTATTGATGAAATAACAGAGCAAGTTTACCGGATAGCGGTAAAAGCGAGAAGCTAAAGCCATGGGAATCGTCAGGCGTTTTGCGTTTTTGTGCCGGGTAAAACCTGAACAATGTGAACCAGGTTGTAATTATTTTGTGAATGCATTGCTAAAAGAAATAACATCCACTACAACCATATCATCACAAGTGGTCAGACCTCCTACAAGACAGGGAGCAATTCTTTATGATGATTTTAAGTATTCTGTTAACCGTTGTTCTGCTCGGGGTGTTGTTCTATCACCGGGTCAGCTTAATGCTGAGCAGTCTTATCTTACTGGCCTGGACCGCTGCCCTTGGCGTGACCGGCATCTGGAATATCTGGGTGCTGGTTCCGCTGGCAATTATCCTGGTGCCGTTCAACGTGCGCTCAATGCGTAAGTCCCTCATTTCTGCACCGGTCTTCCGTGGTTTCCGTAAGGTGATGCCGCCGATGTCGCGTACCGAAAAAGAGGCGATCGACGCGGGTACCACCTGGTGGGAAGGCGAGCTGTTCCAGGGCAACCCTGACTGGAAAAAGCTGCATAACTATCCGCAGCCGCGCCTGACTGCTGAAGAGCAGGCGTTTATTGACGGTCCGGTTGAAGAAGCCTGCCGGATGGCGAACGATTTCCAGATCACCCATGAGATGGCCGATCTGCCGCCGGAACTGTGGGCATTTTTAAAAGAGCATCGCTTCTTCGCGATGATCATCAAGAAAGAGTACGGCGGGCTGGAATTCTCTGCGTATGCCCAGGCTCGGGTGCTGCAAAAACTGTCCGGCGTCTCCGGGATCCTGGCGATCACCGTCGGCGTACCTAACTCATTAGGCCCGGGCGAACTGCTGCAACATTACGGTACTGAAGAGCAAAAAAATCACTATCTGCCGCGCCTGGCCCGTGGTCTGGAAATCCCTTGCTTCGCACTCACCAGCCCGGAAGCGGGTTCCGATGCGGGCGCTATCCCGGACACCGGCGTAGTTTGTATGGGTGATTGGCAGGGTGAGCAGGTTCTGGGTATGCGTCTGACCTGGAACAAACGCTACATTACGTTGGCGCCAATCGCCACCGTGCTGGGCCTGGCCTTTAAACTCTCCGACCCGGACAAGCTGTTAGGCGGCGAAGAGGATCTGGGCATCACCTGCGCGCTGATCCCTACCACCACACCTGGCGTAGAGATTGGTCGTCGTCACTTCCCGCTGAACGTACCGTTCCAGAACGGTCCGACCCGCGGTCAGGATATCTTTGTGCCGATCGATTACATCATCGGCGGCCCGAAAATGGCTGGTCAGGGCTGGCGCATGCTGGTTGAGTGTCTGTCTGTTGGCCGCGGTATTACCCTGCCGTCGAACTCAACCGGCGGTCTGAAATCGGTGGCGATGGGGATTGGCGCTTACGCCCACATCCGCCGTCAGTTCAAAATCTCTATCGGTAAGATGGAAGGAATTGAGGAGCCGCTGGCCCGTATCGCAGGTAACGCTTACGTGATGGATGCCGCCGCTTCCTTAATTACCTATGGCATCATGCTGGGTGAAAAACCGGCCGTGCTGTCCGCCATCGTGAAGTACCACTGTACCCACCGTGCGCAGCAGTCGATCATTGATGCGATGGATATTGCCGGCGGTAAAGGCATTATGCTGGGTGAAGGTAACTTCCTGGCGCGTGGCTATCAGGGCGCACCGATTGCCATCACCGTTGAAGGGGCGAATATTCTGACCCGCAGCATGATGATCTTCGGTCAGGGGGCAATCCGCTGCCATCCATACGTGCTGGAAGAGATGGCCGCCGCGCAGAACAACGACGTGGATGCCTTCGATAAACTGCTGTTTAAACACATCGGCCATGTCGGTAGCAATAAAATGCGCAGCCTGTGGCTGGGTCTGACCCGCGGCCTGACCAGCGCCACGCCAACCGGCGACGCGACCCGTCGTTACTACCAGCACCTGAACCGTCTGAGTGCCAACCTTGCGCTGCTCTCTGACGTGTCAATGGCGGTGCTGGGCGGTAGCCTGAAACGCCGGGAACGCATCTCCGCCCGTCTGGGTGATGTGCTGAGCCAGATTTTCCTCGCCTCGGCGGTACTAAAACGCTACGACGATGAAGGCCGTCATGAAGCCGACCTGCCGCTGGTCCACTGGGGCGTTCAGGATGCGCTGTATCAGGCGGAACAGGCCATCGACGATCTGCTGGTGAACTTCCCGAACCGCTTTGTGGCTGGCGCTATGCGTGTGGTGATCTTCCCGACCGGTCGCCACTATCTGGCGCCGTCCGATAAGCTGGATCATAAAGTGGCGAAGATCCTGCAGATACCGAGCGCAACCCGCTCCCGTATCGGTCGTGGTCAGTATCTGACCCCAAGTGAGCATAACCCGGTCGGTCTGCTGGAAGAGGCGCTGCTGGATGTGATGGCGGCCGACCCGATTCACCAGAAAATCTGCAAGCAGCTGGGTAAAAACCTGCCCTTCACCCGCCTGAACGAGCTGGCTAAAGAGGCGCTGGCGGGCGGCATCATCACCAAAGATGAAGCGGATCTGCTGATTAAAGCGGAAGAGAGTCGTCTGCGTAGTATTAACGTTGATGATTTTGACGCAGAAGAGCTGGCGACACAGCCGGTAAAGCTGAACGAGATCGTACGTAAACCTGAAGCTGCATAAGCCGTTTCAACCCGCCAAAACCCCGCCTCGTGCGGGGTTTTTTATTGCCACCCGTTTCTCTGCTTGTCGTGCTACAGTGTCAAAATGGGGTTATTCGAGGAGTCTTAACTGTGCCTGGTTTGAAGATTACGCTTTTGCAACAACCGCTGGTGTGGATGGATGGTCCGGCCAACCTGCGCCATTTTGATCGTCAGCTGGAAGGGATCGCCGGACGGGATATTATTATCCTGCCCGAAATGTTCACCACTGGCTTCGCCATGGAGGCGGCTAAACAGTCCCTGCCGCAGGACGAGCTGGTTGTCTGGATGCAGGCCAGAGCGCAACAAACCCAGGCGCTAATCGCTGGCAGCGCAGCGTTGCAGACCGAACGCGGACCAGTGAACCGTTTTCTGCTGGTGGAGCCAGAAGGCAAGGTACACTTCTACGATAAGCGCCATCTGTTCCGCATGGCGGACGAGCACCAGCATTATGAAGCGGGTAACGAGCGGGTTGTCTTTGAGTGGCGTGGCTGGCGCATTCTGCCGTTGGTCTGTTACGACCTGCGCTTCCCGGTCTGGTCGCGCAACCGCGATGATTACGACCTGGCGATCTACGTCGCCAATTGGCCGGCGCCCCGCTCTCTCCACTGGCAGGCGCTGCTGACGGCACGTGCGATTGAGAACCAGGCCTATGTCGCTGGCTGCAACCGGGTCGGTACTGACGGCAACGGGCATCACTACCGGGGCGACAGTCGGGTGATCAACCCGCAGGGTGAGATTATTGCCACCGCTGAGCCGCATCATGCAACCCGGATTGATGCCGAGCTGTCACTGACGGCGCTGAGAGAATATCGGGAGAAGTTTCCTGCCTGGCAGGATGCGGATCCGTTTAGTATTGGCTGAAGGGCAAAGCCGCACTGTCCCTGTCCCCTCACCTCATCGGCATAAAGGGACAGGAGCGGTGCGGCTCTGCTGTTTGTTACTTCATCTAATGAAAGGCGTCAGCCTTTTTCTTACAGCATGCGTTGCAGGATTTCGCGCTGTCCCTTGAAGGTATATTTGATTACCGCCGCGACATGCCCAAGCAGAATCAGGCCCAGTAAAATGCAGCTAACGCGATGCACTTTAAAGAAGAATTCATTAACTTCAATCGTATTAATCGGATGAGTAATCGGCAGCAGCCCAAACAGGCTGTAATCTTTGTGCAGTATCAGGAAACCGCTGCCCAGCACCACCATAATGGTCAGATAAAACAGCTCATGGATGAAAACCACCATCTGCTTTTTCCGCCCCGCCACCGTTGCCGGATAAGGCACTGAAGGACGAAAGAAGCGCCAGACAAAACGCACCAGCATGATTGGCGTTGCAATGGTGCCAAGCGACATATTCAACACAGAAAAAAAGGTAAACCAACGGGTCCCTTCCAGCGCGTGAAGAATGTAGCCCATGCACATGGCGTAGATAATGACGACTGCAACCACCCAGTGCAAAAGGCGTGAAAAGCGATCGTAACGTGCGGGAATAACGGAAGAAGTTTGCATAATCCTTGTCCTCTAAAACGTAATAACCTGGCGTCCTTTGAAGCCATGCGTCCAGAAATCATTCGTCCTGCCCCGCTTTAATCCTGCGCCGGGTTTAACAATGAAATTCTGCCCCGCAAAATAGGATATTGCCCTGCCCCTTAATAGAAGAACGCAGACCATTTTTAACCTCTTCTTTTTTCCCGTTAACCGGTTGGGCGACTGGAGCGTTGTTGAATTGATTTTTTATGCGGGCCGGAATACGGATACGGGGGAAGTTATTGGTGCGAATGTACGGGATGAGAGTAACGGAACCTGGGCATTTTCAGGCTTAACGGCGTAAACCAGACGGAAGATGATGCAAGGAGAAGTTGCACAAGAAAAGAGATCGAAAAAAGGCCCATGTTATTGCTAACATGGGCCTGAATGTGGCGGAACGGACGGGACTCGAACCCGCGACCCCCTGCGTGACAGGCAGGTATTCTAACCGACTGAACTACCGCTCCGCTGTGTTCCCTTGGGAACGAGGCAGATATTACGGTTTACCCTCGATCCCGTCAATGCTTTTTCTCACCTTTTGAATCGTTTGCTGCAAAAACGATCCAAAAGGTTATTTTACCAGCATTTCCGCCGCTTTTAGCCTCGCCAGAGGCAGCTTCCACCCTTCTTCTGCACCAGATCCAGACGGGATTCATGCGCCATTAACTCTTCATCACTGGCGAGTATAACGCGCAGCGCGCTGGACTTACGAATAATGCGCTGGATTTCACTCTCGCCGGACTCTTGCTGCGTCTCGTTATCGGCGTTAAACGCCAGGGCGGTCTGGCCGCCCGTCATGATCAGATAAACATCCGCCAGGATCTGGGCATCGAGCAGCGCCCCGTGCAGCGTTCGTTTGCTGTTATCTATTTCATAGCGCGAGCACAACGCATCAAGGCTGTTCCGTTTGCCGGGGAACATCTTCCTTGCCATCGCCAGGCTATCTGTAACCTTGCAGAAGGCGTCTGTTTTCGGCAGGCCGCGGTTGAGCTTGCTGAATTCGTAATCCATAAAGCCGATATCGAACGAGGCGTTATGAATGACAAGCTCGGCGCCTTTGATGTAGTCGATGAATTCATCGGCGACGTCGGCAAAGGTGGGTTTATCCAGCAAGAATTCATCGGCAATCCCGTGAACGCCAAAGGCTTCCGGGTCCACCAGCCGATCTGGCTTCAGGTAAACGTGAAAGTTATTGCCGGTAAGACGGCGGTTAACCACCTCTACCGCACCGATCTCGATGATCTTATGCCCTTCATAGTGAGCACCGATCTGGTTCATACCCGTGGTTTCGGTATCGAGAACGATGATCCTGTCGGCGTTATGTGTGTCTGCAATACTCATTCTGTCAGCCTGTTCTTATTAACGACGACATTGTAATCAACCTGACCTGGCGTTCAAAGGCTAATTCACACGGACTTTATTTTGCCGTGCTGCCGGAGACCGTTTATGTCAGACTTACCGTTTTGATTACAGGATGTCTGCCAGGATGCGTAAACAGGTAGAGATTTACACTGATGGCTCGTGCCTCGGCAATCCGGGCCCAGGGGGTTACGGCGCCATTTTGCGGTATCGACAGCACGAAAAAACCTTCAATGAAGGCTTTCGCCTGACCACCAACAACCGCATGGAGTTGATGGCCGCGATTGTGGCCCTTGAGGCACTGAAAGAGCATTGCGACATTGTGCTGAGTACCGACAGCCAGTATGTCCGCCAGGGGATCACCCAGTGGATCCATAACTGGAAAAAACGCGGCTGGAAAACCGCGGACAAAAAACCGGTGAAGAATGTCGATCTCTGGCAACGCCTGGATGCGGCGCTCAGCCAGCATAAAATTCAGTGGGAATGGGTGAAAGGCCACGCCGGACACCCCGAAAACGAACGCTGCGACGAACTGGCGCGCGCGGCTGCGCTCAATCCGCAGCATGACGATGTGGGGTATAAACCGGAAGCCTGATCAGGGCTTTCGGTACTGCCGCGTGGCACCTACAGCGGGGCGTAACTGGGTCTTAGCTTTGCCTGGCTTCATGGGATTGAGCGTCAGGGGGATGGTTCTTTTGCGCGCCACAATCAGCTGCATACAGCCCAGAGCCGGAAAATGGGTGCTGAGCATCTTTCCGCCCTGCCGCGTCCAGGGTATCACCTGAAAACCGCTCTGGTGCATCACCTCAAAATTGAGCAGCGAGAGCCAGTCCAGCTGGCGCATCAGGGTGAACATGCGGCTGTTATACGGTGGGGTGCGACGCAGCACCGGCACCAGCTTTCTGAGCCCCATCAGACTCATCGGATTAAAGCCACTGATAATCAGCCAGCCATCATCAATCAAAACCCGATCGGCTTCCCGCAGTAAACGGTGCGGGTCATCGCACCAGGGCAGCGAATGTGCCAGCAGGCACGCGTCAACGGACTTCTCGGCAAAAGGAAGCTGCAGCGGATTGGCCTTCACCTGAACGGGTTCACCGCCCAGCGAAACATTGACCTGATGCGAGATGGCGCAGCTTTCAGAGTTGATTTCCGCGCTCAGATTACCAATCTTAAGCAAGTGAAAACCATACATTTTCGCAAACCAGGGCTTAAGCTGTAACTCGAGCGCTTCACGATAGTATTCACCCCAGGGCAACTCTGCCCAGTGTTTCGGTGCGGTAACAATCTGAGGTATCCTTGCCGGTTTCATCAAAACACCCGCCACGCTATGAGAGGTAATGTATGAATCTTAACAGTATTTCTGCTTTTCAGGACAATTACATCTGGGTTTTAAGCAATGATGAGGGTCGTTGCGTAATTGTCGATCCTGGCGAGGCGGAGCCAGTGTTAAACGCCATAGAGCAAAACCAGTGGCAGCCGGAAGCCATTCTGCTCACGCACCATCATCATGACCATGTGGGCGGCGTGGCGACACTCTGCGCAAAATTTCCGCATCTTGTGGTATACGGTCCTGCTGAGACACAAAATAAGGGGGCTACGCGCGTAGTAAAAGATGGCGAAAAGATCCTCATTCTTGCGTTGGAATTTTCTGTAATTGCCACACCGGGTCACACTTCTGGACATATTTCGTACTTTAGCTTCCCTTATCTTTTCTGTGGAGACACAATGTTTTCTGGCGGCTGCGGACGGCTCTTTGAAGGCACTCCAGCCCAGATGTACCAGTCCTTCCAGAAAATTAACGCTCTCCCCGACGACACCCTTATTTGTTGCGCACACGAATACACTTTAGCGAATATGAAGTTTGCGATGCACGTTCTGCCTGAGGATAGCGCGATTCAGGATTATTACCGCAAAGTGAATGAGTTACGTGCAAAAAACCAAAAAACACTGCCCGTAATTCTGAAAAATGAACGTAAAATTAATTTATTTCTTAGAACAAATGACATTGATTTAGTTAATAAAATTAAAGAAGAAACAAATATGTTACAACCTGAGGATTGTTTCGCGTGGTTAAGGGCAAAGAAAGATGACTTCTGACAATTGCATGTTGCCTTTTTAACTATTCGTCGTTATCATCGCTCGTCTTTTAAGCAACTATTGACACACACATGAAGGCAAAAGCGATATTACTCGCCTCTGTCCTGCTTGTGGGTTGCCAGTCGTCACAGAACACTGGCAACGTACAACAGCACGCACAGAGCCTTTCTGCAGCTGGTCAAGGGGAAGCAGGGAAGTTCACAAGTCAATCGCGATGGGCAGACGATGGGACGTCCTTCGCACAGGATCAAGACTTGTGGGTCTCTATTGGTGACGAGCTAAAGATGGGAATTCCGGAAAACAGCCGGATTCGCGAACAGAAACAGAAGTATTTAAGCAATAAGAGCTATCTCCACGATGTAACTTTACGGGCAGAGCCGTATATGTACTGGATAGCAGGGCAAGTTAAGAAACGTAACATGCCCATGGAACTGGTACTACTACCCATAGTGGAGAGCGCTTTTGACCCACACGCAACGTCTGGCGCCAAGGCCGCAGGTCTTTGGCAGATCATACCGAGCACAGGGCGCAATTATGGTTTAAAACAGACCCGCAACTACGATGCGCGTCGTGATGTGGTCGCCTCGACGACTGCCGCTCTCGATATGATGCAACGTCTGAACAAGATGTTCGACGGTGACTGGCTGCTGACTGTCGCTGCGTACAACAGCGGTGAGGGTCGTGTACTGAAGGCAATGAAAGCGAATAAAGCACGGGGTAAACCTACCGACTTTTGGTCGCTTCCACTGCCACGGGAAACCAAATTATACGTACCTAAAATGCTGGCTTTGAGTGAAATCTTCAAAAACAGCAAACAGTACGGCGTGCAGCTGCCGACCTCGGACGAAAGTCGTGCGCTGGCGAGAGTGCGTATCAACAACCCTGTTGAACTGAAACAGGTTGCGGATATGGCAGGTATCTCGGTGACCAAACTGAAAGCCTTCAATGCAGGTGTGAAGGGCTCTACGTTGGGTAGCAGCGGGCCAAAATACGTTCTGGTGCCGCAGAAACACGCTGAACAGTTACGGGTATCGTTAGCGTCGGGTGAGATAGCAGCGGTTCAGTCTACGCTTATTGCGGATAACACACCGTTAAATAGCCGTAGCTATCGGGTACGTACAGGCGATACGCTTTCAGGCATTGCTTCACGCCTTGGCGTGAGCACGAAAGATCTGCAGCAGTGGAACAAGCTGCGTGGCTCTACCCTGAAAGTGGGTCAGAACCTGACGATTGGTGCGGGTAACAGCGCACAGCGTCTCGCCAATAATAGCGATAGCATTACCTATCGCGTACAAAAAGGCGATTCGCTTTCCAGTATTGCCAAGCGTCACGGCGTGAACATCAAAGATGTGATGCGCTGGAACAGCGATACGGACAATCTGCAGCCTGGCGACCGGATAACGTTGTTTGTGAAAAACAACGCCACACCGGATTCCTGATTTCAGAGACCTGATGTAAAAAGGCACCGATTCCCCTCGGTGCCTTTTTTGTTTATCCCGCCTTTTGGGCTTCAGCCAGGAGGGTATCACTGGTAAAGGAGCCCTCTTCCTGCAGCTCAAAGTAGGCTTTGACCTCGGCCGAGGCACTCTCCTGATACAGCCGGATCGCCTGGCTCAACGCCTCTGGTGTGCGCATACGCGCAATCCACGAAGAAAACTCCAGCCTTAATCTGTCTGTCTGCAGCGACCGTGCAATCAGCCCGGCATCGGTGAACATGGACAACCACTCGCCGCTGGAGTAGTTGCGGACATGCGAGGTATCCCGCAACGCTTCTACCGTCTGTAACCAGATATCACGTACCGGATGACCCGGCGACATGATATCCATGATGATAACCAGCCCCCCCGGCTTCAGCACCCGCTTAACTTCGCGCAACGCCTGACCGACATCATGCCAGTGGTGCGCCGAGTAGCGGCTGATCACAATATCAAACATTTCATCGTCAAAGGGTAACGATTCTGCATAGCCCTGACGGGTAGCAATATTACTCAGTCCCTTCTCGCTGGCTGCGGCGGCAACCACCTCCAGCATCTGGCTGGATAAGTCATATGCCGTCACCTGAGCCACCTGCTGCGCTGCCACAAAGCTGGCATGACCTGCCCCGCAGCCTAAATCCAGGACGCTGGCTTTCGGAAAATCGGCCAGACGTTCAGCCAGACGCTGCAAATCGCGCCCCGATGCGTGAACCGCACTGGTGAGGTAAGCCTTAGCCTGAGAGCCAAACTGTTTTTCTACGTTGTCATGATGGGACTGTGTTGTCATTTTGCTGTCCTTCGGTTGATGAAAAATAAAGGGCAGCACCCGTACAGGCCTGCCCCAAGGCAGACCTGACGCACCTCTATCTCTCAGGTTTGCCGGGACTGAATTCAACGAGTAGCGGATTGTGATCGGATGCGCGAGTGACCAGCACAGAGGCTTCACTCACGTTCAGACCACGATAGAAGACAAAATCGAGGGGACGACCAAAGGCCTTGCGCCGCTGGTCATCGGTAAAGCGTACTTCGCGCAGCGACATCTCCCGCGCAAAGCGATAAAGCGCATTCATTCGCGGGCGGCTCCAGGCATTGAAATCGCCAGCCATAACCACCGGGCCGCTGTGATGGGCAATCTGATCGCCGATAGGCAGCAGCTGCTTGCTGTAGACATCCACGCCAAGGCTGAAGTTAACCGCGTGGATATTGACCACCATCAGCAGCCGGGTATCCGGCAGCGGGTAGACGGTGACTAGGGCGGATTTCGCCAGGCGCAGAAGCGGTTCACGCTCACGCAGTGGGCAGCAATAGACGGGATGAGCGGCAGAGAGCGTCATCACCCCTGACGGATGCTGGGGTAAGACAAATGCCGGCACCTGGTCAGCAGCGAGATAGTTAGTGGTCGCAAACCTGACCAGTTCAGGTGTGGTTTGCGCCTCCTGCAGCAGCACCAGATGGGCATCTTTACCAAAATTCTGCAGGACGGATAACCATTCGGCGCGTTGCTGTTTAAAGATATTCCATACCAGCACCCGAATTTTTTCGTCGCTGCTTAAAGGCGCACCCGCAGGCAATGCCTGGCCAATGCTCGCAAACGACCCCGGAGGTAAAATTCGCTCCGCTGGTTGTCCGGCAACATAACGCATGGCATAGGTATTTTTTCGCACGGTGTGAAACGACCCCTATCAACTAGAACCCGTCCAGAAACAGGAGCGGGTTCTAATGTTATAGGGTTTTCAGCTCACACTTTCAACGCTATTACTAAGAAACTACTGAGTAACTAAGAATCTGCTGAGCTGTTTTATCGGTAAGTACTTACATACAATTATCCGAGAGCAACGCGCGCGGGCTTATCCAGGCGACCGCTCAGCCCAATCAGCAGAAACGCCACGAGAACGATGACCGCCCCAATCCAAGGCGTTTGCGACAGACCAAAGTGCTCAACCGTCTGTCCACCAATAATGGAACCCAGTGCGATACCGACATTAAACGCGGCGATATTAAGACCGGAAGCGACATCCACGGCGTTGGGTGTATAGAGTTCGGCTTTCTGCACGACGTAGACCTGCAAACCCGGTACGTTGCCGAAGGCGAAGATCCCCATTACCAGTACCGTACCCAGCGCGGCATACTGTATGGAAGCGGTGAACTGGAAGACCAGTAAAAGCATAACCAGGGCAGCAAAGATAATTTTCAGCGCTGGGACAGCGCCATGCTTATCGGCCAGCTTTCCGCCCCAGATATTGCCGATCGCCACCGAAACGCCATAGCCCAGCAGGATCCAGCTTACTGCGCTCGGTGAGAAGCCTGCCAGATCCTGCATCATTGGTGCCAGGAAGGTAAATGCGGTAAACACGCCGCCATAGCCCAGCGCCGTAATGGCATAGATCATCAGTAAACGAGGATGAGTCAGCACTTTTAGTTGGTCGCGCAGCGTCGCTGCCGCGCGTCCCGGAATAGTGGACGGGATCAGCACCAGACTGCTAATCAGCGCAATCACGCCCAGCAGAGAGACCGCCAGGAAGGTTTCACGCCAGCCAAAATGTTGCCCAATAAAGGTGCCCAGCGGTACACCCGTCACCAGGGCTACGGTTAAACCGCCAAACATAATGGCAATAGCAGAGGCCGCTTTCTCTTTCGGCACCAGGCTCGTCGCAATTGTCGAGCCGATGGAGAAGAAGACGCCATGAGCCAGCCCCGTCAGGAGGCGGGCAATGACCAGGGTTGTGTAATCAGGTGCCTGCCAGGCAAGGATGTTGCCTGCGGTAAACAGCACCATCAACGCCATCAGCAGCTGTTTACGCGGCAGACGGCCTGTGAGTGCGGACAGTACCGGTGCGCCGATAGCCACACCGAGGGCATAGATAGAAACCAGTAAACCCGCCGAAGGCAGCGAGATGGCAAGTTGGTCAGCAATCGTAGGAACCAGACCTACAATAACAAATTCAGTCGTGCCGATTGCAAAGGCACTGATCGTCAGGGCAAGTAGCGCCAGAGGCATAAATAACTCCGTCTCATCAGGATTAAGATGACACGGAGTATGCGCCAGTGTTTAAATAACAAAAATGCTCAAAATATCAATATAATTTTGCGGATAAAGCAATAATGAAAGCAACGTCTGAGGAGCTGGCGATATTTGTCGCCGTCGTTGAGAGCGGCAGTTTTAGCCGTGCCGCGGAACAGCTGGGACAGGCTAATTCAGCCGTCAGCCGATCGGTGAAAAAGCTGGAGATGAAGCTGGGCGTCAGCCTGCTTAACCGGACGACCCGGCAACTGAGCCTGACCGAAGAAGGCGAACGCTATTTTCGCCGCGTGCAGTCTATTCTGCAGGAGATGGCCGCCGCAGAAACAGAGATCATGGAGACGCGCAGCACGCCACGTGGGCTTCTGCGTATCGATGCGGCGACGCCCGTGGTGCTGCATTTCCTGATGCCTTTAATTAAACCTTTCCGCGAACGTTATCCGGAAATGACGCTCTCTCTGGTCTCTTCAGAAACGTTTATCAACCTGATTGAGCGCAAGGTGGATGTGGCGATCCGCGCGGGGACGCTGACCGATTCCAGCCTGCGGGCACGCCCTCTGTTCACCAGTTATCGCAAAATCATCGCCTCCCCGGCCTATATTGCCCGTTTCGGCAGGCCTGAGACGATAGAAGAACTGAAGCAGCATCTCTGCCTGGGCTTTACGGAGCCGGTATCCCTTAATACATGGCCTCTCGCCTGCCATGACGGTCAGCTGCATGAAGTGGTTTGCGGTTTATCATCCAACAGCGGCGAGACGCTCAAACAGTTATGCCTTGAAGGAAATGGGATTGCCTGCCTGTCGGATTATATGATTGATAAAGAGATTGCGCGGGGGGAGTTAGTCGAGCTGATGGCAGACAAGCGCCTGCCGGTAGAGATGCCTTTCAGCGCGGTTTATTACAGTGACAGAGCGGTAAGCACCCGCATACGGGCCTTTATTGATTTTCTGAGCGAGCATGTAAAACAGCTCCCGAAGGAGCTGTGAGAGGGTTCAGGGTACAGAGGGCGGGTTAAATTAATCCCACTTCGGCGCCAGGCCTTCCGGGCTAACCAGACGATCGTTGCAGTCGAGTGCCGCGATCGCTTTTTTGTCATCCAGATCTAGCTTCAGATCCTGTGCCAGCAGATTGCTTGCCAGGTTTTCACGTTTGGTTGAAGATGGGATCACTGCATAACCCTCCCCCATCGCCCACGCCAGAATAACCTGTGCTGCGGTGGCATTATGTTTGGCAGCAATACGCAGAATGGTTTCATCTTTCAGCGCTTTACCGTAAGCCAGCGTCATGTAAGAAGTGATATGGATGCCGTGCTGCTGCGCCCATTCCACTACCTGCCGGTTTTGCAGATAAGGGGATAGTTCGATCTGATTGGTGGCGATATTTTCTGCGCCAACTGCGGCAATTGCTTTTCCCATCAATGGGATAGTGAAGTTGGAGATACCAATTTCACGCGTCAGCCCCTGGGCTTTGGCTTCCAGTAATGCCTGCATAAACTCTTCAACTGACACGGCGTCGTTTGGTGATGGCCAGTGGATCAGGGTCAGATCGACATAATCGGTGCGCAGCTTTTTCAGGCTCTCTTTCAGGCTTGGGATTAATTTCTCTTTGCTGAGGTTCTCAATCCAGATCTTGGTGGTAATAAAAAGCGCGTCGCGTGGTACGCCGCTCTCTGCGATCGCCTGACCTACAGCGGATTCGTTGTCGTAGATTTGGGCGGTATCAATCGTGCGATAGCCCAGTTCGAGGGCAGTTTTAACGGATGCGATAACAACGTCGTCTTTCAGGCGGAAAGTGCCAAGACCGAATGCAGGGATAGACATGAAATTCCTCTTTTCTTCATCATGTTTGTTAATGAAGAGGATTATCTCTGGCGGGGATATGTGAAAAAAGATCGTATTAAGCAGAGGATTTTTGCATTTACAGCAATAATCAAACAGCAGGCAAGAAAAAAGCCCTGAGCGTGAGCTCAGGGCTTCTTAATAAGTGGCGGAACGGACGGGACTCGAACCCGCGACCCCCTGCGTGACAGGCAGGTATTCTAACCGACTGAACTACCGCTCCACCGAATACTTCTGTAACTACCGGTTTATTGCCCCGGTTTACTACGTAATTTGATGCCTGGCAGTTCCCTACTCTCGCATGGGGAGACCCCACACTACCATCGGCGCTACGGCGTTTCACTTCTGAGTTCGGCATGGGGTCAGGTGGGACCACCGCGCTACAGCCGCCAGGCAAATTCTGTAA